>JAJFFG010000037.1 GCA_021776825.1 Planctomycetota bacterium
GCCAGGGGGCCCGCCCCTACCTCGGAGTGATCGAGCAGAGCTCGATCACTCCGCGTAGCGGCTCATCAGGTCGGCCAGGTCCTGCGTCGACAGGTCCCCCGGCCCGAACGGCGGCATCCACGCGTGGACGTCGTCGTCGTCCGCGGCCTGGCGGACGTAGTCGGCCAGGTCGAAGCCGTCGACGGCGTCCTTGCCGCGTAGCCCCGGGCCGAGGCCGCCCTCGGCGTCGCTGCCGTGGCAGACGGCGCACGTGGCCGCCCAGACCAGTTCGCCGCGGTCGGGATCGCCGACGAGTTCGAACGCTGCATCAACGTCGTCAACGCGTCGGCGCGGGATGGCGTCCGGCGGACCCTCGAAGGAACGGATGTACGCGCCGAGCGCCTTCAGTTCCTGCGGCGTGCAGGGGAGGGAGATCCACTTCGGCTCGGTGAGCAGCGCCTCGAGGTCGCGGAACTGGAACTTGGCGGCGCAGACCATGGCGGCGTGCTCGACGGTCAGATCGTCGCCGAAGCGTCCGCCCCAGAGAGGATCGCGACCGCCGACGCCGGCTAGCGGAGCGCCCGGCAGGCGCCAATCGGCGTTCTCCCGAGGCGTGGCCGACTCACCGTGGCAGTCGACGCAGGCCAGCCCCCCGACGGTGCGCTCGAAGACGGCTTGCCCGATCTCGAGCGGCGGTAGGTCCGGGCCGCAGCCCGTCGTCGTCAGCGTCAGGAACGCCACGAGAGCCGCAGGGCCCGCGATTCGCAGATCAGTCAGTGTCGTCACGGCGTATATCGTGGGTGTTGCGTGCCCTGCCTCCGGAGGAATCGATGACTGAGAGCCTTCGCCGCCTCGCGCTCCGCGCCTGCGCCTTCGCCCTGGCCACCCTACTCCTCGTCGCCCTGCCCGTGTCCTCACGGGCGGACACCTACGTCCTGAAGAACGGTAAGACCGTCGACGGACGGACCGTGCGCGAGAAGGATGGCGTCGTCTACGTCAAGACGCTGCACGGCATGCAGAAGGTCGTGCTCGCCGAGGTGGACTCGAAGACCGAAGGCCTCTCCACGTACGACCGCTACGACGAACTGAAGAAGGCGTCGGAGAAGAACAAGAAGAACGCGTCGGCGCAGTGGGCGCTCTGCGCGTTCCTGCGTGAGCACTCGGACGGGCACAAGGACCTCGACAAGGAGGCGGCCAAACTCCTGAAGCGCGTCCTGAAACTGGCCGAGAACCACCCCGAGGCCCGCGATGCCAATGGCGAGGCGAACTTCCGTGGGAAGTGGGTCGCGAAGGCCGATCTCCCGCGCCTGGAGGCGGAGTACGAGCGGAACAGGGAGCGCCTCGAGTGGCAGGGCCGCTTCGGAGTGAAGGTTCAGCTCGCGAAGACAGATCACTTCCTGCTGGTCGACGCCACCGACGAGAAGGACCTCGTCGGGCGTGGCGAACACCTGGACGAGGCCTACTCGCTCCTGATCGAACTGCTCGGCCGCAAGCAGCTGTGGAGCGGGCGCTCACCGACCGTGACGTTCTCCGATCAGGAGGACTACGTGAAGTCGTTCGAGTACTTCCAGCCACAGTGGCAGATGTCCAAGGGCTGGATCGACGCCGCCAAACTCCTGGGCGGTGTGTGGCGCGACCGCCCCGTCCCGACACAGGTTCGCCATCCCAGCTCCGGTGCCGAGGGGATGTGGTCGGCCACCGTCCACAACGTGGCGCACCTCGCGATCTGGAAGATGTGGGGCGGGCAGAAGAAACCGCCGACGTGGCTCGAGGAGGGACTCGGTCAGTGGATCGAGGCCGAGGTCCTCGGCGAGGCGCTGAACACCTGCGTCGGGGCATCGAAGAAGGTCGGCAAGGGCGGTACCACCGACGAGGAGCGCGGGAAGAAGGGGAAGAAGGGCGACTCGCTCCAGGAGACGCAGAGTGAGTGGAAGACGCGCTGCGTCGAGGCGGTGCAGGACGGGGACTTCCCGCCGATGCGGAAGTTCCTGCGCATGCAGATGCCCGAGTACGGGCCGGCCGAGGCCGGCGGCGCACTCGGGATGGTCACCTGGCTGATCGGCCGCGATCGCGAGAAGTTCACCAAGCTCTGCGGCGAGCTGAAGAAGGGCTTCGCCAAGGACGACATCGCGTGGAACGACGTCTACGGGTACCAGCTGATCGAGGACATGGAGAAGGAGTGGAAGGCGTGGGTGCTCGGCGAGTGGTAGCCGTTCACGGCGATTGCAGGGCGCGTCGTTGGTGGGCGCAGGGCGCATGAGTGGCAATCGCCGCGCCCGCCTTTGTTGTCTGGTGTGTGCTCGGTCTCGTCACGCCGTCGGGACAGTGAGTTCCCTCGGTCGAGGACCTGCGCGCACACATTCCCGCGCGCCGGGGTCACGGCGATTGCAGCGGGCCTCGTCGGTGGGCGCGAGTCGAGTCAGTGGCAATCGCCGCGCCTCCCATGTTTCTGGTCGGCTCCGCGGCTGCGTCAGCCCGTACGCGAGAGCGCTTCCCCTCGGTCGCAGCCTTGCGTGGCCTCATCTCCCGCGTCACGGCGCCTGCGCTGACGCGCAACCGCAGCGCCGCGGGTGGGGATCCGGACCGGAGTAGCGGTCGCTGTGTCGGCGACGCGCGTGTCGTGATCAGCCGCCGCTGGCGCGCGTTGGTTCGCGGACGTCGATCGCCCAACCGATGAATGGCCGGCGCCCTCTCTGGCGCCATCCGGTCGTTCGCATCGCAGCGCTCTGGCTCCCGTGGGTCGCCGCCGGACTCCTGCTCCCGGATCACGTCGACAACTTCGCGGCGTGGGCCTGGTTCCTCTCGATCGTCGCCGCCGCGATGCTTCTCTCAGCCGGCGCGAGGCCGTTCCCCCTCCTCGTGGAGCGACGGGCGCAGGCGAGTTCGGTGCGCATGCTCATCGTCGTGCCGTTGCGGGTAGCCGCAGGCGTGCTGATCGGCGTGTGGTTGCTGGCGGGACCACTCGGGCGCGACACGCTGGGTTCGTTCGATCGGCGCGTGTTCGGCGTCCTCTATCTCGTGGTGACGTTGGCGTGGACGGCCGCGCTAGGCGGACGCGAGGAGCCCGTTCGGCTCCAGGTGCTGTTCGGCGCCGCACTCTGCGCACACGAGGGTCCAGCCCTCGCTCAACTCGAAGACCTGCTTCTTCTCGCAGGGTGCGCAGAACGCACGGAGCCAGCTTCTGACTACTGCCGACATCGAGACCTCCTCCAGTCGCGCTGTCTCGAACCCAGCAAGATCCGGGCCGCGCCGACGTTCGGAGCGGCAGGCTCCTGTGGGCAGGGTTGACGGCGCGCGCGGGCGCACGCTGCTAACTCCTGTTTCCACCATCGGAAGGAATCGGGAAGGATCCGTAGCGGTTGGGGCGGTGGAGGTGGGCGGGAGGTGCTCCGCGGAGGGCCGACCAGCTCGCGTGGACGCGCCCTGAGCGCCGTAGGGGCGGAGCCCCCGCTCCGCCCGCCGACGTGCGTCGCGCGGGCCTGGCGGGTGGATGGCGGTCAGCGCACGGTCACGCTGGATCGGACGGCCACGGGCGATCGACGTCGCCGGTCGAGAACGCGCCGGGTTGCACGGCCGATCGACGTTGCCGCCTCGACCGATGGCCGTCCGGATCACGAGGGACGTTCGCGGTCCGCCAGTGGGTCTGCCGGACACGGCCAACCCCCGCGGGCGGGGCGGATCAGGAGATCCGCCCGTACGACCCCATTGAGGTGGCGCGCGTCGGGGATCGGATCCGCACGCGCGGCGAGATGCGGCGACGAGCGGGAGCACCGCCGTCGACCGATGGCCGTCCGCATGACGAGGGTCGTCCGCCGAGCGCCAGTGGATCCGCCACGCGCGGATGACCCCAGCGGGCGGGGCGGACCAGGGGGGCCGCCCCTACGGCGCCGTAGTCACCGCGCAACGCGCGGGTACCGGTACATCACCTCCAGCGACAACGCGTTCAACGCCGTCGTCACCAGGCGCCCTCCACGTGCCCCGGTCCGGCCGCGCGGCGGCCACGAGCCCGTGGCGCATCCGGTCCGCACCTGGTTCTGCAGCAGCATCGGTCGGAGGCTCTCGTTCCACCCGTCCCAGATCCAGTGGCCCATCTGGAACGCAGCGAGCGAGCCGTAGTACCAGTGCGTCGGATCACCGGCGCCGTAGCCGCTGCCGGGTTCGCCGTCCTCCCAGCGTGGCGACGTGCTGGAGAGCCGGTAGCCGATCCGGCGCATCTCGTCCGATGCGGGATCCGCGCCGAGCGCGATGCGGGAGTACAGCCCGACACCGAGCAGTGCATCCGTGCCCTGTCCGCGCGCTAGGTAGCCCACGTCGCCATCCGAGTCGGTCCGCGCCGCGAGCAGCCGCCGACAGCCGGCCAGCGTGTGCGCCGGGACGCGGAGCTTGGCCCGTTGCGCGGCCGAGAGGGCCATCACGACCCACCCGGTCACCGAGGCGTCCGAGGTGCCGTCGCCCGGGCGGTAGCGCCAGCCGCCGCGCTCGCTCTGTCGTTTGACGAAGTAGTCGATCGAACGCTGCGCGGGCTCGCGCAGTACCGCGGAGCCGGTGAGTCCGTAGGCCTCGCAGAGTGCGAGTGAGCAGATGGCGCTCGCGTAGACGCGCTTGCCGTCCGACGCAAACGAGCCGTCTGACTTCTGGTCGCGCAGAAGCGCGGCGAGCCCGTCGCGAATCGTGTCGCGCCAGGGACCGTCGTGGTGCGTGTGGCCGGCTCCCAAGAACGGCAGCAGCGCGAGACCGGTCGCCGCCTCGCGGTACTGGCGTTCCCCGTGCCCCTCGCAGCGGTCGCCGACGTCGCACATCGCGCTGAAGCCGGTCGCACCCCACGCTCCGTCGATGCCCTGGTGGTCCGAGAGCCACCGCAGCGCGAGCAGCAGCGCTCCATCGGCCGCCGCGTTGCCGCCACCTTCGCGAAGCAGGCGCTCGCGGCCCCCGATCCTCGCCGCCAGCAGCGTCCCCGCAGGGACACCGCCCACGCCGAGATCCGTCGACTCCGCCTTCTCGTCGGCCGCCGGGCCCACCTCGGCCTCGAGCTGCGCGGCGAAGTTGGAGAGGTCGAGCGGAGCGGATCGGTCGGCGTCCGTCCCGCTCTCGCCGCTCTCCTCCGGGTCCGGTGTCTCACGCGATCCCATGTGCGCCTCGGGCGGCACGTCGACCAACGGGCTCCGGAACGCAACCTGATAGCGAAACGGCCGCTCCCGCGGCGGCGACGGGTTCGTCAGGAGCAGCAGCGCCAGCAACCCGAGCAGGATCCCGTGGACGACCAGGGACGCCGTGACCGACGTCGGCAGGCGATTGCGACGCGATCGCGGCCGCCGCGTCGGCCGCGGTCCCCGCGGCGGAGCGGGATGCCGGTTGGGCTGCGTCGATGACGGCGCCGGGAGCCCGTCCTCCTCGAACGCGAGCGGTGCGAGTGATGCGGCGGTGGGATCGGAGGGTTCCGGCTCGGTGGCCGCCGAGGCGGAGTCGAGAAGGGCCGCCGTCAGCAGCATGGCGCCGAGGTCGAGCGTCGCGTCCATCGCCCCCAGATCGACGATGCGGCGCGACAGCTCGGGACGTCCGTCGATCACGACGCCGTCGCGGAGGGCCTCCACGAACAGCAGTCCCTCGCCGAGCGAGCGGAGGCGCGCCACCGTCGGATCGCCGACGTGCCACTCGTCACCGACGGCCAGGCGCCGCTCGACTGCCTCGCCGTCGGGTCCCGTCCCTCGCAGGAGTACCTCTGCCATGGCTCCAAGTTACCCGCGCGTCAACCGCGTAGGGCGACGCTCGGCGGGAGACGGCTCGCGCGCCACGCGGGGACCAGGCCCGCGATCACGCCGACCGCGGTGCTGAACACGACGGCCTGGAGGACTACATCCGCCGTGATGCGGAATGCGAACGCCTGCTCGGTGAACGTCTCCCAGTTCATCGTGCCGGTCGCGACGCCGTTGACCGGCCACGCGATGGCGACGCCGAGCACACCGCCGAGTAGCCCGAGGATCAGTGACTCGAACAGGAAGCCGACCAGGATCGCCCACGGCCGGAAGCCGAGAGCCAGCAGCGTGCCGACCTCACGCGTGCGCCGCGCGAGGGAAGCCAGCAGTGTCACCGCCGTGCCGAACGCCGCGCCGACTGCCATGATCCCGGCGATGAAGTACGCGACGATCATGAGGATGTCGCCGAGCAGTCCGGACTGACTCTCGAAGTAGCCCGGCTCGGTGTGGGTCTCCGCGTCGAACCGGGCGTCACCCTCGATCGTCAGTCGGAACGCATCGTCCTTGGCGTCCGTCGGGTCCGGATCGTCGGGCACCGGATCGCCGCGCCGCAGGACCGCCAGCCCGTAGACCGGCCGGTCGAGCTCCTGCATGAAGACCTCGACGTCGCACCAGATCTCGGAGTCGTATGCGCCGCCGCCCGAGTCGATCACCCCGACGACTGGCCAGCCCTGCCCCTGCAGCTCGAGCGCGCCGCCCAGACGACAGCCCGCGATCCGCCCGAGCAGCGCCTTTCCGACGACGACCTCGTGGGTGCCCGGCTCGAACGCGCGTCCCACAGCGATCTGTGCGGAGTCGCGGATGCGGAACGACTCGAGCATGACGCCGCGGAGAGGGAAGTTCGCCGAGCCGCCGCCCTCGCGATCGAGCGAGAGCGCGGCGTACACCTCGGCCGATGCGAGTGGCGCACCGTCCTCGCCGATGGCGATGCCGGGCATGGCACGGAGCGCACGAAAGCGATCGCGTTGCATGCCACTCTCGCCCTCGCTCGTGGCGCCGTTCCGCAGCACCACGATGTTGTGCGCGTCTCCGGTGGTCTTGAGCGTGAGCTGGAACCCGCGAGCGAGAGCGAGGACCAGGACGAGGACCGCGACGGAGAGACCGATCGACAGCACGCTGAGCGCCGTGCCAGCACGCCGCACGAGCAGGCTGCGGAGGTTGTAGCCGAGGGGAATGGCCATCAGTCGCGCCTCGACAGGGCGTCGACGACCGGCGTGCGGACGGCGACCCACGCGGGAACGATGCCGCTGATCAGTCCCACGGCGACCGCGGTGCCGGCAGCCAACAGCTCGGTCTCCGGGAGGATCGCGAACGACGGGAAGAACCGGTCGAGTGCGGACACGCCGATGACGTTGAACATCACGTGCGCCCCGGCGACGCCGAACAGACCGCCGATGCCGCAGACGACGACGCCCTCGGCGACGAACAGCGCAGCGATCGACGCGTCCGGAAACCCGAGAGCCTTGAGCACGCCGACCTCGAGCCGTCGCTCCTGGCCGTGGAGGAGCATCGTGTTCAGCGCGATCATGAACGCCGCGAACAGCACGGCGCCGCCGATCATCGACAGCAGCAACGGCACGTTGCCCCACATCGAGACGAACATCTGGTTGAACGCCGCCTCGGTCAGCGTGCGCGTGCGGTGGTCGCTCGACGCGTAGCGATCGTCGACTGCGGCTGCGATCGCAGCGAGATCCGCGCCGTCCTCGAGGTCGAGCGTGAACGTCGAGATCTTCCCCGGTCGGCCCGCCTTCTCGTCGAGGTAGTCCCAGTGGAAGAACATCGTCTGGGAGTCCATCTGTCCGCTGCCCGGCGTGTAGATGCCGGCGATGTCGAACGAGTAGTCACCGGGGAAGATGTTGCCCTTCAGCTCGATCGTCTCGCCGAGCTCCCACCCGAAGCGCTCGATCAGTCCGTCGCCCACGATGCAGGCCTTGCGAGATCCGTCGAACGCCTCCCATTGCTCGGGAGGCATGACGATCTCCTCGCGGCGTGGGCTCCAGTCGCCGTAGACCGTTCGCAGCGTCGGCACGTCCGTGGCGAACCGCGCGAACATGTTCTCCTTGTCGATGTAGACGCCGCCGAACCAGGTCCAGTGCGTTACCTCGCGGACACCCGGCTGCGCGCGTAGATCGTTCTCGAGTTTGGCCGGCAGGAACACGAACAGCGACACCGCGCTCGACGTGATGAGGCGGTTGCTGCCCGCGGCCTTCACGGTCTGCTGCAGGCTGGTCACGACGGTGCGGAGCGTGGCCATCAGGAACACGGCCAACGCGACGCCGGCCGCCGTGAGAAGAACGCGGAACCACGCGCCACGGAGGTGCTCGAACAGGAGACGCCACGGCGTCATTCGCGGACGGCCTCCGACGTGGCGATGGCGCCCTTTTCGAGATGCACGAGCCGATCTGCGCGCGCCGCGGCGTTCGGATCGTGCGTGACCATCACGATCGCCTTGCCGAAGTCGGCGCGGAGCCGATCCATCAGGTGCAGGATCTCCTCCGCACTCTTGGCGTCGAGGTCTCCTGTCGGTTCGTCGGCGAGCAGGAAACTCGGGTCCGTGACGATGGCGCGCGCGATGGCCACGCGCTGCTGCTGACCGCCGGAGAGTTGTGACGGGCGGTGGTCGGAGCGATCGGCCAGACCGACCACCTCGAGCGCGGTCTGCACGTGCTCGCGACGCTGGCGTCGCGAGAGCGGAGTGAGGAGCAGCGGCAGCTCGACGTTCTGTTCGGCCGTCAGGACCGAGAGCAGGTTGTAGAGCTGGAAGATGAACCCGACGTGGCGGCTGCGCCACGCGGCGAGCTCGGCGGGCGAGCGACCAACGATCTCGTCGCCGGCGACCTGGATCGTCCCGGCGTCCGGGACGTCGATCCCGCCGATCAGATTCAGCAGCGTCGTCTTGCCACTGCCGCTGGGGCCCATGAGCGCGACCCACTCGCCCGCTTCGACGTCGAGGTCGAGGTCGTCGAGGACGCGTAGCTCTTGGCCGCCGCGGAAGTACGACTTCCCGACGCCGCGTGCCGTGATCAGCATCAGTCCGCCTTCTCGTCGGCCAGGATGCGGACGGTGCCGCCATCGGCGAGGTCGTCGGGCGGAGACAGTACGACGTCCTCGCCGCCGCGCAGTTCGCTGTGGATCTCCACACGGCCGTCGGCGTCCTCGTCACCTCGTCCCACTGCGTGGAACCGGACCACCCTCTCCGTCACGACGAACACCCCGTTCGCTCCGTCGCGCTGCGTGATGGCGCCGTCCGGCGCGAGGACGCGGTCGGCCCCGAGGGCGCGCTCGGCGGCATCCTCGTCGAGGAACTCCACGCGCCCGCTCATCTCCGGCAGCACGTGCTCGTCGAGCTGATCGAACGTGATCTTTACCTGCACGGTCCCACGCGTGCGGTCCGCGGTCGGGACGACTTGGCGCACGCGGCCCTGATAGGGCTCCGTGCGCGAGTCGAGCACGATGCGGCAGGGCAGGCCCTCGCTGACTCGGCCGATGTCGCGCTCGATGACGTCGACCTCCATCTCGAGCGACGCGAAGTCGGCCAGCGTGACGATGGCGCCACGTGTCATGCTCCCGGCGGCGTTCACCGGCGCGACCATCTCGCCGACCTCGGCCTCCTTGCGCAGCACGATGCCCGCGAACGGTGCGCGCACGCTGGCATCGCGGTACAGCGCCGCGGCGCGAGCGCGGCCGGCTTCGGCACCCTCGACCATGCGTTGCGCCACGGTGTCGCGCGCCCGTATCACGGCCAATTCAGTCTCGTGCTGGACGACCTCGACACGCGCGGTCTCGGCGCGGGCGCGAGCCACGAACAGCAGTCGCTCTCGGACGTCGCGAGCAGATCGTGCTGCCTCCAGCGTGTCGCCCATCGAGACCCTCTCTCGCAGCAGACGCTCCTCGACGGTCACGAGCCGCTTGGCCTCCACGAGCTCCGTCTCGGCGGTGGCGACGGTCGCCTCGCTCTGCGAGCGACGGCGCCTCGCCGTCTCGACAGCGGCGGACGCCGCTTCGAACTGCTTCTCCAGAACGGTCAGTTCGGCACGTCGGGTCGCGACGGTTGCCTCGGCCTCCGTGACGGCGGCTTCCAGATCTTCCGCGCCAAGCGTGCCGAGCAACTGACCGGCCTCGACCGCGTCGCCGACGTCGACGAGCAACGACTCGAGGCGTCCCGATAGCCGACTGGAGATCGCCGCGCGACGCCGCGCGACCACGTAGCCGGAGGCCGTGGTCCGAACCGCTCCCTGCGTGGCGGCAACGCGCACGATCGGCGCCGTGCGCACCGGGCGCGCGGCGAGGAGACGCTTCAGCGGACCGATGGACAGAGCCCCGATCGCGATGACGATCACACCGAGCACGATCCAGCGCCCGATGCCGCGACGACGGCGGCCGGTGGGGCCGCGCTCGATGCGCAGGCGCTCCAGCCGCGGTCCTGTGCTCGTCGCGGCGTTCGCGTCGGTGTTCGTGTCCGCGCTCGTCTCGTCCTGATCGCTCACTGCCCGTCTCCCTGGTCCGACCCCGCAGGCTATCGCGCCGGCCCCCGGGGCAAGAACGCGCGAGGAGGAGGCATCACGTCCCGCAGACGGCGAGCGCGTGGTGGGAGCTACTCGGGCTATCCCGGCTGCGCGTGCTTGCCGCGGTACTCGATCGTCTGAATGAGCGGCAGGGCGACGAGGATCGTCAGGATCGCGACGCCGACGAACACTCCGATCGCGACGGCCGCCGATGCCGGGTCGTCGATGCGAGCGGCCTTCTGCAGCATGTCACGACCGATCGGTGACGACTCGGGCCACATCAGGGACCGCACGTAGTAGACGAGCGTGAGCTTCGCGATCGTCCCGGCGAAGAACGACATTGAGTTCTCGATCAGGACGAACACGACACCGACGACCAGAGTCTTGCGAATGCACACCGACGAGAGGCTGAACAGGCCCACGTACGCGGGGAACGCGAGCAGCGTCGCCGTCACCGCGGACTGCATGGGACCGGCGATCTCGATCTCGAGTGGGAGTCCGATGGCGAGCACCGAGATCGGCAGGAGCAGTGTGCCCACCGCCAGCGACGCCATCGTCCGTCCGATGTAGATCGCCCACCGGGACGCCGGCGCGGTGAACCAGTAGGTCAGTGTCCCTTCGTCGCTCTCCGGCCACGGGAACGACGTCGAGAGGATCAGCGCCACGACCGGCACCGCGATGCCGAAGTGGTAGAACGCGAGGATCAGATAGAAAAAGCCCTCTTGGCGCTCGGGCGGCTGGCCGCGCGCAATCGAGATGGCGAGCACGCCGGGGAGCAACACGAGCAGCACCGGCCAGAGCAGCCGGAACCCCCGCAACGACCGGCGCAGCGTGAGCATCGCGACCTGGAAGACCACCTCGAACGTATCGAGCCGCCGCGGTCGGTCGAAGCGTGCCTCGCTCATCGGTTGCGGTCCGCGACCGCGATCACCGGTCGTTTCAGCACCAGCGTGTCGAACAGTGACTGCAAGCAGTCGTCCGGGCTTTCCATGCCCCGGACGCCGAGATCGCCGTCCGCGCTCTCGTCGGTCATGCGGGAGTAGAACGCCTCGGGTTTCGGCGTGGTCAGCCGTACGCCCGTGTCGGTGACGCACACGCTCTCTACGCAGTCCCACTGCATCAGGTGCACGGCGAGGCGCCGCGGCTCTTCGGCAAGGATGCGGATACGGTGCGGATGCTGATCGATCAACGCTCGGATCTCGCGAGCGTTGCCCTCGGCCGCGATCCGCCCTCGATGCAGGAGCATGACGTCACGGGTGACCGCCTCGACCTCGTGGAGCACGTGCGAGCTGAACAGGACCGTGGCGCCACGCTCAGCGCAGTCGGCCACCATCCGCTGCACCTTGTGCCGCCAGAGCGGATCGAGTCCGGTCAGTGGTTCGTCGAGCAAGAGCAGGTCCGGGTCGTGCGCGAACGCCGTGCAGATCTTGATGCGCTGGCGCATCCCCTTCGAGTAGCCACGGATGCGCCGACCGCGCGCCTCGACGAGGCCGACCCGTTCGATCCACTCGTCCGTCCGCGACGCCGCTTCGGGCGGCGACCAGCCGCGCATGCGCAGCAGGAACGAGACGAACTCGACGCCGGTCATGTCGTCGAACATCGCCTCCTGCTCGGGGCAGATGCCGATGCGGTGATAGAGGTCGGGGTTCGCGAACGGCTCCATGCCGAGCACGGTCACCGAACCGATCGTGGGTCGCAGCTCGCCGGTGAGAATGCGCAGGAGCGTCGACTTGCCAGCACCGTTCGGGCCAAGCAGTCCGACGACACCGGGCTTGAGGTCGATCGAGACCTCGTTCAGAGCGACGACCGAGCCGTACGAGCGGGTCAGGTTCTCGACGTGGATGATCGGGTCGTCGCTCATGTGACGACCTCGACGGCGCGAATGCGCCACCACACGAACGCGAACAGCGCGGCGGGGAGCACCACGCTCGGGACGAGCAGCCACGGAGTCGCGAGCCACTCGGGCAGCTCGCCACCGAACATGGGTGCCGTCAGTCCACCCATCGCGTACGTCGGGTCGATGAGTCGCCACATCTTGTTCTGCGTGGTCTCGACGATCGCGCCTGAGATGCCCATGCTCAGCAGAGGGACGAAGACGGCGCAGACTGAGACGATCACGGGCCGGCGCAGGCTGGCGGAGAGCGCCAGCACGATGCTGCTCGCCCACAACGCATAGAGCGCGGACGCGCCGACGATCGCGAACGGCGCCATCCACGTGTTCAAGATGAACGTCGCGTCGGGGTTGAACGCGGCGCACTCGGCCCAGAGCAACAGCAGAGGCACCGCCGTCACCATGAACGAGAACGCGCTGGTGCAGAGGATCTTCGACAGCAGGTACTCGAGCCGAGTGACCGGGCGTGCGAAGTAGATCTGCGTCGCACCGCTCACGCGATCCGACGCGAGCACACCGCCGGCCGCGACGGCCGGAAGCACGATGTTGGCCACGGCTGCGTGCTCGAGGATCTGCCAGAAGAGCCAGAGCGACTGACCCGAGAGGGCCTTGCCGACGAGCGCGGGGTTCGGGTCGACGCCGAAGCCGTACGCCGTCCACCCGGCACCGTCACCGAGCATCGAAGCGGCGGTGGCGCTGACACCGCCGCCGGCGCCGCCGGCGACCATGTTCGTGATGAAGATCGAGACCGCCCAGACGAGGTGGGGATAGAAGAGCAAGACTGCGGCGAGCAACCAGACCCACCAGCGCAGGCGCGGGCGGAAGTTCTGCCAGGCCATGGCGAGGATCGAGGAACGGCGTGAGAACTCGCCGTGGTACGGACGGTAGCCCTGCTCGAAGACCGGCATCAGGTGTCGCCCCCGGCGGGAATGTCGAGGGCGCGCAGGAACACGCTCTCGAGCGATTGACGCAGGGTCGAGACCTCGCGCAGGACACAGCCGCTGTCACGTGCCGCGACGAAGAGCTCCGGGGCGCCCGCGCCCGCCGGCACCACGACACGCAGCGCTTCGTCGTCTCGCCCAGCCACCTTGATGCGGCCGATCTGCAACGCCCGGCGGAACGCGGCTTCGTCTCCGGCGATGCGCACGCGCCACGTGTCCTGCTCGAGTCGGCGGATCTCCGCGACGGATCCCGAGAGCGCGACCTCGCCCTCCCGGAGGACCACGACGTGCTCGCAGACCGCCTCGACGTCGTGCAGCAGGTGCGAGCAGAGCACGATGCTCTTCTTGTGCGTCTTGACCAGGTCGCCAATGAGATCCAGGACCTCCTCGCGACCGTCCGGGTCGAGGCCGTTCGTCGGCTCGTCGAGGAAGATCAGCTCCGGGTCGTGCACGAGGGCCTGGGCCAGACGGAGCCGCTGGCGCATGCCCATCGAGTACTGCTCTGTACGCCGGTAGCGAGCTTCGCCGAGGCCGACGTAGTACAGGATCTCGTGCGCCCGTCGCTGCGCCTCGCGGCGGGGCAATCCGCAGAGGATCCCGCAAAAGACGACCGCGTCGGCCCCGGTCAGTCCGGGGAGGAACGCGTCGACTTCCGGCATGTAGCCGACCTTGCGACGCACCTCGAGCGGGTCGTCGAAGACGTCCGTCCCCAGGACGTGTGCCCGGCCGGAGTCCGCGGTGAGGAGACCGAGCAGGATCTTCAGGAGCGTCGACTTCCCGGCCCCGTTCGGGCCCAGCAGCCCGACGGCGCCTTGCGGAATATCCACGGTGAGCCCACGCAGGGCGCGCGTGCGCCCATACGTCTTCACCAGACCTGAGATCGAAACCGTCTCCACAGGCGGGGGAGGATAGCCGTCCATCCCTCAGCCTCCACGTTCGGGCGTTGCCTCACTTCATGCGATTCCTCCCCGCTGCTCTGAGCCTGGCCACGGTCGCCCTCCTCGTCGGAGCTGGGTGCGGCCCCGCCATGGGGCGAGACCGTCCCGCGCGAACCGTCGTGCCGCTGCGGGCCGAACAGGTGTCGGCGCGCGCGCGCCCACCCGTGCACCGCCGCGCCGCGCGGACGCATCCCGTTCTCGTGTGGACGTACGGCGACGACGCGCGACGCCCGGGCATGATCTCCGCCATCGAGGCCCTCGGGGCGACCGGCCTCTCGATGCCGCTCGAGCGCGATCTCGCCCGGTTCGTCCGTTCCGGTCAGGACTGGTACGAGGACGATGCGGCCGGAAAGGGCGAGCTGCACCTGAAGCGCGAACTCTGGAAGCGACACTGGGACCGGGTCTGGAGCGAACGGACGACCGCCTGGCCTCTGGAAACGGTTCGCAGTCGTCCACACTGCCTGCGCGCGCCGGAAGTGCGGGCCCAGATGATCGGTCGCGCCGTCCAGTCGGCAGCGCGTGGTGCCCGTCGCGCTGGAGGGAAGGGCGGCGCCGTCGCGATCTCACTCGCCGACGAGCCTTCGATGACCGTTCGGGCGAATCCGTTGGACTGGTGTCTCTGTCACCTGTGCTGCGTCGAGTTCAAGGACCGCATGCAGCTTCACTGGGAGGGGGATCTCGACGCCCTCAACGACGCCTGGGGCACGGAGTACCGCACGTGGGGAGCGGTGCGACCGTGGACGACCGCGGCCATTCGCGACCGCTGCCTGACGCAGCCGCCGCACACCTGGAACCTCGCACCGTGGATCCAGACGCGCGCCTTCCAGGACGCCACATTCTCGGAGACGCTCGCGGCACTGCGCGAGGTGGTCTCGGCCGTCGGCCCGGGCGTCCCGTGCGGCATCACGGGCACGCAGGCACCGTCGGCCTTCGGCGGCTGGGACTACCGCGGCCTCACGGCCGCATGCGACTTCTTGGAGCCCTACGACATCGGACTGGCGGTCCCGGTGGCTCGCGACCTCGGTGGGGACGGCCTGCTGCTCGGACAGACCGTGTTCCCGTCGAGCACGGAGCCGCTGCTGCCCATGTGGCGCGTCTGGCGCGGACTCGCGCGCGGCGTGGGGATGTCGATCGTCTGGTCCAGCAAGGACGCCGTGAAGTTCTCGGAGGCGGAGGGGGTGGCGCCCACGCTCTCGCGCTACGGCACCAAGATCGCCCCGGTGCTCGCAGAGATCAGTGCGAAGGACGGCGTGGGGGCGCGACTCGCGCAGGCGCGTCCCTTCTACGACGACACGCGGATCGTGATCTCCCAGCCCTCGCTCGCGATCCGATGGATGCTGGACAGCCAGGACGACGGCGATACATGGCTCCGGCGGTTCGGCAGCTACGAGGCCGACAACAGTCAGGCGATCCAGTCGCGCGCTGCTGCGTGGCGGGCTCTCGCGGGTCGCTCCCCGAAGTTCATCGACGAGCGTGACCTCGCTCGACCGGGCGCGCTCCAGGGAGTGAAACTGCTGGTCCTGCCCGACGTGATGGCGCTCTCGGACGACACGTGCAGCGTGTTGCGCCGTTGGTCGCGTCACGGAGGCCGGATGGTCTCCGACATCCAGCCCGGCGCGTACGACGAGATCGGCGCACCTCGCGGTCGCGCCGCGGAGCGCATGGGCGGTCGCGTCGTCGTGGATCCCGGGTTCGAGCGCCTTGGCCAGATCGCACGCGAGACCTGTGGCGAACGACGTCTCCAAGTCTCGGCGACGCTGGTCGGCTCTGGCGAGGAGGTCCCCGTCGAACTCGGCGTGCGTGTCGACGGCGACCGCTTCTACGTTGTCGCGGTCCCGGACTGGAACGTGACGATCGGCACCGGGGGCGAGGCGCGAGCGCGACTGCCGAAGGAGCCGGTGCACTTCGCCTTCTGGTTCTCGGACGGCGGCGATCGCGTGGTCCGCAACGAGCGCGCGAACCAGGACCTCGGTCCGGTCAACGAGTGGGACATCGAGACCGACGCCGCCGGCGGCGCCGTCTTCTCCTGGACCGAGTAGCGACGCTCGGGGCGCGTCGCGCGTCAGGCGTCGCGCCTGACGCTTCGCAGGGAACGCGATGTCTGCGTCACCGATCCTCCACGAGGCTAGGCCTCGCGTCGTCGCGGTTCCTTGACCTCACGCCCCCTGCTCGGTCAGGGACCCCGTGGGCAATTCGGGGGAACGTGGGCACGGCGGACACGAGCGCCCGATGGAGCGGTGTCGCCGCTCTGCGCAACGCCTGCCCCGCGACCCGCCCCGAGCGTCGCGCTCCGCGTGACGAGTCAGGCGTCAGGCGTCGCGCCTGACGCTTCGCAGGGAACGCGATGTCTGCGTCGTCCCTCCTCCGCGAGGCTGGGCCTCGCGTCGTCGCGGTTCCTTGACCTCACGCCTCCTGCTTGGTCAGGGACCTCGTTGGCGATTCACGCGGGGGAAGATACGGCGGTGACGACTGCCCGATGAGCACGTGCCGCCGCAGTGCGCAAGGCCTGCCGCGCGTCCCGCCCCGACGGGCGCTCGCGTGGGCAAGCGCGGCCGGAGAGACCGGTGAGGTCGCCGGCGGCGCTCTGGTCACACGTCACTTGATCGTGCGCGAGGGGAGTCCAGCTCGGCACGTCTCAGCCGTCGAGCCCCCAACGCGAAAGCCCCGCTTCCGACGCGCGGTGCGTGTCGGGAGCGGGGCTGTGACGATCGGTTGGAGGTCGGGATCAGGTGGCGATCAGATGGCCGGAGCGACCTATCTCCACTTCACCTTGTCCTTGATGGGCGCAATGTTCTTCACCAGTTCCTTGCCCTTGGCGAGGAGGCCTTCCTTGCCGAGGAGGGCGGGGCCGTAGCGGACCTCGACGATGTAGCTGGAGATCCGCTTGCCGTCGGCCCAGCCGTACCACTCACGCCGCTCGCGGTTGCCGCTGTCCTTGTCGGTGCCGACGCAGGCGCTGTAGAGCTCCACGACCTTGCCGGCCCCACGCGCCTTCTTCGCCTCGACGCTCTCCTTCTCGATGACGTCCTTGGCCGAGCGCTTCCAGTCCTGGAAGAAGCCCACCAGGAGACCCTCGAGGTCGTCGCAGCGGACCGACTCGCCGTAGTTCTCGAACGGCAGCGAGAACGGCGTGCGCGTGTTGCCGTTCTGCTTGTAGTAGATGAACTTCTGGATGATGACGTCGATGTTCATGCCGGCCGCGGCCGAAGCCTCGTTCGACCACTTGACGCGGAGCATCAGGCCCTTCTCGTGCGACTTGCCCTTGGTGGACACGCTCCAGCGGGAGTCCTCGAGCTTGGCGGCGTCGATCCAGTAGCCGAGGTCGGGGAAAGCGTAGCCCGCCTTCTTCACCTCGTACTTGGCGCGGACCTTCTCGCGCGCCTTCTTGAGCTTGGCGGCGTCGTCCTTGGCTCCGGCGGTGGAGGCCGGGACCATGAACGCAGCGAGTGCGAGTCCGAGAACAGCGAGCGAGAGTCGAGACGTCATCCAGATCTCCTTCAGGTCGTCCTCGAAGATACCGCCACAGGGACGGCACGAGAAGACCGCCGGTTCCGTTTGCGCAATTGGCGCGCCACTCCCGTGAGTCAGGTCGCCGTCATTTCACGTCTCCCAGGGGGGACACGGGCGCTCTCTCACTTGGTCGAATCGGGGTAGCGCGAGCCTGTGGGGTGCTGAAACCCCCAGGCCGCGACCTCCCACTGGTTCGCGAACACGGCGCGCAGGGGGCCGTCGGCGCCGGTGCCGGCAACCGGGCGCCCGCTGCGAAGCCACCACGCGCGCTCGCCATCTCGTTCGCGCAGCTGCGGGCGCGCGTCGGGCTCCGCGACGACCTCGAACGAGAGTGACTCCCCGTCGACGCGTCGGTCCCAGGCGAACGCGCCGCCGGCCGTCCGATCGAGCGTCACGACGAGTGGGACGCCGTCCACGTACTCTTCGACCGGACCTGCGTCGAGCTCGACGTACGGGTACAGCCGGAACGCGCCGGGGAGGTCCACGCCCAGCCCGTACGAGATGACCGCGTTGCGTCGGGCGTAGTCGTCCGAGCGCACCGCCGGGTCCGTCGGGTTGGGCTTCGGGAGGACGAGCGTGCCCGGATGCTCCGCTTTCCACGCGCGCCAGGTCATGAGCTGCGTCGGGTAGCGCGGCAACGCCTTGCCGCGGAGCGGCCCGTCCATTGCCCATCCGGTCTGGTGGTGCCAGATCGAGTCGGTCTCGGTGTCGTAGAGCACGAAGGCGCTGTGCCAGAGCCAGCCGCGGTGGCCGAAGCGCAGGGAGCGACCGTCGATCTCGCGGACGTGCACGACGCCCGTTCGGCAAAGCGGTCACCAGCAGGCGAGGAGGTCGATCCCCTCGATCGTGTGCTCGACGATCTCGTGGTGGTTCAGCAGGAGGACCGGATAGGCGACCTGGACGCGGCCGAGATCGAGGCCCATGACCAACTCCGCACCGGCGAACCCCTCAGCGGCGTCGGCCGTGACGAACTCCGGGTCGCGGATGACGCTGAAGCAGTCCCGGAACCCGCGCGACTTGTTGAGCTGGGCCCGGAAGTCCGCGGCGCTCGGGAGCTCGCCCTCGGCCGGGGGGCGGGCCGTGGCGGTCGGGAGATCCGAGACCTCGCTGCATCCGCCGAGCGCACCCAGCAGCAGCGCGACGACGCACGAGACCAGCAGCAGGAGGCGTCGGGCGCTCACGGGCCGCGAGGGTACCATCCGCGACGTGATGGCCAGGCTGCCTCGGAGCGTGCGTCGGTTCGTCGTCGGTCTCGTACTGACGCTCGGGCTTGTGCTGATGTTCGGGGCCTGCGGCGATCCAGCGACGACGACGGGGGCAGTCAACTTCCCCAACGCGATCCCGCTCGGCGACGCCGCCGCGTCGCTGCAGGCAGCCCAGGCGCCGCTCCGTCGCGCGTTCGACCGCCTGGAGGTTCGGGACTGGGAGGGCTGCCTCGAGCCCTTCGAGGAGGCCATCGCCCACCTCGAGCCGCACCCGCTGCTGGGTGGGCTGCGGGACCAG
Source organism: Planctomycetota bacterium (assembly GCA_021776825.1). Taxonomy (GTDB): domain Bacteria; phylum Planctomycetota; class JAJSAM01; order JAJSAM01; family JAJVHW01; genus JAJFFG01. The sequence goes on from JAJFFG010000037.1 coordinate 19,021, forward strand.
TGCCTCTACAACGTGGCCTGCGCGCAGAGTCGTCTCGGGCGTCCCGACGAGGCGCTCACGGCGTTCGCGGCGAGCGTCGAGCACGGGCTTCGCGATGTCGTCCAGGCCGTGTCCGAGACGCACGGTCTGAAGGTGTCCGGACTCTCGATCGCGCACATCCTGGTCGACGGCGACCTCGACGCGATCCGCGAGCTCTCCGGGTTCGACGCCGCGCTGGCGCCGCTCGTCGCCGGCGGTTCGAGCATCGTCCTCGACGGCGGGCTCTCGTTGGGCGGAGTTGCGGTGGTGCTGCTGGCTGCGGACCAGGAGGCGGACGCGGCGCGCGTTCGCTGGTGGAACGTGCTCGGGCGGATGTACTCGAACGTCATGCTCGTCGAGGGGCCGATCCGACCTCGCGCCGATCGCCGCCGCTGGGTGCTCGAAGACGGCGACGAACGCTTCGGGGTCGCCCGGCTGGACGCGGTCGCCGCAGAAGTCGGTGAGTCGCCCGAGGTGCGCGTCCATGTGTTCGCCGATGGCGACGACGCCGCGCGCGTCGCGTTGACCTGGGCAGCCACGAACCCGGCGCGCGTAGCGGCGCTCGCTCTACACGCTGAGCGCCTGGATGTCGCGCATCACGCGGATGCGCTGGCGGCGTTCGACGTCCCGCTCCGCATCGTGCTTGCCGGCGACACCGATGGTGCCGTGGCCCGTTTGCGCGATCTTGGAGTGGATGTTGTGGAACTGTCGGCGGACGAGTTCCCAGCTGGAGCGGAGCGAGTCCTACGCGCGCGCTGAACCCGCCTCGCCGCCGTACCCCTCGACCCACTCCTCGCCGTCCGCGAAGCGCTCGCGCTTCCACACCGGCAACGACGTCTTGATCTGCTCGATCACGAATCGGCACGCGTCGAAGGCGTCGCCGCGGTGGGGGGCCGAGACGGCGATCGCCACCGACGCTTCGCCGATCGCGACCTCGCCGGTGCGGTGCCAGCACGCGACGCCACGAATGTCGAAGCGGCTCGTCGTCTCCGCGCCGATCTCCCGCAGCTTGCGTAGAGCCATCGGGCCGTACGCCTCGTACCAGAGCGTCTCGACCGGACGCTCGACCTGGTTCGCGTCGTTCGACGACTCGCGCGAGACGCCGAGGAACGTCACGATCGCTCCCGCGCCCGAGTCCGCTATGAACGCGGCGAGCGCCTGAACGTCGAGGGGCTCCGCGGTGACTCCAAATGGCTCCACGGCTCTATCCTCCCGACACCGGCGGGAGCACGGCCATGGTGTCGCCGTTGCTGAGCGATCGGCTCGGCGGAGCGAACTCCTCGTCGACGGCTGCGCGGGACGCGCCGAGCACGGGGCCGAGTGCCGGATGCGCCACCCGCAGGTGCGCGAAGGCGTCGCCGACCGTCGCGTCATCGGGGAGCTCGACCCGGATCGAGCCCGCGCCGGCGGCCTCGCGGGCCGCGGCGAACAGCAGCACCTCGATCGTGATCATCCGGTCGATGCCGTGGCGTCGCGAAACAGTCCGTCGCGCAGGTCCGGTGAGCGCCGTGCCTCGATCACGTAGCGACGCATCCGATCGGGATTGAGTGGTCGCGGGCCGTCGCCCGTGGGCGTCGTCCACGCGGCCGCAGCCTGCGCTCCGACGACATCGTCCGCGCCGGCACTCAGCAGGAGCGCCGCCAGTTTGTGCCCGATGACGTGCGCATCGATCGTCACATGCGAGATGGTGTGGCCCAGCGCCAACCGCGTGAGTGCGCACGCCAGCGTGTCCTCGGTCCCTGCTGGTCCGTGGAGTGGGCTCGCGCCCTCGGTCCGGTCGGGGAGCACGACCGCCGACAGGAATCCGCCGCCGTTCTCGTCGAGCTCACGGATCGCATCGAGCCGCCCGAGGAACGCTTCGTCAACGCCACCCTTGCTGTAGCCGACCGGCGCCACGGTCTTCATCCGCGCGTCGTGCGCGTGTTCGTGGACGCGCAGCGCCGCACCGTCGGTCCCGTCGCCGGGCGCCCAGTCCAGCGTGTCCAGGCCGACCCGCGCCAGTTCGGTGACGACGTCGCCGAGACTCGCGCCGTCCGTGATCGAGAGCTCCTCGACCTGACTCGGCGAGAACGCGCGCAGCGGCACGTCGGGCCGCGCCGACTTGACCGAGCGGATCATCTCGAGGGCGAGCCCCAGCGGCAGGTCCGATGGCAGCGCGCCGACCAGCTGTGTCTCCGTGGCGGGCACGCCCGCGAGCCGATCGATGGGATGCGAGACGAACATCGCGCTCTCGGCGACGAACGGGATGCTCGGGGCGCGCACGCGCAGCGTCCACGGGTGCGTCACGACGACGCCGGCCGCCTGTTCCCTGCGCGCGTCGGCGAGTGCCGCCGCCGCGAGCGGATGGCCGCACGTGCGGACGCGCTCGAGGTCGCTCCGCGCGATGCGTGCGCCGCGGCGCGCAGCGATCCAGAGGTCGCCCAGACCGGCGGCGTCGACGATGCGCTTCAACAGGCTCTCGCGGCTCAAGTCGTCCTCCGGCTGAACGTTCTACTCACGACCGGAGACGGTCGCAGGCACCTGATCGAAGGCCTCGGCGGGCAGCGCCAGGTTGCGTGGGTTCTCGCCGCAGACCTCGCGCATGCGCTCGGGCGTGTCGAGGAACCGGGCGTCCACCGGCTCGTAGAAGAAGTTGCGCTGCTGCGCGCGGAACCCGGCGGCCTCGATGACGCTGCAGATCTCGGGCGAGAGCATGCGGTAGGCGACACCGGCCGACGAGACGACGTTCTCCTCGATCATCGTCGAGCCCATGTCGTTGCAGCCGAACCAGAGCGCCATCTGGCCGATCTTCGGTCCCATCGTGACCCACGAGCTCTGCATGTTGGCGACGTTCTGCAGGTAGAGCCGCGAGAGCGCCACCGTGCGCAGGTACTCGGCGCCGCCCTTCGGCTCGTCGGCCTTCAGTACGTGCGTCGGCTGGAACAGCCACGAGATGTAGGCTGTGAAGCCGGCGTCCGTCGACCCGGCGTTCTCGTGCGCCAGGTCCTGCGTCTGCCGCAGGAACTCGAGGTGCTGGATGCGATCGATCGGCCGCTCGCGGTGACCGAGCATCATCGTCGCCGTGGTGCGCAGCCCCAGCGCGTGCGCCTCGCGGTGCACCTCGAGCCACTGGTCGGTCGTGCACTTCAGCGGCGAGATCGCGTCGCGCGCGTAGTCGGTCAGGACCTCCGCGCCGCCGCCCGGGATCGAGTCGAGACCCGCCTCGTGCAGTCGCGCGATCGTGTCGCGGACGGAGATCCCCGAGACCTGCGCGATCTTGTGGATCTCGGGCGACGAGAGCGCGTGCACGTGGATGTCGAACGACTTGCAGTACGCGATCAGGTCGGCGTACCACTCGACGTCCCACTCCGGGTGCGTGCCGCCCTGCATGAGGATCTGCTCGCCGCCGAGCGCCTTCGTCTCGAGGATCTTCTTCCGCAGTGCCGCGCGGGAGAGGACATAGCCGTTCTTGGACCCGGGCGCGGCGTAGAAACTGCAGAAGTTGCAGTAGGAGTCGCACACGTTCGAGTAGTTGACGTTGCGATCGACGATGTACGTCACGACCCGTTCGGGGTGCAGACGCATCCGCACCTCGTGCGCCGCGGCGCCGAGCGAGAGCAGGTCCGCCTCGTCGTGGAGGTAGAGACCCTCGTCGGGCGTCAGGCGACCACCGTCGATGGCCTTCGCCAGCAGGTCCTCGGTGCGTGCAGGATCACTCATCGTGGGTCGAGGAGGATAGCCGTGACGGCCCTCAGAGCCTCCGGCTCTCCGGCCGCAGCCACCAACTCGCGAGCGTGATGACGAGCACGATCACCGGCGCCGGGAGCTCCGCCGTGTCGCCGATGGCCAGATGCGAGAAGAAGGCGCCGACGACGTCGATCACGAATCCGGCGTAGGCCCACTCCTTGAGACGCCGGAACCCGGGTGCGAGCACCGCGGCGAGCCCGAGCAGTTTCGCGATGCCCAGGATCGTGAGCAGATACTCGGGATAGCCCAACTTCGCGAATGCGACTCGCACGTCGTCGCCGCGCCAGAGGTCCATCACTCCGCAGTAGCCCATGGCGACCACGAGCAACGCCGTCGCGATCCAGTACCCGATCGTCTTCCGATCCATCACGTCTCCCTCGCTCAGACCGTCTCGGCCAGCGCCGGCTCACGCCAGACGCCGTGCTCCCTCAGCAGCTCGACGAGCCGATCGTCCGCCTCTGCCTCGGGCACCGCGCGACGCACGATCTCCTGCCCGACGTACAGATTGACGAGCCCCGGGGCACTGCCGACATAGCCGAAGTCGGCGTCGGCCATCTCTCCGGGTCCGTTCACGATGCAGCCCATCACGGCGATCTTCACGCCCGGCAGGTGCCCCGTGCGCGCCTTGATCCGCTGCGTGGTCGTCTCGAGGTCGAACAGCGTGCGACCGCAGCCCGGGCACGCGATGTACTCCGTCCGCGAGGAGCGCAGCCGCGCCGACTGGAGCACCGAGAGGCAGAGATGCAGTAGCAGCTCCGGCTCGTGGGGGCCCGCGAGCCGGATCGCGTCGCCGATGCCGTCAGCCAGCAGCGGACCGGCGATCCCAGCGGCTTCGAGCAGGGCGTCGTCGGCGTCCGCCGGCAGATCCACGTGCAGGATCAGCGGTGCCCTCGGCTCGCTGGCCGCGAGTCGTCGCTGTGCCGCCACGCCGGCTTCGCGCAGCGAGAGGGCGTCGGTGCCGCCGCACGACTCCCGGCGCGGACCGTCCGACGGCTCGTCCACCACGATCGCGAGACCTGGCACGGCCGCACGCAGCGCGGGAACTCGGTCTGCCTCGTCGGACGGCACGAGCACTCCCTCGAGCGCCGGAAGACCGGGCTCTGCGGGCGTCGCCAGGCGAGCGAGCCGACCGTGGGCATCGTCCCGATCGAGGAACCCCTCGCGCAGCCCGACCAGGGCCAGGACCGGGGCACTGCCACCGAGCCGATGCACGCCGAAGCCGGTCTCGTGGGACGCGCGGCGTGCGTACACGTACGGATCGAACGCCAGCTCCGCATTCGCGAACGTCGCGTCGGTCGCGAGGGGCAGCGGCCCCGTGAGGCGCACGAGAGCGCGGGCAACCGGGATCTCACGTACGGGGGACTCGGTGAGGGAGACGCGAATGGTGTCGCCGAGACCGTCGCGCAGGAGCGACGCGATGCCGATCGCGCTCTTGATGCGCCCGTCCTCGCCCTCGCCTGCTTCCGTCACGCCGAGGTGGAACGGATGGTCCCAGCCGCGCTCGGCCAGCCGCGCCGAGAGCAGACGGTAGGCCTGGATCATGACCTGCGGATTGCTGGCCTTCATCGAGAGCACGACGTCGCGATGGCCCTCCGCCTCGCAGACCTCGAGGAACTCGAGCGCCGACTCAACCATGCCCAGCGGCGTGTCGCCGAAGCGGTTCATGATTCGATCGCTGAGCGAGCCGTGGTTCGTGCCGACGCGGATCGCGACGCCGCCCTTCCGCGCCGCGACGACCAGCGGCCGGAATCGGTCCTGGACCCGCTCGATCTCGGCGACGTACTCCGCGTCGGTGTACTCGCGCCGGCGGAAGTGCTTCGAATCGACGTAGTTGCCCGGGTTGACGCGCACCTTCTCGACGTGCTTCACGGCTTCCATCGCGGCGGCCGGGGTGAAGTGGATGTCGGCGCAGAGCGGGACGGTCACGCCCGCCGCGCGGATCTGCGCGCGAATCTCGGCGAGCGCGGCCGCGGCCTTCACGGTGGGGGCGGTAATCCGCACGAGGTCCGAACCCGCCTCGGCTAGGGCGAGGGACTGGGCGACCGTCCCCGCGACATCGAGCGTGTCCGTCGTCGTCATCGACTGGACGGCGATGGGTCGATCGCCCCCGATCTCCAGGTCGCCCATGCGGATCACGCGGGCGCGTCGGCGGCGGGGCTGGAGCGGATCGGGACAGTACGAGGCGGTCACGGGGAGAGCGTATCGCGGCGCGCTCACTCCGGCATGGGGATCACGACGCGGGCCGCCGCGCGCTTCTCGCGACCCTCGTGAGAGCGCGCGAGCGCGAGGCCCTTCTTCCCGAAGGAGCCGTAGCTCGCGCCGCGCACGCCATGCGGGTCATCCCGATTGCCGGCGCGCGGCGACCCGTCCTGAGGCGTCTCGTCGTAGCGGTGCACGACGCGATCCGCCACCCACTCCTTCTCGTTCCCGATCATGTCGTAGAGGCCCCACGGATTTGGCTTCAGCTGGCCGACGGGGCGGCACCACGTGTTCGCCGGCGTCTCGGTGGAGTCGAGCGGCAGCGGAGTCGCGCCACTGTTCATGGAGAGCCACTCGTACTCGTACATCGGCTCGAGGTCGTTGCCCCAGTACCAGGTCGTCGTGGTGCCGGCGCGACACGCGTACTCCCACTGTGATTCAGACGGAAGCTGGCCGCCGATCCAGCGGCTGAAGCCGGCCGCGGTGTCCCACGGCGTGCGCAGAGGGTCTCGAGGATCAGCCGGCGGTTTGGTGCGGGGCGCCGAGCGCGGCGGAGGCTCTCGCAACCCGACAGCAGCGGGGCCGAAGCGCTCTGTCCAGGCGTTGAAGCGCCGCATGTCGTCACGTGTCGACTCGTGGCGCGCCATGAGGAAGGCGGCGTGCTTGACGCGGATGACGGGCCTGGCGTCGAGCCGCGTCGGGGTGTTCTCGAGCGACATGCCGCCCAGGTCGAACGAGCCGGCGGGAATCGCCGCGAACGCGAGCTTCGGGAACCAGCGCGCGGTCGCGAGGGCGTCGAGCAGCGCTCGCTCGTCGTCCGACGTCTCCGTCGCCGTTGAGTCGTCGGCGGTCACCTCGATGGTCTCGCCCGCCTCGATCTCCACGTCACCGACCACGACGGTGCCGTCGGAGACCGCCACGCGCGTCGACGCTCCCACCGACACCACGAAGGTCGTCCCACGGACGCCCATCGAGGCCTGCGGCGTCTCGACGCGGAACTCGGCCTCGGCGGGCAGATCCTCGAGCTTGACGCCGGCACGCCCCCGCAGGACGCTCATCGTGGCCGTCTTCGTCGCCTGGAAGCCGACCTCGCTCTCGGCCCCGACGTGGACGACGCCCCAGCCGACGTCCAGCTCGACCTTCGACTCCGGTCCCGTCTTGACCCGGTCGCCGGGCAAGAGCCTCAGCGGGAACTCGATCTCCCCCGTGGAACCGTCATCGGCGAACCGGATGCGCTTCCACGTCTTGCCCTTGTCCGTGCTGCGCGAGACCTCACCCGTCAGGCCATAGACGCGCACGACGTCCAGACGCATCACGGGATCGCTCTTCTTCGCCTTGAGGTGCTTCTTCAGCCGGCTCTTTGCGAAGTCGACGGTGCCGAACGTCGTCCGAATGGACAGCCAGGGCTGCTCCTTCTCGTCCTCGTACTCGCGATCGACGTAGCCGTAGAAGCGGCCGCCGCCCTTGATGAGGAACGTGTCGGCGCGGGCCGAAGCCGCAGCCAGCAGCGCCACGGTCGCCGCGATGAGCCACACGACGCGGTTCGACATGAGGTGCCTCCCGTGGACCACTAGTCTCGCATGCCCCTTGCGCATGTCCCTTGCGTGGGGGGCGAGGCGTGGCCGAACCTGGGCGGATGGCCGAGAGCACGCAGGCGGAACAGCTCTGGCGGAAGCGCCGGACGGGTGTCTTGCTCGGGCTGCTCGGCTGGGCGGTGGGGGTGCTCCTCGGCGTCTCCGGGCTCTCCAAGTTCGTCGACGCCCCGATCTACGACGCGTTCGCAAGGGCGAGTGACTCGATCCCGCAGGACGAGCGCGTCGGACTCGTCTACGTCGGTGACCGCGACGTGGCGCTCTATCGGGAGACGCAGGGGCGTTGGCCCTGGACCACCCGGCTGCCGCACGCGACGGCCGCCCAGGTCATGTACGAGGCCGGAGCGCTGACCGTCGGCTACGACATCATGTTCCCGGAGGGTGCGGACGAGGACTCCGACTTCGAGCTGATGGAGTCGATGGCGTTCTTCGACGCCGCAGTGCACGGCGTCCTGTTCCAGACCGCCGGCGGGACGCGCTGGTCGGACGTCGGCCTCACGGATCGGGCCCTGGAGGCCCTCGCGAACGAGGGCGCGACGTTCGGCACCGACCCCGACACGACCGGCTTGCTCGAGGGGCACTCGCCGTCGATGCCGATCGACCTCTTCCTCGAGGGGTCCGAGGCGATGGGTCACCTGAACCCGACGCCCGACCACGACAACGCCATTCGTCGGGTGCCACTCTTCGTCCGGAACGAGGGCCTCCTCTATCCCTCACTCGCGTTCCGCATGGCGATGGCCGCTCTCGGCGTCACGCACGAGCAGGTCACACTCGACCTCGAAGGGCGTGAGGTCCGGATCGAGGTGGCCGAAGGCGATGTGGTCCGAGTGCCGGTGGACCCGGACGGGACGATGTGGGTGCACTACGACCGGCCGATCGAGGAGCTGGAGGCGATCCTCTACAGCCGCCTCGACGACGCCGCCGCAGCCGGGAAACTCACGGGTCGCCACGTTGTGATCGGCGTCTCAGTGACCGGGTCCCGTGATGCCTGGCGCACACCGATGGGCGTCCAATGCCCGGGGTTTCTGATCCACGGACAGATCCTCGAGAACGTCCTCACGCGACGCTTCATGACGGCGATCCAGCCCGATACCTACCCGACCGGATCGTCGGAGCTGCTCGTGCACGTCTGCGTGCTGCTCGGATGCGTCCTGCTCGGTGTGATTGCTGCGTCCGTCGAGCCACGTTTCGGGTGGAGCGCCACCCTCGTGCTCGGCGCCGGGCCCCTCGTGCTCGGTTACGTGCTCTTGACCCGCATGGACATCTGGCTGACCCCCGCGACCTCGACGTTCGCGCTGTTCGGATCAGGATTCCTCGGCGTCGGCTACCACCAGATCATGCAGGCGCGCGAGCGCCGTCGCATCCGCGGGATCTATGAGCGCTACCTGTCGCCGCAGGTGCTGGCGCGCGTCATCGACGACCCGACGCTGATGCAGCTCGGCGGGGCCCGCAAGGAGCTGTCCGTGTTCTTCTCGGACATCCGCGGATTCACGTCGTTCTCCGAGTCCGTCGAGCCGGAGGAACTCACTGAGCGGCTGAACGAGTACTACACGGCGATGATCGACGTCGTCCACGCACACGAGGGCACGGTCGACAAACTCATCGGCGACAGCCTGATGGTCTTCTTCGGCGATCCCGTGCCGCAGGAGGACCACGCCCTGCGGTCGGTGCGCATGGCGCTCGACATGCGCGATCGCGTCGAGGAACTCACAACCGAGTGGATTGCGCGCGGTGTGCACCCCTTCGAGGTGGGCATCGGGATCGCGACCGGCCACGTCGCCGTTGGCAACCTCGGGTCGGAGAAGTTCATCGACTACACGGTCGTCGGGCAGGTCGTGAACCTGGCTGCCAGGCTCCAGGGCGGGGCGAAGCCACGAGAGATCCTCGTGAGCGATCGCGTGCGTGAGCTCGTGGACCACGAGATCGAGACCGAACCGTTCGGGAGTCGCGAGTTCAAGGGCATCACCAGCGAGGTCGAAGTCTTCCGTGTGGTCGGTCCGCGTTAGGCCGGGGCGAACCAGGCTCGACGAGTGCGGTTCCCCCTTCCGACTGGTGGGAGACGCCGACTACAGTGGCGGCGGTCCGTAGCGGGAGGGTCAGCGACATGTTCAAGCGTCTCGGCAACCTCATCCGAGGCTTCTTCGCGCTCTTCGTGGGAGACCTCGAACGGCAGAACCCCGAGGCGCTCCTCGAGGTGGAGAAGGAGAACCTTCGGACCCAGATCGCGAAGTACAACCGCGGTCTCGCCGCCCACGCGGCGCTCTGCGAGCGGCTGATCGGTCAGGTGAAGAGGCAGGAGAAGGAGCACACGCAGCTCAAGGCCAAGATCACGGCCCACCTGCGTGCCGGCAACCAGGACGCCGCCGGTCAGTACGCGCTGCGCTTCCAGGAAGTCACGCGCGACCTCACCGAGAACCGCGCTCAGCTCGACGACGCAGAGAAGACCTACAAGGAACTGACCCGCGCTCGCGACACCGCGGTCGAAGCCGCGCGCGCCAAGCTCCAGTCGCTGAAGCAGTCGATCAGCGACATGAAGGTCAAGCAGGCCACTGCCGAACTGAATGAGATGGCCTCCGGCATGATCTCCGAGATCGGGGGCGCCGGCGACACGCTCAACCGTCTAGAGGAGATGGTCAACGAGGAGCGGGATCGCGCCGCGGGCCGCGCCCGGGTCGCGAGCGACGCCCTCGAGATGAAGGAGATCAACCTCCAGGAGGTGGAGCGGGACGCGATGGCGCAGATGGCGCTCGCGGACTTCGCCGCCGCCGAGGGCATCTCGCTGGGCGCCGACGACGCCGCTCCGGTTGCCGACGAGCCGGCGGCCGAGGACGGTGGCAAGTCGATGGGCCCCGTCGCCGGGACCGAGTAGCGCGAGATCGTGAACGAGGCGGACGCCCCGTCGTCCACGTCGTCCACCGGGTCCAGCGGCTCCTCCGCGGCGCCGCGGCTGCCCGCGTGGGCCGCCGAGCTCTCGTCGCTCTACGAGAGTGACGCGGCCAGCCAGTTCGTCCTGCACGGGAACGTGCACGATCGCGTCTTGCTGCCGCTCTCCGACGGCCCGGCGCTGGGCGGGATCGTCGACTTCCTGCTCCGTGCGTTGATGCCGCGCTTCGACGTGATCCTCACGTACGACCTCGGGAACGGCATCCGGCTCGAGAAGGGCGGCGAGATCTTCGCCCAGTGGCCGAGCGGCGGGAAGGGGACGCTGCCGAAGCAGCCCCGCCCGGCGGTCGAGACGCTGACGCACTACCTGCGCTATGTCGCGAACCTACACGCGCTCGGACAGAAGAGGCTCCAGGTGGGCATCGTGGTCCGGGATGCGAGTCTCGTCTGCCCGCGGACGCATGGCGCCACGAGCCACGACCAGGCCGCGACGGCGTTGCTGCTGCGTGACTGGTCGTCCGACTCGGCCTTCGCCGACATGCCTCTCGCGACGTTCCTGCTCGCCGAGAACCTGAATGACCTCCATCCGATCGTGGCGGCCAACGGCCGCGCCGCGACGCTCGAGGTGCCGCTGCCCGCGGCGAGCGAACTGGCGGACGGCCTCGGCCTGCTCGCCCCGGGGTTCCCGCGCGCTCTCGTCAAGTACGCCGACGGTCTCGACGATCTCGCCGCGCAATTGGTCGGCGCGTCGCTGGGCGCCGTCGAGTCGCTCCTCCACATGCACGAGCATCGCGGCGAGTCGCTCGACGACGGGGACCTCGCGGAACTGAAGAAGGCGCTCGTCGAGAAGGACACCGGAGGGCTCATCGAGTTCGTCGAGTCCACGCGGACGCTCGACGACTTCCGCGGCCAGGATCACGTTCGCGACTGGCTGCGAGACGACATCGCGCTGTGGCGCCAGGGCGAACTCGGCGCACTCCCGATGGGCTACCTGCTCTGCGGCCCCGTGGGCACGGGCAAGACGTTCCTCGTCAAGTGCCTGGCAGGAGAGGCGGGCGTGCCGGTCGTGCGCATCCGCAACTTCCGCGACAAGTGGATCGGCAGCACGGAAGGCAACCTCGAGACGATCTTCCGGCTTCTGCACGCCCTCGGCCGCTGCTTCGTGTTCGTGGACGAGGCCGACCAAGCGCTCGGCCGCCGCGGACAGTCGAGCGGCGACTCGGGGCTCTCGGGTCGCATCTACTCGATGATCGCGCAGGAGATGAGCAACCCGGAGAACCGGGGGCGCATCGTCTGGGTCCTCGCGTCGAGCCGACCGGATCTGATCGAGGTCGATCTGAAGCGTCCCGGTCGCGTCGACGTCCGCATCCCACTGTTCCCGACGACCGACCCGGCGACGGCCGCCGATCTCCTGTCCGCGCTGTGTCGTCGCCAACACGTCGATGTCAGCGCCGCGGACCTGGAGCCGCTGCATGCCGTGCTCCCCGATCTGCTGACCCCGGGTGCCGCCGAGGCCCTCGCGGTCAAGACGTACCGCGCGATGCGCACCCGTGGACTGGCGCCGATCGACGCGCTGCGTGAGTGTCTCGACGGCTACCAGAGCCCGGTCCCCGAGGCTGTGTTGGAAGCCCAGATCCGGCTCGCGCTGGCCGAGGCAAGTGACCTCGATCTCGTTCCGAAGGCGATCCGCGAGCGGTTCGCGTAGGCCGGGTTGCGCCCCGCCCGTTGCGGTGGCTCGGTGATGTCGCGTGGGTGGCGCTCGGCGTGCGATGGCGGTCGTCCGGACGGCCATCGGTCGACGGCGCACGTCTCCTCGGGACCCTCCGGGACGACGGCTGCGACGGATCTCGCCCGGAGCCGTCCGACCCCCCGGCGTCGTTCGCTGACCGCCATCCACCCGCCTGGTCCGAGCACCGCGTGTCGGCGGGGCGGACCAGGGGGCCCGTCCCTACGGCGCCGTAGCAACAGCGATCGCGTGGGGCTGGCGGCGGCGAGATCGGTCCGGAGCCCCACCCGGGGCGGGGCGGTTGCGCGTCAGCGCAAGCGCCATGACGCGGGGAATGAGGCCACGCAGGGGTGCGGCCGACGGGGTGGCACTCGCGTGAGAGCCCTCGCACCCGCGGAGCCGACCAGAAAGATGGGAGGCGCGGCGATTGCCGCACGCCCCGATCTACGTCACCAACCAATCGCTCTGCAATCGACGTGCCCCCCCCCCCGGCGGGGCGAATCAGGAGATCCGCCCGTACGCGGCCTTGGGGCAGGCGACACGAGCGACGTGTCCACACGCTAGCCTCCATCCCTGATGACCGAGGCCCTCGTCCCCATCCGCGACGCCACGCTCTGGACTCGCGTCCACGGCTCCGGCCCGCCGCTCGTCCTCCTCCACGGTGGCCCCGGCGCGAACGACTATCTCGACCCGGTCGCCGCCATGCTCGACGACCTTGTCACGGTTCATCGCTACGAGCAGCGCGGTTGCGGACGTTCGACCGCCGGCGATCACAACGACGTCGCCACGAACGTTGCCGACCTCGAGGCGCTCCGCGAACACTGGGGACATGACCGGTGGATCGTGATGGGGCACTCTTGGGGCGCCGCTCTCGGTCTGGCCTACGCCCTCGATCACCCGGACCGCGTCGTGGGCCTCGGCTATCTCGCCGGCATCGGCATCGACCGCGCGTGGCGCCCCGCGTTCGAGGAGGCGTGTCGGACCCGGCGCGACCTCCCGACCGATCCGCCGACCGTGCTCGATCGAGAGCTCAACCGCGTCGTCCAGGCGGATTGGACCCGCCGCTGTGAGGACCCGGAACTGATCGGTCGCGTCGAGGCGCTCGACGTCCCAGCCGTGCTCGTCCACGGCACCGCCGACCTGCGACCGAGCATCTCGGCCCGCCGTCTCGCTGAACTTCTGCCGCGGGCGACGTTTGTCTCACTCCCCGATGCCGACCACGTTCTCTGGCTCTCGCATCCCGACGCGACGTGCTCCGTCCTGCGTGAGATCGTCGGCCTGTTCGCGCGCTGAGGGCGCCTGCGAGATCGTCCGAACTCGGCGAACCACAACGGCTTCCGGCGGTTGGACTTCGCAGGGACGACGATCGCACGGCACAGGGCTGCGTGGCAGCGACGTCCACTGAGGTTGGATCGAGGCGCGTTGGGACGGGCCACGATCGCGACACGGTCGTGCGCGCCATCGAGAGCTCGCAGATCCGGCCGCGATCCGGAGGTGGGAGTCGCGGTAGCATCCGCACCCGCACCCGAAGTCCGGGCGCCGAGGGATGAGGGTGATGCAAGGCTTCCTGGAGTCGATCGTGGCGTTCCCGACGGTGGTCTTCACCGTTCTGATGGGGATCGCGCTGCTCTTCTGGGCTGTGTCGATGCTCGGCGGGATCGATCTCGACGGCTTCGACGTCGATCTGGACGCCGACATCGACCTCGATGGGGATGCCGATGGCGGCGCGGCGCACACCGGACTCTTGGATACGCTCGGCCTAGCCGGCGTCCCCATCAGCATCGCGGCGACGGCGCTCGTGTTCTTCGCGTGGGTCATCTCCTTCGTCGCCTCCAGTTGGCTCCTCCCCCTCGTCGGCGGCGGCGTGGTCGGCACACTCGCTACCGTGGGCATTGGCATCGGCTCGTTCCTGCTGGCCATCCCGCCGGCAGCGATCTGCATGCGCCCTCTGCGCGGCGCGTTCACGACGCATCGCGCTGTCCGCAAGCGGACGCTCGTCGGGAGCATCTGCACGATCACCACTCAGCGCGTCACGGACACGTACGGCCAGGCCGAGATCCGCGACGGCGGCGCAGGCCTGCTGATGCAGGTGCGCTGCCGCGAGGGCGTCACGCTCTCGCGCGACGACACCGCCGTCGTCTGTGAGTACGACGCGGAAGAAGACATCTACGTCATCGCGCCAGCCGATCAGCTGAGTGCCGCCGACGTCGTGAACAGCGGACACGAGGCGACTTCCCGGGACTCGGGAAGCGCCCACAACGAGAGGTAGACGGTCATGGAGACCCTCATCACGGTCGCGGTTTTCATCGGAGTCGCGTTCTTCGTCATCGTCGCGGGGCTGTTCTTCTTCTCGCGGATCTACCGCAAGGTGGACCAGGGCAAGGCGCTGATCGTCAACACGACGGCAGCCGATCCGGACGTCACGTTCACGGGACGCCACGTGATCCCCGTCTTCCACCGCGCCGAGATCATGGACATCTCGGTCAAGACGATCGAGCTCGACCGTCGCGGCAAGGAGGGCCTGATCTGCATGGACAACATCCGTGCGGACATCAAGGTCACGTTCTTCGTCCGTGTCAATAAGACCACCGACGACGTGCTCAAGGTCGCGCAGGCCATCGGCTGCAAGCGCGCCTCGGAGCAGAAGACGCTCGAGGACCTCTTCATCGCGAAGTTCTCGGAAGCGCTGAAGACCGTCGGCAAGCAACTCGACTTCGTCGACCTCTACACCAAGCGCGACGAGTTCCGCGATCAGATCATCCAGATCATCGGCCGCGACCTGAACGGCTACGTCCTCGAGGACGCGGCGATCGACTACCTCGAGCAGACTCCGCTGGAGATGCTCGACGGCGACAACATCCTCGACGCCGAGGGCATTCGGAAGATCACCGAGCTGACCGCGCGGGAGCACGTTCACACGAACCTGTTCCGCAACAACGAGGTCAAGCAGATCAAGAAGCAGGACGTCGAACGCGCCGAGGCCGTGTTCCAGCTCGTGCGGCAGGAGGCCGACGCCAAGGCGAAGCAGGAGCGTGAGATCCGCACGGTGCAGGCCCGCGAGGCGGCCGAGATCGCTCGCGTCGAGGCAGAAGAGCGCCTGAAGGCCGAGAGCGCGCGCATCAAGAGCGACGAGGACCTCGAGGTCCAGGAACAGAACAAGATGCGTCAGGTCGAGGTCGCCGAGAAGAACCGCGAGCGTGTGATCGGCATCGAGATCGAGCGCGTCCAGAGGGACCGCGATCTCGAGGCGATCTCTCGCGAGAAGGCGACGGAGCTCGAGCGCATCGCGAAGGAGAAGGCGCTGGAGATCGAGCGGAAGGCCATCCAGGAGGTCATCGCCGAGCGCGTCGCGGTCGAGAAGACCGTCGCGATCGAGGAGGAGGCCATCAAGGAGCTGCGCGTCGTCGAGGAGGCGAGTCGCACGAAGCAGGCCACCGTCATCACGGCCGAGGCCGAGGCGCAGGAACTCCTGATCAAGGACGTCAGGGCCGCCGAGGCGCAGGAGTCCGCCGCGAAGCACGAGGCGAGGAAGACGATCATCATGGCCGAGGCGTCGCTCGAGGCCGCGGACAAGGAAGCACAGGCGAAGATCCGACTGGCCGAGGGCATTCAGGCCCACGAGGCCGCGAGCGGGCTTGCTGCGGCGCGCGTGAAGGAGGCGGACGCCGTCGCCACGGAGAAGGCCGGCATGGCCGATGCCACGGTGCGTCGCGAGGTCGGCCTGGCCGATGCGGTCGCCATCAAGGAGAAGATGAACGCCGAGGCGTCGGGCCTCCACGAGAAGGCTGCCGCGATGAAGGAACTCGACGGTGTGGGCCGCGAGCACGAGGAGTTCCGCATCCAGCTCGAGAAGGAGAGGGACGTCCAGATCGCGGCAATCGACGCGCAGCGGCAGATCGCCGAGGCGCAGGCCCTCACGCTGGGCGAGGCGTTCAAGTCGGCTGACATCGACATCGTCGGTGGCGACGGCCAGTTCTTCGATCGCATCCTCGGCGCCGTCGGCAACAGCAAGGCGCTAGATGGCTTCGTCAACGGGAGCGACTCGACACGCGCGCTGGTCGGTGAGTACACCGACGGCACGCGGAGTCTGCCGGCCGACCTCCGCGACGTGCTGACCAACCCCTCGGTCTCGACCGAGGACGCCAAGAACGTCACGCTGACCGCACTGCTCATGAAGCTCATGAGCGGTGCGGATGCGGACACGCGCTCGAAGCTCGCGAAGCTTGCCGAGAGTGCGCGCGACATGGGCCTGATGGACTCGAGCAAGTAGGCGCCGGGATCGACACGGAGAGATCGCGGTGAGCGACGCATCTGACGGCGACACGGGCGCCCCCTCGATCGAGCGGGGGACGTACGAGGTCATCCGCGAACGGCTTCTCGGCAGCGGCCGAGAGTTGTCGCAGAAGGCCGAGGCGCTGAACGCGAGTCGGCTCGAGATGTTCGGTGGAACGCAGCTCGCCGTCAGTGGCAGCGAGCGCCTGCGGACCGAGAACAACTGCGTTCCCCGCGACATCGTCGCGATCGGGAACCGACTGCTGTTCGGCTACAACGTCTTCATCGGACTCAAGCGCGAGACGCGCGTCGATGACGTGTTCTCGTTCCAGACCGCAACGGCGCAGAACGGGACGTACGAGTTCTCGCCGGTCGAGGACGACGGCACCCCGAACCCGTTCGCTGACGAGCGCTTCCGTCACGACTTCCGGGAGCTCTACGCGTACTACAGCCAGGCGCGACTGCTCACGTTGCGCAAGGTCGACGGGAAACTGCTTGCCGTGTTCCAGGTGGGCCGCAACGTCACCGACGTGAAGGGCTTCCGCTGGGCCCTCGGCGTCGACGGGTCGATCACGTACATCGACAACCAGGCCGACCGCGATCACGGCTATCCGCCGACGCACGACTTCGAGTGGACGGAGACGTCGCGGGACGACCACGCCCTCGGCCTGCACCCGCACGTGTCCATTCTCGACGAGGTGTTCGTCGAGACCGTCGGGGGCGATCTCACGGTCAAGGTCGAGGACAACACCGCCGACGGCCTTGGCGTCTATCGCGAGTCAGTGGTCGACGAGAACCAAGGGCTCGACGACGCCTCGATTCACTACGCGAAACTCGGCAGCCTGATCCTGATCCGCTTGCTGCCGTTCCGCGAGGAGCAGTGGCGCTACCTCGTGTTCAACACGCTGACGCAGCACGTCTCGCGCATCGACCACATCGGCCAGGCGTGCGTCCAGTTGCCCGAGGACCACGGGATCATCTTCCCGGGCGGCTACTACCTGCAGCGCGGTGAGACGAAGACCTTCGCGGCAGACATCCAGGGCATGCGGCTCGAGCGCACCGTCCGCTCGCCGAACGGCGAGGACGTGCTGTACGTCTTCTATCGCCAGGAGGACGGCGCGTACGTCCTGCTGCCCTACAACATGATCCGCAAGCAGGTCGACACACCGATCCGGTGTCACGGCTACTGCCTGTTCGAGGACGGTCGCATGGTCGTCGTCCGGGCAGCCGGGAGCGAAGCGACGCGGGTTCATCCCATCCAGGTGTGGCAGACGCCGTTCACGGGCGACGTCTTCGCGGACGCGCGGGCCACGGGGAACAGCTTCCTCGAGCGGGTCGGCAATGCGGATCTCGTCCGCGGGATCTCCGACTGCCTCTCCGTGCATCGCATGGTGGAGGAGCAGAAGCCGACGCTCGCGATGTACGAGGAGCTCATCGCCGAGACCTCGCGCGTCTTGGATCAGTACCACTGGCTTGGCGCGGACGACGTCGACAACCTTCTCGCGACGTTGCGCCAGGTGCGCGAGACGGCGGAGCTCGTCATCGACGAGTTCGAGAAAGTGCAGGCGCTGCGCGCCGAGGCCTCGCGCGTGTTGGCCGAGGCCGACGAGCGCGTGAAGAAACTGGTCACGCGGCTGCGGTCGGCGGGCTGGAAGGCGGTCGAGAAGTTCGTCGATGCGATGACCGAACTGCGTCGCGAACGCGGACGGCTCATCTCGCTGCGCGACGTGCGCTACATCGACGTCGACCGAGTGACAGCGCTCGAGCAGTCCGTCATCGATCGCTTCGACGCCGTGAGTGCGAAGTCGGTGGAGTTCCTCGTCGGGGCCTCGGCGCTCGAGCCATACCTCGTGCGTGTCGCCGACATCGAGGCCGCCGTCGAGACCGTCGCCAAGGTCACCGAGACCGCGCCGCTGACCGAGTCGTTGAACGAGACGAGTGGCGCTCTCAACATGCTCACGGAGGTTGTTGGCGGTCTGGCGATCGACGACGCCACCGTTCGCACCTCGATCCTCGAGGCGATCAGCGAGGTGATGGCGTCGCTCAACCGAGCGCGCGCGCTGCTCCAGGCGCGTCGCCGTCAGTTGCTTCGCCAGGAGGGCGTTGCCGAGTTCGCCGCGCAGTTCTCGCTGCTTGCGCAGAGCGTCTCCGGGGCGCTCGCGATGGCGGACACGCCGGAGCGTTGCGACGACCAGCTCTCGCGCCTCATGGTGCAGCTCGAGGAGATGGAGGGGCGGTTCAGCGAGTTCGACGAGTTTCTCGAACAGCTGACGACGAAGCGCGAGGAGATCTACGAGGCGCTGGAGGGCAAGAAGCAGTCCCTCCTCGATCAGCAGCAGCGTCGTGCACATCATCTGATGCAGGCCGTCGAGCGCATCCTGGCCGGCGTGGCGCGCCGCGCGTCCGGGCTCGGCGAACAGGACGATCTGAACGCGTACTTCGCATCCGACGCGATGGTGATGAAGGTCCGCGAGATGGCGGGCCGTCTGCGTGACCTGGACGACTCGGTGCGCGCCGACGAGGTCGAGTCACGACTGAAGTCCGCGCGCGAGGACGCCGTACGCGCGCTGCGCGATCGTCAGGATCTCTTCGAGGACGGCGCGTCCGTCATCCGCCTGGGCAAGCACCGGTTCAGCGTGAACACGCAAGCGCTCGACCTGACGCTCGTGCCGCACGACGACGGCTTGGCGCTGCACCTGACCGGTACGGACTTCCGCGAGCCGATCGTCGACGAGACGTTCGAAGCGACCCGCGAGTACTGGGCGCAGGAACTCGTCTCCGAGACGCCGGCTGTCTATCGGTCCGAGTACCTCGCGTACTCGATCCTCGCGGCTGCCGAGACCGAGAGCGACGGGCTGTCGTTGACGCGTCTGACCGAGGCCGTCGTCGACGACGCCGCGTTGCTCGCCTTGGTCCGCGAACACGCGGCCTCCCGATACGACGAGGGGTACGAACGCGGCGTTCACGATCACGACGCTGCGGCGATCCTGTCGCGCCTTGTCGGGCTCTATGGGACTGCCGGGCTTCTGCGCTTCGCCCCGCACGCCCGCGCCGCGGCGTCGGTGGCATGGGCGTTCTCGCCCGCCTCGGATCGCCGCGACAGCTTGGCGAGCCGCGCGTCGAGCCTCGCTCGGTTGCGCACGGCATTCGCGCACAGCGAGGCGATCACGTCCGTCGAGTCCGATCTCTGCCGCTTCGTTGCCGAGTTCCACTCGGAGCACGGGCTGGAACTGAACGACGGGACGGCTCGCGTGGCGGGGCGCTATCTGTTCGAGGAGCTCGCGCGGGGCACCGATCGGTTCGTCGCGAGTGGCGAGGCCGCGGCTCTGCGCGACGCCTTCCTCGCGCGCCTCGACACGCTCGGCGTGCGTCATGCGTTGACCGAGGACCTCGACGGGCTCGACGGTCGACTCGCGGAGCGCCATGCCTTGCTGACGGCGTGGATGGAGACGTGGCTGGAGGCGCAGCCGGATGCCGAGGCCTCACGCCCGGTCCTTCCGGAGTCGGTCGGATTGGTGCTCACCGACGGTGTCCTTGCTCGCGACGTGCAGAGCTCGTTGAGCACCGCCGTCGTCGAGGGCGTCCTCGGCCAGCACGCGCGGATCGACGATCGACGTCTCCCGCTGCGGCTCGACGAGTTCCTCGGGCGACTCTCCCGTTTCCTGCACGAGCGTGTGCCCGCGTACCGCGCGTATCAGCGTGTTCGGGCAGAGCTGCTCGAGCGCGAGCGCGAGCGACTGCGGATCTCGGAGTACCTGCCGCGCGTGCTGAGCTCGTTCGTGCGCAACCGCCTGATCGACGAGGTCTACCTTCCGCTGATCGGTGACAACCTGGCCAAGCAGCTCGGAGCGAGAGGCGAGGGCAAGCGCACCGATCTGATGGGGTTGTTGCTCCTCATCTCACCGCCGGGCTACGGCAAGACGACCTTGATGGAGTACGTCGCCAATCGACTCGGTCTGGTCTTCATGAAGATCAACGGTCCGGCGCTCGGCCACGGCGTCACGTCGCTCGATCCGGCCGAGGCGCCGAGTGCGACGGCGCGGCAAGAGGTCCAGAAGATCAACCTCGCGTTCGAGATGGGCAACAACGTGCTGCTCTACCTCGACGACATCCAGCACACGCACCCGGAACTGCTCCAGAAGTTCATCTCGCTCTGCGACGCGACACGCAAGGTCGAGGGTGTCTGGCGTGGGCGCACGCAGACGTACGACCTGCGCGGGAAGAAGTTCGTCGTCTGCATGGCGGGCAATCCCTACACGGAGTCGGGCGAGCGCTTCCAGGTGCCCGACATGCTGGCCAACCGCGCCGACGTCTACAACCTGGGCGACGTGCTCTCCGGCAAGGACGACCTCTTCGCGCTGAGCTACATCGAGAACGCGCTCACGTCGAACCCGGTGCTCGCGCAGATCACGACGCACGATCATCGCGACGTCCACGTGCTGGTGCGGATGGCGCGTGGCGAAGAGGTCCCCGCGTCCGAGCTTCAGCACGACTACCCGCAGGTGGAGCGCGAGGAGATCCTCGCGGTGCTGCGGAAGGTCCTGCGTGTGCAGGAGGTGCTCCTCGCGGTCAATCGCGAGTACATCCGCTCCGCGTCGATGGACGACGACTTCCGCACCGAGCCACCATTCGGGCTGCAGGGCAGCTACCGCAACATGAACAAGCTCGCCGAGAAGATCGTCGCCGTGATGAACGACGCCGAGCTCGAGGCGTTGCTCGTGGATCACTACGCCGGCGAATCGCAGACGCTCACGAGCGGTGCGGAGCAGAACCTCCTGAAACTGGCGGAGTTGCGTGGCGCGCTGACCGAAGAGCAGGCAGCGCGTTGGGACGAGATCCGCGCGGCGTTCCAGCGGCGTCAGCGGATGGGCGGAGACGACGACGATCCGGTTCTGCGGGTGACCTCGCAACTGGGACATCTCGGCGATCGCGTCGAGTCGGTGGGGGAGTCGATCCGCTCGGCGGCCGAGGCGGCGACGGAACGTCAACGCGGGTGGCAGGATGCCTTGGTCGCGCGTCGAGAGCAGACCGCTGCCGAGACCGCATTCGAGTCGGCGCTGGCCGCCGCGCAGGCCGACGATGGCGACGCGGAGCGCACGGGCGAGGCCGTCGGTCGTGCGCTCACGCCGGTGCTGGAACGGATCGCGGAGCTGGCGGCTGCGCGCCCCGAGCCGGCTCTGGACCTCGACGGTGTGGACGACGCCGACGGCTTCGCGGCTCTGGCGACGCGCCAGGCCGAGGTCATCGAGGTCGGCCTGCTACCCGTCCTTCGTTCGCTGAACCAGAACCTCCGCGTCTCACGCACGGTATGGGATCGACTGAACTCCGTCAGCCAGGCTCTCGCCGCCCTGGCCGGGACCGAACCGCCGGGACCGTTGCCGGAGGCGGACGACGGGACGTAGGGGTGAGGGCGGTTGACCGGGCGGCGACGCAAGGGATAGCGACGCCCTCGACCGAGAGCCGCCCGCATTCCACGGGCCGCCGCCCAGCGCCATCGGATCCGCGTCGTCCGCGCGACCCAAGCGGGCGGGGCGGATCAGGAGATCCGCCCGTACGACCCGATTGAGGTGGCGCGACCTGCGGATCGAATCCGGACATGGGGCGCGACGCGGACCGAGAACACGGTTCTCGACCGATGGCCGTCCGCATCACGAGGGTCGTTCGCCGAGCGCCATCGGACCCGCCTCGCGCGGACAACCCCAGCGGGCGGGGCGGACCAGGGGGTCCGCCCCTACGGCGCCGTTGACCCAGCGATCGCGTGGGGCTGGCGGAGGCGAGGTCGCCACGGATCCGCACCCGGGGCGCGGCGGTTGCGCGTCAGCGCAAGCGCCGTGACGCGGGAGATGAGGCCACGCAAGGCTGCGACCGACGGGGCGGCTCTCGTGTGAGAGCTGACGCAGCCGCGGAGCCGACCAGGAACATGGGAGGCGCGGCGATTGCGACATGCCCCCAACGAGCGTCCACGTTCGACTGGCGCCGCAATCGACGTGACCCCGGGGCGCTGCGGTTGCGCGTCAGCGCAAGCGCCGTGACGCGGGGCAACGAGGCCACGCAAGGCTGCGACCGAGGGGGTTGCGCTCTCGTGTGAGAGGTGACGCAGCCGCGGAGCCGACCAGGGACAATGAGGGCGGGGCGGACCAGGGGGTCCGCCCCTACGGCGCCGTTGACCCAGCGATCGCATGAGGTTGGCGGGGGCGAGGTCGAGCCGGATCCCCACCCGGGGCGCGCTGGTTGCGCTCGAGCGCAAGCAGCGTGACGCGGGGAATGTGTGCGCGGAGGTCCTCGACCGGCGCCGATGGCTCTCGCGAGACGTGTGACGAGACCGAGCACACACCAGACAGAAACACAGGGCGCGGCGATTGCCGCATCTCTCGACGCGCGCTCACCCGAGACGCGCCCTGCAATCGCCGTGACCGCTACGCGATTTCGAGCAACTCCATGTCGAACACCAGGTCCTGCTTCGGCGGGATGCCGGCCGGGTGCCCCTGTTCGCCGTACGCCAGCAGATACGGGATCGTCGCGCTCCACCGATCGCCGACGCACATCTCCGCGACGATCAGATCCCAGCCGCGGATGACCATCCCGGCGCCGAGCGTGAAGGCGAAGGGCGACCCGCGATCTCGCGAACTGTCGAAGGAGCGCCCGTCGGGGTAGGTCCCGACGTAGTGCATGCTGACCCGGTCACTGGCGAGCGGTTTCTGACCCTGACCGCTCGTGATGATCTCGATCTGGATCGCCGGAACCCCGTCCATCCCCGCTTCGATCTGCATGTCCGCCATCGCTCCTCCTTCTCGCCGTCCTCGACAGCGCGCGGAGGCTACCTCAGGTCGCCAGCGAGAGCGTGAGGAAGGCGTGCCAGGTCTCGTCGTCGTCCGAGGCGATGGTCAGGTCGTGGACCTGATGACCGACCAGGTCCCGCAGGCGATCGTTGATGCGCTCGTCGAGTTCCTCGAGCGCGCCCTCGACGCGGATCACCTTGAACTCGGGTGAGGGCGTCTCTGGACGCTGCGGGCCCGCCTGCTGGACGGCGCCGAGCATCTGCGACGCGAGGAAGAGGCGCTGTCCGAAGCGATCCTCCATCTCCTGGTAGGAGTAGGAGAAGCCGGGTCCGGCGAGGTCCTCCTCGTTCTCGACGGCCTTGTCGACGAGCTGGCTGACCATGCCCCGCCAGACGCGGTGGAGCGAGCGCTGTGCGCGACGGCGATCGCTCTCGTCGATGGGGACTCCGCCGTCACGGCGCTGACTCATCTGCGCAATCTACCGCCGAGACCGTGGCGGTGCGCGATCCGTAACGCTCTGTCCGTCGTCTCGTAGACTCGAACAGATGCACCTGCAACGATCCTCCGTGGTCCGAGCGACGGCTCTGGTCGTCGGTCTGGCCGCCCTCGCCACCTCCTCGTCGTCGCTGGCGGCGAAGACGGCTCCCGCCTGGGTGCTCGATGGGCAGCGCGTGGTCGCGATCGAGGCGGGCGTCGGTTCGCTGGCCGGTCGGTACGGCTACGATCTCGGCCCGTTCTTCGCGAATGTCTCGTTGGCCTACGACGGGCGCGGGAAACTCTCCGGCGGCGGGCTCGCTGGCACCTCGATCTACAACGTCTCGGGCACGTGGGGCGTCGATCCCGCGACGGGTCGCGCCGCCGTCCATCTCGAGGAGGTCTCGCCGACACCGAAGTTGGTGTTCGACGGCGTCCAGTCCGAGGACCTGCTGCGCATCGACGGCACGTACACCCGAGTGGCGGGCTTCGCGGGGATCTCCGAGGCAGCGGCGGGGCCGTTGTCGCTCGGGCGCACGCCGCCGGTGCCAGCCGAGACCGCGTTCACGCTGCGCTTCAGCGCTCGGCAGTCGGGTGGGGGCAAGATCTCCAATGCCGTCCGCACGGTCGCGGCCAAGCGCGAGAAGGTCCTGGCGTCGCTGGAGATCTTCGGGGACGAGGTGCTGGAGAGCGGCAAGGTCCGTGGGAAGCTCAAGACCGATCGCGCCGGCTTCTCGACGGCGAAGCTCCAGGTGAAGGGGAAGGGCTGGTCGGTGAAGATGACCGGCCCCGTGGACGCCGACGGGTTCCACGCCACGGCGACCGTCAAGACGCCCATCTTGAACCTGGAAGGCGTGCTTCTCGAATTGCCGGCGGAGGCCGCGCCCGACGCGCCGCCGCCCCCGCCTCCATCGGTGCCGGAGGACTTCCTCGACGGCGCCTTCGCACGCATCGAGGCCGGCCAGATCACGATCACGCGCGGCAACGTCCCGAAGCGCTTCTTCGGGAAGTCGAGCGACCTGACGATCCGGTTCCCGGCCACGGTGGGCGCGGGCGTCACGTCCTGCACGCCCCTGACGGCAGGTGGAGCGAACCCGCGCCTCTTCCTTGTCGAGCAGGGCAATAAGGCATTCGGGACGGCGCTCGAGCCGGCGAACGTCCAGCTCGACATCACCACGTTCTCGACGCAGACCGGGCAGACCATCCGCCTCCGCGCCACCGGCACGACGGTGCGCGACGACGGCAAGACGAAGACCGTCGACGTGGACATCCTCGCGACGATCCTCTGAGTAGGAGAGCGCCGGGTCGGTGGCGAGCTCTCGCTCGCGCGGGGCCTCAGTCCGATGTGCGGCGGCCGATCAGCGCGCTGACGGGGAGCGCGGCCAGGACGATCAGGAACGGGTCGAGCGGGAGGCGTACGCGGGAGTACCCGGCGCCGATCGCGTGCGAACTCGAGTAGAGGCCGAGCACCAGCACCGAGAACACGACGAATCGACGCCGCTCCGGATCGCGCGCGACCCGCGCCAGTGCCAGCCCGGCCAGGAGCAGCAACGGCGTGTACGCCAGGATCTGCACCAGGTTGCGTTGGGAGTGCCCCTCGAGCTCGCGCGCTCCCCAGCGACGCGGATGAAAGCGCGGATCCCAGATCCGCAGGAAACGCGTCCCGACGAGCCGCAGGAACGTACCGGGGTTCGCCTGCACCCACGTGCGGGTTGCCGCGCTGAAGCGGTCGCGAGCGGCGAGGGTCTCGTGCGGCGTGAGGCGCGTATGGAACTGCCCGATCGAGAGCGGGCCCCTCGCGTACTGGGGCAGGATCGCCACCGCGTCGTACGACGAGTCAGCGTCGGTCGCGACGACTGCTTCGTCACAGTTCGCCGACCAGATGGCCTCGGCACCGTGGGCGCCGACGAGCGGAAACTCGCCCGTGAGCAACGCGTTGCGCACGAGCCACGGCATCATCGCCGCGACCGTCACCGTGAGGGCGAGTGCCACGCGACGAACCAGCACCGCGCGCGCGGTGGGCGTCAGCCACAGCAGCACCGCCGCCGCCGGTAGGAGCGGGAGGAGCGACGGTCGCGTCAGCAGCCCAGCTGCTGTCCAGAGCCCCCACTGCACGGCGCGGCGCCGCAGCGGCGTGGCGGCCAGGGCGGCCGTCGAGTCCAGCCATCCGAGGAGCAGAAGCGTGAACAGCGCCGTGTCGCTGATCGAGGTTCCGTGCCACGCGAGATACGGATAGAGCGCCGCAGCGAAGGCTGCCCACGCTCCCGCGCGAGGCGAGATCCGCGATGCGAATCGGTGGGCGATGGTCGTGGTCAATGCGCCGATCGCCGCAGAGAGCGCCCCGACGGCCCAGAACGTCTTGCCGAACAGCAGATACGCCGCCGCGAGGCACGCCGGGTAGCCAGGGTGCTGGTAGACGTTCGGCAGCCCGTGGAGCTGGAACCCCTCGAACGCGGCCAACGAGCTCGCGAGATCGCTGAGGACGTACAGGTTGTTCCCGGAGACGAGAACCTCATCCCGGCGAAGCCACGCGATGGCCACGCGCAGGAAGACGGCGACCACGCACGCTGCTACCAGCGGGCCGCGGCTGCGCCCGTTGGTCGTTCCCGTCTCGCCGTCGCCTGGATCATGCGTCACGCGCCGGGAGAGTACTGAGGGGTGACCCCGATCCACGAAAGGTCTCGACGCCGCCGTCGTGCGCCGCGCAGGGGGATCGCTGCGACCGACGACGGGAGCGCGCTACGCTCCGCGGTTCGAGACCATAGTCCCGAGGAGAGTGCCCCGTGCCCGCGACCAAAGATGAGATCATGAGCGCTCTGACGCAGGTTCAGGACCCCGAGCTCCACAAGGACATCGTGTCGCTGGGCATGGTGAAAGACATCGAGTTCGGCGGCGACAAGCTGTTCCTCGGCATCGAGCTCACGACGCCGGCGTGCCCGATGAAGGACCAGATCAAAGGCGACATCGAGGCGGCGCTCGCCCCCCTCGGCATCACCGAGTCGGTGGAGATCAACTGGAGCGCGCAGGTCGGGTCCTCTCGCGGTCCCGATGCGGAGCGCGCTCCCGGGATCAAGAACGTCATTGCCGTCGCCTCCGGCAAGGGCGGGGTCGGCAAGTCGACCGTCGCGGTGAACCTCGCCGTCTCGCTCCAGCAGGAGGGAGCCAAGGTCGGGTTGATGGATGTCGACATCTACGGCCCCAGCGCACCGCTGATGACAGGCACGGTCGGTCGCAGTCCCGAGGTCCTCGAGGGGCGGCTGCGGCCCGTGCAGGCCCACGGCATCTGGATCCTCTCGATGGGGTACCTGGTGCCCGAGGGGCAGGCCGTGGTGTGGCGCGGACCGATGCTCCACAAGGCCATCACCCAGTTCTTCGAGGACGTCGATTGGGGCGACCTGGACTACCTGGTCGTCGACCTTCCGCCGGGCACAGGCGACGTGCAGCTCTCGCTCTCGCAGATCTTCCCGCTGACCGGTGCCGTCATGGTGACGACGCCACAGGCGGTCGCACTCGCCGACGTCGTCAAGGGCGCCAACATGTTCGAGCGCGTCAACGTGCCGATGCTGGGCGTGATCGAGAACATGAGCTACTTCGTCTGCCCGTGCTGTGACACGCGGAGCGAGATCTTCGACCACGGTGGGGGCCGGAAGACCGCGCTCGAGCACGGCTGGCCGTTCCTCGGCGAGATCCCGATCGATCCGAGCGTGCGCGTGGGCGGCGATGACGGCACGCCCGTCGTCATCAGCCACCCGGACTCGCCGGTCTCCCAGGAGTTCCGGGCGACCGCCCGTATCCTGGCGGGGAAGGTGAGCCAGATCGCACGGCTCGGAAAGGTGGAGGTATGAAGGGCGGATCGGTCGCACTGGTTGCCGGATTGGCGGGCTTCTTCCTCGGCGGCGTCGGAGTGTTCTTCGCGACGGACGCGCAACGCACGGTCAAGGACGTTCAGAACGTCCAGATCGCGGATGAGCAGCAGTTCACCGACCTCTTCGAGCGGCTGCGCGCCGCCGAGGCGGCGGAGCAGGGGCTCAGCAAGCGTCTCGTTCGCGTGACCGAGGACGAGACGCAGCTCCGCGCCAAGGTGCGCGAGCTGATCGAGCGCATCGATGCCCTCGAGAAGCGTGGGGCCAGTGGCCCACGGACGGACATTCGCCCTAACCCGGACAAGACGAAACGGTTCCAGGACATCGGGGCGCAGCGCCGTCGATTCGAGGAGCTGCGAGCGAAGGTCTGGAGTGGTGACGCCAGCGCCGACGAAGAGGCCGAGTTCTGGAAGGCGGCCCGCGAGAGTGGCGTCCTCGATGAGATCCTGAAGGACCTCGAGGAGCAGTCCGAGACCAACCCTCGCGATACCGCGGCGCTGATGAATCTCGCCCGGGGCTACACCGCCAAGCTCCTGAGCGTGCCGGACGGTCCGGAGCGTGGTGCGTGGGCGGTGAAGGGCGAGGCGCAGTACCAGAAGGTGCTCGAGATCGATCCCGAGCATTGGGTGGCGCGCTTCAGCCTCGCCTTCTCGTGGAGCCAGTGGCCGGCGTTCGCGAACAAGGGTCCGGCCGCGATCGACCAGTTCGAGAAACTGCGCGACATCCAGGAGCGCGGCGTCGCGCAGCCGCGTCAGTCGCGCGTCTACGTGCAGCTCGCCACTCTCTATCGCACGCAGGGCAATGCGGAGCGCGCGCAGAAGACACTCGAAGACGGGCTCGAACGCCACCCCGGCGACCCGGGCCTCAAGGACGCGCTCGACGCGGCGACTCGCTAACTCGAATCGTTGGTGTCGGCGGACGCTGCTTGACGACGCCCTCGCGCTACCAGCCCAGACTGAGTGCCAGCGCCGCGACCGCCATCGCGCGGCCGATGCGCGTGATCTTCTTCGCGTCGACGTGCTCGAGGGTGTCGCTCGTCGAGTGCATCGCGCGGTAGTCACCCGACCAGAGGTCCACGGCCGGCAGACCGGCTTCGTGGAACGGCCAGTGGTCGCTCCCGTGCGCGAACGCGAACCGATCGATGTCCTTACCGACGTTGGTCGCCGACTGCGCCAGTGCGGCCTCGACGACGCGAGCCAGTCGCGGATGGTGCGAGATCCCCACGATGTTGACGTCGGCCACGCCGCGGCGGCCGATCGTGTCCGCGTTCACCACGGCCGAGACGCTTCCCGGCTTCATCGTCTGCACGAAGTGGCGGCTGCCGCGCAGTCCCCACTCCTCGGCGCCGAACGCGACGAACAGGACGTCCCGTCCGATCAGGTCCACGTGCGCGGAGAGGATGTTGGCCGCCTCGATCAGCGCCGTCACTCCCGAGGCGTTGTCGTCTGCGCCCGGGAACCCGGGGCCGAGATGGTCCGCGTGCGCTCCCAGCAGCACGGCGCCGTCCCCGCTCGCCTCACCGGCGCGGAGCCGAGCGACGACGTTGCGACTCGTCACCTCGAACTGGGCGAACCGAACGCGCAGGCTGAGCGACTTCGCGTCGGCATCGAAGTCGTGCGGAACGACCAGGGTGGGCAGCGGTAGCTCGTCGTCCGATCCGCGCCGCGCGGCAGTCCCGGACGCGCGCAGCAGCGCGTCGCCGTGGCCGCCGGTCTTGCGTCGCTTCGCCAGACGTGCCGTGATGTCCGGGTGCAGCGACTCCGGCGTCTCCCAGAGCTCGGCGATGCGAGGCGTGACCTTCTCGGGCAGACGCAGCAGGAGTGCGCTCGCGCCTGCGTCGCGCGCTACCAGACCGACGTCGCGCGCGAACGCGAGTGGGGCCTCCGACGCAGTGGGGAAGTCGAGCAGGAGTGCGCGCCCGGTCAGCTCGTCCGCCGGATCCGTGGCCACGCCCGCGACGACAATTCCCTCGGGGGGTGTCATGGCGGACGCCGTGAACGGGTGCGCGTCGGCGACGCTCACTCCGTCGAGTTGCACGACGGGCTCGATGTCGCGGCGTCGCACCGTGAACGTGAAGTCCTGCTCGCTGACCGTCAGTCCTGCCAGGCGGAACGCCTCGCTGATCCTGGCCAGGGCGCGACGTTCGCCATCGGTGCCGGCGAGTCGCCCGTCCATGCCTTCGCCGGTCAGGGTGGCGAGCATCTCCTCCGCCCGCGTGACGTCCTCGGCGGCTCGAACATCCGGCAGCACCCAGCGACTGGTCCGCTGAGGCGTCTCGGCTGCGGTGCGCTCCTTCGGCACGCGACCCTCGAAGACGATCCGACCGTCGTACTGGTAGTAGAAGAGCGCGCGCGCTCGACCGGCCAGCACCTCGGCCGGGCCCGTGAACGTCGTGATGAACTCGTTGGAATCGGCGGGGTTGCGCACGCTGGCGAGGATCGTCGTTGTCTCTCCGCCGCGACTGTCGAAGTGCTTCGGCAGGCTGGATCGCAGGGCCGCGAGCAGCGGCACTCGTTCCGCGTCGCCGAGGATCAGAAGCGAGGTTCCAGCGGGCGCGGTGGTGGGGGCCTCCGACGCCTTCGCGACGCGCGCTCCCGCGCGTTGCGCCATCGCGGCGACGCCGGCGAGTGCCGCGTCGTCATCCGGATGGATCACGAGCACATCGGGCCGCGAGAGCGTCACGGCGAGACACGGCGGGACCTCCTCCGGTCCCAGGCGTCGAAACACGTGGAAGTCCGGGTCAGCGGTCACGCGGAGCGGCAGCGACGGCGCGAGCATCGTGAACGAGGTCTCCTCCGTCGAGACGTCCACGAGCAGTTCCTCGCTGCCGTCGAGCAGCTCGGCCACGATCGGCACGGTCACGCGCCACGGCTCCTCGCCCTCGGCGAGACGCTGACGCAGCACGCCGGCGATCTGCAGACGGCCCATCGCCGTCGTGACCTTGACGTCGGAGAGCTCGAGCAGCGGGGCACCCGGGCGCTCCAACCACTGCGCGAAGAACTCAGCGAGGTTGCGCTGCGACTCGGCCTCGAATGCGGCGCGCCAGCCATCCCAGCCGAGATGCTTCCCGGCGTGCTCGCGCGAGACCGTTCGCAGTGTGCGCCAGAACGCGTCGTCGCCGATCTCGCGGCGCAGCTGATGGAAGACCATCGACGCCTTGCCGTAGCCGATGTCGTTCTCGAAGTCCTCGCGCTTGCCGACGAACTTTCGCAGCGGGTAGTCGCGCTCCGGAGTGACGTTGATCGAGTACCGGATGCAGGTCCGCTCGCGGTGTCGTCGGGCCTCCTCCGGTCCCTGGCGCTCCTTGGCGAGGTAGTTGGAGCAGTAGGAGGTCAGGCCCTCGCACCAGTTGCCCGTCGCGTAGTCCGGGTAGACGAGGTTGCCCCACCAGCAGTGCACGATCTCGTGGTCGAGGTAGCCAGGCGGGATGCGCCCGGACCGGCGGCTCTCGCCCACCATGCGCGCCACGACGTGGCGCCCGAGCAGCGTGAACGCCGGCATGCCGTACCCGGTCGTGAACCAGTTCTCGACGATGTCGAAGCGGTCGTAGGCGTAGGGACCGAGCAGTTCGGAGTACGTGGCGATCTCGCGTTCGGCAGCGTCGAGCAGGATGTCCGCACCGGCGGCGTTCTGCTCGGAGAGGTAGACCCCCAGCGTGACGGCGCCGGCCTGGCGGGTGACGTGCTTCCAGCGTCCGGCCACCAGTGCCAGTCCGTCTGCGGGCAGCCGACTGGTCCAGTGACTGAGTCGCCGGGTCTCGGTATCGCGGCGCTCGGCCAGTGAGCCCTGCGTGACCACGGAGTACGGCAACGGGACGTCCGCCCGCACCTCGAAGCGTGCGAGACCCCCGTCGTCGGCGTACCAGTACGTGCCCCCGGAGAGGTACGCGCCCTCGGCGCAGACCACACCCCGGGACGAGTCGCCGACGACGAAGCCCAGCGCCTCGCTCTTCTCGACACCGTCCGCGATGGTCCCGGCGTAGCGGATCAGCAGGACCGCCTTGGGGCCGGGCTCCCGGGTGATCGCGAGCTTCCAAGTCGTCCGCCAGCCGTCGTCCGCGGTCTTCTCGAGCCCCTCGACAGCCTCGCCGTCGAGCTCGATGGCGGAGATCGCGAGGTTCGAGTTGAGGACGAAACTGAGCTCGCCGCCTCCGTCGCGCTGCACGACCATCCGGTCCTCGACTTCGATGCGCTGCGCGGCAGGCTCGAGGCTGATCCGGATCTCGTGGGACTCGATCGCAGGGTCCGCGAGGGCTGGGCTCGCCATCGCGATCAGGAGCGCGAGCGTGGCGGACGCGCGGAACGGGACGGATGATTCGCGACGCAGGGCTCACCTCCGAGGCTGTCGGGTGCCGATCGAGGAAGACCGGGCGTCTTGCCCGGACGTCGGATCTTCGGCTCCGGAACCCAACCCCGCGAGGGAAACGTGTCGCGCCTGATTCAACGCTTCGTCGCACCGGCCTTGGTGGTTGCCGCCGCCATCGGCGTGGCGTCCACCCTGGCCGTGCCCGGCGACGGCGAGCCTGCGCCGGAGCCGACGCCCGAGGAGATCGCACGCATTGACGATCTGGTGCGGCGGTTCCATCACGGGCAGCGCCTGTTCGGCAGCGGGAAGGACGAGCAGGCCGAGCAGGTCTTCCGCGATCTGATCGTGGATGCTCCCGAGACGCCCGAGATCTACCACGCCCTTGGGCTCCTGCTGGTGTTCCGCAAGCGACCCGACGAGGCGCTCGACGCGTTGCGAGAGGCCGTGCGCCTGGGGCCCGAGAACCCCGTGATCCTGCGGGATACCGGGCAGATTCTCCTCGATCGAGGAGCGGCGCGCGAGGCCGCACCGCTCTTCGCCCGAGCCCGCAAGGTCTGGCCACGCGAGGTCGAGGTCGCCGTCGGCCACGGCACGGCGCTCCGCGCTCTCGGGCGACTGGAGGAGGCCACCGCGGCCCTTCGCGCCGCACACGAGATTGATCCGGGCTCAGTCGACGCTCGCGTCGGACTCGCGGGCTGCATCCTGCTCGCCGAGCCGGCGGCCGCGCTCGACCTCGTCTCTGGTCTCCAGGTGGCCTGGCCAGACGTCGCACTCGTCCACGGGCTGGCACTGGCGCGACTCGACCGCCATGACGAGGCACGGCCGCATCTCGTTCGCGCGGCGGACGGCGCCGCTCCGGGCGTGGCCGGGAGGGCGTACCTGCAGGAAGCAGCCGAGGCGCTGGTCCGCACGGGACACGCCGGCGACGCAGCCCTGGTGGCCACGCGCTGGGTGGCGACGTTCGATCCGCCGTCAGCGCGCGCCTCGTTCTGTCTGGCCATGGCGCTCGCGGCCGACGGCAAGAGCGATCAGGCCCTCGCGGCGCTCGACGCTGTGCCCGCAGACGGCGCCGGCCCTGAGAGCGTCCGACGCCACGTCGCGCTCTTCCGCGCGGCGGTGATCCTGCGAGCGGGTGGAGTCGACGCTGCTCGTGCGGCGCTGACCGTCCTCGCTGACGCCGATACCGAGTCGTTCGAGCGAGCGGCAGCGCGTCGCGTCCTCGACCGCACGAAGGCCGACTGGGCCGCCGCGATCTCGACGACGCCTGGTCGCGCCAACGACGTCGCGTGGATCGAGTCCCTGCGAGCCACGCTCGCGCTCGACACGGAGTCGGCTGCGGCACACGCCGCCCGCGCCCACGAGCTCAGCTCCCCGCCAGGGGAGTACCCGGGCCTGCTCGTCATGCCTCGCTCGGACTGACCGGCGCCCTGGTCGCGCCCTTGCGTTGGCCCCGTCTCGGGTCCGTTCGCTTCTCAGAGCGATCCCCGTCGAGGCAGCCTCACGCCCGCGCTACACTCCGCGGCCGTGGAAGAACGCGTGATCGCCGGTCGATACGAAGTGCTGGGTCGCCTCGGTGAAGGTGTGCTTGGCGAGGTCGTGAAGGTGCGGGACCGCACCGACGGCGAGATCAAGGCAGTGAAGCTCCTCAAGCCGAACTCGCTCGTGGGGACCACGCTGGGACGCTTCCAGCGCGAGTTCCGTGTGATCTCGAACATCGACCATCGCAACATCGTGCGGGTCTACGACTTCGGGATGCACGACGGCGGGCAGCCCTACTTCTCGATGGAGCTGCTTCCGGGCAGCGATCTCGGCGCCTGGCGTGAGGCGTTCCGACCTGTCGAGGGGCAGGACGGCTACGAGGCGTTCGCTGGGAACGTGGCGTACATCTTTCATCAGGTCGCGGACGCGCTCGCGACGGTGCACCGAGCGGAGATCATTCACCGCGACCTCAAGCCGGAGAACATCTTCGTGCGTCCGGGGCGTCACCCGCGCGCGAAGCTGCTCGACTTCGGTCACGCTCGGGACAACGAGGGCGAGAACCTGACGCAGACGGGCACGGTGCTGGGGACGGCCTCCTACATCGCGCCGGAGCAGGCGATGGGGCGGACGCCCGCGCCGCCGGCCGATCTCTATGGCCTCGGCTGCGTTCTCTATCAGACGCTGACCGGCTCGCAGCCGTTCACGGGCACGTCGGTCGTGCAGGTCCTGATGGGGCACATCCAGAAGCCGCCGCCCGATCCGCGCGCTGCGGACCCTCGCGTTCCGGATCAGATCGCGGACCTGTGCCTCCAACTGATGGCCAAGGACCCCGCCGAGCGCCCGGGCGGAGCCCAGGAGGTCGCGGATCTCCTGGTCGCGATGTAACTCCGTGCGTGGTCTCCGCCTGCTGCCGTTCGCTCTCGTCGCCGCGTGTGCTGCGCCGACGGCCGGAACGGCGCCGCGGCCGACTCGCGTGGACCTGGATCCCGCCGCTCCGCTCGACGACCGCCTGCCGGCGCTTCCCGAGAAGACCGACCACCCGTACGAGCCGTGGCTCTTCGACGTCCGCCACTACGACATCGACGTCGCCCTCGATTTCGAACGGGAGAGCGTCGACGGGCGGGTCACGATCACGTTCCGCACGCTGCACGATGCGCCGCCGATCCTGCCGCTCGACATCGTCGGGCTCGAGATCCAGAGCGTCACCGACGGCGATGGCGTCGAGGTTGCGTACCGCGTCGACGGCGATCGGCTCCTCCTGGGGCTCGGCGCTGGCTTCCTGATCGGCGAGGAGCGCACGGTCGAGATTGCGTACCGCGGCACGCCGCGTCGCGGCCTGTACTTCAATCGAGTGCCCGCGGGAGACCCGGCCGCTCGGCTCCAGGCGTTCACGCAGGGAGAGTGTGAGGACACCCGCCACTGGCTGCCCTGCCACGACTTCCCCGATGACCGGGCGACCTCGACCACGCGCGTGACGGTGCCGACCGGGATGCACGTCGCCGCGGCCGGTGAACTCGAGGGGGTCACCAAGGCGTCGCGCGGACGAAGCACGTGGACGTATCGCATGGACGTGCCACACGTCAGCTACCTGACGACGATCGTGGCCGGCGGCTACGAGGTGGTCCGGGAAGACGGTCCGGTCCCGCTCGAGTTCGTTGCCGACGAGCGGGACGCCGAGCACGCGGCGTACTCGCTGCGGAAGACCGACGAGATCCTGCGCTTCTTCGGCGAGTACACCGGGCGGTCGTATCCCTACGCGCGCTACGCCCAGTGTTGCGTCCGCGACTTCATGTTCGGCGGCATGGAGAACATCACTGCGACCACCCTCACCGACGGGACGGTGCATCCGCCGCACTGGGAGCCCGCTCGGACGAGCCACGGGCTCGTGGCGCACGAGGCCGCGCATCAGTGGTTCGGCGATCTCATCACGTGTCGCGACTGGTCACACATCTGGCTGAACGAGGGCTTCGCGACCTACTTCACGCAGCTCTGGCGCGAGCACGACGAGGGCGAGGCCGCGTTCCTCGCCGCCATGCGCGGGACGATGAACGGCGCGACCCGAGCCTGCGAGCGCGCCCGCCGCCCCGCGATCTCGAACCGCTACGCCGACCCGTTCGACCTGTTCTTCGACGGTCACGCCTACGGCGGCGGCGCCGCACGCCTGCACATGCTGCGAATCGAGCTCGGCGACGAGACCTTCCGGAAGGGCGTTCGCCTCTACGTGGAGCGACATGCCGGGACCGTGGCCACCACGCGCGAGCTCGAGCGCGCGATGTCCGATGCGGCGGGGCAGGACCTGCGCTGGTACTTCGATCAGTGGCTCCGCACCCCGGGGCGTCCCAAACTGAAGGTGCGCTGGACGTGGGACGACGCCGCCCGCGCTCTGCGCGTGACCGTGAAGCAGACGCACGACGAGAAGGCGTTCCCGAAGACCTATCGCCTCTCGTTGGACATCGCCTGCGACCTTGCCCGCGGCCGCAGCGAGACGGTCCGCCTCGCGGTCTCGAAGCGCGAGGAGACCTTCGAGATCGCGCTGCCGAACCAGCCGCGTCTGGTGCGGGTCGACCCGCGCCGCGGGCTGATTGCCCGGATCGATCTCGAGCGGACTCCGGAGGCGTGGACGGCGCTCGCTCGCACTGATCCAAGCCCCGGGGGGCGCCTGGACGCCGTCGAGGCCCTCGGTGCGATCGCGCGCGACCGCAAGCGGGACGCGAAGGTGCGGACGGCGGCTCGCGAGACCCTCCTGGCCGCGATGGACGATCCGTTCCATCAGGTGCGCACAACTGCGCTCCGTCAGGTGAAGCGTTCGGGCGGCGTCGACGTGACGGCGGAACTGCTCTCGCTCTACGAGCGCGACGAGGACCTCCGCGTGCGGCTGGCGGTGCTCGGCGCGCTGCGCGATCGCGACGGGGATGACGCCGCTCGTGCGGCCCTCCGCGCTGCGGCGACTTCGGATCACGACCTCGTGCGGGCAGAGGCCCTGCCGGGCGTCGGGCGGCTGGCGGGTCCCGGTGCGTTCGAACTGCTCGTCGCGGCCGTCGACTGGCCCGGCTGGCACTCACGTGCGCGCGGGGCAGCGCTGGGCGCCCTCGCTGACCTCGGCGACGAGCGGGCGTTTCCCCTCCTCGTCCGGTATGCCGCCGTAGAGGCCGACCCGCGAAGTCGATCCGCCGCGATCCGAGCCCTCGGCCGGATGGGGGCGGAGCGTCCCGAGTACACCGATGCCGTGCTGGCGCACCTGTACGACGAGCGCAGCGGGATCCGCAAGGCGGCCATCGACGCCGCTGGCGCGCTGGCCGATCCGGGAGCGCTGGCTCCGCTCGTCGCGGCGTTCCACCGGGAGACGTGGAAGCCGAACCGCCGTGCGCTGCGCCGTGCGATCGAGGCCTGTCGTCGCACCGCGGTCGATCGGGGCGAGTGGGTCACGATCGAGGCCGCCCGCGGCGGACGCCTCCGTGAGGAGCATGCGGCTCTCCGCGACGGCTCGACGACGGACGCAGCGGCCCGCCGGAAGCGGCTTCGGGAGCTGAAGAAGGAGCTCGACGCCCTCGGCGTGCGGCCGTTGCCCGCCCCGAAGAAGGCCCCGAAGAAGGCCCCGAAGAAGGCACCGAAGAAGGCACCGAAGAAGGCCGGGGCCCCCAAGAAGGGCCCGAAGAACGCTCCGAAGTAGTTCACCGGCTCGTCCGAGGGCGAGATGCCCCCGAATTCGGCGTGTCCACACACGGCTCTCGCGCGCGGCAGCGCCTCCGATCTCGTGGTGCGGGACCCGTGTGACGCAGGCGGAGCACAGGCTCGACTCACCGCTCCGCGCACGGTTCGCGTTCTCGTTGCGAGAAGTTCGAGGCACAGGCTCCATCTCAGAGTGAGAAACGCGGCCCCAGGCTCGCGTCCTGTGCGGGTCCGACCCGATCTCTCTAGTGCAGCCGGCGCCCCGGGGTGTCTGTCGAGGCCGCAAGCGCGGTCGGGACCCCCGGGAGCGACCGGTTGAGGAGGGCCTGTCAGTGTTTCGAGCGACGCTCGTGACCGGCTTCTTCCTCAGCGTCGCCGCCCTCGCGGGCGGCGTGCTGCGCCTGACCGAGGTCAGCACAGCGGGTGAGGTGGAGTTCCGCCCCCGCATCGATCGCGCCGCGCTCACGTGGTACGTGGAGCGCGCCGTCGAGGTGATCGACGAGGCCCGTGGCGACGCCCCGATCGAGGGCGTTGAGCAGGCTTCGCTGCCCGTGCGCCCCGCCGCTCCCGAGTAGCCCCCCGCTCCGTCGGAGCACGTCACGGGGGCGTCCCCCCGAATTGGCTCGTCGGGTCGCGCGATCCTTCTTATAGGTTGCGGCAACCGTTCTCAGAACGGGGTGGGCGTGAGGTGGTTTCGGGGCGTCTCGGCGGACGTCGTGGCTGCTCCAGTGACGTCCCGCTCTGTCCCCGCGAGCGCGATGCACTCGGTCTGGATCCGCGTTGAACGACTACCTGCCCGTCCTCTTCATGGCGCTCTTCGGAGTGTTGTTCGCGACTGCGGCCCTCGGTGTGTCCGCACTGCTGGGTCAGCGTGGACGGCAGAACCGCGTCAAGAACACGCCGTACGAGTGCGGCATGCCGATCGAGAGCCATGCCCACGCGCGATTCAGCGTGAAGTTCTACATCGTGGCGATGCTCTTCATCCTGTTCGACGTCGAGGTGGTCTTCATGTACCCCTGGGCGGTCTCGTTCGGGAACAGCGACTTCGCTCGCGACGCGTTCCCCGGCACCGGGCTCTTGCTGGCCGAGGCGGCCGCCTTCGTGGTGGTGCTCTTCCTCGGCTGGGTCTACGTGGTGAAGAAGGGAGTCCTCGAGTGGCATCAGGAAGCCTGACATCTCTCCACGTCGGTGAGTCGCAGGAGGAGGGCGGCGCCCTCGTCACGAGCGTGGACGCGGTCGTGAACTGGGCGCGTCGTAACTCGATCTGGCCGTTGCCACTCGGGCTCTCGTGCTGCGCGATCGAGTTCATGGCGACGGCCGCCTCGCGCTTCGACATGGCTCGGTTCGGCGCCGAGGTCGCACGCTTCTCGCCGAAGCAGGCCGACCTGATGCTCGTGGCCGGCACCCTCACCTACAAGATGGGCGAGGCCTGCCGCCGGCTCTACGACCAGATGGCCGAGCCGAAGTGGGTCATCGCGATGGGCGCCTGCGCGTCGACGGGCGGCATGTTCCGCAGCTACCCCGTCATGCAGGGCATCGATCACGTGATCCCCGTGGACTACTACATCCCGGGGTGCCCCCCGCGGCCAGAGATGGTCCTGAACGCCATCATCCACCTGCAGAAGACGATCTCGGAGGAGCGCTCCCACAAGCGCCTCCAGCTCACGAGCATCCTCGGCGGCGGCGAGAAGGAAGAGTAGGCGCGGGTGAGCGAGTCCACGAGCGCCGCGACCGGGGAATCTCCCCAGAGCGAGTCACCGACCGAGTCGGCGGCCGTGCAGGCCATCCGTGCCCGCTGGGGCGCTGACGTCGACCTCGCCGAGGAGAACCGCGGCCAGTGGCGCGTCGAGCTCAGGCGGCGCGAGCCACTGAACGACATCGTCGACCACCTCGTCGAGGAGCCGTCGCTGCGGTTCGACTTCTGCGTCGATGTCACCGCGCTCGACCACTACGGCGAGGAGCCGCGTTTCCGCGCCGTGTACGTGCTCCGGAGCATGCAGCTCCGCGAGGACCTCGTGCTCAAGGTGCCGGTTCCGGAGGAGGACTGCTGGGCACCGAGCCTGACGGGCCGCTTCCGCACCGCCGACTGGCTGGAGCGCGAGGCCTACGACATGTTCGGCATCACGTTCCGTGGTCACCCGAACATGATCCGCATCCTGATGCCGGACATCTTCGAGGACCACCCGCTGCGCAAGGACTTCCCCATGGAAGGGCGCATGACGGATCAGGAATGGGCGGAGTGGATCATCGCCCGCGCCCAGCGCGAGGAGGCCTGATGTCCGCCGCGCGCCCGACCGTCGACGACAACCCGCTGCGGAACAGCATGACGTCAGGGGACAGCAGCGCTCTGCATGCCGACCCCGACGGCGAGTACATGACCCTGAACATGGGTCCGTCGCACCCCTCGACACACGGGGTGCTGCGCATCGTGCTCGACCTCGACGGCGAGGTGATCATCCGCGCCGTGCCGGACCTCGGCTACCTCCACCGCGGGATGGAGAAGATTGCCGAGACGTATGGCTACAACAAGTTCATCCCCTACACGGACCGGATGGACTACCTGGCGCCGATCTCGAACAACATCGCCGTCGCCATGGGCATCGAGGCGGTAAACGGGATCGTGCTCCCGCCGCGCGGTCAGGCCATCCGTGTGATCTGCTGCGAGCTGGCCCGCATCAGCGCCCACCTGCTGGGCCTCGGCGCCTTCGCGATGGACGTCGGCGCGATGACGGTCTTCCTCTACACCTTCCGCGAGCGCGAGGTCATCTACGACTTCATGGAGTCGCTCACCGGCGCGCGGTTCACCGTCAGCTTCACGCGTGTGGGCGGGCTGGCGCGCGATCTGCCCGATGGCTGGGCCGAATCCGTCCGGCGCTTCGCCGAGCGCATCCCGAAGACGGTTGAGACCGACATCGAGAACATGCTCACGACCAACCGCATCTGGGTCGACCGACTCCAGGGGGTGGGCGTGATCCCGAAGGACGTCGCGATGTCCTACGGCATGACGGGCCCCTGCCTGCGTGGCTCCGGAGTCGAGTGGGACCTGCGCAAAGAGCAGCCGTACCTCGGCTACGAGAACTACGACTTCGACGTTCCCGTCGGCGAGCACGGCGATGCGTACGACCGTTACCTCTGCCGCATCGAGGAGATCAAGCAGAGCGCCAGCATCATCCAGCAGGCGATCGCGAAGCTCCCCGACGGTCCGATCTCGGTCGAGGACCACAAGGTCACGCTCCCGGAGAAGACCAAGGTCCTGACGAGCATGGAAGAGCTGATCCACCAGTTCATGGTGGTCACCGAGGGGCCGGCGCTGCCCCCGGGGGAGCGCTACTTCGGGTTCGAGAACCCCAAGGGTGAGCTCGGCTTCTACGTGAAGACGGACGGCACCGGTCGACCGCATCGGCTGCGGATGCGCGCGCCGTCGTTCGTGAACCTGGGCATCATCCCGTACGCCTTCGACCGCGCGATGGTGGCCGACACCGTCGCGATCCTCGGGAGCCTGGACTTTGTGATGGGGGAGTGCGACCGATGAGCGTGGGGACCGGTCCGACGTTCACGGATGAACAGGCCGCCGCGGCCGACGCCAAGGCGTCGTTCGGCGATCTGCGTCCGCGTCTCGAGACACTCGTCGCGCGCTATCCCGAGCGTCGCGCAGCCATGCTGCCCGTGCTCTGGGAGGTCCAGACCGCGCGCGGCTGGCTCACGCCGACGTCGATCCGCGAGATCGCGGACTATCTCGGCACACCGCAGGCCCACGTCGAAGGCGTCATCACCTTCTACACCATGTTCAAGGACGTCCCCGTCGGGCAGGACGTGGTGATGGTCTGCAAGACGCTCTCGTGCCGACTCCGCGGCGCCCAGGAGGTCATCGACGCACTCGAGGACCGCTACGGGATCGAGCTCGGCGGCACGACGTCCGACGGCCGCTACACGATCGACGAGGCCGAGTGCCTCGGCCTCTGCGACATGGCGCCCTGCATGCTCGTCGTCGACGGCGCGCGGCACGGCAATCTGACGCCCGAGAGCGCCGTCCAGGCGCTGGAAGGTGGTCGCTGATGGGCCTTCGCGATCGTCTGCTCCAACACGCCCCGCCGATCGGCTCGAGTCAGTCGTACGACGACTACGTCGCATCGGGCGGGTACCAGGGTCTGAAGAAGGCCCTCGGCATGGAGCCCGACGCCGTCACGCAGATGGTGCTCGAGGCCGGGGTTCGCGGGCGCGGTGGCGCGGGCTTCCCCGCCGGGCGCAAGTGGAGCTTTGTCCCGAAGGGCACGGGCAAGCCCGTGTACCTCGCGTGCAACGCCGACGAGTCGGAGCCCGGCTGCTTCAAGGATCGCCAGATCATGGAGCGTGTGCCGCACCTCCTGATCGAGGGCTGCGTCGCTGCGTGTCACGCGATCGGCGCGCAGATCGCCTACATCTACGTTCGTGGCGAGTACCCACAGTCGATCGCGGCGCTCGAGGCTGCGCTGGTCGAGGCGCGCGAGAAGGGCACCGTCGGCAGCGACGTGATGGGCAGCGGCTGGGCGTGCGACGTCTGGGTCCACAAGGGCGCCGGCGCGTACATCTGCGGCGAAGAGACGGGACTGCTGTCGTCGCTCGAGGGTGGCCGCGGCTACCCGCGCATCAAGCCGCCGTTCCCCGCCGTCGAGGGCCTGTGGCGCTCGCCGACGATCATCAACAACGTCGAGACGCTCGCGAACGTGCCGCTCATCGTCCGCGACGGTGTCGAGGCCTTCAAGTCGGTTGGCAACGACGACACCACGGGCACGCGTCTGGTCGGCATCTCCGGCCACGTCGAGAACCCGTGTGACGTCGAGATCGATCCGGCGACGACCACGATCCGCGACCTCATCGAGACACACGCCGGCGGCGTGTGGAAGGGTCGCAAGCTGAAGGCGGTCATCCCCGGCGGCTCGTCCGTCCCGGTGATGCCGGCCGACGCCATCGACGTGCCGTTCACCTACGGCGCAGTGCGCGACGCGGGCAGCCTCGCGGGCGCCGCGGGCGTGATCGTCATGGACGAGACGACCTGCATGGTCGACGCGCTGCTGAACCTCATGCAGTTCTATCACCACGAGAGCTGCGGTCAGTGCACGCCGTGCCGCGAGGGCACGGGCTGGCTCGAGAAGCTCGTGACGCGGATCTGGAAGGGCGAGGGCCGGCCCTCGGACATCGACCTGCTCGACAGCGTGGCCGACACGATCGGCGGCGCTCAGAACGGGAAGACGATCTGCTTCCTGGCGGACTCCGCGGTGATGCCGACGAAGTCCTTCCTGAAGCACTTCCGCGGCGACTTTGTCGCGGCCGTCGAGAACGGCGGCTCGCCCGTCTGGAAGGCGCAGGAAGCGCGCCGTGCGAAGGTGAGTGCGTAGATGGCCGACGAGCTCGTCAAGCTGACCATCGACGGCCGCGAGGTCGAGGTGCCGCGCGGCACGAAGGTCATCGAGGCCGTGCGCGACATGGGTTCGGACGTGCCGCACTACTGCTGGCACCCGGGCCTGACCGTCGCGGGCAACTGCCGCATCTGCATGGTCGAGGTCGACATGGGCCGCGGTCGCCAGACCGTCATCTCGTGCAACCTCGACTGCTCGCCCGGCATGCAGGTCTTCACGCAGAGCGATCCTGCCAAGCAGGCGCGCCAAGACGTGATGGAACTGCTCCTCATCAACCACCCGCTGGACTGCCCGATCTGCGATCAGGCCGGCGAGTGCAAGCTGCAGGAGTACAGCTTCGAGTTCGGCGCCGACGGCTCGCGCTTCGAGTTCCCGAAGGTGCACAAGCCGAAGCACGTCGACTTCTCGGAGCACGTGAAGTTCGATGCCGAGCGCTGCATCCTCTGCACGCGTTGCGTGCGCTTCTGCGACGAGATCGCGGGCGAGGACGAGCTCTCGATCGTCAACCGCGGC
Organism: Planctomycetota bacterium; assembly: GCA_021776825.1. Classification (GTDB taxonomy): domain Bacteria; phylum Planctomycetota; class JAJSAM01; order JAJSAM01; family JAJVHW01; genus JAJFFG01. Next base: position 61,915 of record JAJFFG010000037.1, read on the forward strand.
GACCGCAACGAGATCGCGGTGGCGCGCGGCGGCGAGATGACGAACGCGTACCAACTGAACACCGTCGACATCTGTCCGGTGGGGGCGCTGACGTCGACCGACTTCCGCTTCAAGAGCCGCGTCTGGTTCCTGAAGCAGACGCGCTCGGTCTGCGGCTCCTGCTCACGTGGTTGCAACACGACCGTCGGCACGCGCTGGAACAAGGTGCTGCGGATGGTTCCGGCCGAGAACGACGACGTGAACCAGTGGTGGATGTGCGACGCCGGGCGTCTCGCGTTCAAGCACACGGCGGCCGACGAACGCCTCGGCGCCCCGATGGTGCGCAAGGACGGCAAGCTCGTCGAGGCCAGTTGGGACGAGGCGCTCTCCGCGGCCGTCGAGGGCCTCGAGGCCGCGGGCGATGGACTGTTCGCGCTCGTCTCCGCCCGTCTCACCAACGAGGAACTCTTCCTCGCGCGCGGCATCCTCGACAAGGTCGGAACGCAGCACGTCGACTTCAAGCCGCGCACGTGGCCGAAGGACGACCTGCTGCGCACCGGCGACGGCAACCCGAACGCCGCTGGAGCGCGCTTCTTCGGAATCGCGCCTGGAGACGGTGCTCACGGGCTGGAAGCGCTCGCGGAGTCCGGCCTGAAGGCCGCGTTCCTCTGCGGCGAGGACCTCGACGAGCGTCCCGACGATCTCGCAGCGCTCGAGGCGATGGACTTCGTGCTCTGCACGGGCTTCCACGAGACCGAGACGATGCGCCGCTGTGCGAGCGTCGTGCTGCCAGGCGTCACGGAGTTCGAGAAGGACGGCTCCTTCACGAACATCGATGGCCGCATGCAGCGCATCCAGCCCTCGCTCAGCGCGCCCGGCTCGGCGCGCCCCGACTGGAAGCTCCTCGGCCAGCTCCTGGCGCGACTCGGCGGCGGCGAGGCCCCGCGCAGCGCGGATCAGGTGCTGAAGTCGATGGGCGCCACGCATCCGGAACTCGAGGGCCTCTCCCTCGGTCGCCTCGGCCCGCTCGGCAAGTCGCTGCCGCAGGGCGAGAGCCCTGTGACGGAAGGTGAGAACACTGTGACGGCAGGTGAGAACACCGTGACGGAAGGTGAGAACACCGTGACGGAGGGCGCGTCCGCGTGAACCCGCTCCTCGCGCAACTGACGGCCGCTGAGACGGACGGCTGGTGGGCCGGCTTCCAGGCGTTCTTCGTTGCGCCGGAGAATGCGTGGGCAGTCAGCCTGCTACTCGTGCTGATCGTTGGCAAGACGATCCCCGGGATGGTCTCGCTGCTCGTGTGGGTCGAGCGCCGCGGTGCCGCGCTGCTCCAGGACCGCCTCGGGCCGAACCGCGTGGGTCCGTTCGGGATCCTTCAGTCGATCGCCGACCTCGTGAAGTTCATCTTCAAGGAGGACGTGCTCCCCGGGCACGTGAACAAGCCGATCTTCCTGCTGGCGCCGGCGCTCGCCGTCATCCCGCCGTTGGTCGTGCTCTCGTTCATTCCGTGGGGCGCGAACGTCGCCATCGCCGACGTCGACACGGGCATCCTCGCGTGCTTCGCGTTCAGCTCTCTGCACGTGTACTCGGTGTCTCTCGGTGGCTGGGCCAGCAACTCCAAGTACCCGCTCCTCGGCGGCGTGCGCGCGGCCGCGCAGATGATCTCGTACGAGATCGCACTCGGCCTCTCGGCCTTGAGCGTCTTCGTCATCGCCGGGACCCTGCGGCTGCACGACGTCGTGATGTTCCAGACCGACGGACTGACGATCGCCGGCACCACGTACGACGCACTGTGGGCGCGCATCCTCGACTGGAACCTCTTCAAGCAGCCGCTCGGAGCGATCATCTTCCTGATCGCGGGCTTCGCGGAGACGAACCGGCACCCGTTCGATATGCCCGAGGCCGAGAGCGAACTGGCAGCCGGCTATCACACCGAGTTCTCGTCGATGAAGTTCGCGCTGTTCTTCCTCGGCGAGTACGCGGCGATGATCGTGATGTCGTCGCTCTTTATCGTGATGTACCTCGGTGGCTGGACGTTCTTCGGCGTCGAGAACCTGCTCACCGACTGGGTGGCCGAGTATGGCGCGGCGAACCCCGGCTGGATCAACTGGCCGCTCATCGTCGAGGCGCACCTGCACGTCGGGATCTTCCTCGGCAAACTGGCGTTCCTGCTCTGGTTCTTCATCTGGGTCCGGTGGTCGCTGCCGCGGTTCCGCTACGACCAGCTCATGAGCATCGGTTGGAAGCGGTTGCTGCCGGCATCGCTGCTCTGGTTCGCGCTGACGGCTGTCGGCGTGGCGTTGGTGAGGTGACCCGATGAGCTACGTCAAGGTGTCCCGTCGCGAGCTGACTCTGGCTGAGAAGCTCTACCTGCCGTCGATCCTCGCCGGTCTGAAGAACACGATGTCGCACCTGCTACGGCGGGGCGACAACGAGATCACGACCATGCAGTACCCCGAGGAAAAGTGGGACCTGCCCAGCTACTACCGCGGCGTACCGGTGCTCGTGAAGGATGAGGACGAGCGCGAGAAGTGCGTGGCGTGCTCGCTCTGCGAGTTCGTGTGCCCCCCGCGCGCCATCTCGATCATCCCCAAGCAGATCGAGGGAGTGGTCGAGAAGGCGCCCGAGGTCTTCGACATCGACATGCTGCGCTGCATCTTCTGCGGCTACTGCGAGGAGGTGTGCCCTGAGCAGGCCATCTTCATGTCGAAGGAGTACGAGATCTGCGGGCAGACCCGCGAGGAGCTCGTCTATCCGATGGACAAGCTCTACGAGCTCGGCAAGACGCTCGGGACGGACGGCGGTGTGAAGGACGCACCGAAGAAGTGGGAGACGCTCGCACGCGAGCAGGGTCAACAGGGGCTGGCGTCCGACCAGGACGCCTAGAGGGAAGACGAAGCGTTGGATCCTTGGACCTTCTGGTTGGGCGGAACGCTCGTTCTCACGAGCGGGCTGATGACGGTCACGCGGCGCAACGCCGTGTCGAGCGTGCTCTGGCTCGTCGTCGCGTTCCTGGGGATGTCCGCGCTGTTCCTCGGGATGGATGCGGGCTTCATCGGCGTGATCCAGGTGCTGGTCTACGCCGGCGCGATCATGGTCCTGTTCCTGTTCGTCATCATGCTCTTGAACCTCACGCCGAGCGGCCTGCTGCGTGTGGATCGACCACGCATGAAGGCCGCGGGCCTCGCCGCTGGCGTCGCGTTCGTGGCGCTTATCGTCGCCATTGTCACCGGCGGCGCGCTCTGGACTCGCGGCAGTGGCGACGAGGCCGCGATCCTCGCTCGCACGGGCTCCGAGAAGCTCGTCGAAGGCAGCGTCCTCGATATCGCCGACGCGCTGTTCACCGACCACCTGCTCCCGTTCGAACTCGCCTCGGTGCTGCTGCTCGTGGCCATCATCGGCGCCGTCGCCCTCACCAAGAGGAGGCTGTAGGTGGCCGACATCACCACCAGTCACTACATCGTCCTCTCGGCGCTCATCTTCGCCGTCGGGCTCTTCGGCGTCGTCACGCGGAAGAACACCGTCATCATCCTGATGAGCCTCGAGCTGATGCTGAACGGCACGAACCTCGCGTTCGTCGCGTTCAGTCGTCACTGGGGCAACCTGCAGGGCCAGGTCTTCACGTTCTTCGTGATCGCCGTGGCCGCCGCCGAGGCCGCCGTGGCCCTCGCGATCATCATCGCGCTCAATCGCGTTCGGAAGGGTGTGACCCTCGATGAGGCGACGGAGCTGAAGGGCTGATGACTCACGAGCTCCTCGGTTACATCGCGCTCTTCGCGCCGTTCGTCGCGGCGTGCGTGATCACGTTGTTCACGCTGCGTTCGAAGGCGACATCCGGCGGCATCGCGCTCGCGGGCATCGTCGCCGCGCTCGTCGCGACGGTGCTCATCGCCGTCGACGTGTTCCCCGCGGAGCCGACCACGGCTGCCTACGAGATCGAGTGGCTCGCGGTCGGCGGCGTCACGATCCCGTTCGGCATCCAGATCGACGCGCTGTCGATCCTGATGTCGCTCATCGTGACGGGCGTCGGCTCGTGCATCTTCCTCTACAGCACGGGCTACATGAAGGGTGAGGACGGGTACTCGCGGTACTTCGCCTGCCTGTCGCTCTTCGCCTTCTCCATGCAGGGCATCGTCTTCAGCACGAACCTGGTGCAGACGTTCATGTTCTGGGAACTCGTGGGCGTCAGCAGCTACGCGCTGATCGGCTACTACTTCCACAAGCCGGCGGCCGTGGATGCGGGCAAGAAGGCCTTCCTCACGAACCGCATCGGCGACTTCGGGATGACGGTCGGCATCCTGTTGCTCTTCTACACACTGGTGCAGGCGAGCGAGACGATCAGCGGGGTCACGGCGAGCTTCACGTTCGACCACATCCGCGCGATCTACCAGGACGAGGCGATCTGGACGCAGCTCGTGCAGTCGCACGAGACGGCGCTGATGTGGGCCGGACTTCTGATCTTCACCGGCGCGGTCGCCAAGTCCGCGCAGGTGCCGCTGCATGTGTGGCTGCCGGACGCCATGGAGGGCCCGACGCCTGTCTCCGCGCTGATGCACGCGGCCACGATGGTCGCTGCCGGCGTCTACCTCGTCGCGCGCACGTACTTTCTCTTCGCGCAGTTCGAGATGGCCCTGCACATCATCGCGTGGATGGGCGGTATCACCGCGTTGCTCGCGGCTGCGATGGCCTTCGTGCAGCACGACATCAAGAAGGTGCTCGCGTACTCGACGCTCTCGCAGCTCGGCTACATGACGATGGCCCTCGGCCTGCTCTCGCCGGTCGCCGCGATGTTCCACCTGACGACGCACGCTTGCTTCAAGGCGCTGCTGTTCCTCGGCTCGGGCTCCGTGATCCACGGCTGCCATCACGAGCAGGACATGCGTCAGATGGGCGGGCTGATCAAGAAGATGCCCATCACCGCATGGACCTTCTGGATCGGCACGCTGGCGCTGGCCGGGATCTTCCCGCTGGCCGGGTTCTGGTCAAAGGACGCGATCCTGAGCGCGGCGAGTCTCGAGAACACGTGGCTGTACGGAATCGGCGTGCTCGTGGCTCTCATGACGGCCGCGTACATGGGCCGCTGCTGCATTCTCACGTTCCACGGTGAGTATCGCGGTCACGCCAAGCCGCACGAGTCCCCCGCGACGATGACGATCCCGCTGGTGATCCTGGCGGTCGCGAGCCTGTTCGCCGGGCTCATCAATCTGCCGAAGGGCTTCTTCGGTCGCGAGACCGGCGGCTGGCTCGAGCACGCGCTGGTCGGCAGCGCGGCGGCGCCGTCGTGGTCCGCGGGCCTCCCCGTCGAGGAGTTCCACCCTTGGGTTGCGGTGTGGGGCACGGTCGCGGCGCTCGCCGGCATCGTGCTCGCCGTCGCGTTCTACGGGAAGCGCTGGGTCTCGATCGACCGCTTCGTCAGCGCGATCAAGCCGCTCCACACGCTGCTCGAGCGGAAGTACTTCTTTGACGACGCGTACCTCTGGCTCGTTCGCGAGGTCCAGCAGCGCTTCGCGCGCCTCTGTGACTTCGTCGAGGTCTACATCCTGCGCTGGCTGGTGGACACGGTCGGCGCGCTGCACCGCTGGGTCGGTGGCCAGGTGCGTCTCATCCTCGACGGGCACCTGCATCGCTACGTGACCGTCGCTCTCGTGGGTGCCGTCTTGATCCTCTCCTACGTACTGGTGGGGGTCTGACGTGGACGTTCTGACCCTTCTCTGTGTGATCCCGCTCGCCGCCGCCGGCATCGTGGCCGTGATGCCCGCGACCGCCACGAAGGCGATCAAGGGCGTCGCGACCGCGGCCTCCGGCCTCTGCCTCGGCATCGCCCTCTACCTGTTCCGTGAGGCGCTGGTCGGCGGCGAGCCCGCGCTGATCGCGCTGACCGAGTCCATTCCGCGCCGCCCGTGGGTCGAGAGCCTCGGCGTCTCGTGGTCCGTGGGCATCGACGGCATGTCCGTCGCGATGGTGCTCCTGAACTCCATCGTGATGTTCACGGCGAGCCTCGTCTCAGGCCACGCCATCAAGGACCGCGTGAAGGAGTTCATGGTCCTGTTCCTCGCGCTCGGCGCGGGCGTGTTCGGCGTCTTCACCGTGAAGGACATGTTCTTCATGTACTTCGCGTTCGAGCTGGCCGTCGTGCCGATGTACCTGCTCATCGGCGTGTGGGGCAGCCCGAAGGACCGCGAGTACGCGGCGATGAAGCTGACGCTCTACCTGACCGCGGGCGCGCTCGTGGCGCTGGTGGGGCTCTTGTTCCTCTACTTCGAGACCTGGGACTACCTGCGCTCGATCGCACCGTCGGCCGAAGCGGCTGCCCAGGTGCTGCCTTCGTTCCACCTCGACGACGTCTTCGCGGCCGCCGACTCCGGCTTCTTCACGCGAGCGTTCCAGGTGAAGGCGTTCGCATTCCTCTTCGTCGGCTTCGCCGCGATCATCCCGATGTGGCCGCTCCACACGTGGAGCCCGATCGGTCACGCTGCGGCGCCGGCCGCCGGTTCGATGATGCACGCGGGCGTGCTCATGAAGCTGGGCTCGTTCGCCGTCCTGCGCGTCGCGTTCCCGGCCTGCCCGGAAGGCGCCGCCTATTGGCTCCCCTGGGTGGCGCTGATCGCGATGGCGAACATCGTCTACGGCGGGTACGTCGCCATGGCGCAGAAGGACCTGAAGTACGTCATCGGCTTCTCGTCGTCGTCGCACATGGGTTACACGCTGCTCGGCATCGCGAGCGTCACGGTCATCGGCGTCTCCGGCGCGGTGTTCCTGATGTTCGCGCACGGCGTCATGACGGCCCTCACCTTCGGTCTGATCGGCTTCTTCTACGACCAGACCCACAACCGCTGGATTCCGGATCTCGGCGGGCTCTCGCACCAGGTGCCCTGGGTCGCGACGGCGTTCGCGCTCGCGACGATGGCCAGTGCCGGCGTGCCCGGCTTCGCCAACTTCGTGAGCGAGTTCATGGTGATGCTCGGCGCGTGGGAGGCCGGCTACCACTGGCAGGCCGTCGTGGCGGTGTTCGGCGTGGTGATCACGGCGGTCTACCTGCTGCGCGCGCTGCGAGACGTGTTCTTCGGTCCGCGGAACGAGCGCTGGGACAAGTTGGAAGACGCCAAGGGCGTGTATCAGAAGGCCCCGTTCGTGCTGCTGCTGGCCATCCTGCTCTTCTTCGGCTTCTGGCCGGGCCCGATGGTCCGCGTGATCGAGCCGGGCGTGACGCCCATCGTCGAGAAGGTCGCCAAGGCCATCGAGAAGCTCGAGCGTGAACGGGAGACCGGCCTGCTCGAGTCGGACGACGCAAACGTCGAGGCGCGCGAGAACGAGGAGGAGCGATGAACCTCACGCTGCTCCTGCCTGAGATCATCGTCATCGTCGGCGGCCTGGCCGTGATGCTGCGCGACCTGTGGCTACCGGCCGATCGCAAGGACGGCCTGTGGGCTTGGGCGCTCGCCGTCCCGCTGATCGCGCTCGCGGCGACGTTCCTGCCGCAACTCGACGTCGCCGCCCGCATCTCGGTCGACGGCGCGATGATCGTGAACCCCGAGGCGACTGCGCTGAGCGGCAGCTTCTACCTCGACGGCATGTCGATGCTTCTGAAGCGCGCGTTCTGCGTGGCGGCGGCGCTCGTCATCCTCATGTCGCGCGAGTACCTCTCCGAGCTGAACCGCGGTCAGGGCGAGTTCTGGTCACTCGCGCTCTTCGCGCTCTCTGGCATGTTCTTCTGCGCGAGCGCGAACGACTTCATGTCGCTCTTCGTCGCGCTCGAGGTCGTCACGGTCTCGTTCTTCGTCCTCGTCGCGTTCAAGCGCAGCTCCGGGACCTCGATCGAGGCGGGCCTCAAACTGCTCGTGATGGGCTCCCTGTCGGCCGCCCTGATGCTCTACGGCATCGCGTTCGTCTACGGAGCATCGGGCACCGTCTTCTTCGACCAGGTGGTCGTGAACGGCGAGGTCACGCGGACCGGCCTACGCGATCTGCTCGCGACCGGGCAGTTGGTCTACTCGACCGAGCTTCTGATCGGCGTGATGCTGATCTTCCTGGGCCTCGGCTTCAAGACCTCGGCCGTGCCGCTGCACGTCTGGGTGCCGGACGTCTATCAAGGCGCGCCGACTCCTGTGACGGCGTACCTGTCGGTCGGCTCGAAGCTCGCGGGCTTCGTGCTGATGCTGCGCGTGCTGGAGGTCTTCTCGCGCTCGGGCCCGATGGTCGACTCGCTGACGCCGTTCCTGGCGCTCGTGGCGGCCGTGACGCTCTTCTACGGCAACCTGGGAGCCTTGCCCCAGTCGAACATCAAGCGGCTGCTGGGCTACTCCTCGATCGGCCAGTGCGGGTACATCCTGCTGGGGATCGCGTCCGCCTGGACCGTCGGCATCTCGGGCACGCTCTTCTATATGACCGCCTACGTGGTCACGAACCTGGCCGCGTTCGCCGTCGTGATCCTCGTCTCGCGCGCTACGAACAGCCACGAGATCGACGACTACTCGGGTCTCGGCCGGAAGAACCCGCTGCTCGCAGCGGCGCTCACCGTCGCGCTGCTCTCGCTCGCCGGCGTTCCGCCGTTCATCGGCTTCTTCGGCAAGTTCATGCTGATCGGTTCGACCTTCGGCAGCGACGAACTGCGCTGGCTCGGCCTGGTCGGCATGGTCAACGTCGTGATCGCGCTCTACTACTACCTCTGTGTGATCAAGCGCATCTACATGCGCGAAGAGCGCCACCCCGCGAAGAGCGTCGTGCCGCTGCGGCTGAAGGTCGTCCTCGCCATCTCGATGGCGGCGCTCGTCATCGGCGGGATCGCGCCGCAGTTCCTGGCCGACAAGACCGCCGAGATCGCCGAAGAGCTCCAGTTCGCCCCCCGCCCCCGCGGCGGGGAGCACCGCTAGCGCGGGCGTCGCGCTTCGCAGAGCGCTCCGGACCGCCTCGCAGGGTGAATCGGCATCGTCCCGAGATCGACCGATGGCCGCACGAGTGACACGGACCATCCGCAGAGCGCCATCGGGCCGGCATTGCGCGTGCCACCCCAGCGGGCGGGGCGGATCAGGAGATCCGCCCGTACGACCCCATAGAGGTAGCGCATGTCGGGGATCGGATGCGCACCCGCGGCGAGATGCGGCAACGAGCGGGAGCACCGTCGTCGACCGATGGCCGTCCGTGTCAGGAGGGTCGTGCGCAGTGCGCCAGTGGACCCGCCCAGCGCGAGTCACGCCAGCGGGCGGGGCGGACCAGGGGGTCCGCCCCTACGGCGCGGTTGACGATTCGATCACGTGGGGTTGGCGGGGGCGAGGTCGGGTCCGGATCCTCACCCGTGGCGCTGCGCTTGCGCGTCAGCGCAAGCGCCGTGACGCGGGGAATGTGTGCGCGGAGGTCCTCGACCGGCGCCGGTTGCTCGCAAGAGAGAGGTGACGAGACCGAGCACACACCAGACAACAACAGAGGGCGCGGCAAATGCCACATCCCCTAATCCGCGTCACCAACCCGCCGTCCGCCCGCGACGTGCACCGCCTCCGTCCGAGGCGCGGAGGTTGCGCGTCAGCGCAAGATCCGTGACGCGGACCATGTGTGCGCGGAGGTCCTCGACCGGCGCCGTTTGCTCTCGCGAGAGAGGCTGTGAGACCGAGCACACACCAGACAACAACAGAGGGCGCGGCGCTTGCCACATTCCCCAATCCGCGTCACCAACCCGCCGCTCGCAAGCGACGTGCCCTGTCACGTAATCGTGACACCCCCTTGACACGTCCGTGGCGCGACCTACGATCTCACCTCGCCCCTTTGGGCGCCGGCGACGGGCATCGCCGGTGGGGTAGGGAACAAAGAAGGAGGACTCTGCATGGAGCCGCTAGAGGCTGCACGCGTACGGGCCATTCTGGACCGTATGGCGCGCGAGAAGGAGATCGCTTGTTCGTTCTTCAATCGCGTCGCCGAGAACCTGGAAGACGTAGAGAAGCGGCGCTGGTTCCGCCGCATGGGTCAGGACGAGAAGGATCAACGCAAGATCCTGCTCAAGCACCGCAAGGAGCTGTGTCCTGATCCGCTGCCAAAGGCAGAGGACATTCAGGTGTCACCCGTCCACGCTGTGCTCTCGCAGCTCGGCAGGGAGACGCCGGTCGACTACGTCGAGGCATTGCGGGTCGCTGTGCGCACCGCCGAGGACTCGCGGCTCTTCTGCGACAAGGCCTCGGACCTGGTCGCAGACCGCAGTTGCCGGATCTTCCTCAAGATCCTCGTCGAGGAAGGTCGCTCGCACCGGAACGAGCTCCTGCGGGAGCTGCGTGAACTGGAGCGCAACACTTCGGCCTCCGAAGCAGCGTAACGACACGGTCGGTCGCCGACCTGATGCCCCCGTCGGTCCGCCGGCGGGGGTTTCGTCGTGGGGGGCGGTCACGGCGATTGCGGGCGGTGGGTTGGTGACGCGCGTAGAGGAATGTGGCAGTCGCCGCGCCCTCAGTGCTTGATGCGGCGCGCGGGCGCCCGAAGCCCGTCGTTGAGGTTCCGCAGGCCCTCGGTCGGGTTCGCCCGAGCGCCTATCTGTCCGCGTCACGGATCTTGCGCTGACGCGCAACCTCCGCGCCCCGGACGGAGGGGCCGCGGCGACGGTGGCGGTGACGGCGATCGCGGGCAGTCGGTCGGTGGCGCGGGTGGCGGACCTGGGTCTGGCGTGGCGAACTCCAGGTCGTCGTACGGGCGGATCTCCTGATCCGCCCTGCCGACTGCGGGACGTCCGCACTTGGCCGGTCCGACGGCGCTCCGCGGACGACCCCCGTGGTCCGAGCGGCTACCGGTCGACGCCGTGGCCCCGGGAAAAGCGGGGGAGGCGGCGACACGTCTCGTCCGTCGCCCACCGCATCACGGAGGTCGCTCGGCGAGCGCCGTCGGGCCGTCCACGATCGCGCGCAACTCAGCGGGCGGGGGCGGTTCAGGAGATCCGCCCGTACATCGCCATTGATGAAGCGAACCCGTTGGATCGGAGGAGACGACACCGATCCAGATCCCCGCCCGGGGCGCGGCGGTTGCGCGCCAGCGCAAGTGCCGTGACGCGGGGAATGAGGCCACGCAAGGCTGCGACCGAGGGGGAGCGCGCTCGCGTGAGAGCGGACGCAGCCGCGGAGCCGACCAGGAACATGGGAGGCGCGGCGATTGCCGCATGGCCCGATGTGCGTCACCAACCCACGACCAGCAATCGACGTGACCCCGCGCCGTGACGCGGGGGATGAGGCCACGCAAGGCTGCGACGGAGGGGGTTGAGCTTGCGTGAGAGCGGACGCAGCCGCGGAGCCGACCGGAGACACCGGAGGCGCGGCGATTGCCGCATGTCCCGGTCGACGTCACCAGCCGATCGCCCAGCAATCGACGTGACCCGCACCGCGCGTCCGTACAATCCCGCCATGCGTGTGACGAAGTGCTTCCGGTTCGACGCGGCCCACCACCTGCCGGGCTATCCGGGGAAGTGTGCGCAGCGTCATGGTCACGGTTATCGGCTCGAGGTGACGGTGGCGGGAGCCGTCCGTGACGACGGGCTCGTGTTCGACTTCTACGATCTCAAGACGATCGTGCGTGAGCGCGTGATCGACCGGCTCGACCACACCGATCTGAACGATCTGCTCGCGATGCCGTCGGCGGAGAACACGCTGCTGTGGATCCGCGACCAGCTGCGCGACCTGCCGCTCGCCGGCCTGCGCCTCTACGAGACGGACGACTCGTGGGTGGACCTGGTCGAGAGTGACCTGGCCAAGAGTGAACCGGCCAAGAGTGACCCGGCCAAGAGTGACCCGGCCAAGAGCGACGTCGCTGGGAGTGATCTGAACGAGGACACCCAGTGAGCGACGTCCCGGACCTCGTTGCCCTGCGGCGCGAGCTGCACGCGCATCCCGAACTCAGTCTGGTCGAGCACGGGACCGCAGATCGCATCGACGGCTGGCTGCGTTCATTGGGACTCAAGCCGCGTCGTGTTGCGACGACCGGCGTCACCGCGATGGTCCGTGGGAAGAAGCGCGGCAAGCGCACGATCCTGGCGCGAGCCGACATGGATGCGCTGCCGGTGCACGAAGCGACGGATCTCGCGTTCCGATCGACGAACGACGGGGTGATGCACGCCTGCGGGCACGACTGCCACATCGCGTCGCTCGTCGACGTCTCGCGCCGGCTCGCGGCCGATCCACCGGAGCGCGGGAACGTGAAACTGCTCTTCCAGCCGGGGGAGGAGGGCGCGAACGGCATGGGGCTGTGCATCGATGCCGGCATCCTCGAGCGGCCGACGGTCGACGCGGCGGTCGGCATCCACGTCTGGGCGAACGAGAAGGCCGGTCGCATCGGGCTCGTGCGCGGTCCGTGCATGGCGGCGATCGACGACTTCGTCGTGCGCATCGTCGGCCGCGGCGGCCACGGTGCGTACCCGCACGACTCCGTGGACCCGGTCGTGATTGCGGGGCATGTGCTGACCGCGCTGCAGACGATCGTGTCCCGCAACGTCGATCCACTCGAGACCGCGGTCGTCACGGTCGGTTCGATCCAGGCCGGGACGGCGTTCAACGTCATCCCGCCGGACGCGACGCTCAAGGGCACCGTGCGCACGTTCTCAGAGCGTGTGCGGAAGCTGGTCGCACGTCGCTTCAAGCGACTCGTCACCGACGTGTGCAAGGCGTTCGGTGCGAAGGCCGAGATCGACTATCGGTTCTTCCTGCCCGCGACGGTCAACGACGTCGAGATGACGGATCTGGCGTGGTCGGTCGCCGAGGACGTCATCGGCAAGCGGAACGTCGTCGAAGCGAAGCCGAGCATGGCCAGCGAGGACATGAGCCTCGCGCTGCAGGCGGTGCCCGGTGTGTTCGCTTTCGTCGGCGGCAACGACGGCACCCCGCGAACCTCGTACCCGCATCACCATCCGCAGTTCGACGTGAACGAGGTCTGCCTGGAGGTCGGCGCTGCGTTCACCGAGCGCTTCGTGCGCCGGTACCTGGCTGAGTACGCGTGAGCGCGCTCCTCTCCGATGGTGCGGTGTCTGTCGACGGTGTCATCACCGCACCGGCCGGCGCGCGCATCCCGGCGATGGATCACGGCCTGCTCTTCGGCGACTCGGTGTACGACGTCGTGCGCACGTGGGAAGGGCGACCCGCTGCATGGCCCGAGCACTTCGATCGGCTGCGTCAGTCGGCGGCGGCCATCTACATGCAATTGCCCTGGTCGCGCGACGAGCTCGGCGCGCGCATCCAAGAGACGATCGCGGCGACCGGTCTCGACGAGTGCTATGTGCGCATCGTCGTCACGCGCGGCTCCGGTCCGATGTCGCTTCTGCCGGATGCCTGCGCCGGTCCGTCGCTGATCCTCTACGTGCTGCCGTTGCGGCTCTACCCAGAGGAGTGGACACGCGACGGCATCGACGTCGTCGTCCCCGGGCGTCTGCGCAACGACGTGCGCGCGCTCTCTCCCGGCGCGAAGACGGGCAACTACCTGAACAACCTGCTCGCCCTCGTGGAGGCCCGCGACGCCGGTGTTCAGGATGCGGTGCTCCTCAACGCGCACGGACATGTCACCGAAGCCACGACCGCCAACGTGTTCTGGGTGCGCGACGAGGTCCTGTTCACACCCGAACTCGCGTGCGGCCTGCTGCCGGGGATCACGCGCGCGTCGCTGCTCGACGCACTGCGTCGTCACGGGCTCGACGTCCGGTCCGGTCCCTACCCTCTCGGTGATCTGACCGGAGCGGACGAGGCATTTCTGACCAGCACCATTCGCGGCGTCATGGGCATCGCCCGGATCGACGGTCAGCCCGTCGGAGCCGGTCGACCCGGGCCGGTGACTCGACGCGTCGCGGAGATCAACCGCGAGGTCATGGAGCAGTCTGCCGGGCCTTGGTAGTCGACGCAGGCGCGAGGATCCACAGGAGGGCGAACGGAACGGCCTGCAGCAGCACGAGGATCACGCAGAGCGCGGCCACCTGCGAGTCCCGCTGGAAGTGGATCATCGAGTAGATCTTCCGCATGAGCGTGTCGGTCGAGAGCAGCACGACGGTGTCGATCTCGCGCAGCGCGAAGACGAAGATCAGCACGACGGACAGCCCGATGGCCGGGCGGACCAGCGGCTCCAACACGCCGAGCGCGCGGGCGAGTGGTCGGACGCCGGCATTCGCGGCGGCCTCCTCGAGTCGCGGATCGACTTCGAGGAACGCCGCCCACAGCGCCGCGGCGGCGAACGGTAGGTACTTGGCCGCCATCAGCAGCACCGGTCCGTAGCGCGGGCTGTCGGGGTCCAGGAACGGGTTGTGGCCGAGCGCCTGACCGATCGCGGGATGGTTGAGGAGCCGCAGGTAGCCCGCCCCGAGGAAGATCGGCGGCAGAGCCAGCGGTAGCAGCGCGAGCGCCATGAGCCAGGCGCTACCGGTGCGCGCGACACGGTGCGCGACGACGAATGCGATGGGCAAGGCAATGAGGGCCGCGCCGATCGCGAACCAGAGGCTCCACTGGACCTGATTCATCGACGACGGGCCCGTCGCGACCGTCGTCCAGATCTCCCGGTAGTTGCCGAGTCCGCCGGCGCGCCAGATCAGGGCTGAGATCGGCACGCCGACGGAGAGGACGAGTAGGGCGAGAGCCGCGGTTAGCGCGGGCGTGCGTCGCGCGCCGAGCTCCCAGGGAGCGGCCGTGCGGTACGCGGTGCCGATCGACGCGCGCGGGCCGGTGCCGAGCAGGCGATGGATCACCATCAGCAGTCCGATGCCGAGGACGGCGAGCGGGAGGCCCAGAGCGGTCGCGAGACCGGGTCCGTCGTCCTTCGCCCAGGCGGTGAAGGCCTCGAACGGGTAGACCGTCACCTGATCCGCCAACGGCCGCATCGCGTTCAGGTAGTCGACGACGGCGAAGTCGTTCAGCGCGAACAGAAAGACGAAGAGGCCGCCGGCGAGCATGCCCGGGGCTGCGAGCGGGAGCACGACGTGGCGCAGTGCGGCGCGAGGCCCTCCGGCGAGACGCGCCGACTCCTCCAGCGACGCCGGCACGCGGAGCAAGGCTCGGCGCGTGAAGAGCACGACGATCGGGTAGTAGCAGAGCGCGAACACGCACGCGGCTCGGACGATGCCGACGATGCCCCCGAACGCTGTCGGCACGGCCGGTTCCGAGGTGGGGGACGGCTCCAGCGCGGGGATCAGATTCCACGCGATCGTGACCAGCAGCGGTGGCAGGACGAGCGGTACGAGGTACGCACCGGACAGGAAACGTCGCCAGGGGACGTCGGTCCGCGCGACGAGGAACGCGTACGGCACGCCCAGGAGCAGCGCGAGCAGGGCCGCGACGCCCGCGATCGTGACGCTGTTGCCGAGCATCTTCATGCGTCCGGAAGCCGTGCGCACGGGCACGTCCGTGTCGACACCGGCAGCCGTCGATCCGAACGCCCGGACGTAGTGCTCTGCCGTCAGGACCAGAGGGGCATCCGGCCCGTCGTCGACGAGCACCGACGACAGGAGTGCCCGTGACAGGGGCAGAACGGACAGGAGTAGCAGCGCCAGGACGGCGCCGAAGACGGCGGTTCGGCTCATGGATTCTCGTCTAGCGCGCGCTGAGGGGCAGTATACACCGGTCGCGATTGGCGTTCGCCGTCCGACGCGCCCGCTCGTCCATTCGTAAGAGATGAGACTCCTCGCCAACCTGCTGTTGATCACCGCCGTCCTGACGGCATCGTCCATCACTGGATGCGGCGGCTCGGGTCTCGGGGCGGCGTACAACGCGTACAAGAAGCAGGTGGAGCCGGCGCTCGAGAAGGAGGCGACTCTCTGGAAGCGCCTCGTCAAGCTCGTGCCCGCTGAAGCGGACGACGCGGCCCTGAAGCGCTACTACGAGTACCTCGACTCGACGGCGCTTCCCTTCTACGCCCAACTGCGCGAGGACCTTGCGGCGCTCGAGTCCGGTCACCTGGAGCTGGAAGCGTCCCACACCGAGCTCGTCTCCTTCGTCGAGGCGCGGCTCGAGTTCGTCCACAGCGAGATCCGTGCGCGCGCGATGAACGAGCGGGCGCGGAGTCGCGACGGCGGGCTGCTCGCTCTCTTCGAACAGGAGGGCGTGGCGAACTCCGAGACGGCGGAGTACCTGCGCCTCGTCGCGGACACCGCTCCCGACGCCAAACTCGGTGAGCTGAACCAGATCGTCGAGGGCTTCCGGCGCAAGTGGTTCGAACCGATGCAGCGGGGTGAGAAGGACCCGGACGCCGTGCAGCGGCGCCTCCGAACCCATGTGCTGCCGCGCATCGCCGAACTGCGTCAGAAGCGCTACGGAGACGATGCGGCGTCGCGACAGCTCAAGGAAGTCGTGGCGGCGTGGGAAGTGTGGCACTCCCTGTTTGCCGAGTCGTGCACGCTCTACAGCGACGTGATCCACGCCAAGACGGGCTCCGAGGCGGCGGTCCACCGCTCGGAACAGCACCTCGCTGACTTCCGGGCCCACCTGAAGACCGTCCGCGAGAAGCGATAGAGGCGAGCAGCCTGTCGGAGTTTCGGCGTCGCCGTGCGAGAGATTGCCGACCCGACAGGTTGCTCGTTAGACCCGCAGTCCTGCCGCTCAGGATCCTCCCGAACCACGGGCGTCTCCGGACGTTGATCGGAGGAGTCGCCCACCCCGAACCCGCCGCGGAGACCCGCCATGATCCGATCCCGACTCCCGTTCGCCGCCAAGCTCGGCCCGGCCCTCGTCGCCGGCATGGCTCTCGTCACCGGCCTGGCGCTCGCGGCGTGCTCCGAGACGACGACGCCCGCTGAGGGTCCCGAACCGGCCCCGGTCCCGGCGTCCGCACAGTCCGGCCCGGGCGCCGATGACGCGACGACGATGGATCGCGCCGTGCTCGTGGCGGCCTACGATCGCGGTCTCGACTTCCTCGCCAAGGTGCAGAAGGACGGCACCTGGGGCGGTCCCGACGGCCCGCACGTCGGTCTGACGGCCATCGCGGTCACGACGATGCTCGAACGGCCAGGAGGCGTTCGCAAGTCCGATCGCCCGATCGTCGACGCGGCGGTGAAGTTCCTCGCCCAGACTCTCGTCAAGGACGGCAGCGTCGGCGGCTCGATCCGCGCGAACTACGAGACAAGTGTCGTCGTGATGGCGCTCGCGGCCGAGGGCCAGCCTGAGCACGCGCCGCTGATCGAGCGCGCGGCCGGGTTCCTGAAGCGCATCCAGCGCCTCGAGACGGAGAACCCCACGTACGGCGGCATCGGCTACGGCTCGGACAACACCCGATCGGACCTCTCGAACACGCAGTACGCGCTGGCGAGCCTGCGGGCCGCCGGTATCCCCGAAGACGATCCGGTCTTCCAGCGCGCGCTGACGTTCCTGTCGCGCGTGCAGAACTGGAAAGAGAACGAGGGCCCGAACGAGCCGTCCGCGTGGACCGATGCGGACGGCAACAAGGTCGTCCGGAGCAACGACGGCGGCGCGAACTACTACCCGGGCAACAGCAAGGCGGGCGTGGACGAGCGTCCGGACGGCGTCGGCGTCCTGCGTTCGTACGGCTCGATGACGTACGCACTGCTGCGCTGCTACCACTTTGCGGGCCTCGACCGGACCGATGCCCGCGTCGCGGCAGTCGTCGACTGGGTGCAGAAGAACTGGGTGCTCGATCGCAACCCCGGGATGCCCGAGGACCAGCGCCTCCAGGGCCTCTTCTACTACTACGCCACGGCCGGCCGGACGCTGAAGCTGACCGGCCTCGACGCTCTGGAGGTGCCGGAGCGCGGCACCGTCGACTGGCGCGCCGATCTCGCGAAGGCTCTGCTGTCGCGCCAGGGCGAGGATGGCTCGTGGATCAACCACGGAGCGGATCGCTGGATGGAGGGGAACCCCCTCCTCGCGACGAGCTACGCGCTGAACGCACTTCAGGCGTGCGTGCGCTGACGTCCACAGCGACTCGTCGGGGCCTGCCGGTCGCGCGGATCTCCGTCGCGCTGACTCTCGGCGCGCTGATCCTCGGTGCGGCAGGGGGGCTCTTGACCCGCGTGCTCGGCGACGGCGCAGCGCCGGATGAGCGCGCAGCGGCCGCGGTCGCGCTCGTGCTCGCCATCGCGCCGTGTTGGGGCGCCCTGCCGCTTCCTGCGGAGGGCACGAGATGGGCCTTCGCGACGCGCGTGTTCGTCGCTGGACTTGCCGCGGTCGTCGGGATCCTCGTCGCGGGCGGGGGCCTGGCAGCAGCCTCCGCCGCGTGCGTTCCCGCCGGCGCCGTGGCGCTCGCGGCCGGTGTCGCTCACGTTGCACGAGCCGACGGCGTTCGCGTCGCCGGTGCGACGTGGATCGGAGCGGCAACGCCGCTCCTTCTCGTCGGCGCACTCTTCGTCGCGGACCCGTTCATCGAATGGGCTGGGCCCGCTGCGTCGAGCACGACGCGCGCGGCGTGGGTGCTCCGCGTCAACCCACTGGCCTCAGCGACGGGAGCGATCGGCGTCGATCTCTCGTCGCGCGGGTTGCTCTACGACGGGACCGGCGCGGGAGCGGAGGGGCTGAGCGTGGTCGGGCAGTACTACCCGAGCCGACCGTCGCCGGCTCTCACCTGGGGCGGGATCGCGTTGCTGATCGGCAGCCTACTCGTTCTGGTGTCGGCCCCCGCGGACCGGAAGCAGCACGGCACCTGATACGCTGTGTCGGGAGGCAGCCGATGGCGACGACGAAGGTGTTCCTGACGTTCCCGCAGCGGCTCATCAAGGACCCCGTGCTCTTCGACCTGGTGCGCCGGTTCGACGTGGAGACGAACATCCGCGGGGCGAGCGTCACGGATGAGATCGCGCTCGTTGCGCTGCAGATGGACGGCACCGACTCCGCCCTGGCGGCCGCGGCCGAGCACCTGAAGAGCCTGGGCGTGCAGGTCGAGGTCCTGGAAGGCTGAGCACGGCCCGGCCGCGAGCACTGCGATCAGCGCGCAGACTCCACGATCACTGGGTCGTCCGCACCGAGTCGTCCGCACCGAGCAGTGGTGGCTCGTAGAAGACGATCGCGTTCAGGGTCTCGCCGTCGTCCGGGACGACCCAGTGCACGCGCCCCGGCGTGATGCGGAAGGCCGCACCGGGTGCCGCCGGGTAGGAGCGGTCTCCCAGGTAGAACGTCCCCGTCCCGGTCAGCACGTAGGCGATCTCGGTTCGCGACGGGTGCTTGTGGGGCGGCAGCGGCAGCGCGAGCTGCACGAGGTGCATCGAGCGCTCCGAGGACGCGGCCAGCAGGTCCTTGCGGCGCCCGAGCTCGCCGAGCGGGTAGGCATCGAGGTAGGGCTGGAGCTCGCGTGGGTCCTCGTACCGGAGCAGACCGCCGGCCATGCTGGGTGCCGGTGGTCGCGGCGGCGGCGGGCGGCGCGGAGCACGACAGGCCGTCAGCCCACAGGTGACCGTCAGCAGCGCCGCCAAGAGGACCCGCACGGGCCTACTCTTCGTCTTCGAACTTCTCGAAGTCGGTTCGATACGCGCCAACGCCCTTCCACCACGAGATCCACATTCGGGCCGCGCGATAGAACTTCTCGGGCTCCACATCGACGCCCGGAGAGAAGCGTGCCTCGAGGCTCGGCGGCCCGGGCGTCGCCTTGATCATGCGGCGCGCGACCTGCTGACACTGCCAGGAGGCCCACTTGTCCGCCTCGGTGGTCCACTTGTCGCCGTTGTACTGCTGCACGAAGCCGTTCATGAGATGGGGGAACGCGGCGAAGCCCGCCTTCTCGAGCGATCGGCCCGCCCGCATCCCGTCGCCGCCGGAGCTCATGTCGAGGAACACCACGACGGTGCGCTCGAACTCCTCGGCCTCGGCGTCGGTCGTGCCGTCCACCGGCGTGCACTTCTCGAAGAGCAGGTCGTCGTCGCGGTGGGACCACCATCGGTAGTCCTTCGGCAGTGCCTCGCCGCCCTCGCTGCTACCGATGCCGCTCGGATCGACGGGCGGCTGAACGACCGGGATCGGCGTGGTCTCGGCCGGAGTCTCGGTGCCGCCGCCGGACCCATCTGGATCGGTCGCGCCCGGGATCGGTGTCTCGCCGTTCGAAGACGTGATGCCGCCAGCCGTCGTGTCCACGCCCGGCGCCGTCGCGGTTTCGATGTCGTGGTTCGGTGGGTCGCCCGTGAACGCGATGATCAGGACTCCGATCAGGAGGACGACGCCCATGATCGCGATGAGCACCGGAGCGGTCTTGTTCTCCTTCTCGACGGGCTGACCGCGACGACGGCCGCCCCGGCCCTCATCGTCCGGCGCCTCCGCCTCTTCGCGAGCGCGCCGGCCTCGGGCGCGACGCGCACCACGGCCGCCGCCTCCGCGCTTGCCGCCGCCTCCGCCGCGCTTGCCGCCGCCGCGCTGGCCACCGCCACCGCCACGTGCTGGACGCGCAGCAGTCGCCGCCGCGCCGTAGCCGACGTCAGCGCCGCACGCGGTGCATGCGAAGGAGCCCGGAGGGGCTCCGTCGGGAATGCGGAACTTCTTCCCACAGCCTGGGCAGGCGACGATCTCTTCCGACATGGGTGTCCTCGCTTCTCGGGGATGCGGCCGAGTCTCCTGGGGGGACCCCCTCCAAGCAACGCATTTGCGGCCATCTGGTTCGCTGCGCCGGTCACGACCTCTCATGGCACAGGAGCATCCACGATCTCGGATCCCGCGTTCGAGCTGGTCAGCGAGTTCCGTCCCTCGGGCGATCAGCCCGAGGCGATCGCTGCGTTGATCGAGGGGTACGCGGCGCGGCGCGACGCCCAGACGCTGCTCGGCGTCACGGGAAGCGGGAAGACGTTCACGGTGGCGAACGTCATCGCCGAGCTGCAGGTGCCGACGCTCATCCTCGCGCCGAACAAGACGCTCGCTGCACAGCTCTACTCGGAGTTCCGCGAGCTGTTTCCCCACAACGCGGTCGAGTTCTTCATCTCGTACTACGACTACTACCAGCCCGAGGCGTACATCCCGTCGTCGGACACGTACATCGAGAAGGACGCCAGCATCAACCAGCGGATCGACCGTCTGCGCCACAGCGCGACGCGTTCCGTGCTCAGTCGGCGGGACGTCATCGTCGTGGCGTCGGTCTCGTGCATCTACGGTCTCGGTTCGCCGTCCTCGTACAGCGAGATGACGGTCCAGCTCGCCGTCGGGACCGACTCGCCGCGGCATCAGCTGCTGCGCGACCTCGCCGTCCTCCAGTACCGGCGCAACGACTTCGACCTGTCGCGCGGGACGTTTCGCGTACGCGGCGACGTCGTCGACATCTTCCCGATCTACGAAGACGTCCGGACGTTGCGCGTCGAGCTGTTCGGCGACGAGGTCGAGCGGCTCTCGTGGATCGATCCGCTGACCGGTGAGGTGCTGGACGACGAGGACGCCGTCACGATCTACCCGGGCAGCCACTTCGTCCAGCCGAAGGAGCGCATCCTGGCGGCGGCCGAAGGCATCGAGGCCGAGCTCGAGGAGCGCCTGCAGTGGTTCCGCGATCGCGCGAAGTTCCTCGAGGCCGAACGCCTGGAGCAGCGCACGCGCTACGACCTCGAGATGATGCGCGAGGTCGGCTTTTGCCACGGGATCGAGAACTACTCACGGTGGCTCGACGGCCGCGAGAAGGACCAGCCGCCGTACACGCTGCTCGACTACTTCCCGCGCGACTTCCTCTTCGTCGCGGACGAGAGCCACGTCTCGTTGCCGCAGTCGCGCGGCATGTACCGCGGCGATCGCTCCCGCAAGGACACCTTGGTCGACTTCGGCTTCCGTCTGCCGTCGGCTCTGGACAATCGTCCGCTCCGCTTCGAGGAGCTGGAGCTGCGGCTCGGTCGACGCCTCTACGTCAGTGCCACCCCGGCGCAGTGGGAGATCGAGCGCGCGGAGGGTCGTGTCATCGAGCAGATCGTGCGGCCGACGGGCCTGCTCGATCCGGAGATCGAGATGCGTCCCGCGCGACACCAGGTGGACGACCTGCTGCGCGAATGCCGCTTGGTCGCCGAGCAGGGCTTCCGTGTGCTGGTCACCACGCTCACGAAGCGCATGTCCGAGGAACTGACCGACTACCTCCGCGATGCCGACGTCCGGGTGAAGTACATGCACTCCGACATCGACACGCTGAAGCGCACCGAGATCCTCCGGGATCTGCGACTCGGCGTATTCGACGTGCTCGTCGGGATCAATCTGCTGCGCGAGGGCCTCGACCTGCCCGAGGTCGCGCTCGTCGCCGTCCTCGACGCCGACCGCGAGGGGTTCCTGCGGTCGGAGACGTCCCTCATCCAGACGTTCGGTCGCGCGTCGCGGAACGTCCAGGGACGCGTCGTCCTGTACGCCGACAAGGAGACCGACTCGATCCGGCGCGCCGTGGAACTGACGCGGGTACGCCGTGAGGTGCAGGCGGCGTACAACACAGAGCACGGCATCGTGCCCCGCACCATCGTGAAGGCGGTGCGTGATCTCGTGACGGGGCCTGACGGCGACGAGGACGATGCCGGTCCGTGGAGCGCGCGGACGCTCTCGGAGGCGGTCGCCGACGCGGCCGACCTCCCGCAGACGCCCGCGGAGGCGCAGCGGAAGATCGAAGCGCTGCGGAAGTCGATGTTCGAGGCGGCGCGTGAGCTCGAGTTCGAGAAGGCCGCCAGCCTGCGCGACGAGATCCTCCGCCTGGAACGGCTGGCGCTCTCGCTGTGACGCGCTCCGAGGCGGAGACGGTACGCCTGCGCGCCTGCGTGGCTGAGCTCCCGACCGGCTCGGGCATCTACCTGCTGAAGGACGGAGGCGGTCGCGTCCTGTACGTCGGCAAGGCGACCAATCTCCGTTCGCGCGTGCGGTCCTACCTCCAGAAGGGTGCTCTCGAGCGACCACACCTTGCTCCGTATCTGGCGCGCTGGCGCGACGTGCAGGTCGTGACGACCGACGGACCGGCAGAGGCGCTCGTTCTCGAGAACTCCTTCATCAAGAAGGAGCGCCCGCCGGCGAACGTGCGGCTGCGCGACGACAAGCGCTACCTGTGCCTCCGCGTCGACGTGACGCATGCGTTTCCGCGGATCACGCTCGTGCGACGCTTTCGGCGGGACGGCGCCCTCTACTTCGGTCCGTACGCCGATGCGAAGTCGCTCCGCAGCACGTTGAAGGCCCTGCGGGAGATCTACCCGCTGCGTTCGTGCTCGGATCGGACCCTCGAGACCATCGACGCACCGTGCCTCTACTACCAGCTCGGGCGGTGTGCGGCCCCGTGCCACGACCTGGTGACGAAGGACGATTACGCCGGTCTCGTCGGCGAGACCCTCGAGCTTCTGCGGGGCCGACGTCCGGAGGTGCTCCGTTCTCTACGAGCACGGATGCAGGACGACTCGGACGCCCTTCGGTTCGAGAGCGCCGCCCGTCTGCGGGATCAGGTCCACGCGCTCGAACGCACACTCGAGCGGCAGCGGGTTGCGGTCCCGGACGACACGGATCGCGATGTCGTGGCCATCGCGCGGACGGGCGAGGGGCAGCGCAATGCGGCAATTGCTCACGTGCTGTTCGTCCGCGACGGAGCGGTCGTGTCGGCGCGCGCCGTGCCGTTGCCTGGTGCCGCTGGAGAGGACGCGGACCTCGTCCAGGCGTTTCTGGTCCAGTTCTACGACGGGACCAAGTACGTCCCCCGCGAGATCCTCGTTCCGGTCCGCCCTCCAGATGCCGAGCTGGTCGAGGGCTATCTGTCCGAGATGCGGGATGCGAAGGTGCGGCTGCGGGTGCCGCGGCGAGGCCCTGGGCGTGAGCTCCTCGGCATGGCGTTGCGCAACGCCGCTGTCGCGCTGGAGTCGCACCGGCGTGACAGAGAGTCGATCGAGAAGGCCCTGCTCGGTCTCCGCGACCTGCTCCAGCTCGAGAGTGCGCCGGCGGTCATCGAGTGCTTCGACGTGAGCCATCTGCAGGGGCGCGAGGTCGTGGCCTCGATGGTGCGCTTTGTCGACGGCCGACCCGATCGTGAGGCGTGGCGCCACTATCGTGTGCGCGACGTGCCTCGCAACGACGACGTTGCGTCGATGCGTGAGGTGCTGGGGCGGCGGTATCGGGCTGCGGCCGACGGCGCCACGGCGGAGCGGCCCGATCTGATCGTGGTGGATGGCGGAAAGGGACAGCTCTCGTCGGCGTGCACCGCGCTCGCAGCGCTCGGCATGCGCGAGCCTCCGGTCGTGGGGCTGGCGAAGGCTCGTGCGGACCGGCCGGGTGCCGGAGCGTTCGAGCGTCTCTTCGTCCCCGGCCGTGCAGAGCCCGTCATCCCGGTTGTCGACTCGCCGCCGACCCATCTGCTCGCCCGCATCCGCGACGAAGCCCACCGCTTCGCGATCACCTACCACCGCAAACTGCGCTCGAAGATGGCCGTCGAGTCAGCTCTCGACCGCATTGAGGGAGTGGGGGACAAGTGGCGGCGCGAGCTCCTCACGCGCTTCGGCAGCGTGCAGGCCGTCCGCGAGGCATCGCTGGACGATCTGCTCTCGGTACCGGGGATGGGCCACAAGCGGGCGCATCGCATCCTGGAGCACCTCCGGGCCGACGACGGCTGAGCCGGGCGGCGGTCGGCGGCGGGGCCGCGAACCGCCTGGCAACGGCGCACAGCCGTCGGCCGATGGCCGTCCGATTGACGAGGGTCGTTCGCAGTGCGCCAGTGGAACCGCCACGCACGAGCGACCCCAGCGGGCGGGGCGGGTCAGGAGATCCGCCCGTACGACCCCCTTGAGGTGGCGCGTCCTGTGGATGGGATCCAGACACGGGGCGCGACGCGGACCGAGAACACGGCTGTCGTCCGATGGCCGTCCGCATCACG
>JAJFFG010000038.1 GCA_021776825.1 Planctomycetota bacterium
AGCGGACCGCGATGGCCTTGATGGCGACGTCGACCACGTCGCGGACCACCACGACGCTGACCACCACGACGCTGACCACCACGACGCTGACCACCACGACGCTGACCACCACGACGCTGACCACCACGACGCTGACCACCACGACGCTGGCCACCACGACGCTGGCCACCACGACGCTGGCCACCACGACGCTGACCACCACGGGGACGACGCAGACCATGAAGGCGACCATCGCGACGGAGACGGCGCGGGCAGCGGTGACCGTGGTGGCGACGGCGGACGAGACGGCGGTGACGGCGGCGCGGGCAGTGGAGACGGAGGCGGTGAAGGCGGCGACGACGAGCGCGAAGGGGACGGTCGGGACCGCTAGGTCGGTCGATCGCCGTGCATGCGTCCGCAGCTCACGGCGTTCGTGATCGCACTCTCATGTCTCGTTGCCTGCGTCGCGCCGTCGAGCGCGCCTCCAACCCGGCCCCCCACACAGCCCCCGGGCCGCCCTGCGGCACGGGCTCCATCCACCCCCTCCCGCGAGTCTCCCGACACCTGGACGTCGGACCACGCCGCGCACGTCGACCATCACGAGCTGCTTCCCGTGTCTGAGCACGCTGCCCCGTGGGGCTATGACGCCACGAACGGCCCCGACCGCTGGGCCGATCTCGATCCGTCGTACGCGATCGCACGCACTGGCCGACGGCAGTCCCCGATCGACCTTCGCGCCGCCGACGCCACGCCGCGTGAGCTGCCTCCAATCACGTTCGAGTACGGCTCGTGGACCATCGACGAGATCAATCTCGGCCACGCGATCCAGATCGTCGGCACGCCAGGCAGTTCGATCGTCGTGGACAGCGTGCGCTTCTCGCTGGAGCAGTTCCACTTCCACACCCCGAGCGAGCACACGCTCGACGGCGAGCACACCGCCATGGAGATGCACCTCGTGCACAAGAGCGCGGCCGATGTGGTGGCCGTCGTCGGGGTCATGATCCGCGAGGGCCGCGCGAACCCGGCGTACGACCCCATCTGCGCGCACGTCCCTCCCGCGGTCCGCGAGGAGATCATCGGGACGGCAACGGTCCGGCTCAGCGACCTGCTCCCAACCAACCGCACCACGTTCCGCTACGACGGCTCGTTCACCACGCCGCCGTGCGCTGAGGGCGTCGCCTGGTTCGTGCTCCGCACGCCGGTCGAGATGTCGCGACTGCAGATCGATCAGTTCCGCCGGGTCGTCGACCGCAACACTCGCCCGGTGCAGCCACTGCACGGTCGCGACGTCCTGACCGACCGCTGATTCGAGCTTAGCCCGACCTTCTCACCACATCGCCACGCCTGACACGTCGCGGGGACCACGATCTCTGCGTTGACACAGCTCGTTGGGGGGATGGGCCCCTGACCACGCAGCGTCCGCCTTGATCTCGCGGCCCCCGCTCGGTCAGGACGGTCTGTCTTCGGTCCAACACCAGTTCTCACGTCGACCATCCCTCGTGGTTTCTGCCGTCCGGCCGCAGGCCGCGCCGACGTGGTGAGAAGCCCGGCCCTAGCCCAGCTCGTTCACGAGGACGCCCTCGTGCGCAATCCGAGCCCGGAGCAGGCTGCGAGACGGATTTCTTCCGATTTCGGGCGTCGATTCGCCGATCAGATGCATCTCGGTAGGTGGCGGGTGGCCCCCCATCCAATCGTGCGCGCCCTACACCGCGCCGGGGCCGCCTCGCCGCACCTCTCCGTACGGAGCCAGCCCAGCACGCCAGCCCAGCACGGCAACACGCCAGCACGGCGGTGAGCGAGGGTCGCCGCGCAGTCGCGACGAGGAGTCACCGGTGGCGCGTCCGCGACGGTTGACCCGGATCACTCACCAGGGCGTCGCGGGATCGCGGCAAGATCGAGGAACGAGGCGGGTTAGGCGAGCAGCAGAGGCGCCATCCGTCGGGCTGGTTCGGCGACCACTGGCGGGCTCGCAACGAGCCCGACATTCTTTTTCTCAGAATGGAGCCGTCGATTCGGCCGACGTCTGCATCTCGGTAGGTGGATGTGGATCGTGTGAGAAGGGGAACTCGGTATCCAGGTGATGCAGACGTGCTTTCGGCAGTGCCTGAGGAACCACGGGGGCGCTTCGGCGCCCCCACACCCACTTGCTCAGTCGTCTTCGGACATGAGTTCGCGCAGACGGGTGGCAAGCACCTCGAAGCCTTCCCCGACGGTGCCCGTGAGGACCGTGTCGCGCTCGGCGCCCACGACGCCAGTGAGAGCGCTGACCGCGTAGAGGATCTGCAGCGGATCGTCGAGCGAGGCGACGCGCTCGGCCTCGAATGCCGAGTGCGGGATGCGACCGACGTACTCGGCCGAGTCGGCCGCGTAGCGCGCGAACGCGTCGAGCACGGCGCGCACTTCGACTGGCGGCGGCGAACCGGCACTCCGCGTGACAGGCAGGGCAGTCACGCGGACGGCCCCCGCGGCGGTGCGCTCCGGCTCGCCGTAGATGCGGGCGGCGTGGAGCGCGCGCCCCGAGAGCCACTGCCCGGCGGAGCCCGCCTCGAGCGACGAGGCGCGAATGACCACGACGATCGAGTCAGCGGTGCTGGCGGAGCCGACCGCCACCGTCCATCCGCGCTCCTCGCGGAGCGCCGTGTACTGGCCGTCGCTGAGCGGGACGCGCGCCGCGCGTTCTGGGAACATCGGCTCGTTGCTCTCGACGAAGACGAACGTCCCGGTCCCCGCTGCGGCGGCGCGTCGAGCCACCGCCGCCGCGTCGTTGTTCGCGTGGGCGGCCGCCGGTGAGACGTGAGTAGTGACGATCGGGAGTCGCGGGAGCGCACGCACCTTCGCCAAGTCGTCGACGGCGTGGAACACGGCCACGTACGAAGGGAGCGCGCTCTTGGTGGAGACGCCGGCGTCGTCCACGGCTCCCGGCTCGGCCGCCCAATCGAGGGCGTGCACGCGAACGGCGTAGTCGCCGTTCGGGACGTCCAGCCAGCCCTCGGGGTCCTCAAACGGATCCGACGTCGGATCGGAGGACGGGAGGAAGTCGCCGTTGCCGAGGAACAGCCGGCCCTGTGAGACGCGTAGCGGGAACGTCGCGCGGTGCCGCGCGAACTCCGCCTCGCGCTCGTCGAGGCGACGGTCCGTGAAGCGCACCATGAACCCGCCATCACTGCCCGTGTCGACGCCGATCAGGCGGGCAGCGGCCAACTCCTTCTCCACCGCGAACCCATGGCGCCACCAGCCCTCCGGGGACCTGGCCCGGTGAGCGAGATCGTCGGGGTGGTAGACGAACCATGCGGCGACCTCGCAATCGATCGGGACCGTGACCTCGAAGGTCGCGGAGTCACGGGCAGGAGGGAGGTCCGCCTCGGGCGGCTCGGGCGGCTCGGGAACGCGGGACGGCGCGGGATCCTGCATCACCGAGTCATCGCTCGGGTCCGCCGGCGCAAGTGCGGGATCGGACATCGCCGCCTGCTCCGCCGAACAGCCGGACAACGAGAGCAGGATCAGCGCGAGGGCGGCTCGGATCATGCGTCCATGGTGCGTGATTGCGCCTCGTCGCTGAAGCCCGCTACGGAAGGATGTGCGGCCGGAAGTCGCCGAACGGTGGAAACGGGAAGAACACGAGGAAGGCGCGGCCGACCAGGTCGTTGCGCTTCACGAACGGCCGGTCGACGCGCTCGGTGACCTTGACCACATCGGACTTCGGCACGCGTCGCGCGACGCCGTTGGTGTCGAGGAAGCGGTACTCGTCGCCGGAGTCGTCGAACGGGACGATCGTGCCGTCCTCGAGCTTGACGCTGTGCTCGCCCTCGAGAGTGCGGCCGTCCGAGAGCTCGAGGACGGTCACCTCCCACATGCGGCTGTCCTTGGAGCTGATCGTGTTGTCGCCGAGCACGATGTAGTGATCGTCCGGCACGACCCACTCGCGCGACTGGTTGTACTGCAGGTCGCGATCGACGCTGACGCTGCCGAGTTCCGCCGCCACGCCGCGCAGACCCAGGGTGATCGCCTCGCGCTCCGCCCCGTCGTTGGTCGTGTCCTCGTGCTGGACCTTCGCGACGACCCGGCCGTCGACGTAGACACGCGCGACTCGATCGGCAGCTGAGAGCCCAATGCGAGCGGGCGCGTCGTCGAGCGAGAAGTCAGCGACGATCTGGCGCTCGACGCCGGGCGCGGTCAGCCACATGCCCTCGGCGTCGACTTCGAGCTCGATGTGGCGTCGTCGTGCGTCGATCGTCATGCGGAACGCAGCGTCGTCGCCGAGTCGCGACGGTTCGACGTCCACCTCGACGCGCATGTCGGGGGTGCGCGAGACACCGAGCAGTTTCACGCTGCTGAACACGCCACCCTCGGCATCGGCGGCGATGTGGTCCTCTTCGAAGGTCCACTCTGCAGCACCGTCCTGCGCCTCGAACGCCTGGGTCGCGTGCGAGTCCTCGGGGTTGCGCACCGGGAACCAGAGCGAGGCCTGCACGGCATCGGGCTTGGGCGCGATGACGCCGTTGACGTAGATGTCGCCGCCGCGGATCGCGACGGTCTCGCCCGGCAGGCCGATCAAGCGCTTGATGTAGTTGATCGGGCGGAACAACGGGTACTTGAAGACCACGATCGACCAGCGCGGCGGATCGCCCGAGAGCATGGGCCACTTCGACGCGAGGAGCCGGTCGCCCCACTTGCGATCGGCCGCCAGATCCTGGCCGAGGATCGTCGGCTGCATCGACTTCGTCGGGATCTGGAAGGCCTCGTACACGAACTCGCGCACGGTGAGCGCGAGGATCAACGCCATAGCGATCGCCTCGGCCTGATCGCGCACCATCTCCGCCGCGTGGAGGTGCGGCTCCTCCTCGAACTCGGGCTCGACGCCGCCTCCGCGACGCTCGCGAACCCACGCTGCCACCGCGTAGACGACAGCCGCGACGTCGAACACGAGCAACCACCGCGTGCCGTGCATCGCGGCGACGATCGCAACGAGCACGAGCACGACCAACGAGAGCGCGCCGCGCTTCGACGTCAGGTGCAGCCCGATGCCACCCGCCGCCAGCGTGCCCGCCGTGATCCAGCGCGTGAACGTCACCTCGGTGCCGGCGATCGCAGACGCCGGGAAGAACACCGCCGCCAGTACGGCGAGCGTCACGAAGACGGTCCCTAGACGCGACGCAGTGCGCTCGAGCGTCCGGGGGAGCAGGGCGTCGACAAACATCATCTGCGCTTCTTGTCCTTGTCGTCACCGACCTCGCCGAGCACCGACAGGAACGCATCCTGCGGGATCTCGACGCCGCCCACCGCCTTCATGCGTCGCTTGCCCTTCTTCTGCTTCTCGAGCAGCTTGCGCTTGCGGGAGATGTCGCCGCCGTAGCACTTCGACGTGACGTTCTTGCGCATGGCAGAGATGGTCTCGCGCGCGATGATCTTGCCGCCGATCGCCGCCTGCAGCGCCACGACGAAGAGGTGCCGCCGGATCTTCTTCCGGAGTCGTTGCAGGATCTCGCGCCCGCGCTTGGAGGCCTCGTCGCGATGGCAGATGAACGACAGCGCGTCGACGTCCTCGCTCGCCACCATGATGCGCACGCGAACGAGGTTCCCCGCCTGGAACCCGGTGACGTCGTAGTCCATCGACCCGAAGCCGCGCGTCGCCGACTTCAACAGGTCGTAGAAGTCGTAGAGGATCTCGGCCATCGGCACGGAGTAGACGAGCAGGACGCGCTCTTTCGACAGGTACTCGGTACGCGTGTAGGTGCCGCGGCGATCGAGGCACATCTGCATCACCACGCCGATGCAGCTCGCCGGCGCGAGGATCGACAGCGTCACCATCGGCTCGCGGAACTCGTCGATCTCGGACGGGTCCGGCAGATCGCTCGGACGCTCGACATCGATGACGCGGCCATCACCCGTGAGCACCTGGTACGTGACGTTCGGTGCCGTCTGGATGATGTCCAGGCCGGACTCGCGTTCGAGTCGCTCCTGCACGATCTCCATGTGGAGGAGTCCGAGGAACCCGCAACGGAAACCGAAGCCAAGGGCCTCCGACGACTCGGGATGGAACGTGAACGACGCGTCGTTCAGCGACAGCTTCTCGAGCGCCTTGCGCAGCGAGTCGAAGTCCCCGTTGTTCACGGGGTAGATGCCGCAGTGCACCATGGTCTTCGGCTCGTGATAGCCCTCGAGCGCGGTCACCGTGTCGGCCATCCGCTCGTGGACGACGGTGTCGCCGATGCGGACCTCGTGCAGGTCCTTGATGTTGCACCAGATGTAGCCGGTCTCCCCGGCTGAGAGCGACTCCTTGGGCGTCATCTTCGGCCGCATCGTGCCGATCTCGAGCACGTCATGCGTGGTCTCGGTCCCGTGGAACCGGACCTTGTCGCCCTTGGCGACGGTGCCGTCCATCACCCGGATGTAGACGATCACACCGCGGTACGTGTCGTAGACCGAGTCGAAGATCAGCGCCTGCAGCGGCGCGTCCGCCGAGCCGGTCGGGGCCGGGATCTTGTCGATGATGGCGCGCAGCAGTTCGGGTACTCCGGCGCCGGTCTTCGCGGAGACGAGCATGACGCTTTCGGGGTCGGTCCCGAACGTCGTCTCGAGCTCCTCCTTCACCTCGTCGGGGCGCGCTGTCTGCAGATCAACCTTGTTCAAGACGGGCAGTACCTCGAGGTCCGCCTCGATGGCCAGGTAGGCGTTCGCGACCGTCTGCGCCTGCACACCCTGCGCGGCGTCCACGAGCAGCAGCGCTCCCTCGCACGCGAACATCGAGCGCGAGACCTCGTACGAGAAGTCGACGTGGCCCGGCGTGTCGATCAGGTTCAGTCGATACGTGACGCCGTCGAGGTCGTAGTCGAGCGCGACGGCCTTCGCCTTGATCGTGATGCCGCGCTCTCGCTCGAGGTCCATCGAGTCGAGCGTCTGCTCCTTGATCTCACGCTTCGTCAGCGCGCCACACGCGACCAGGATGCGATCGGCGAGCGTCGACTTGCCGTGGTCGATGTGCGCGATGATGTTGAAGTTGCGGATGTGCGCGGGGTCCATCACACGCCCTCGGCCAGCAGCACGCCGGCAAGCTGGTTGCGTAGGTCAGCGAGTGCACGAGCGCGATGACTCATCGCGTTCTTCTCGGCCGACGAGACCTCCGCGAACGTCTTCCCGAGCGACGGCACGAGGAAGTGCGGGTCGTATCCGAAGCCACCGCCGCCACGGGCTTCCTCGATCAGCTGGCCCTCGCAGGCGCCTTCGCCGCGCAGGAGGATCGAGCCGTCCGGACGGGCAAGCGACACGACGCAGCGGAAACGCGCGAGCGGACGAACGAGTCCGAGCTCGTTCGCTTCGGCGATCAGCTTCGCGTTGTTCGCCAGGTCGTCGCCGTGCTCACCGGCGTAGCGCGCCGAGTTCACACCCGGACGTCCGTCGAGCGCATCGATCTCGAGGCCCGAGTCGTCGGCGATCGCGTGGCAGCCCGTTGCGCGCGCGGCGTGGGCGGCCTTGAGGTCGGCGTTGGCGGCGAACGTGTCGCCCGTCTCTTCCGCTCCGTCGAACGACTGGTCCGGCGACAGGTCTCCCGGACCGAGCAGCGCGAGCGGCAGACCGTCGAGCAGCGAGCGCAGCTCGACGAGCTTGTGCGGATTGCCGGTGGCGAGGACGACCGGGATCACGCGCTCTGCTCCAACGCGGCGCGCTGCAGGGCGAAGATCTTCTCCGCACCGACGTACGCGAGATCGATCAGCGCGTCGTGCTGTGCGCGCGAGAACGCCTTGCCCTCGGCCGAGCCCTGGACCTCGACGAGGTTCCCGTCGCCCGTCACGACGACGTTCATGTCAACATCGGCGGCGGCGTCCTCGACGTACGGCAGGTCGAGCCGCGGCTCGCCGTCGATGATGCCCACCGACACGGCGGCGAGCTGTGCGCGCAGGATCGACTCTTCGACCTTGCCCTCCGCGAGGAGCTTCGCCGAGGCGTCGGCCAGCGCGACGTACGCACCCGAGATCGCAGCGGTGCGCGTGCCCCCGTCGGCGACGAGCACGTCGCAGTCGACCCAGATGGTCCGCTCGCCCAGGACATCGGTCCAGACGACCGCACGCAGCGCGCGTCCGATCAGTCGGCTGATCTCTACGCCGCGTCCGTCCTTCTTGCCCTTCGAAGACTCACGGGCCTTCCGCGGCGACGTCGAGCCCGGGAGCATCGCGTACTCGCCGGTCACCCAGCCAACTCCGCGCCCCCTGCGCCACGGCGGGACGCTCTCCTCGACGCTGGCGGTGCAGAGGACGCGGGTCCGCCCGAACTCCACCAGCACCGATCCCGCGGGGGCATCGGTGAACCCCCGCGTGAAGCGCACGGGGCGCAGCTCGTCGTTCGCGCGGCCATCGGGTCGGGGCAAGGCGTTCCTCCACGCAACGGAGCGTCCGCCGCGAATCCGCGGATGATCCCATCC
This sequence comes from Planctomycetota bacterium, assembly GCA_021776825.1. Taxonomy (GTDB): domain Bacteria; phylum Planctomycetota; class JAJSAM01; order JAJSAM01; family JAJVHW01; genus JAJFFG01. Next base: position 8,396 of record JAJFFG010000038.1, read on the forward strand.
CGGGCCCCGAGGCCGTAGAAGCGCAGGCGGGTCCGCGCTCAGCGTCCGACGACGATCTCGATGCGGTCCGACACCTTGCTCGGTCGTTCGACCTCGACCTGGCCCTCCGAGTCGGACCCACCGCGTGGCTTGGCGTGGATCAGGCAGGGTCGATCCGGGACCAGCACCGAGAACTTGCCGAGCTCGTCCGCACGCACGGCCAGCGCGACTCGGGGACCGGACGTCGTGTAGACGCGAATCTGTGCCTTCGCGACGGGACGGTCCCTCTCGCTCAGGACCTGGCCGCGCAGCTCGACCGTGTCCTCGAGGATCACCGTCAGGGTGTGCGTCGGTCCCGTGCGCGCGAGATTGGCGCGCGTTTCGGCGGTGGGACGGCGGTGGGCCCGAGCGCGAATCCGCACCTCGGGTCGCGGGAGCACGGTGTCGACTCGGCCGGCCGAGTCGGTCACGCCCTGGAAACGGGGTGTGAGCGGCGACTCGGGGAGCATCGACACGTCCACGACCGCGCCCTCGACCGAGTGCCCGAGCGCGTCGACCACCTGGCAGTGGAACGGGAACGCCTCCGGCAGCTCGATGTCGCCGATGTCGATCTCCTCGCCGGCCACGACCTCGACCGGGACCTCCGCGATGCCGAAGCCCGGCGCCGTCACGTAGATCGTGGTTCGTCCCGCGTCGAGGCCCTCCACGCGCCGAGCGCCGTCCTGCCAGCGAAGCTGGTGCTGGACCGACGACCCGTCGCTCCCGATCACGTGCTTCGGCGCGAGCACGACCGACCACGCGGGCGGGGCGCTCCGTGGCGGCAGGACCAGAGTTGCCGTGACCGTTCCGACCGGTCGAAGGCGGATGCTGACGAGGTCGTCCGGCGCGGTCACGGTCCGCGCGTACGGTCGGTACCCGGGCGCGTCGACCCGGATCCGATACTCGTGCCCCTCGCGGGCCGCCAGCGAGAAGTCGCCACCGCGGTCGGTCGAGACGCGGCGCCCGGCCACGTCGACGGAGACGAACGCCAGCGGCCGGTGATCCATGTCGTGAACGCGACCGGCGATCGATGCACCGTCTGCGAGTAGGAGACGGTCGAAGTTGTCCCGCTCCTCGGCGACCCAGACTGCGTACGTGCTCTGCGGGTGCAGCGGCGTCGACCCGTGGACGACGAGCGGTCCGGAGGCGACGCGGATCGGCCGGGTGAAGTCCGGCCGATCCACGCGCAGCTGACGTGCCTGCACGGGCCACGGGAGTTCGACGAGCAGCCGTCGTACCGGTCGCCCCGAGTCGAGGCCCTTGAACTGAACCTGGGCTGCCGGACGCAGCCTCAGCCGCGCGGAGCCGGCGCCCCCCGCCTTGCGGGGTGGCTCGCGGTAGCTCGGCAGACCGCTGGGCGAGAAGGCGATCAACGAGTAGAGGTCGCCCTGCACGAGTCCCTCGATCCGGAAGCGACCCTCGGCGTCGGTCCGCACGCGCGTGGCGGCGAGCCCCGCGTCCTCCACCTGACGCGCACCGAGATGGGCGTGATGCAGGACGTTCAGGAGCTCGACGTCCTCGATCGGTCGCGGGTGCCCGAAGCCCGCGAAGTGTCGGCGCAGCGGATGACGCACGGCGAGCACGTGAGCGCCGCGGAGCGGGACCTCCGCGGCACCCGGACGCAGCACCAGCCCGTCCAGGCTCGCTCCCGGGACCATGTGCATCGCCACGCGCAGCATGCTGCGATCGTCGAACCCCGTGCGCACCGCTCTGGTCACGGTTGCGAAGCCGGGAGAGCGCGCAACCACGACCAGATCGCGAAGGCGCGGCAGCGCGTCGAGACGCGCCACTCCGTTTGCGTCGCTCTCCCCCGCCACGATCACCGGTGCCGGCGGTCCGACCGGGGTCGACGCCAGCCAGGCGTCGCGATCGTGGACCGTCACCTGGACGTCGCCGATCCCCTCGGGAGTGCCCGAGACCAGCGACTCGGTCTCCAGGATCACACCGAGCTCGAGCGCCACGTCGAGGACGGTCTCGCGTCCCTTCTTCAGCTCCACGCGCCCGTAGAACGGCACGTGGTGATCCGCATCCACGCGGAAGCGCCAATGCCCCGGATCGAGGCGGTGGAGCTGGATGTCGCCGTCGCCGTTGCCACGCTGGTCGTGAACGACGTGCGCCGCGTTCTCGAGCCGGACGCTCGCGCGCGGGATCGGGCCGCCCGTCGTGGCCGAGCTTACGCGCACGAGCAGCGAGGGCGGCGTCTCGTCGGAGATGCGCCGCGTGGCGCCCCTGGCCTGTCCGACCTGCGCACTCGTGCGGGCGCGCCTCGGCGGCGGCCAGGGCGTCGGGCTCGCGACGCCGGGCGTGGCGATCTGCGGCGCCGGGGGCAGCACGGAGCCGTGATCCGCACCGGGCGGCTCGAGCTCGTCGACCCCGAGCGGCGGGGCATCGTCTCCACCGGGATCGGCACCCTCGTCGACGAGGTTCCTCCCGGAGGTCGCGTCCACGCCGACGTGGAAGGGAGCCGCCTCGCGTTCGGTCGACGTCGTCGTGTCAGCAGCATCCATGCCGCGACTCGGATCCGGCCCATCGCTGACGACAAGCCAGAGCAGCGAGCCGACAACGCCGATCAGGCCCAGCGCGAGCACTGCTGCCCAGCGCCGCCGTCCGCGCGCCCCGTCGCTCATCGGTCCTCCCTGACCCGCCGTGAGCGATCGAGTCTACGGGACGGGACGGATCAGCGGGTGACGACGATCTTCAGGCCGGTGCGGGTCACGCTCGGGCGGTCGACCCGGAGCTGACCGGTCCAGAGCCCCTCCTTCTTGAACTCGACCTGCAGCATGCACGGTCGGTCCGGAACCGTCACTCGGAACGCGCCACCCTCGCCGGAGACCGTGCCGCGTCCGGTCGCCGCCCCACCCGCCTCGGAGACAAGGATCTGCACGCCCGGGACGGCGTTGCCGTCGTCGTCCCGCACGACGCCTCGGATCGAGACGAAGCGCTCCATCACCAGCCTGACCGACGCGGGAGCGTCGTTCTCGGCGAGGTTCACATCCTTGGTCGTCAGCGGCAGATCCGGGGCGCGCGCGGTGAGGCTGATGCTCGCGCGCGGGACCACGGCCTCGACGCGACCGCTGGCGTCGGCACGCAGCGTCAGCCGGGGAGCGAGAGCAAACTGCGTGCTCGGCCGCACGTCGACGAGCGCCCCCGGCACGATGGCCCCGAGGCCGTCGACGACCTGACAGCGGAGCGGGTATCCCGGGTCGAGCTCGATCTCGCCGACGTCTGCAACCTCGCCGGCAGCCACCTCGACCGTGCGACGTTCGATCCGGTAGCCCGCGGCCGTCACGTAGAGGACGACCGTGCCCGCAGCGACGCCGTCGACGCGGATGGCACCCCCCTCCCAACGCAGGCGGTGGGTGACGAGATCGCGGTCGATGCTCGCCTCGTCTCCACGCGGAGCGATCGCGATCCACGCCGGCGGCGTCGCGCCAGTGGGCAGGACGAGTTGCGCCGTCACCGACGCGCTGCGGCGCAGCCCGGCGTCGATGTCCCGGTCGGGCGCCGTGACCTCCTTCCTCCGCCACGGGAGGTAGCCGGAAGCCGAGATCTCTACGGCGTAGGAACGGCCCTCGCGAGCGGCCACGCTGAACGCTCCGTCGGCGTCGGTCGTCACGCTCCGCCCGCCGACGTCGACCGACGCGGACGAGAGTGGGTCACCGTCGCGCTCCGACACACGCCCGGAGATCTCGGCGCCATCCGCCAGCGTCAGCGTGACCGTGTTCACGATGCTCTCGCGATTCCACATGACGTACAGGCTGCGCGGATGACGGGGCGATCCTCCGAGCACGACCAAGGGCCCCGCCGGCACGCTCACCCGCGGAGTGACCTTCCCAGCCCCCGACCGGGCCGAGAGGCGCAGCGCCGACCAGGGTGATGTCACATCGAGCCCCGTCACGACGCGCCCCCCGTCACGACCCTTGAAGTCCACGGTGGTCATGCCCCGAAGCTGCAGCCGAGTCGATGCCGACGAGCCCGCCAGTAGGGGCGCGACGTACTCCGTCGAGACACCGCGACCCGAGAAGGCCACGAGCGAGTACTTGCGGCCGGACCGCAGACCCTCGATTCGGAAACGCCCCTCGGCATCGGTGCGAACACGCGACGCCGCAATGCCCCCCCGAAGCCGCGAGTCCATCTCGACGTGCAGGAGGTGCAGCAGGTTGAGGGCGTCGACCTCGGCGCGTGAACGCGGCTCCTCTCCGTAGTCCTTGAAGCGCACGGGGATCGGACCAGAGACGGCGAAGACGTGCGCTCCACGTACGGGCACCTCCTCGGGTCCCGACGCCAGGACGCGCCCGTGCAGTGCGGCTCCGGACATCATGACCAGCGACGTAAGGGCGATGCTGCGATGGTCGACGCCGGTCGTCAGCAGTTTGGTGGCTGTGGCATAGCCTGGCGCGCGAGCGACGACCACCAGGTCGCGCAGCCTCGGGAGAGAATCGAGGACCGCGCGTCCCTCCGAATCGCTCGACCCGCGCACAATCAGGGGTGCGGCTGGACCGAGCGGGATCGAGTCGAGCCATGCCTTCCGGTCGTAGACCGCCACGTCCACGCCACCGACCGGGCGATTGCCCCCGACGAGATCGAGCTGCGCTTCGAGGACGACGCCGACCTCCAGGTGGACGTCGACGACCGTCTCCTGCGCTCCGCGCAGGCTCACCTGCGTGCAGTACGGCACGTGTCGCGCCGCGTCGACCTCGACGCGCCAGCGACCGGGCTCGAGACCGGCAACGGTTGCCTCCCCGAGGGCGTCGCAGTGCACCTCGTGGACGACGTCGCTCGAGCCCTCGATCCGCACGGAGGCGCCGTCGAGGACCTCCTCGGTGGTCGCCGAGGCGACGCGGACCCGCAACGTGGCGGGACCCTCGTTCGGGGTCGCCCGGCTCACACCGCGGGAGTGCGCGGTCGGCGCCGCAGCGCCCGGGAGGGGCGGCGGCCAGGCGAGATCCAGAGCGGCGAGAGGCGTGGGCGTCTCCTGCGCGTAGACGGATGCGCTCCCGAGGATCACGCCGCCCGAAACGTTCCCGCCTGGCGGCGGACGGGGGGTTCCGTCGCGCTGCTCGCCGGACTCCTCGTCGCCCCCCCGAGCGCCAGCGGGCGCATCGGCGCCGGCTCCGCCGCGGCGCACCCGAGCCGCGCGCGCAGGCGGGGCCTCGGCGGTCAGCGCCGGCTCGTCCGACCCGTCGTCACCCAGTAGCACGAGCGCGAGCAGGCCGAGGATCAGTGCGACGAATGCCAGTCCGGCCAGGGCGATCCAGCCTCGCCCGGCGCCCTCAGTGCTGTCCATCGAACCTCCCCGACTCGCGCCACCAGTCTAGCGTGTGACGAACACCGACATCGACCACGGACACTTGTCCGTGCTGTTCGTATGATGTAAGTCATGATGAACACGACGCTCTTCGAACCCGAGGGCACGGCGGTCGCAGTGCCCGATGCTCCGACTCCCCTGCCCGATGCTCCGACTACCTTGCCCGCAGGTCGCCAGGTTGTGCTCGACGCCGTTCCGACTCGGCACGCCCTGACCCGCCAACGTCAGGTTCCGGCGGGCCGCGGCCGTTGGTTCGACTGGTCCGCGAACCCCTACCGAGGCTGCGAGTTCGGGTGCGGCTACTGCTACGCGCGCTGCCGTGACACGTCCATTGGGCACACGTTCCTCGGGCACGACGACCCCCAGGACTTCGAGGACCGCATCTACGTGAAGCACGGCTTCGTCGACGCGCTCCAGCAGGATCTTCGGCGCCGCGTGAAGCCCGGCGAGCACATCGCGTTCGGGACGTCCATCGATCCGTACCAGCCGATCGAGCGGCGGGAGCGCGTGATGCGGCGCTCGCTCCGTGAACTGGCCCGAGCGGAGGGGTTGCGCGTCTCGATCACGACGAAGTCGCAGCTCGTGGTGCGGGACATCGATCTCCTGCGACGCGTGGCCAAGCGCAATGCAGTCACGGTGAACGTGACCATCACCACGCCAGATCGACGGCTCGCACGCTTCCTCGAGCCGCGTGCGCCCGACCCTGGTCTGCGCTTCTGGGCGATCCGTCGGCTACGCGACGCCGGTATCGATGCCGGGGTGTTCGTCATGCCCCTGCTGCCGGGCATCACCGACGGGGAGCACGATCTGCGGCGGCTCGCCAAGCGCGCCCAGGACGCCGGGGCGAGGTACCTCTGCGGCCAGGTGGTCTTCCTCCGCGAGCCATCGCGTTCCCACTTCGTGCGGCGACTGCGCCAGGCGTACCCGCGGGTGGCGGCGCGCTACGAGGTCTGGACCCGTCAGGGCGCGCGCTTGCCAGCGGAGGTGCGTGGCCCGCTCGTCGCCCGGGTGAAGGCCTTGGCCGCAGAGCACGGACTGAAGACCCGTCTCGGGCTCGAGCCGCCACAACCGAGACTGGTGCGGCAGGCGTGCTTCGCGTTCGGGAACGCGTCGGTGTAGCCCGACCGTCTCACCACGTCGCCACGCCTGACACATCGCGGGGACCACGATCTCTGCGTTGACACAGCACGTTGGGGGGGGGGGATCGGCCGGTGACCACGCAGCATCCGCCTTGATCTCGCGGCCCTCGCTCGGTCAGAACACTCTGTCGTTGATCCGATGCCAGTCTTCACGTCGTTCATCCCTCGTCGCTCGTGGCTTCCGGCCGCAGGCCGCGCCGACGTGGTGAGAGGTCCGGGCGCGCGGCCGATCGCTACGAAGTGCTCAGTCCCTCAGGGCCTCAGGGCCTCAGGGCCTCGAGCGCTTCGACGACGTCGTCGCAGTCGGCTCGATCCGAGACGCTCTCACCCACGTGGGCAAACGCGATGGCACCCTGGGTATCGACGACGAACGTGGTCGGGTACGGCACGATGCTCTGGACGATCGGGTAGTCGTGCGCAATGCCGAGAGCGCTGGCGAACTCGGCGTCCGGATCGCTCAGGACCTCGAAGTCGAGATCGAGTTCCTGGACGATCGTCTGCGCCTGCTCGACGGTATCCGGACTGATCGCGATCACGCGGGCGTACGCGCTCAGACGCTCGTACTCGTGTTGGAGCCCGACGAGCTCCGCACGGCAGGAGCCTCACCAGTGCCCGCGGTAGAAGACGACCACCGTCGGTCGCGATCCGAGGGCGTTCATCGCGACGGAGTCGCCGCGATGGTTGGTCAGCACCGCGGTCGTGGCGGGTGCGAATGGCGTCCCCGGCGGGAAGCGCAGATCGTGACCGGGGAGTGCCGACAAGACCGTCAGATACAGCACGAAGATCGACGCGAGGATCGCGTTCGACGCAATCGCGGCGATGAGGCCGCCGCGTCTCAACGGGACATCGCTGCTGCGTTGGCTCCACGCTCGGTGCCGCCACGCGAGGACTCCAGCGAGTGCGCCGAGGCCGGCGATCCCGACAGCGATCCAGCCGAGCGCCGTCTCGAGGCGCAGCCCGACCGCCCCGACGAACGCCCCGAATACGACGACGGCGCCCGCGAGAGCGAGCCAGCTCAGCGATCGGTAGCGGTGCGCCGGTGCGGCCATGCGTCTCCCAACGAGGTGCTCAGGCGCCGTCTTCCATGGAGCCGACGGCGCGGGTCGCTATGCGATCTCGGCGTAGACCTTGCCGAGCTTCTGCGCGAGTTCCTCCGGTCCGCAACCCTGAATGTGGTGGCGCTCGACCATCGCGGCCAGATTGCCGTCCTTGAACACGGCGATCGCCGGCGAGCTCGGCGGTACACCGAGGATGCTCTTCCGCACCTCGGCGGTGGCGTCCGAGTCCTGCCCGGCGAAGACCGTGTAGAGCCGCTCGGGCTTGGACTCGTTCTGCAGCGAGAGCGCCAGGCCCGGACGGGCCGAACCCGCCGCGCAACCACACACGGAGTTAATGAAGTAGAGCGCGGTCCCGCTCTTGTCGTCCATCGCATCGCGAACCGACTCGGCCGTTCGCAACTCTGTCACGCCCATCGCCACACACTCGGCGCGCATCGGGGCAACCATCTCTTCGGGGTACGGCATCGGCAGGACTCCTGCGGCGTGCGGCCGCGTTCTCGGTCGTGAACTGTGATCGCAGACACTCTAAGTTGCCCGGGCGAGGGGCAGCGAGCGGGATGCGGGGGTGGCGAGTGACTGCAGCGCCTGCGAGGCCAACCGATGACACGCAGCGCCCCCGCGTCGGCGTCAGCGCCTGCCTGCTCGGCGAAGAGGTCCGCTTCGACGGCGGCCACAAGCGCAACCGGTTCCTGGTCCGAGAGTTGGCCGCCCACGTCGACTTCGTCCTCGTGTGTCCGGAGGCCGAACTCGGCCTCGGCACACCGCGCGAGAGCCTGCGGCTCGTCGGATCTGTCGAGGCTCCCCGCATGGTCGGGAACACGAGCGGCACGGATCACACCGACGCCATGAACGACTGGTCGCGCAAGCGCGCCGCCGGCCTGGCGAGCGAGCGTCTCGATGGCTACGTGCTGAAGAAGGACTCGCCGAGCTGCGGCCTGCTCCGAGTGCGGGTCCACCCGGAGAAGGGCGGCGCGTCGGAACGCACCGGGCGCGGCCTGTTCGCGGCGGCGCTCGCCGAGCGGCACCCGTTGTTGGCGATCGAGGAAGAGGGCCGGCTGAGCGATGCGCGGCTGCGCGAGAACTTCATCGAGCGGCTGTTCGTCTCGGTGCGCTGGCGGCGGTTCGTCGACGCGGACCCGCGCCCGGGGGATCTGGTGGCGTTCCACGCTCGCCAGAAGTACGCGCTACTCGCCCACAGCCCGTCGCTCACGAAGCAGATGGGCCAACTGGTGGGCTCGATCGGTCAGGTCGACTGGCCGGAGCTGGTCACGCGCTACGCCGCGCTGCTCCACGAGTGCCTCGGGCAGCTCGCCTCCGCCGGACGGCACGCCAACGTCCTCCAGCACCTGGCCGGAACCGTGAAGGAGGAGCTCGACGCCGCCGACAAGGCGGAGCTGAACGAAGTGATCGACGGCCACCGCGAGGGCCGCCTGCCGCTGATCGTTCCGTTGACGCTACTGCGTCATCATCTGCGCAAGCACGACGCGCCGGCGTGGGCCCGGGAGCAGACGTATCTGAATCCGTACCCGGAGGAACTGATGCCGCGGAACCACGTGTGACGGGTGAGGCGTGCGCGTCCCGGTCGGCGGGAAGGGGCTGCGACATCCCTCTCCGGGCGCCGACCGCGACACCCGGGTCGTTCGCAGGCCGCCATCGGACCCGCCTCGACCGCGCGCAGACCGGCGGGCAGGGCGGACCAGGGGGTCCGCCCCTACGACGTCATTGTCGACGCATCCCCCAAGACGTCGTTGGTGACGGGGCCCCGTGCGGGGTCCGCGCACGGATCAGGCGCTTCGCCCCCACGACGTCACGGTCGACGCCGCCCCATAGAGAAGACGCGGCCCCATCGAAGATCCGCGGCCCCATCGAGGATCCGCGGCCCCATCGAAGATCCGTACGGGCGGATCTCCTGATCCGCCCCGCCGACCCGCGTCCACTCGAACGCGGCGGGACCGATGGCGCACTGCGGACGATCGACGCGATCCGAACGGTCCCCGGTCGACGGCGTGGCCGAAGATGGCGCGACGAGCCGAACCGGCTGCGACGCCTCTCCCCCGTCGCAGAACGCATCACCAGGGTCGCTCGAAGGCCGCCGTCGGACCAGCCTCCGCCGCGCGCAGCCCAGCGGGCGCGGGCGGATCAGGAGATCCGCCCCTACGACGTCTCTGGCAGTGCGACCCCGAGGAACGATCCGCCGGTCCGCCTCCGGTAACGCGGCCCCGTGGAGGATCCGCCGACGCCCCGGCCCCTACCCGAACATCTGGGCGTGCCAGCTCTCGCGCAACGGCACCTCGAAGCGGCCATCGCGGTACGCGCCGACGCTGTGGATCGTCTGGTCGAACACGGGCGTGTCGAGCGTGATGTCGCCACCGGCGATCCGCTCGGCAAAGACGTGCCGCGGAGCGGACTGGACGGCCCCGTCGGCATCGCGGTAGTGGACCGCCATGCGGTCGGTCAGACGCAGCCCGAGCTGCGTCTCGAGCCGCTGGAACCACGACATCATCGCGTCGACGCTGCACCCGTCGAGGTGCATCGCGCCCTCGTTCGCGCCGACGACGAGGAAGCGGTCGTCGCGGAGTTCGAAGCAGCCGACCATGCCGGGCTGTTTGATGCCCCACTTGCCGAGCACGGTCTCCATGGTCTGCGTCAGTGCGTCGCGCTCCTGGCTGCTCAGGGCGTGATCGGCGGCGAACACCCACACCCGCGAGTCGGCGGGCAGCGTGTCGAAGGTCGTGGCGGCGGTTCCCGGCTGGACGTGCATGCCAGCGAGGATACGCCCCACCGACCGGTTCGCCGTGCTCCCCTCGTCCCGGTGACCGTCCGCACCGCCGGTGACGCTCGCGGTGCGCCGTCCACCGGCGCCGCGCGCGCCACGCGGCCGGGGCGGGCGGATCAGGAGATCCGCCCCTACGGCGCCGTTGACGTGGCCATCCCGCAAGAGCCCCGGATCCTCACCCGGGGCGCGATGGTTGCGCCGTCAGGCGCAGGCAGCGTGACGCGGGCAATGAGGCCACGCAAGGCTGCGGGCGACAAGGAGGCACTCGCATGACGGCCGTCGCAGCCGCGGAGCCGACCAGAAACAAGGTAGGGCGCGGGGCGTGCTGCGGACCGAACGGACTCGCCGTCGTCACGGCCGTCGCCCGCCTGCACGCCCCGTGACCTACCCCTCGAACAGGTTGGCGATGCCGCCGAGCACCGATCCCTCACCCTTCGACTTCCCACCGGCGCGCGGAGCGTGCGCGATGATCGTGTTGGCCAGACGCGAGAACGGGAGGCTCTGCAGCCAGACGCGCCCGTGCCCGCTCAGCGTCGCGAGGAAGATGCCCTCGCCGCCGAAGATCATCGACTTGAGCCCGCCAGCACGCTGGATGTCGTAGTCGACGCCTTCCTCGAAGGCGACGATACAGCCGGTGTCGACGCGCAGCGTCTCACCCTTCAGCTCGCGTTCGACGACGGTGCCGCCGGCGTGCATGAACGCCATGCCGTCACCCTCGAGGGTCTGCAGGATGAACCCCTCGCCGCCGAAGAAGCCGGCGCCGAGCTTGCGCTGCAGCGTGATGCTCACCTTGGTCCCGAGAGCCGCGCAGAGGAACGCATCCTTCTGACAGATCAGCTTCCCGCCGACGGTATCGAGGTCGAGCGCGATGATCTTCCCGGGGTACGGAGCCGCGAAGGCCACCTGCTGTTTCCCCGACCCGTGGTTCGTGAAGTGGGTCATGAAGACCGACTCGCCGGTGAGCACGCGCTTTCCGACCGAGAGAAGCTTCGAGAACATGCCCTCGTCCGGGTCGGAGCCATCGCCCATGCGGGTGTCGAACGAGATCCCCTCGGTCATGTAGTTCAGAGCACCGGCCTCCGCGATGACGGTCTCGTTGGGGTCCAGCTCCACTTCGACCATCTGCAGGTCGTCGCCGATGATCTCGAAGTCCACCTCGTGGCAGCGCATAGGTCGATCGTCTCCTGGAGTTCGTGTCCGGCCCGGGGAACCGGGCGGCACGTCGTGAGGTTCAGCGTTCGAGCGATAGGACCAGCAGGCCGTCCGCCATCTCGCGGGCCACCCGATGAGGCGACTGGCTCTCGGCCTTGGCGCGCGCGATCACGTCGTTCACACGCCGCGGAATGAGAGCCATCCGGTCCTCGATCTGGTCCGACTGCCCCATCGCGTCGGAGGCGCCCTTGATCACGGCGCCCGCGTTGCTGAGGACATCGGGAACGTAGAGGATGCCACGCGCATGGAGATCGTCTACGTCACCGACGGACGCAAACGGGTTGTTGGCGCCGCCGCAGACAACCGAGCATTGCAGGCGCTCCACGGTGTCGAGATCCAGCACGCCACCGCCGGCGCACGGAGAGAAGACGTCGCACGCGACGTCCCAGATCTCGTCGTGTTCGACGGTCTCGATCCCGTCGACCGCCGCGAGCGCATCTGCCGAGACGTCCGTCCCGATGACCCGCACGCCCGCGTCGCGCAGCAGTTCAGCGACGACCCCACCGACCGCACCGAGGCCCTGAACCGCGACGACGTCCGGCGACGACACCGCGTACATCGCGTCGATCACGCTGCGCGCCGTCCAGGCGCCGAGGTCGAGCGGCGCGATGTGATCCGTCTCCGCGGCCAGCGCCGCATGATCCGACAGCGTCAGCCCAAGGTCCGCGCCGCAGTGGTACCGACCGTCGAGCGACGCGATGAAGCGCCCGAGCTCGTGCATCGTCCGCCGCCGCTCCTCGTCCGGCCAGTCTCCCGCCGGGGCGCGCACGACGGTTTTCGCGCCGCCGGCGGGGAGCCCGGCGAGCACGACCTTGCGACTCATGGCGACGGCGAGGAGACGCGCATCGCGGAGCGCGGCCTCGTCATTCGGGTAACGGCGAACGCGAATTCCACCGAACGAGCGACCGTACGGAGCTCTGTGGATCGCGACGAACGCCGTCGCGGCTCCGAGCTCCAGCCGATGGACCTGATCGAATCCCTGTACGTCGAGTTTCACGGCGCCTCCCGCGAGCCGGCCCGCCGCGTCCCCCGAAAGACTGCCCCTGGAGATTGGCCCCCGGAGTTTGGGATGCGTGGCGTGGCCGTGCGCGTGGAATCTATCCGGAATGGGTGACCGACTCCCCGCCCCAACCGAGGATCGCCCCTGGCCGGTCCCGGACCGTCGCTGGGTCATGGCCCAATCGTGGCATGACCTGTTGTTCGCGCATTGGCCCGTGGACAGCGACGCGCTCGCCGCGCTGCTGCCGCCGGGCCTGACTCTGGACACGTTCGACGGTCGCGCCTGGCTCGGCGTGGTGCCGTTTCAAATGAGCGGCGTTCGGCTCCGCGGCTCACCCGCGATCCCCGGCACGCACGCGTTCCCGGAGCTCAACGTCAGGACGTACGTCCGCGTCGGCGAGCGCCCCGGAGTGTGGTTCTTCAGCCTCGACGCCGCCAACGCGTTGGCCGTCGCGGTGGCCCGGAGTTGGTTTCACCTGCCCTACTTCCGAGCGCGAATGGTCTGCGAGCCGGACGGAGCGGACATCGTCTACGCCAGCGAACGCACCCATTCGGGCGCAGCTGCCGCCGTGTTTCGCGGGCGGTACGGTCCCGGCGGGCCGATCCGCGTCGCCGAACCAGGCACGCTCGAGCACTGGCTCACCGAGCGGTACTGCCTCTACGCGTCGTCGCCGCGCGGGCTCGTGCGGGGCGAGATCCACCACGCGCGATGGCCGTTGCAACAAGCGTGGGCCACGATCGACGAGAGTTCGATGGCGGCGGCCTCCGGCATCGCACTACCCGAGACGACGCCGCTCCTGCACTTCGCCCGATCGATCGACGTCGTCTGCTGGTCGCCAAGGCCTGCCCTGACTAACTAACCTCCAGCCTCAACTTCCTCGGCTCACGAAGAGCTCACCCTCTGCCCTGGGAAGAAGAGTTGAGACCCGAGGTTACTTAGTTGGGGCAGGGCTTGAATCGCTGACGTGCTGGTCGCGGCGCCCGGTCGCCGGCTGACGCTGTCACTGGCTGACGCCGTCTACGGCCTCGAAGTGCGGGAATCGCGACTGTGCCTCGGCGAGCGACGCGAGCGGCGGGAAGTCGGCGACCGCGCCCATCGCGTTCCAGACCTCCATCACGACCTCGTTCGTGTGCGCCGCGTGCGCGCCGCCATCCTTCCACTGGAAGATCTCGAGGTACGTGCCGTCGCTGGCGCGCATGAGCTGAGCAGGACGATCGGTCACGAGACCCTCCGCGCGCAGCGCCGGCATGTGCCGCGCGATGATCTCCAGCAGTTCCGCGTCCTTCCCCTCGTGGGGGCGATACATCGCGATCACCATCTCGTCAGCCATCTCGCGTCCTCCTTCGGCCGGCGTCACCGTACCGGTCCGGCGCCGCTTCGCGTATGCTCCGCGCCCCAGGAGAAGCCCCGATGAATGCGGACACCGCCGACATCCTGCGCAAGCAGTTGATCAAGGACATGGAGGTCGAGGACGGCCTCATGCTGAAGCTCGTCGAGGCCATCCCAGAGGAGCAAGTCACCTGGCGTCCGGCCGCCGAGAAGGTGTTCCGGACGAACGAGCTCGCGCACCACGCCGTCGCCGCTGCGAGCTTCTTCCTGCGCACGATCGATGGCACGGGAGACCGGACCGAGGCGCTCGTCATGACGCCGCGGGACAAGGCAGCACTGGTGAAGAGCGTGAGGGAGATCCAGTCGCACTTCCGCAAGCGTGCCACCAGCTACACGCCGGAGCAGCTCGCGCAGAAGTACGACTTCTTCGGCGACCAGATGGCTGGCATCGAGATGCTCCGCTGGCACAAGATGCACATGGTCCACCACCGCGCCCAGCTCGCCCTCTACCTCCGGCTGATGGGCGCGAAGGTCCCTGGCACGTACGGCCCGTCCGGCGACGACTAGTCGCGGCCTCCGTCACGGTCTAGCAGGGCGCGGACCCTGTCGCGGTCGGCGAAGCGCGACAGCGCACGTCGGGTCTCGGGACTCAGAGAGCGCTGCGCCCACAACCACGTGAGTGCCCGATCGAAGCCCGCCTCGTCAATCTCCTCGAGCAGACTGGCCACCGCGACCTGGCCGTCCTCGCCCACGGAGCGCAGAAGGCTCGGCATCCCGGGATCCCAGCCGTCCACCGGAGCCCGATCGTAGTCCGGGTCGAGGCGCAGCGCCTCGGTGGCGATGCGACGGAGAGCCGCCACGCGGTGGCCCGGTGCGTCGAGCAGCACCGCAGCGCTCACTGAACGGACACGCGCATCGGCATCCTTGAGCAATGGAAGAAGGCGAGAGTGCTCGGACGCCTCGGGCGCGAGGAGCGTGCCGAGGATCCACGCCGCATGGGCGCGTCGACTCGGATCCGTGGACTCGAGGAGGCCGGTCGTCGCGTTGACGCCCGGCCCCTCGATCGCGGTCAGGGCCGCAACCACCTGCTCGGAGCTGTAGAAGCGCACGCTCGGCACCGCCGAGCCGGCGCGCCGCCCGGATCGCAGGCTGCGCCCCCCGCTCATTCGCGCGCTTTGCACGGGCCAGTCGGCCCAGGTGTCCCACCTGAACCACTGGACGGCGTCCATGACGGCGGCGGCGGCTTCTGTCGCATAGCCGCTTCCCAGTTGCGCCAAGGCCAGGCCGGCGTGAACACGCATCTCCCCGTCGAGCGAATCGAGGTGTCTCGCAATCTCGTCAGCGATCACGAGCGGGTCGGCAACCGGAGAAGCCTCCGTCAGCATCGCGAGAGCTCGCGCAGCCTGACCGCGGGTCTCCGCGTGGCCATCGCCGAGCCGTCGCGCTAGGGCCGCAAGCGCCGCCGGGGACCGCTCGCCGGCGGCGGCAGTCCAGCGGAGCGCCGCATGCCGTACCTCCGGATGGGGCGACTCGAACGCGATCAGTTCCACAGCGCGACGCCGCTCGCGCGCGATGGAGTTCTCGGTATCGAGGCTGCCCGGTACATGGAGAGCCGCGAGCACGGCGCGCTGATCGATCGACGAGCCCGTGCGAAGAAGCTCGAGAAGTCGATCTGCGACCGGAGCAAGATCGACGCCTTGCAAGGCCAGCGCTCGAATCGCGGCCACGCGCACCATCTCGGCCGAGTCATCGAGACGCCGTGCGAGTTCGTCTTCGACCTGCGCGCGACTCTCGGGAGGCGCACTCGAAAGGCCCCATACTCCGAACATCCGCACGGCCGGCTCCTCGGCGCGACACAGTGCCAGGAATGCGAACGCGCCGTCCGCGCCTGCGTCGCTCAGCGCGACGTTCATCTCCGGTCGGTTCTCTGGATCGCGCGCCAGCCGGAGCAGCTCCGGTTCTGCGCGTAGCCGTGCGAGCGCCACGATGCAGACACCGAGGATCTTCGGCTCGCGCTCAGCGCGGCGCAGGAGTCCCACCCGTACCGCGTCGGAGGCGACGCCGATGCGGCCCAGCGCCTCGGCGACGCTTCCCCGTACGGCAACCAAGTCATCGGAGAGCGCGTGCAGCAGGGGGACCTCCGCAGCTCGCGCGTGAGCACCCCATTTGCCAAGTTGCTTCGCTGCCTCGAGCCGCCTCATGTGGTGCGCGCTATCGAGGAGTTCGATGGTCTCCGCGATCCGACGCTCGCTGGGCATGTCCTCCTGCGCGAACGCCGCAACGCCGAGCGTCAACCCGATCACCAGAGCCGCCGTCTTCCTCATGCCTGGAGAGTAACACCGCCCCGAGTGCGGCACGGTTCGTCGGCGGTACGGTTCGGCTGCGCGAGGGTTCAACAGCCGTCAGTCCTGAAGCTGCCCGCGGTGGTCGAACCAGCCGGCGTCGATCACACGAGCGCGCGCAACTCGTCCTCGACCTCCGGCTGACGGGCGCGAACGTCCCGGGCCCGAGCGGGCCACCGGGCGACGGCGAGCGGCAGACTCAGTCGCGGTCGAGTAGTTCGCGGACCTCGTCGCGCCCGGCGAGCGGCTCAAGCGCGGCGCGCGTATTCGGCGCGAGGGGTGTGAAGGCGTTGAGCCACTGGAGCGCCCAGGTGTAGGAGAGGCCTTCGAGCTCCGGGAGCAGTTCCGCCACCGCGAGCTCGCCGAGATCACCGGCGTCGCGAAGCACGCCGGCGACATCGGGCTGCCAGCGGTCGCTCCTGTCCCGGACGACCGGGTCCTCGACGTGGCCGGGTGACGAGGGTCGCCGTTCCGCGGCGGCGCGAGCGATGCACTGTGCTGCCTCCCGGCGGAGCGCGGGAGTCTCCCGGAGCGCCGCCGCGGTCACCGTGCGCACGCGAATGTCGTCGTCCGAGAGCAGCGGCCGCAGCCGCAACCGATCCGGCGCGTCGGGGGCGGTCAGCAAGGCCGAGACCCAGGCCGCATGCGCGCGGGTGCGCGGGCTCTCAGCGTCGAGCAACTCGAGAGTCGCGGCCACGGCAGACGGTCCGAGAGTGCGCAGTGACTCCAGCACCTCTGCGTGGCGAGTGCGGCGAACCCAACTCGCCCAGGGCGCACCGGACTCCCTCCCGCCAATGCCGATGACGTATCCGCCCCTCAGGTTCCGCCGGCCGTCGAACCTCATCGGCCAATCACGCCGGACGCCCCAGTCGAGCTCGTCAAGCGACGATGCCACCGCGCGTGCTGCGACGTCATCGCTGGTACCCAGATTGACGAGCGTGATCCCAGCGTGCACGCGCGCCTCCCCACTCAGCCGAGGGAGCACGCTTCGGATGACTCCTTCTAGCTCGTCAGGGACCGAGCCGGTCCGGTCGGTGGTCAGCCTCGCGAGCGCGCACGCCGCCTCCTCGGGGATGTCACCGGTGTCGTGGAAGAGACGCGCGCCGAGAGCGCTGAGCAAACCGGGAGTTGGGTCGTTAGCCGCAGCAGTCCAACGGATCGCTTCGAGTCGGACCTCCTCCTTGAAGTCATCGAGACCAAGCTGCTCAATCGTGCGCCGCCGCGTCGTCGCGAGTTCCGTCTCCCCGACCGCGACGTCGTCCGCGTGTACGGCGGCAAGCACGGCCAAGCGCTCCATACGCGATCCCGAACGCATGCGACACAGGAGCGGATCATTCTCGAGCGGCGCGACAGACGAATGTCGCCCCAACGCCAGAATCGCCGCCGTGCGCACAGAGATCACGGCGTCGTCGATGCGCCGCACGAGCACAGGCTGGATGCGAGCACGCTCCACGGGAGGGGCTGACCTCAGACCCGCCACGCCGAACGCGCGAACGGCGGGCTCCTCGGCGTCGCAGAGGAACACGAAGCCCGTGATGCCGTCGCTCCCGGCTCCACGCAGTGGATCGTCCATCAGCTTTCGAAGTTCCGGTTCCCGCGCCAGGTGCAGCAGTTCGTCGCCGGCGCCGAGCCGAGCCAGAGCGAGAGCGGCGACGCCGCAGAGCGCCGGTTCGCGTTCCGCGCGCCGCACGAGGCGTTCGCGCACGCGCTGGGACGAGACCCCGATGCGGCCGAGCGCGTCGACCGCAGCCTTTCGGATGACCAACGCATCGTCAGACAGAGCGTGGACGAGCGCGACCTCTGCAGCGCTCGCTTCGGCACCGCGTGCGCCGAGTTCGCGCAACGCATCCACTCGGGCGTCCCGGTGTGCGACGCCGAGTTGCTCAAGCAACTGTTCTACCGAGCGCTCCTCCGGGGCGCCGACGGCCGAGCCACCCAACGCGAGTCCGAGGAGAAGAGGGAGCGCATACCGCATGTCCGGAGGATAGCACCGCGACGAGACGCGCCCGGTTTGCCCAGGCACGGGAGCCGTCAGTCCTGGAGCTGCCAGCGGTGGTCGAACCAGCCGGCGTCGATCACGCCGCCGTCGGCGTTCGTGAGGATGTCGGGGCCGAACACGCACCAGTCGGGGTAGCCGACGCCCGAGACGAACGTCAGCAGCGAGTGGCCGAGCCGCGAGCCGACCGGGCCGGTGTCGGCGAATGCCGCTGCCAGCCCACCGCCGCGGCGATGCTGCACGAACAGGGCGCCGAGGTCGTCGCGCTCCCACGAGACGCGGCCGACCGTCAGCTTCCCGCGCGTGGCGCGGATCGGGCAGTCCTCGGTGAAGACGAGATCCCACGCGGCGTTCGTGTCGGCGTTGCCGTAGAGCACAACGTTTCCGGCGGCGGCGCTGAACGCGAAGGCGGTGTCGGTCATCACGCGCGCCAGACCGTTGCCGCGGTACTTCCACGTCGCCGCGTCGTAGCGCGCGCGATCCATGAGTTCGCGGTTCTCGTCGGGCGTGCCCGCCGTGCCGACGACGAGCGCGAAGCCCGCGTCGAGCGCACGCTTGAACGGGCCGCTCTGGAATGGACGCTTCTCGCCGTCGCGCCAGCCAGCGGTGGCGGCCGTCCACGCGCCGTCGTCGTCGCGACGGAACCACGGCGAGTTCGAGGGAGTCGAGAGCGCGACCCACTCACCATCGAGCCACGCGCCCGAAAGCTCGGAGTCGTCGGGCATCGTCACGCGCAACGTCCGGACGTTCGACGTGTCGACCGCCACGGCCCCGGTCTCCGGCACGCGCACGGCGCTCAGACTGAAGCGTTCGCCGTAGCGCAGCGTCTGACCGACCTCGACCCAGTGGTGCTTCACGTCGCTGTCGGTGCCGACCGACGTCCACTCGAGCTCGAGCGGCGACGGCCCCGGCGGGTGCTTGCGAAAGTGCTCGAAGATCCCCGGCCAGTCCACGCAGTCCGCGCCCTTGGCGGCGTCGCCGTTCCACCAGTGCTTCTTGCCCGGCTCGAAGTGCGAGAGGGGGCTCGCGCCGACCGCCCGCAGCGCGTCGAGCATGCGCCGCGCCTCGCTCGCTGGGACGTTGTCGTCGTCCTCGCCGTGCAGGACGAACGCAGGAACCTGCTTCAGGTTGTCGATCAGCGAGAGCGTGTCCGAGCCTCCATCGGCGCCGTACCACGGCTCGCGCGACGACGCGTCCGGGCGCCCGCCGTAGTGATCGAACTGCGACCAGCCCGCGCTCGGCGCGATGGCGAGGAAGCCGTCGGGATCGTTCGCCGCGACGTTCCACGTGCCGTGTCCGCCCATCGAGTGACCGGTCAGGTACGCGCCGTCGCGGCTCAGGCCGAAGCGAGCCGTCGCGTCCATCAGGACCTCGTACGCGTCCTCGCGGCCCCAGTCCTGCCAGTCGAAGCCGAACGGGCGACGGTTCGTCGCGGCGACGATCCACATGTCAGGCTTCGAGGAGTAGGACCGCGCCTGGCCGAGGGCATCGACGCCCGCGCCGTGGAGCGAGAGCACGACGTCGCGCCCCTCGGGTGTGGAGGCCGGCCGAACGGAGTACTCCTGCACCGAGCCGTCCATGTCCGAGAAGAACGTCACTCGGCGCGGCTTGTCAGCGGACTTGGCCTTCAGCTTCACCTCGAGCGAGTCCTGGCCTCCGTTGTTCGATGTGGCCACCACCGTCAGGGTGTGTTCCTTCACGTCGGCCGCCATCGGCTCGGCGATGACGAAGCCGACCGGGAGTTTCATCACGCCCAGGGGAGGGATGGCCACGGCCTCCGTCGAGCGAGAGCTCGATACCCGCGAGTCGCCCGCGACGACGCGCACGCCCTCGAGCCAGTAGAGCGACGCGTTCGCGACACTGACGGCCATCGAGCCCTGGTACGCCTCGCCGTGCACGAGATCTGGGACAGTCGTGTCCCGCCCGGTCAGCACCAGCGGGGCCTTCGCCTCCTCGAACGACAGTTTGAACGAGCCGCGCACTCCGCGGATGAACAGGTGGTTCGTGCCCTTCTCGAGCAGGACCGGGACGGCGCCCATCCCACCGCGATAGACGTCGCCGACGTAGGGCGTCCCGTTGACCCACAGCCGCCCGCCGCCGTCGATCGTGGCCATCACGATGCGCGTGCGATCGCTCTCGTACGCACGGTACGCGTACGTGATCGTTCCTCCGACGCGGCCCTTCTCGTCGGCGGCGACGGCCTCCCAGTCCACGGGCTTGCCGCTGCTGCCCGTCACGGAGTCGCCGGCCTTGGGAGCGACGGCACCGCGGTGAAGCAGATACCGGTTCAGCACGGCGTCCGCGTTGAACGGCTGGCGTCCGCGGGCGTCGGTCGAGCCGATCCCCAGCCAATCGCCGTCGACGACCTCCGGCTCGGCGGCAAGCGTGGGGACGGAGAGCGAGAGGAGCAGGAGTGCGGTGACGGCGATCTTCATCGCCGGATCGTACTGAGTACCCCGCCAACGTCGCGACCCAGTGTCGCAACCCCGAGACCCAGTGTCCCAACCCCGCGACTCAGTTCAGTACCCGCGCGCGACATCCACGCGATGCGGCGGCTCGTCACCGCGGGCGAGCGTATTGAGCGTGGCCGCGAGCCGAACCATGCGGAGCCCCTCGGTGCGATCGACCATCCCGGCCCGGTGCGGACTCATCACCACGCCGTCGAGATCCTCGAACGGCTCCTCGGCCGGCGGCGTGCGGTCCTCGTCCGGCTTCGGGTAGCGGTACCAGGTGTCGATACCCGCCCCGAACAGGCGTCCGGACGCGAGCGCGGCGTGGAGCGCTGCGGAGTCGATGACCGGCCCGCGACCGACGTTGACGACCACGGCGGACTCCGGCAGCCGCGCGAGCTCGGCCGCGCCGATCATGCCGCGTGTGGCATCTGTGAGCGGCGCGGCGACGATCAGGGCGTGGGACCGTGGCAGCATCTCGCGGAGTCGGTCGATGCCCACGACCTCGAACCCATCCGGGTCCGGTTCGCTCGGTGCCTGCGTCCGGACGCCGACGACCTCCATCCCCAGCCCCCGGCACATCGCGCCGACGCGACGGCCGATCGACCCGAACCCGACGATCAACGCCGTGCGTCCGTGGAGCAGCAGCGCTGGCTGGCCGCGCCCCCGGTCCTTCCAGTCGTGAGCGCGCATCTGTCGGTCGCAGGGGACGAGCCGCTTCGAGGCGGCCAACAGCAGCGCCAGCGCGTACTCGGCGGTCGGCTGGGCGTTGTGATGGAGGTTGTAGACCGGCAGATTCGGGTGGTCCGACAAGGCCTCCGCGAGGGTCGTCGCGACACCGGCCCACGGGATCACGAGGGCGCGCAGTCGGGGACTCGCCGCCAGTGCGGTCGCGTCGGTGCGTCCGGCCACGAGGACGTCGAATTCGGCGTTCTCCGGGATCTCCGGTGACACGTGAACGTCGATCCCGGGGTCGAGGCGAGACCGCAGGTCGGCCAGAGCCTCATCGGGGAACGCGTGCACACAGTGGACAGCGAGATCGACCATCGGGCGCGGAGCCTACACGACGTAGCGAGACCCGGGTGCCGGAACCGTACAATCCGGCGCCCCTCCGAGGACGTGGAGTCGTATGGACGAATTCTTCAACTGGTTCGCAGGCCGATTCCAGAGCTACAAGTCCGGGCTCGGGAACTGGTGGGTGACCGTCGGCAAGGTCTGGTTCGAGAAGACCCTCGGCCTCTCCGAAGATCAGGTGTTCTCGATCTTCTGGACGGTGGTCGTCGTCGCCTCGTGGCTCTTCGTCCGCGCGAAGATCATCACCCCGATCAGCCGCCGGTTCGAGAACCCGGCACGGCGCTACTCGTTCCGCAAGGTGTCGAGTGGCATCGCCACGGCGCTGGCTGTCGTGCTGGTGATCGGCATCTGGGTCGACACCGGGGGCCGCGACGTCCTGGGCTTCTTCGCGCTCATCTCGGCCGGCCTCGCCATCGCCCTGGCCGATCCGATCACCAACCTCGCGGGCTGGCTGTTCATCCTCGTGCGCGAGCCGTTCCACGTGCGGGATCGCATCGAGATCGGCGACGAGATCAAGGGCGATGTCATCGACATCCGCATGTTCATGTTCTCGCTGCTCGAGGTCGGCAACTGGGTCGACGCCGAGCAGAGCACCGGGCGCATCGTGCACATCCCGAACAACGTCGTCTTCAAGAAGCACATCGCCAACTACACGCAGGGCTTCCAGTACATCTGGAACGAGATCCCGATCATCGTCACGTTCGAGAGCAACTGGGAGAACGCGCACCAGATCCTGACCGGGATCATCGAGGCGCAGAGCGCCGACGCCGCCGCGAGCGCGCAGCGCCAGGTGCACGAGACCTCGACGCGCTTCATGGTGTACTACCGCCGCTTCACGCCGATCGTCTGGGTGTCGGTGGGCGACATCGGCGTCAAGCTGACGATGCGGTATCTCTGCGACGCGCGCCGACGCCGGTCGACCGAGCACCTGATCTGGCAGGACGTGCTGCGCGCGTTCGCCGCGTGTGACGACATCGACTTCGCGTACCCGACGGAGCGGCGTTTCCACAATCACCTGGAGGGCAAGCCCCTCGCTGGCGGGCCGGCCCGGACCACTCCCGCGCCGGCGGCGGCGCGACCGGCTGACGTGCCACTGCCCGTCGCGCTCGGAACCACGCCCGCGCCGGCTGCACCGGTGGAGGCCGAGACGGGCGACGTGCCTCAGATCCCAATGGAAGAGCCGCCGACCTCCCCCGTCGAGGAGGAGGTCACGCAGAGCGGGCCGCTCACGGCGCCGACGCTCGACGACGCTCCCGAGGAAGCGGAGACCGGCGAGATCCCGGAGCTGGCCGACGAGGACGCGGCGACGCCCAAGACGGACGAGTCGCCCGGCACCTAGCCCACATTGTTCACGAGGACGCCACGCCTGACGGCCCCGAGCACGCGATCTCACGCCCCGGCGACGCTTCACTGTCTCATCCGCACAGCCGCATCGAGAGGGTGCATGCGCATCTCCGGAACGAGATCTCACGCACTCGGAGCCGCCAGGACACCGTGCGACGTGCGTTCCCGACTCGCCCCACCGTGAACCCTTCGCCGATCCTGGATCTCGCCGCGTTCGCGCGACGCCCTCGTGAACGATCCGGGCCAGCCGTCAGCGCCCGAGGCGCAGTGGCCCGAACGGAGTCCCTATGCTGCCGGTGGGCTTGAGCCGCGCTCGACCGAGACCGCCACCGAGCAGCTTCCGCAGCGCGTCCTGGGCCGTGATCTCTCCGGTCAGGCGAATGCCCTGCGACGCTCCGGCGCGCACCTTGCCGCCCGTGCTCGCGGAGAGCCCGGCCAGGCTCACGTCCCCGAGCCGCAGCGCGTAGCCGAGCCCGGCCACGTCGATCCCGAAGGCGTTGGGGTTAGTCATCGTGGCGTCGATCGTTACCCGGCCGCCGCTGAGCGAGAGCCCCGACGTCCCGACGCGCACGCCCGAGAAGCTCGGCGGACGAACGACCGGGAACGTGCCCTGGTGGCGGAACGGCAGGGTGATGTTCGAACCGAGCACGGGGATGTCGAACGCACCCTCAAAGGCGTAGTTCGCCTCCGCAACACCCGAGAGGTCGCCCACGATCCGCGCGAGCTCGCGATAGCCGATGCGGACCGGGATCTTCACGCTGCCGACGCGCCCGCCCGGCAGGTTCGCCTTCACGCCGGTGTTCGACGACGCGATCTGCGTGCCCTGTACCGCGAAGGAGTAGCGCATCGCGGGGGTCTTGAGGTTCATCGGGAGTGGGTTGCGCACGCCGATGTCGAACATCAGGTCGACGCCCTCGAGATCGATCCCGTCGATGCGTGACGACACGCTGTCGACGCTCGGCTTCATCCCCTCGACCCCGGCGCAGCCAGCAGCCAGGACAACGGTGAGAGCGAGCAGGGGTGCGTGCAGCAAGCGCATCAGCGGGGCTCCTTCGAGGGAACGAGGTCGGGATCGTGCGCACGCAGGCGCCGAAGATGTGTTCGGTCGCTCGCGCGCGGAGCGTCACGGGCGGAGCGTCACGGGCAGAGCGATCCAGCGGCAGTCCGAGCCAGATCGCACCGTACGGGCCGAACACACGCCCACCACGGTGAAACGGCTCCTCGAAGCGTGCAACGGGCGCCACGACGATCAGGCACAGGAACGAGCTGCAGAGCGTGCGCAGACGAAGCAGGCTATCGATCCGTCCCGTGAGCCGGATATCGTCGCGGGCTTCCCGATCCGGAGAAGCCCATGCCCCGCGTTGCCCGTCTCTCGATGCTCGTCCTTTCCTCGATGTTGCTCAGCGTCCCGTCGCCGGCGCCCGCGCAGGACGCCGCCGCGCGTCCGCACGCCGGAATGCTGCGGTACCCCGACATCAGCGCAGCGCACATCGTGTTCGCGTACGGCGGAGACCTGTGGATCGTCGACCGGAACGGAGGCACAGCGTCTCCGCTGGCCAGCCCGCCGGGCGGAGAGCTCTATCCACGCTTCAGCCCCGACGGCGCGACGATCGCGTTCGCCGGCAACTACGACGGCAACCAGGACATCTACACCGTGCCGGTTGCCGGGGGCGTGCCGCAGCGCCTGACGCACCATCCGGCGCCGGAGTACCCGAGCGGCTGGACCCCGGACGGACGTGTGATCTTCACGACGAACGGGCACGCCGACCTGCGCCGCCAGAGCGAGATCCTCACCGTGGCCGCTACCGGCGGGATGCCGACGCGGCTCCCGGTGCCGTACGGCGCCAACGGAGCGATCTCCGGCGACGGTCGCTGGCTCGCCTACACGCCGAACTCTCGTGATCACCGCACCTGGAAGCGGTACCGCGGTGGCCTGGCGTCGGACATCTGGATGATCGACCTCGAGACGAAGAGCTCGCGTCGCGTGACGGACTGGGAAGGCACCGACAGCCAGCCGATGTGGCACGGCGGCCGGCTCTGGTACATGTCCGACGCTGGCCCGGCGCATCGACTGAATCTGTGGGTCTTCGATCCGGCGTCGGGTGCTCACGAGCAGGTCACGTTCGCGACCGCGGACGACGTGAAGTGGCCGGCGATCGGCCCCGGCCCTGACGGTGGCGGCGAGATCGTGTTCCAGCAGGGCGCGTCGCTCCGCGTGCTGGACTTGCGCAGCCGCAAGACGCGCGACGTCGAGGTACGCGTGCCCGGTGCGCGCAACGCGTTGCGATCGCGCCGTGTCGACGCGTCGAAGAACATCACGAGCTGGAGACCTTCCCCGACGGGGAAGCGAGCCGTGGTCTCGGCGCGCGGCGATCTCTGGACGCTCCCCGCCAAGGACGGTCCGGCGCGCAACCTGACCCGCACGAGCGGCGTCGCCGAGCGCGATCCGTCGTGGAGCGCGGACGGCGCCTGGCTCGCGTACTTCTCCGACGAGTCGGGCGAGCACGAGCTCTACGTGCGGTCGGCGGACGGGCGCGGTGAAGCGCGCCGACTGACGCACCTCGGCGCGGGCTTCCGGTACGCGCCCTCGTGGGCGCCGGACGGCAAGACGCTCGCGTACACGGACTCCGCCGGCGGCATCTTCACGATCGATGTCGAGAGCGGCAACATCGCCGAGATCGACCGGCACGCGGGCGGCGGGCGGACGCGACTCTCGTGGTCGCACGATTCGGGCTGGCTCACGTACGCGGTGCCGGGCGCCGGTCTGCACGACGTCATCGTGCTGTACGACGCGCGGAACGCGACGCGCACGCAGGTGACGAGCGGGATGTTCGCCGATGCCGCTCCGGTGTTCGATCGAGAGGGCGACTACCTCTACTTCACGAGCATGCGCTCGTTCACGAAGCCGCAGTACGAGGACGTCGGCTCGACATTCGTGTACGCCGGCACGGGTCAGCTGTTCGCGGTCCCGCTGCGCGCCGACGTCGAGCGACCGTTCGCTCCGAAGAGTGACGAAGAGGAGGTCGCGAAGCAGACGGACGAGAGCGAGAGCACCACCGAAGAGTCCGACGACGAGACGACCGAGGAGACCGACGCTGCTGACGGAGAGAGCGAGGAGGACGCCGAGGACGAGCCGCTCGCCATCGACATTGAGGGCTTCGAGTCGCGTGCCGTGCTGCTGCCGGTCGACGCCGGCCGCCTCGCCCGCCTCGCCGTGAACGACAAGGGGCAACTGCTCTACGCCCGCACCGTGCCGGGCGGCGGACCGGGCAAGGCCAAGATCCAGTTGTTCGACGCGACGGCGGACAAGCCCGAGGAGAAGACCGTGTTCGAGGGCACGGGGCAGTTCGTCATGACGTCGGACGGCAAGCGTCTGCTCGTGAAGAAGGGCTCCGACACGGCCTTCGTCGATGCCGCGCCGGATCAGAAGATGAAGGACAAGGTGCCGACCGGCGGCATGCACACGCTCGTCGAGCCGCGCGAGGAGTGGACGCAGATCCTTCGCGACGCTTGGCGCATCCAGCGCGACTTCTTCTACGTCGAGAACATGCACGGTCTCGACTGGCCGGCGGTGCACGCGCACTACGCGCAGATGCTGCCGGACTGCACGACGCGTTCGGATGTCAGCTACGTCATCCGCGAGCTGATCTCCGAGCTGAACGTCGGCCACGCGTACTACTGGGGCGGCGACGAGGAGTCCGCCGAGTCCGTCTCGGTCGGCATGCTCGGCCTGGACTTCTCACTCGTCGACGGCGCGTATCGCATCGAGCGCGTCGTCTCCGGCGCGGCGTGGGATGCCGACGCGCGCAACCCGCTCGAGAAGGCGGGCGTCGATGTCTCGACCGGCGACTTCCTGCTCACCGTGAACGGTGTCCGCATGGACGTGGCGAAGGACCCGTGGGCGGCGTTCCAGGGCCTGGCCGGGACGACGGCGATGCTGGGTGTGGCGGACTCGGCGAGCGGAGACAACTCGCGCGACGTTCTCGTCCGGCTGGCTGCGAACGAGGGCGCGCTGCGCTACCGGGCGTGGGTCGAGCGCAATCGGGCGTACG
The DNA here is from genome assembly GCA_021776825.1 of Planctomycetota bacterium. Taxonomy (GTDB): domain Bacteria; phylum Planctomycetota; class JAJSAM01; order JAJSAM01; family JAJVHW01; genus JAJFFG01. The sequence continues at coordinate 35,494 of JAJFFG010000038.1, forward strand.
TCGCCGAGAAGACCGGCGGGCGTGTGGGCTACATCCACGTCCCGGACACGGGTCGCAACGGCCAGAACGAGCTCTTTCGTCAGTTCTACGGACAGACCCACGCACAGGCGCTCATCGTCGACGAGCGGTGGAACGGCGGCGGGCAGATCCCGACGCGCTTCATCGAGCTCCTGAACCGCCCCATCACGAACTACTGGGCCCGACGCCACGGCCGCGACTGGTCTTGGCCGTACGACGCTCACCAGGGTCCGAAGTGCATGCTGATCAACGGCAACGCCGGGTCGGGCGGCGACGCGTTCCCCGCGTACTTCCGTCAGGCCGGGCTCGGCAAACTGATCGGCCGCCGCACGTGGGGCGGACTGGTCGGGATCTCGGGCAACCCGGGACTCATCGACGGCGGGTACACGGCGGTGCCGACCTTCGGCTACTACGAGAGCGACGGCACGTGGGGCATCGAGGGCCACGGTGTCGACCCCGACATCGAGGTGCTCGACGACCCGGGCCAGATGCAGAACGGCGCCGACCCACAGCTCGATGCGGGAATTGCGCACATGCTCGACGAGTTGAAGCGCATCCCGTACCGCAAGCCGGAGCGACCGTCGAGTCCGGACCGCAGCGGCATGGGAGTCTCCGACGACGACAAGTAGACGCACACCTGCCAGAGTCGGGCGCTGCCGCAACGAACTCAGTTCCAGACGCGACTTCGCTGAGCCCTGACGTCAGCGAGTCCCGGCGAGGAGGACGCATGCTCCGCGCGATCATCCACAACCGCCTGAGCGCGGCCGAACGCGACCTCGGCGAGTCCATGGACTACGCGCGCGAGATCGTCGACGCGTCGCTGCCGGCGTTCTTCAAGTTCGCCAAGGTGCTCGGCATGAACGAGCACCGGAAGGTCCTGCCGATCGACGTCTGGCACGTCGCGAAGATCGTGACGTCGCGCGCGCAGGACTGCGGGCCGTGCGTCCGGATCGCGGAACGGATGGCAGAGCGCGAGGGTGTGGCCGACGCCGTCGTCGTGGCCGCGCGGGACGGTCGGTATGACGCGCTGTCGCCGGAGCTCGCGACGGTCGCGCGGTTCGCGCGTGCGGTGAACGCGGCGGACCACACGGAGGCTCCGTTCCGCGAGGAACTGCGCGGGCGGTACGGGAAGGCGGGGCTGGTTGAGCTCGCGTTGGCCATCGCGTCGTCGCAGATCTTCCCGACGCTGAAGCGAGCGCTGGGGCATTCGGAGGCGTGCGAGATCCCGGTGGACGAGTCGACGACGGCGTGACGCGAACCGACGTCTGGCGGCGCGCTCCGCGATTGCGGCTCCTCCGTGGCGACACCGTCGACCGGTTGCCGCTCGGATCACGTCGGTCGTCCGCGGTGCGCCGTCGGACCCGCCGTTCCCCAGCGTTCCCCAGTCGGCGGGGCGGATCAGGAGATCCGCCCGTACGGGCCGTCGAGTGGGTGGGCGTCTTGGGGACGCCGTACGGCGCTTCTCGGCGCCAGCGATCCCCGCGGCTAGATCCAGTACAGGTTGTTGACCGCCTGGACGATCTTGCGCGTCGCCGGGATCAGGAACCCGAGGTCCGGGACCGTTGCCGGCTGCTCGCCTTCGAGCTGCGTCAGGTCGGCGGCGACCTCGCCCATCGTCACGACCTCGAAGCGGTCCTGGTTGATGGCGAGGAAGTCGAGGAAGCGGCGCAGACGTCGGATGACCACCCAGTTCGGGCGCATCGAGGAGTAGAAGATGTCGCGCGGCTTCACGGTGCTGAAGCAGTGGAAGATCGACATCACGTTCCGCATCCCGGCCTCATGCGCCTGGTTCAGGATGCGCTCGATCTCGGCGGATGAGATGCAGGTCGGGTCGGCGTGCTTCAGGCCCACGCCCTCGGGTAGGAGCGTCTGGCCGACGGTGATCGGCATCTCCCACACGCCCTCGACCTTGGCGACCTTGTTCGAGACGAGCTGCGTGTCGTCGAAGCTCATGTTGGAGTCGCGGTAGATCGGGTTGTAGCTCGAGTCGATCGGGATGCCGAGCTGGTGCAACGCCTTCAGCGACTCGAGGTTCGCGGCGAAGCCACCGGCGCGGAACGCCTGCGGCCAGTAGCCGGTCGCGCGCTCGAACATCTCGGCGCCGTCACGCAACAGGTCGAGCTGTTCGGCCGCATCGTGGCCGGAGAGCTGGTCCGTCTCGCGCGGGTTCTCGGGCGCGTTCCCGGCTTCCTTCTGCCGCTGGTAGTCGCGGTAGTGGCGGAAGGTCGGGTGGATGTGCAGCTGGACGTCCTGGCCCTTGCCGAGCAGGAAGTCGGCGATCGACTTCGTGTCGTCCTCACCGAGCACGTGACCGGCGAGCGTCTCGAGAAAGAACGTCGCCTTCATGCCACAGCGATCGAGCTCGTTGACGATCAGCGGTAGACCGAGGTCGCCTTCCGTGGACTTGCAGAACACGTGCTGCGGTGCCGGGAGCGGCTCCCGATCTGCATGTGCCCACGCGCCCCCCATGGAGCTCTCGGTATCGATCGTGATGTGGACTGCTGTCTTGCGGGTCATGGTTACGTCCCCGTCTGTGGGCTTGTCGATCGACTGACCCCAGCCAACGAGGCTGGACCCGTACGCGCCTCCGAGTGTTCGGAACACTGGACCGTCAGATTGGCGGGCAGAAGACCCAGTACCTTTCGAACGCGCAGGATCCAGCCCATAAGTGCTGGCTTGGGATCGTCGAGCGACCAGCCGTAGTAGCGAGTGCTTGGTCGGAACGAGGCGATCCACTCACGGATCGCCTGGCCGCGCGGGAGACATCCCGTGCGGAGGATCGTCAGGAGACGTCGCGTGTCTCCGATCAGGTCTCGGCAACGCACGCCAGTCGTGTAGGCGCGGGCTGCCGGGATCGGACCGTCGTTCGCGAAGGCGCGATAGAGCATGTGAGGGAAGTCGGCGCCGGCGTGGATCGCCAGCGGCAGCGAGCCCCAGAAGCGGCCGTTGACCTCCATCAGCATCGTGCGCCCGGTGCTGTCGTCGCGGCGGAACTCGACCATGGCGACGCCATCCCACTTCATGGCGCGCAGCAGGTTCGTCGCGTGGACGGCCAACTCCTGATCGACCGGCACGCTCTCGCAAAGCACGCTGACGCCGCCGGTCGGCGGGAGCTCGTGCACGCGTCGGTGCTGGAACAAGAGGAGCGGCTCGCCGTTGCGGCAGAGTGCCTCGATGCCGACTCCGCGGCCCGGGCAGAACTCCTGCACCAGCGGGAACTCGCCGATCACCGCGAAGGCCTCGAGGCGTTCCTTCAACGTCTCGCGGTCCTTGATGTACTCGACTTTGAAGCGCAGCACGCGGTCGGCGCCCAGGCGCGGATCGCGATGAGCCGGCTTCATCACCAGCGGGAAGCCGAGCTCCGCGCAGCGGTCGAGATCCTCGACACCGCGCGGATGGACGGTACGTGGCGCCGGCACGCCGACCGCCTTGGCCACCGCGAGCGTGCGGTCCTTGTGGAGCGAGACGTCCATGATCTCGGACGGCGGAAAGAGCAGACCCACTCGCGGCTCGAGCCGCTCCCTCTGCTCGTTCAGCGCGACGATGAGATCTTCGCTCGTGGCCACCACGTGCGTGAGCTTGTGCTTGCGGCAGAGCGCCTTCACGTCGTCCGCGAGGCGCGGCCCCACTGCCGGCATCGGAACGGTCGTGTCGCAGTAGCGCGAGAAGCGACCGATGCCGTCGGGCAGCGCGGTCGCCGCGACGACGCGCACGCCGCCACGACCCAGCGAGCGCAGGATCGCGAGCCCCATGAACGAGTCACCCGTGAGCAGGAGCACGCCGCCCGTAGAGCGTGCACTCCCCTCGTCGTCCGCAGGCAGGAGTGCCGTGCGCACGAACGCGGTCTCGCCGAGACCCGGGGTCGTTAGAAGAGCTTCTTCACGAATTGCTTCACGTTCCGGGGCAGTTCCAAGCCCGCCCGGTTGAGTCCGTTGTTCGCGAACGTCGCCGTGTCGAGCACGGCCGTGCACGCCGAGCTCTTCAGTCGATAGAAGGCGCGCGCGGTGGGCGCGCTGTCGGCATAGATCGGGATCAACTCTCCGTGTGCGGAGATGCGCACGGCGCCCGCCCGAAGCGCCGCGAAGATCTGCTGACGTGTCGGCGACTCGGCGTCGACCTCCATCCAGACGTCCGTCCAGTCAGAGAGCCGGTGGAAGTCGAGACCGCACGTGGGCACCAGGCCCGGCTTGCGTCCGAGCAGGTGCTCGTAGAGCGCCATCGAGCGCGGCCGCAGCGTCTTCGTGCCGTCGTACTTGCGGTTCCAGACCTCGACGCCCTCGACGACGGGGAAGGCGTTCACCTCCGCGTCGCGGTGCAGCTTGGCCGGATGCGAGAGGCCGAGGAAGGCCCCCTGCTCGCGGAAGACCGGGATCAGGTCGGCCGGCTCGTCCCACTGACGCACGTGATCGATGCCGAAGGCGAGCACGTTCGAGTACTCGATCTCGACGCCGGGCAGCATCAGGAAGTCATCGGTCGAGAGGGCGCGGCAGTCGTCGACGAAGCGTGACAGGCTCGGAGCGTCCATCTGCTCGACGTGCTCGGTCATGAGCACGAAGTCGAGCCCCTTGCCACGGAGGAACGCGGCGAGCTCGTCGAGAGGCACCTTGCCGTCGAAGCTGTAGGTGCTGTGGACGTGACCGACGCCTCGGAGCATACGCTTCCTCTCCGGACGTACGAGTCCGGGTGACTGGGTTCCATTCGTGTCTCGAGTAGGAGCCCGGTCGTTTGCGCGTCCGGAACCTGCCCGCCACCACTGAATGGGCCCTGGAGCGGAGAACTTTGGAGAAAGTCCAGGCTCAGCGGGGCTCAGCGCGGATCGGGGGGCGCGCGTTCGCGCAGCGTCCAGACGAGGCCGTCCTCGACGGGGTCGTTCCTCTCGACCGTGGCGGCGCCCCACACGGCGCTGTCGCACGGGCCCGGAGACGCGATCTGCACCGTGTCGCCCACACGCTCGAACGAGAACGGCCGGTCGGTGAACGGATCGAGCGGCAGCGTGACGGCGGCGGCTCTCTCGACGGCCGCGAGATCCACCGGCCACTCGCGGTGGGCGTCCCGATGGGCACGGACGCGCAGCGAGACGAGCGCGAGCGCACGCAGCGCGTCGCCACGCGCTGCGGGCGCGTGGATGCTCGGGAGTATCACGCGCGGCAGGTCCGTGAGCGCGTCGCCCCGAAGGCTGAGCTCCTGGTAGCGCGGCCTGCCAATCGGCGCGATGAGCTCCGCGCGCTCGCGCCAGGTCAGGTCCCGGGCGTCGAGGATCGTCTGGAGGTCGTCCACGAGCTCGAGCAGCGCGCGTCGCCACGCCCGCACGAGCGGGATGCCGATCACCCCATCCTCGGACAGCCGCGGAATCGGCTCCGCCGTGCCGAAGTCGCCGGGGATGTCGCCGATCATGATGCGAACGATCGCCAGCATGTTCGCGCGCTCGGCACGCATCGCGGCCGCCGTGCGATCGAAGCCCCGCGGCGTCAGGAGGGCGGAGCGGACCTCCGCAGACGACTCCCAGTCCAGCTCGCCGGACTCGACGTGCAGCCGCAGTTGATTGAGAGCCCCGCACTCCACGACGACCCCGACCAGGTGGATCAGGGCTCCCCCGCGCGCATCGATCCGATTGCCGAGCGTGTGCTGCGTGCTGAGGATCTCGAGTCGCACGGCAGTTGATGCGGACAGACCGGTGCCCATGCGTGACTCCGGCACGGCGAGCCACCGCAGGAAGAGCATTCGGTGTGCGCTCTGTACGGCGGGGACGGCGCCCTCCAGCCAGTCGTCGAGGTGGGTGTCGCCCTTCACTGCGTGCAGTCGGAGACTCGGGCGTTCGAGCGCCGCGTCGAGCATCCGGTAGTACGGAGCCGCGTCGCGAACGAGCGTCCGGAGCGCCGTCCGCTGGTCCTCGGCCAGTTCGACGGGCAGGCCCGGCGGAACGTCGTACGCGTCGTACGCGTCGAACGAACGCGGGTCCAGCCCCTCGTCGTCGAGCCACACCTGGGCCGCCAGCAGTAGCGCGAGTCCGTCGTCCTCCGGCACGAGTTCGCCACCAGCCGCGGCGCGCGACATCGGTTCGCCGCGCGCCTCGAGCTCGGCGATCCGCGCGTCGAGCGTGGCGCGCGAGCCGGCGTCCCACCACGACCAGACGGCGACCGCGGCGACGACAACGATCAGGGCGGCGAGGCCGGCGAGCAGGCGCCAGTGGCGGCGGGGGGTCGAGACGAGCGATCCAATCACGGCCGACCAGGCTAGCGGGTCGACAGTTCATCGACGCCGTAGGGGCGGGGCCCCTGGCCCGCCCGCCCCGGGTCGGGCGCATGCGGTCGAGGCGGATCCGATGGCGCAGCGCGGCCCTGCGGGTGACGCGAACGATGACCGGTGACGACGGCGTACGTCCGGAGCACCGACGCCCGGCGCTGAGCGCCATCCATGCGCGTTGACCGAGCGAGCGCGCGTCGGCGAGGGCGGATCAGGAGATCCGCCCGTACGGGCTGAGTGGCCGCGCGGACGCGCTACCCCGCGATGCGCTCGGTCTCGGTCACGTGGTGGATCACGCGGGTCCGGGTGAGGACGTCGCTCATCGTGCGGTTGCCCAGCACGAAGTGGCAGACGGCACCGGCGGTGAGCGCGACGACCTGGAGGCCGATGATCGAGAAGTGGACCAGCGGCCACCCCGGCGGGACCACGAGCATGGCCACGGCCGGAAAGCGGACAAGGAAGCGCCACGCGAGGGCGAGCAGGGCCGGAGGGCCGCCGTCCTCGCCCACGACACGCAGCCGGAATGCCAGCTTGCCGGGCGATCCGGCCCACTTCCACTCCATGCCGATCTGGAGCCCTGCCAGGATCACCACCCTGAGCAACACCTCGAACCACTGGAGGAGTGGCGACTTGTAGAAGCCGGCCACGAGGGTCACGGCCGTCTCGATCGCGCCGAGCGTGATGGCGAACAGGAACAGATCGACCGCCAACGCCGCGCCGCGCGCCGCAAGCGGCGCCAGGTCGAGCTCACGTGGTCGCGATGCCTCGAGGATCGCGATGACCTCGTCCATGGACTGCGGTCGATCGGTGGGGTTCTTCTCGCAGAGCCGATCGAGAGCGCGCTGCGCCGACGCCGGGAAGTCGGGCGCCACCTCCGCGACCGACGGCAGCGGCGAGTTGATCTGGTCGTTGATGACCTTGCCGATGGACTCACCGTCGTAGGCGTGCTTCCCCGCGAGGAGGTAGTAGCCGGTCAGACCGAGGGAGTACGCGTCGGTGCGACCGTCGGTCGGTTCGCCGCGGCACTGCTCGGGACTCATGTAGCGCGGCGTGCCCATGATGCGGCCGGCGCCGGTGGCGTCGACGTCGGCCGAGAGCGACTTCGAGAGTCCGAAGTCCGTCACCTTCACCGTGCGATCGGGCAGCAGCATGATGTTCGACGGCTTCACGTCGCGGTGGATGACGCCAGCGGCCTGTGCCGCCCTGAGCCCACGCGCAGACTGGATCAACACCTCGACGGCGTCGTCCCATTCCAGGGGTCCGTGCGACTCCACGAACTCGAGCAGGCTCTCGCCCGGCACGTGCTCCATGGCGAAGAAGCGGTGGTCGTCGTCGTCGTGACCGACGAAGTAGACGTGCGTCAGGTTGGGATGGTTGACGCGGGCCGCCGCACGCGACTCGCGCTCGAAGCGTCGGACGAGTTCGGGTTCCTGGGCGATGTGGCCGTGGAGCACCTTCACGGCGACGGGGCGCTCGAGAGCCGTGTCGTGGGCGCGGTAGACGATTCCCATCGCCCCCGAGCCGAGAGGTGTCTCGACGCGGTAGTGGGCGAGCATCGTGCCCGGGGAGAGCTGGCTGTCCGACGGGTCGGCCATGGACCCGCCGTTTATACCGGCGCGCGGCGCATGGGGTTCCGCACGTTTCTCGCCACGCCTCTAAGACTCCGACTTCACGGCCAGTTGACCGCAGGCCGCGGCGATGTCGCGACCGCGCGTCGTGCGCACGAACGTCTCGACGCCGAGGGAGCGCAGTCGCTCGGAGAATTGGGTCACAGCCTCGTCGTCCGGGCGCTCGAACGGCGCCCCCGGGTGCTCGTTGAACGGCAGCACGTTGACCTTGCAGCGCAGACCCTCGAGCTTGACCGCCAGGTTGCGGGCGTCCTCGTCGCCGTCGTTCACGCCGCGCAGGAGCGTGTACTCGAAGGTGATGCGTTCGCGCGTCTTCAGCGGGAACTCGCGGCAGGCGGCGAGCACCTCGTCCATCGGATAGCGCTTGTCGATCGGCATCAGACTGCGCCGAGTGTCGGCGTCGCCGGCGTGCAGCGACACGGCGAGTCGCACGGGCAGCGCACGACCGAGCGCGAGCATCTGCGGGATGAGCCCGACCGTCGAGACCGTGACGCGGGCCGGCGCGTACCCGAAGCCCTGTTCGTCCGTCAGGATCTGCAACGCCGCGAGGGTGCCGTCGTAGTTGTGGAGCGGTTCCCCCATGCCCATCATCACGATGTTGGTCACGGGACGCGCGGCAGGATCGGCGCGACGCCCGGCCACCTCGTCGTCGAGCATCTCCTGCTGCGCGGCCACGAGCTGATACGCGATCTCGCCGGCTCGCATGTGACGCGTCAGCCCCATGGTGCCCGTCGCGCAGAAGCGGCACGCCAGGGCGCAGCCGACCTGGGACGAGATGCAGAGCGTCAGCCGCTCGCCGTCCGGGATGAGCACGGCCTCGATCCGCGCGCCGTCCTCGAGCTGGAGGAGGAGCTTGCGGGTGCCATCCACGCTGCGGTCCACCTGGGCGATGCGGGCGGCCCCGATCCGGGAGCTCTCGGCGAGGCGGTCACGCAGCCCGTGCGGCAGATTCGTCATCTCGTCGAACGAGCTCGCCCCGTGGCGCCAGATCCAACGGAAAACCTGATCACCGCGGTACGCGGGCTCACCGAGTTCCCGCACGAAGTCGCGCAGCGCCTCGCGGGGGAGGTCCCGGAGGTCGGTCGTCTGGGTCGGCGGGGCAGCGGCCTCGGCCATCCCGGCAGCGTACGCGGGGACGTCGCATTCGTTGACGCCTTCCGGCGCGACTGGTCCTCTCTCGCGAATCGACCGGTCTCTCTCCTCGATTCGACATCGGAACCCATCCCATGAAGCCCCCGATCCGCAACATCGCCATCGTCGCGCACGTCGACCATGGCAAGACGACGCTCGTGGACGGCCTTCTCGCCCAGGCCGGAGCGTTCCGCGAGGGCGCCGTCGTTGCCGAGCGGGTCATGGACTCGAACGACCAGGAGCGTGAGCGCGGGATCACGATCCTGTCGAAGAACACGTCGGTCGAGTGGCACGGCACGCGGATCAACATCATCGACACGCCTGGCCACGCCGACTTTGGCAGCGAGGTCGAGCGCGTGCTGAAGATGGTGGACGCGGTTCTGCTGGTGGTCGATGCCGCCGAGGGGCCGATGCCGCAGACGCGGTACGTCCTGCAGAAGTCGCTGCAGCTCGGGCTCCGCGCGCTGCTCTGCCTGAACAAGGTCGATCGCGAGGAGTCGCGCGCCGACACGGTGCTCTCGGAGGTCTTCGACCTCTTCGTCGCGCTCGACGCGACGGACGAGCAGCTCGAGTTCCCGCACATCTACGCCTCCGCGCGCGACGGCTGGGCCATCCGTGAGCCGGGCGACGAGCGCAAGGACTTGACGCCGTTGTTCCAGATGCTGGTCGACGAGATCCCCGCTCCGGATCGCGACCACGAGGCGCCGCTCCAGCTCCAGGTCGCGACGCTCGACTACTCCGAGTTCGTGGGCCGTATCTGCATCGGTCGCATCGAGCGCGGGACCATCCGCCGCGGCGACAACGTCGTCGTGTGCAAGGTCGACGGCGGACGCGAGTCGTTCCGGGTGACGTCGCTCATGCGCTTCGAGGGGCTCGAGCGCGTCGACGCCGACGAGGTCGGAGCCGGCGGCATCGTCGCGCTGTCCGGCGCCGGCAGCGCCACGGTCGGCGACACGATCTGCCCGGTCGACGCACCGGACCCGCTCCCGCCATTGACGATCGACGAGCCGACGCTCTCGATGACGTTCTTCGCGAACAAGAGCCCGTTCGCCGGACGCGAGGGTCGCTTCGTCACCAGCCGCCAGATCAAGGAGCGCCTCGACCGCGAGTCGATCGCGAACGTGGGCCTGCGCATCGAGGAGGGCGTCGAGCGCGAGTCGTTCCGTGTGTCCGGTCGCGGCACGCTGCATCTCTCGGTGCTGATCGAGTCGATGCGCCGTGAGGGCTACGAACTCGGCGTCGGCCGTCCGTCGGTGATCCTGCGCGAGGTCGACGGCGAGACGCACGAGCCGTTCGAAGAGGTCGCTCTGAACTGCGCCGAGGAGCACTCGGGCACGGTCATCCAAAAGCTCAATCAGCGTGGCTGCGAGCTGACCGAGATGCACAAAGACCCGGACGGCCAGACGCGCATGCGCTGGGTCGCGCCGAGCCGCGGGCTCATCGGGTATCGCTCCGAGTTCGTCACGGACACGCGCGGCACCGGCACTCTGGTTCACGTCTTCAGCCACTACGGCCCCACGAAGTCGAAGCCCCGGTCCCGGAAGAACGGCGTGCTGATCTCGCAGGACGAGGGCGTGACCTCGGGCTTCTCGATCTGGAACCTCCAGGAGCGCGGCCAGATGTTCGTCGGTCCCGGCGAGCCGACGTACGCCGGGCAGCTCGTCGGGCTGCACTCGCGCGACAACGACCTCGTGGTGAACCCGCACAAGGGCAAGAAGCTGACGAACGTCCGGGCCGCCGGCTCGGACGACAACATCACGCTCGTCCCGCCGCGCATCTTCTCGCTGGAAGAGGCGCTCGAGTTCATCGCCAACGACGAGCTCGTCGAGGTCACGCCGACGAGCGTCCGGGTGCGGAAGCTGCACCTCGATCACAACGTCCGCAAGCGCCAGGACCGCGACGCGAAGAAGGCCCGCGCGTAGGGGCGGCCTTCTCGTAGGAGAGGAGCCCCTACGGGGGTATCGCAGCGCGCCGGGAGCTGAGCCGGACATGCGAACGGGATGCGTCCGCCTGGTCGAAGGTGCCGTAGGGGCGGACCCCCCGGTCCACCCCGCCCGCTGGCTGCGCCCGGACGACCCGGGTGGACGGCGCTCGGCGTACGACGAGTGTGGCGCGGACGGCAATCGGCGGCACGCGACGCTGCCCCCTACCATGACGCGCATGCGAACCCTCGCGTGCGCGATCCCAGTTCTCTTGGTTCTCGCCGCGTGCAGCGGCGAGGAGTCGCCTCGGAGAAACTCTGCCGCCGCGTCCGCGGACAGCGGCGTCATCGTGCGACTTGACGGACCGCGGCAGGCCGTCCTCGGAACCAAGGTTTGGTTCCAGACCGACGAGAACGTGATCCTCGCCACCGGGCGGTCCGACGCGCACGGCACGGCGATGCTCGACGTGCCGGCGGGCTCGACCGGGCGCATCTGGGTTGCGCCGCCGATCCTCAAGCACGGAGTTTCTGAGGTCATCACCGTCACAGACGGTGGGCCGCGCGAGGTGCACATAGCGTTCGCTGCGCACGCGCTCTCGGGAACCGTCGTGCAAGACGACGGTTCCCCGCCGCCGAGTGGCCTGCCGGTGTTGGTCGAGTGGGACATCCGAGTGCCGACCGAGGCGGGGACCGACGCTGGCCTCCGACTGGTGCGCGTCGAGACGGACTCGTCGGGCGCGTTCGTCGCCCAGGGCATTCCGGCCGGACCGGTTCGAGTCCGGGTCCGCGCGCGCGACCAATCGAACCCGATCGGCGCGGCGACCATCGATGCCAGCGGCGGCGCGTGCGACATCGTCGTGCCGCTGGAGCGCGTGACGATGATGGTCCCGACGGTGATCGGCCTGAACGGCGGCAAGCTGGAGATCGACGAGGTTCTCTTCGCCAGGGAGCGTCCCGACGGGACATGGGCGCGCATCGATTCCGCGGAGCAGCGCGAGCACGATGCGAGCGGGGTCGTCTCGTCGTGGCCACCATTCGGAACGGTCGCCGTCCGCGGTCCGCTCCCGCTGCGCGTCTGCGCGTTCGCGGAGGGTCACGCCGGCGGCGAGACGGTCCAGCTCCAACCCGACGAGCGCGGGCGAGTCGAAGCGACGTTCACCCTGCGGCCGTCCTCGCGTCGCACGGGCGTCGTGCTCACGCCGCGGGTTACCGTCGGCGAGTCCCCGACGGCACTGCGCGTGTCGTGGACCGCCGGCAGCACCGGGCGCACTCACCAGGGGATGCACGAGCTGAAGCGTGGCCAAGTGCTGCTCCTGATCGGACCGGGGCCACGACGACTCCGGCTGGGCCGCTTCCACCGCGGCGACGAGTCTGACCAGGACTGGTTCCACAACGCCGCCGAGTGGAACCCGGACTGGTTCCCCGAGGAGCACGAGGTCTTCATCCCGCCGGGCGAATTGGTCGAGTGGCCGGTCTCTCTGCGCCCCGCCGGCGGAATCGTGATCGCGACGCCGGTGGAGATCCATGCACAACGCGGCGGGACGACGGACGAGGCGCGCTTCCACTCCGTGGTGACCGCGGGCCGTCCGGAGCAGGAGGCACGGCCGATCAGCCCGGGAGCTTGGACGGTCGAGATGACGATCGACGGCGTGTTGCGGCGCGGCACCGTGGACGTCACCCAGGGCGTCAGCACGCGTGTCGATCCGCGTGACCTGCCGGCCGTCGAAGCCGAGTGACGCGCCGCCGCATCCTCTATCTCGAGCCCTTCGAGGCGGGCTCGCACGCCGCGTTCACGCGCACGTTGACGCACGGGATCGACGCCGAGTGGACGACGCTCACGCTGCCGGGCCGGCACTGGAAGTGGCGCATGCGCGGCGCCGCGTCGTGGTTCGCTTCGGAGCACGCCGATCTGCTCGCTCAGCCGTGGGACCTGGTGTGGGCGAGCTCGTACCTGAATCTCACCGAGCTGATTGGGCTGGCCCCATCGTTGGCGTCGGTCCCGCGGGTCCTCTACTTCCACGAGAACCAGTTTGCGTACCCGGAGCGCGACGGCCCGTTCGACGCCGAGTTCGGGTTCGCGCAGATGGTCTCCGCGAAGTCGGCGACTCGCCTCGTGTTCAACAGCGAGTGGAACCGGTCGAGCTTCTTCGATGGCGCGACGGCACTGCTCTCGCGTCTGCCCGATGCGGTCCCCTCCGGATGGGTTGCGTCGCTGCGCGTCAAGAGTGACGTGCTGCCTCTCCCACTCGACCTGCCGGACCTCTCGGCCGAGGCGTTCATCGATCCGCGCGACGACGCTGCGCGTGCGCTCGGTCCCGTGATCCTGTGGAACCACCGCTGGGAGCACGACAAGCGGCCGGAAGCGTTCTTCGCGGTCCTGGCGCGGCTCGCCGCCGACGACGTGCCGTTCCGACTGATCGTCTGCGGCAAACGATTCCGCGACGCGACGGCAGTGTTCGAGACGAGTCGGGAAGCGCTCGGAGCACGGGTGCTGCACTGGGGCACGGCGACGACGCGCGAGGCGTACGTCGAGCTGCTGACGCAGTCACACGTCGCCGTCTCGACCGCCGCACACGAGTTCTTCGGCGTGTCGCTCGTCGAGGCGGCGTGGTGCGGCGCACGACCGCTCGCGCCGCGACGGCTGGCCTATCCCGAGGTGGTGCCGGACGAGTCCCTCTACGACGACGACGCCGCGCTGGAGAACGCCCTGCGGAACCTCTGCGCGGCTTGGACCCGCGGCGAGATCGACCTCCGCCAGGACCGTCGCGACGCGTTCAACCGCTTCCGCATCGAGCACATGCTGCCTCGCTACGCGGCGTTGATCGATGCCGTCACGGCGGAGCCGCTGACCGGAAGAACACTGGCCGGAAGAACACTCGCCCCGTGACCGAGATCCGTTAGACAGCGAACATGTCGCGTATGGGTTCGGATCGACGCTGATGCTGCGCGCCATCGTGGTCTTCTGCGTGCTGACGAGCCTGAAGCTCGTCGCACGGTGCGTCTACCGCTTCGAGAGCAAGTGGGTCGGCGACGTCCCCGAGACCGGCCGGTGGGACGACGTGCGCATCGGCGTGCTGCTGAACCACACCAGTCTGTTCGAGCCGCTGTTCGCGGCGATGCTCCCGAGCAGCCTGATCTGGCGGCTCGCGCGCGGCGGCGCGGTGCCCATCGCCGACGTCACGATGAAGCGGCCGCTCGCCGGTCTCTTCTTCGGACTCCTGGCTGCGCAGGTCGTGACCATCAGCCGCAAGCGGGACGCGAGCTGGCAGGCTGTGATCGACGCGATCCGACCAGACTCGATGGTCCTGATCATGCCCGAGGGCCGCATGATGCGCCGTGGCGGGCTCGACAAGAACGGGCACCCGATGACGGTGCGCGGCGGCGTCGCCGACCTGATCCGCGCCACCGACGGCGGGCGCATGCTGATCGGCTACAGCGGCGGCCTGCATCACATCCAAGCGCCCGGCGAGGGCTGGCCGCGCATCTTCCGCAGAATCCGCATGACGTTCGAGACGATCGACGTTGTCGCCTACCGCGACGCCCTCCTCGCGGAGAGCGGCGAGAAGGGCTTCAAGCGCGCGATCGTCCACGACCTGCAGAGCCGCCGCAACGAGCATGCGCCGTCGACCGAAGAGACGGGCCGCGCGATCCCCGTGGCCGAGCACCGCGGCCACGCGGCGAGATAGCCCGGGGTTCGCTCCGCAGTCGCGACGACCTCGGCTACGCTCCCGGTCTTCGAAGAGGAACCCCCTCTTCCCAGCGGAGGATGAGCCATGTTCGGACGCGGTAAGAAGTCGGATACCCCTGCACCCCCGATCGACATTCCGGGTGACGGTCGCCTGATGGCGCGCTTCGTGACGTCGGCCGGGCCGCTCGAGGCCGAGCTCCACGAGGCGGACGTGCCGAAGACGATCAGCAACTTCGTGGCGCTGGCGACCGGCACCGTCGAGTGGCGCAATCCGAACGGCGAGAACACGACCGAGCCGCTGTACTCGGGCATCGTCTTCCACCGCGTCATCCCCGACTTCATGATCCAGTGCGGCTGCCCGCTCGGCACCGGCACCGGCGGCCCCGGCTGGAATTTCGCGGACGAGTTCGTGTCCCACCTACGCCACGACGTCCCGGGCGTGCTCTCCATGGCCAACGCCGGCCCCGGAACGAACGGCTCGCAGTTCTTCATCACCGAGATCGCAACGCCCTGGCTCGACGACAAGCACACCGTGTTCGGCAAGATCACGTCCGGCATCGAGCTGGTCCCGCAGATCGCCCGCGCCGGCAACGCGACGACGCGCCTCGAGCGTATCGAGATCTACCGCGCCGGCTGAGCGCGCATCGTTCACGAGGACGCCACGCCTGACGTCCCCGAGCACGCGAGCTCCAGCCCCGGAGCCGCTTCCAGCCTCATCCGGACAGGCGCATCTAGAGGGTGCATGCGCGTCTCCGGAACGAGGTCTCACGCCAGAGACTTCCCGCGCCGGGAGCCGCCAGGACACCGTGCGACGCGCGTTCGTGACGCGTACCGGCGTGAACCTCTTGCCAATCCTCGATCTCGCCGCGTTCACGTGGCGCACTGAACGATCCGGGCTAGGCGGCTGACCGGACGGACTCGACGCGCCGGACCCTCGACTCCCACCCACCTCCCCCTCCTCCGGGAAGGACGCACGGGAGGGGCGATGGTTACAGGGCGGTGTGAGAAATCTCCATTCACCGCGGCGGTGCGCGCTCGCCGCGCGGCAGGTTGCGATAGACGTACCCGCCACGCAGGTCCCCGCCCTCGATCCGCTTCCACTTCTTGCTCCGCTCTCGCCGCACGTCAACCGTGAACCGCCCACGCACCGACGCACTCCCCGCGTCCTGCACCTGCATGTGGAGATGCGGCGCAGTCGACATCCCGGAGTTGCCGACGACGCCCAGGATCTGACCGGGCTTCACGCGCTCACCGCGCTCGACCGCCACCGAGCCCTTGCGAAAGTGCGCGTAGATCACACGCAGTCCGCCGTAGTCGACCTCGACCAGGTTGGCACTCCCCCGCGCATTCACCGTCCCGACAGGGTTGTCGGGTGTTCCGTCGTGGGTCGCGACGACCACGCCCTCCGCCTGGGCGACCACCGGCTGTCCCCACGAGTGGAAGTCGGCATTGCGGGCGCCGGTACCGCGCGATGACCGTCCGCCGCGGAGCATCACGAGATCCGCAGCGAAGGTCGACCAGTGCTGCGCGCGGTGGTGCGGCGCCGGCGTGACGAACCACTCACCCTCGACCGGCAGATCGAGTGCGTACGCAGGACGGATCGTCGCGGCATGCTTCTTCCACAAGGCGTTGAAGCGTCCGTATGCCGCCGACTTCGCGTCGCCGCCGAGCATCTGGCGGATGTCGAACAACGCGTGGTCGACGAGCTTCTGCCGCACAGACCAGCGAACGAGCCCCATGACGTTGCCCTCGCCGAGCAGTTCCGCTCGCTTCTCGAGGTACTCGTCGTGTCGTTCGTGTCGTGGCAGGACGCGCCAGACGGCCACCCGGCGACCGGCGGGGACAAGCGGTTCGCCGGCCGCCACGTCGTACGGCCGCGCGCCGCGCTCGACCAGCCAGTCGGGTAGGTCGTCGCTCGCGTCCAGGAACGAGGGGTACGGCACAACCAGCACGTCCGCCCGAGCCTCGTCGCCGCGGGGATCGGCCGCCACGCGCTCGTCGTACGTCGTCTCCCAGATTGGCCGCCAGGCGTTCTCGAGGGCCACCGAGTCGGGGGGCGGCGTCGGGGCGACGGGCGCCGCCGGGTCGTCTTCCGCGGCAGCCGCGAGCGCGCTCGCCACGAGCACACCGGCGAGAAGGCCGTAGCGAAGACGCGTGTCCATCCCGATCGAGTGTGCGGGCGCCGTTCGGGGCGTCAACCGCGCTGCGTCGAGGGGGACGTCGGGATCAGGTCTGCGAACGGCTGTGACCAAACCACCGCTTGACGCCCTTCAGGAGGGCGAAGATCAGCACGGCGAAGAGCAGCTTCAGCACGCGAGCCATGGTGCGCTGGTCCAGCCCGAGCTCGTCCGTGAACAGCATCACGACCGCGATGCCGACGATGGCCGCGAAGGCGACCACGGCGAGGAGCGTCCCGTAGATGTCGCGCGGAGGCGTCGGAACGCTGGGGCCGTCGTCGAACTCCGACCGGCCGAACTCCATTGGCGAGTCGCTCGCGAACTCGTCGACGGGAGAGCCATATGGGGAAGACATCGCGCACCACACTCGCAGTCCGCACGCCGGGACGCCAACTCGGGTCGGGGCCCAGCGCACGCTACGACGACGCCAGCGTTACGACGACGACCGTGCTACTACGACGACAGGGCGGCCTGGGCTCGCTTGCGCGCCGTACGGCCGACGAGCGTGATCAACGCGCCACCGGCAACAGCCGCGATCAGCGGCTCCCACCACGTCCCCGACGGAGCCTCCGGCGACATCGGTCCGAGCCACGGGATCATCTTCGGCAGGAAGTGCGCCTTCCACGGCCAGAGCGCCGCGAGGCTGCCCGCCATCAGGCCGGACAGGAACGCCATCGTCCGATCGTGCCAGCGGGCCAACACCCAGCGCAGGAACGGGACGAACGTCGCGACGCCGAGCCCCATGCCGAGCGCGAACCACGCGAGGATGCCAATCTCGCGATCGTGTACGGCGCCGGAGACCGGCTGATACATGCCCAGCACGAGCAGCGCGAGACTGCCACTCACGCCGGGCAGCAGCATCACCGAGATGGCGACCGCCCCCGCCCCGACGAGCGCTGGCGCCGTCAGCGACCCCGCGGCCGGGGGTCCGAGACCGAGTCCCGCCGCCAGGCCGGCGCCGATCAGCACCAGCACGTAGTCCATGCGGCTCGACGACTTCCGCGTTCGCCACGGCTCGCCGACGCTCATCAGCACGAGCCCGAAGAAGAAGGCGAAGACGATCGGCGCCGTGTCCGGCCGGACGATCCAGCCATCCGGCGGGGTCGCGAGCAGTCGCTCGGCGTACGCACGGCCCTGCTCGCCGACCGCCTGCTTCGGGATCTCACCGACCAGCGCCTTGGTGGCCAGCCAGAGCGCCGAGATGACGCCACCACCGAGCGGCACCAGGAACACGAGCGCCCGGCGTAGGCCGCGCCATGTCGCGGCGTCGGCCGGGTGACGGAGTACCGCGACGACGTCGGCGAGCGAACCGATCAGTCGATCGTAGATGCCGAGGATCAGGGCGATCGTGCCGCCAGACACGCCGGGAACGGCGTCGGCCGTACCCATCGCCAGCCCGCAGATGACCGTCCGCCACGCACGTTCCGGCGAGCGCCCGGCGGCCGCCACGAGGTCCTCACGAACCTGGTCTCGCGCATCCTCGCGCGTTTCGTCCCCAGCCATCCTGGCATCGTAGGCGGCGGCGTAGCGGCCCAAAGAAGCGACGGAGTGTCCGGCTGCGAGCCCCCACGCGCCGGACGGCCTCCCCCGATCAGCCTGCGGCGGAGCAGCTGGGCGCGGCTCCGGCGTCGTGGATTGCCGGCCGCCGGTGAGACGAGCCGGGAGGGCACTCCGCACCGCCGAATCACGGCCATTCGGAGCCTGAGGCCACTTAAGTTGAACGAGTTCAACTTTTAGGGTTGCGCCCGCCCGCCCCCGCGGTACCCTCTGTTTGAACACGTTCAACTAAGCCCGAGGAGGGAACCATGGACACCGTCGTCGTCATGTACCTGAGCTACGTCGCACTCAGTGTGGGGCTGACCATCTGGGTCGCGCAGACGCTCTCGAAGAACGGTCGCGTGTTCCTCGTCGACGTCTTCGACGGCCGCGAGGACCTCGCCAACTCGATCAACCACTTGCTCGTCGTCGGCTTCTACCTGATCAACCTCGGCTACGTGACGCTGGCGCTCCGGACGTCCGAGGCCGTCGACACCACCCGCGTGGCCGTCGAGGTCCTGGCGTTCAAGATCGGCCTCGTGCTGCTGGTCCTGGGCGGCATGCACTTCATGAACATGGTGATTTTCTCGAAGATCCGCCGTCGCAGGCGGCTCGAGGACACGCCCCCGCCGGTGACTCCGGACGAGATCCTCGCCCACGGTCCGCTCGGCCTGGGCGGAACGTAATGGAGCGGCTCACGGTCCTCTACGACGCGCGCTGCATGCTCTGCCGCCAGGTGCGCGCTTGGCTCGAGGTCCAGCCGCGCTTCGTGGAGATCGACTTCATGGCGGCCCGCTCGGAGCGGGCCGCCAACCGGTTTCCGACGCTCGACCAGGACCGGCTGCTTGACGACCTGACCGTCGTCGCCAACGACCGGATGGTCTATCGCGGCGGGAAGGCGTTCGTGATGTGTCTGTGGGCGCTGCGAGAGTACCGAGGCCTCTCGGTGCGCCTCTCGGCTCCGCACATGCTGCCGCTCGCCGAGGCGTCGTTCCGCTGGGTGTCGAAGAACCGCGGCCGGTCGCGGTTCCTGCGGCGTCTGTTCCCCACCGACCAGCGACCGATCCGGAGCCACTCGTGACCAGTCCCGCCGTCCCGCGCAAGCGGACCGACAAGGGCGCGCAGACGCGCGCCCGCATCCTCGAAGCGGCCATCGAGCTGTTCCGGGAGCGCGGGTACGACGGAACCACGATGCGCGGCATCGCCGACCGCGCAGGAGTCTCGCTCGGCAACGCGTACTACTACTTCAAGTCGAAGGAGGTCCTGGTCCAGGACTTCTACCGGCGCTCCCACACGGAGCATCTCGACTCGGCCGAGCGAGTCCTCGCCACGGAGACGCACGTCGAGGCGCGACTTCGCGGAGTGCTCCTGACCAAGATCGAGACGTCCGAGCCGTACCACCGATTCTCCGGTGTGCTGTTCAAGACGGCGGCTGACCCAGAGAGCCCGTTGAGTCCATTCAGTGAGGAGTCGGCCCCCAGTCGCCGCGAGTCCACACGACTCATGGAGCGCGTGATCGAGGGCAAGGGACTGCGCACGACTCCGGACCTGCGCGCAGAGCTCCCCGACCTTCTGTGGACGTACCAGATGGGGATCATCCTGTTCTGGATCCACGATCGTTCCGAGGGTCGCAAGCGGACGCGCATCCTCATCGACCGCACGGTCCCGCTCGTGATCCGCATCGTGAACCTGGGCAGCCTGCCCGTGATTCGCACGCTGACGCGTCGCGCGACGGCGTTCCTCCGGGAGCTGCGCGACGCTCGCGAGATCCCACCGACGCCCGCCGACTAGTCGAGCACGCCGGAGCGGTGCGCACTCAGGATGCGCCGGACCGCTCCGACCTGCTGGTGGTAGATCACGCCGCCGAGCAGCGCCGCCCCCAGCGTGAACGCACCGCGGATCACGCTCGCGCCGTACGCCGGGTGCAGTCCGCGCGCCACCTCCAGGACGATCGCGGCGCCCGCCGTCCAGGCCAGGACCGAGACGAGAAAGCGATCATCATCGCGACGCCCGTGGGCCTCAGCCACCACATATCCGCCGATGGTCACGGCGGCGAGATAGTGGAGCTCGCGCAGCATCGCCTCCAGCCTGGGAGGCCCGAGCTGCTCCGTCAGATCGGGGTACCAGAAACCGCCGTGGAAGCCCGTCGGCGCCACCTGTCCCTCCCACGGCCAGAGATCGATCAGCACGAGGTACGCCACCAAGAGCGGAGCGATGCGCTTCAGCGTCGGCATTTCGAAGCGTCGGTCGGCGGAACTGTGGAACCGCGGCGAGGCGAGCTGCAGTCGCGTGATGATGGCGACACCGGCGGCGCAGATGACGACCCGCCCCGGGTGGTCCTTCATGCCCGTGATCGAGGCGACGAGGAACCACGCACCCGCGATGAACGCGATCGAGTTGGGCCCGAGGACGCCAGCGGGCTTGAGCCGATGTGTCCAGACGGCCGCGAGCAGCGTGCCGCCGAGCAGGCCGGGGAGGAACGCGAGCGTGACACGCGTCAGGTCGTCGCCGCTCGAGTAGCCGTGGAGCCAGAGCAGCGGGACGAGCAGGTAGAAGAGCGACATCAGCGGCAGCTCGAGGGCGATGCGGCCGGCGAGCCGAGGGTTGAGGTTGCGGCGCACCGCGTCGAGGAACAGCGCGCCCATCCAGGCCCCGCCCGCGTTCGTCGCGACGTCGATCGGGCTCGTGTAGCGCCCCACGATGAACAGCTGCGTGATCTCGACCGCGCCACTGAGCACCACGCCCCAGAGCAGTGCAGCGATGCACCACCGATCGCGGTCGGAGCCCGTCGACAGTCGGTAGAGGAACCCCGGCACCGCGAAGAGCACCGCGTTCGTGACGATGTCGAACTGGTTGCCCGCGAGGGTGATCTCGAAGCGCGCGGGCATGTCGAACTGGAACGGCGCCAACGTGATGAGCCCGATGACCAGCACCATGTACGTGACCATGGTGCGGCCGAGCGTCTCGGGGGTCCCGCGGCTCATGATCGAGTGTCGCCGAAGCCCGCTGCCCTGCGTAGAGCCGCCAGCCCGACCCACGCGCTCTCGCCGTCCAGGCAGACGAAGACCGGCATCTCGGAGTCGGCTTCCCCTGTCTCCCCCCATCGCACGGGCCCGAACACATCGCCGTGCAGCTGGAGATACCAGCGGCGGCCGGCGGCGACCTCGGGAACGAGCCTCGCCAGGCGTCCGAGTTCGGCGTCGTAGAGCGCCTGCTCCTCGGCGTCGATCTCACCGTCGTCGTTGAAGTCCCAGTGCGTGAGCAGCGCCGAGCGCGCCGCGACATCGCGGCGACGGAGGTGTCGAATCTCGAGCTCCGCCAGGACCTCGTCGAGCTGGTCGGCAACGCCGTGCTCGCCGCGCCCGCGGAGCGATGTGCTGCGCGTGCGCAATCGATCGCGGACGGCGGCCTCGCGCCAGCGCGAGGGAAGCAGTCCCAGGCGCTGCAGCATCCACGGCGTCACGAGCATGAAGCCTGGCAGCGGCACCATGGCGGTCGCAGCGGTGAGCAGCCCCGCCGGCACCGTCCGAAGCGCGTCGAGCGCCTGCGCCTTGACGGTGTCCGCCTCGATGTCGCTCAGCGTGCGGCCCTGCACGCGGTCCACGATCAGGTCCCAGGCCTCGCGGCTGTCGCGCAGCTCCTGGACGGCAAGTCGCCAGTGATGAGCGGCCTCGGCGCGCAGGCCATCGGTCAGGCGACGCAGAACGCCGACCGGACGATCGAGGAGCGCGATCTCCGCGGTCAACTGCTCGAGCTCGGCGGCCTCGTCGCCGAGACCGCGTTCGCGCAGTTCCGCAGTGATCTCGCCGAGGTCGCGCTCCGCCATGCTCTCCCGTCCCGCCGTCGCGGCGCGACATGCTACCGTCCCGCCGTGCCTGAGCTCCCCGAGGTCGAGACCGTTGCCCGCCTCGTGCGACCCGACCTGGTCGGCCGCTCGATCGTCGGCGTCCGCGTCCAGTGGGAGCGCTCGCTCGGCGGGCCGAGTACCCGCGCGTTCGGTAGCCGGGTTCGCGGATGCCGGATCGACGCGGTTCGACGCCGCGGCAAGCACATCGTGATGGACCTCTCCCGATCGGACGAGCCGGCGGGCGCCATCGTCTGCCACCTGCGTATGACGGGCCGGCTCCACGTGGAGCCGAAGGGCACCGCGCGCGATCCGTACTCGCGTGTCGAACTGCGCCTCGACGACGGCGCCACGCTCCGCTTCGTCGACGTGCGCAAGTTCGGGCGTTTCCAGTGGGTGCCGGACGCGGAGGCGTTCCTGGCTCACCTCGGCCCCGAGCCCCTGAGTCCGCAGTTCACGGGACCGCGCTTCGCTGCCGCACTCGGCAGCCGGCGTCGCGTGCTGAAGCCGCTCCTGCTCGATCAGGAGTTCGTCGTGGGCCTGGGGAACATCTACGTCGACGAGGCGCTGCACGTCGCGGGGCTGCATCCGTTGTGGCGGTCGGATCGCGTGACGCGCGACGCGGCGCTGCGACTGCACCGCGCTGTTCGTCGCATCCTGCGCGAGGCCATCCGTCGCGAGGGCTCGAGCTTCGACGCGTTCTACCGGACCCCCGAGGGGCAGCCAGGCAGCTACCAACATCAATTCCGCGTCTACGGGCGACACGGGCGGCCCTGCCGAACCTGCGAACGGACCATCCAGCGCATTGTGGTCGGACAGCGCGGGACGCACATCTGCACGCAGTGTCAGCCCGCGCCGCGCCCCAGCGGACCCAGCGGACCCAGCCGCGCGGAACGCAGTCGAACGCGCGTCGTCGTGCGCCGCGCGCGGATCGAGGACGCCGACGAGATCGGTCTGATCCACATGACCGCGTGGCAGTCCGCGTACCGCGGCATCCTCGCGCAGGGCTTCCTCGACGGATTGGACCTCGGGCAATGGCAAGCCCGTCGTCGCACTGGCATCCGCGAGCCGCGGCACCCCGAGTCGCGGACGTGGGTGGTGACGCGGGGAGACGAGATCCTCGGCTTCGCCGTCTCCGGCCCGACGCGCGATGCCGACGACGATGGCGATGACGATGACAACGGTCGGCGGACGGGCGAGGTCTACGCGATCTACCTGCGCCCGGGTCAGGTCGGCCGCGGCCTCGGGCGCCGGTTGTTCACGTACGCGCTCTCGGCGCTGCGTCGCGGCGGCAAGCGAGAGTCTGTCGTGTGGGTGCTCGACAGGAACGATCTCGGGAAGCGGTTCTACGAAGCTGCGGGGATGCACCTGGACGGCGGACTCAAGACGATCCGCCTCGGAGGTGATGAGCACGTCGAGGTGCGGTATCGGGTGGCTCTGCAATGAGTCGTCTCATCGAAGTGGACGTGACTCCCGGGACCGAGCTGCCCGAGCGAGCCGCCGCGTTTCTGGCCGACGCCGATCGACAGCTCGACGCGCTCCTCGCCGGCGGACTCCGTGAGACGTTGCCGTGCTTCGCGCCGAGTGATCACGCACTCGTCGGGCGCACATTCGCGGCGCTCGTCGACCAGGGGCTACGCGGTGAGCATCTGCTCGAATGGGGCTCCGCGCTCGGCGAGGCCACCGGGCTCGCGTCGCTGCTCGGCTTTCGCGCGTCCGGGATCGAGCTCGAGCCGTCGCTCGTCGCCGCATCGCGGCGACTCCTCTCGGACCACGGGATCGACGCCGAGATCGCGGAGGGCAGCTTCGTCCCGGACGGCTACGAGGCGCCGTCGGACGTCGGCGATCCGGACACGCTGAACGTCCGCGACGGGGTGGCTGCGTACGACGAGCTCGGGCGCGACATCGACGACTTCGCGGTGGTGTTCTCGTATCCGTGGCCTGGCGACGAGGAACTGCACTTCGACCTCTTCGCCGAACACGCCGCGACCGGCGCGTTGCTCGTGACGTACCACGGGATGGACGGCGTGCGCGTCCAGCGGCGCGTCTAGCCCGGACTATTCATGACGACTCACGCGCCTGAGCGGTCCAGACCGCCGATCTCCGCGTTGCGCCTCCTCCGAGACGGAACGGCGTCGCAGTTGTCGGCGCGCCTTGATCTCGACGATCTGTCCTCGCTCAGGACGGGCCACTCCGCGTGTGCGGTTGCTCCCGCATCCAGGCGTTTCTGCACTCCCGGACGTCGGTCGTCACGGAGTGCGCGAGCCTCATGAATAGGCCGGGCTAGGCGGCGCGCCCTATCGGACGCGCAGCAGTTCCGCTCTATCGGACTCGCAGCAGCTCGATGTCGAAGAGCAGGTCGGCGTTCGGCGGGATGATCGGGGGATACCCGTCGGCGCCGTACGCGAGCGCAGGAGGGATCTTCACGGTCCATCGGTCGCCCACGTGCATCCGCGCCACGGTCATGTCCCAGCCCGAGATGACGTTGCCCTTGCCGAGGCGGAACTCGAACGCTTCGCCGCGATCGCGTGAGCTGTCGAACTTCTTCCCGTCGGGGAACGTGCCCGTGTAGTGGACCGCAACCGTGTCGCCGGTTCTGGCCTCCAAGCCGTCCCCACGCGTCACGACCTTCACGGCGATGCCGGGCACGCGGGCTCGGCCGGACGGCAGCGTGAACGCATCCTGGCTCAGGTCGGGGGTGGGCGGCGCCGCCGGCGCGTCGCCGCCGCCCGGCGCGGCTCCGTTGCAGGCCGTGACGAGAGTGATCGACGAGAGCAGCAGCGCGACCTGGATGAGGTTCGACATGCGCGCACGATGGCGAATCAGGGTCCGCGCAGCACGGAATCGACGGGGGCTTGCGGATATTCTACAGATGTAGTAGGTTCCGCCGCGATGCGACTGAGCGACGCGGAATGGACGGTGATGCAGGTGGTATGGCAACGCGGCCACGCCACGGCGCGCGACGTCCTGGACAGCGCGGGCGCGGAAACCGGCTGGGCGTACACGACGGTCAAGACCGTGCTGGCGCGGCTGACGGAGAAGGGCGCGCTCTCGGCCCGGATGGACGGCCGTACCAGCGTCTACACACCACAGGTCTCGCAGTCCGAGGCCCGTCGCACCGCCGTCCGATCCTTGATCGAGAAGGCGTTCGGCGGGGCCGTGTCACCGCTGCTGCAGTTCCTTGACGAGGGCTCCCTCTCCGACCCCGAGCGGGCCCGCCTCCGCGATCTGCTCGACCGCGAGGATGCGTCATGATCACGCCCTCGATCATGCTCGAGTGGGGTCTCGCCGTCCTGGTGCAGTCGACGCTCGTGTTCGCCATCGCGTTCGCGGCGGATCGGCTGCTGGCGCGTGCCTGGCCGCGGCTCCGCATGACGATCTGGCTCCTGGCCCTCGTGCGTCTGGTGCTGCCGCCCGACCTCGCCTCGCCGTGGAGCGTCGCCGCGCTCGTCCCGACGACGTCGATCGGAGTGGTCGCGTCATCCACCGCAGTGCCTGCGTGGCCGCTCGTGATCTGGGGGCTTGGCGCCGTGACCGTCGGGGCGGCTGCGCTGCTCCGAGAGCGTCGACTGCGGGCAAGCGTGCTCGACGGCGCGACGCCGGCTCCCGCGTGGCTCCTCGACGAAGTCCGCCGCGCAGCGACGCAGCTCGGGCTGCGCGTTTCCCCACTCGTGCGCATCACTTCGGCCGATGTGACCGCGGCCGTTGTCGGCACGCTGCGCCCGGTCATCGTGGTCTCCCGCGGGGCCGTCGATCACATGGATCGCGACGAGCTGCGCCACGTGATCCTGCACGAGGTCGCTCACGTGCGCCGCCGCGATCCGCTGCAGAGGATGCTCGTCAGCGCGCTGGTCGCCGTGTGGTGGTTCCAGCCGCTCGCGTGGCTGGCCGCGCGCAAGCTGGCGGCCGTGCGTGAGCTCTGCTGCGACGCGACGGTCGCGGACACACTTCGCGAAGCGACCGGTGACTATCGGCGCACGCTGCTGGCGGCGGCACGACGTCTCGCCGGCCAGTCGACATCGACCGCCGCGCTCGGCCTGTTGCGGGGCGACGAGGTGATCGCGCGACTTCGCCATCTCGAGCGCCCATCCTGGCGTCGCCCCGTCGCACGACGGGCTTCGTCTGCGCTGCTCGGCGTGGTGATGGCGGTGTTCGTGCTGCCGGCCGCGGCGCGTGTCGTCGCACCGGACCTGCGTGCCGCGCACGAGGTCATGGAGCGGGCAGCGGCCGGAGAGTGACCGGGCTGCCTACAGATCCGCTACGCCGCGCTGCGACTCGCAGCGGAAGGCGACTACGACGGGACTCTCGCCGCGGACGACGACTGAGTCGCTCCCGGCCCCGGGCCCCCGGTCCCACGACCAGAATCAGGAACAGGAGACGACGAAGCCCGGTCCGCATCACAAGGGCCTCGCCCGCTTCCTGGGTGAGTGGGACACGGTCACGCGCATCACCATCAGTCCGGACCAGCCGGCCATGGAGTCCAAGGGGACCGCCAAGGCCGAGTGGCTCATCGACGGCCGCTGGATGAAGACATCGAGCACCGGATCGATGATGGGTATGGACATCACCGGCCACGGGATCATGGGCTACGACAACCACCGCCAGAAGTACGTGAACGTCTGGGTCGATTCCGGCTCGACGATGATGCTCACGTCCGAGGGCAACTACGACCAGAGCCGCAAGAACCTCGTGCTCTACGGCAAGATGGACGAGGCGATGACAGGCGAGATCGCGAAGCAGGTGAAGTACGCCTGGCGCTTCCAGGACGCCGACCACTTCACGATGGAGATCCACGACCTGGCCATCGGCGAGGAGAACTCCCGCGTCGTCGAGATCGTCCACACGCGGAAGAAGTAGCAGCGTCCCTGCGACGTGCCGACGCTACTCCGTCGGTTCGTCCGGGGTGTCGTCGGCGTCGTACCGGGTGTCGTCGATCTCGTACGGGGGGCGGGAGGCGACCTCGATCATGACGCCCTGGAGCTCGCCGAGGAGGTGGACCAGGACGATGGCACGGGCGCGCTCGCCGTCTTCGAGGAAGACGGCGTCATCCGCCATGTCGTCCGCGTCGATCCCGTGGATCGCGCCGAGCACCAGGCGGGCGGCGTTGAGGCCGCTGATCCAGGCGCTGCTGTGCTCGGGCGGGATGTCGAGGCGGCCGCCGACCGGGTGATCGCGGGTGAGCTCGAGGGTCTCGAGATCGCGCGCCATGACGTCGCGCGCGCTCGCGATCAGGGCGAACAGCTCGGGGACCATCAGCCGCTCCCAATCCGCGTTCGCCTCCTCGTCGTCGCTGGGGGCCGGATACAGGCGACTGCGCACCTCCGGCCGGTCATCGGAGTCGAGGATCGCCGGCAAGCCGAGCAGCAGGTCGGAGAGGTCCGTAGGCAGGAACAGCATGGTGATGCCGCCGTCCGGCCGCGGCGCGACGACGGGCTGCATCAGTCTTCGACCTGCTCGAGCGTGGCGCTCAGCTGCGCGGAGTGGAGCTTGAAGACGTAGAGCTCGGCCTGCTCCCGCGCGCCCGTCCAGACGATGGCGCGCCCCTTCGAGTGGACGTCCATCATCATCCCGTGGGCCTTGTCCTGGCTGTAGCCGAAGACCTTCTGGAGGGTCATCGTCACGTACGTCATGAGGGTGATCGGATCGTCGTGCACGATCACGTTCCACGGACGCGCGAGCGAGGTGCGGGTCTCGACCTCCTCGATCACGCCGGGCTCGGCGGCGGCAGCATGGCTGGCGAATGGGCTCACGGTGCAGATCCTATCGGCACCTCGGGGCGCCGGACCGTGAGTTGGACGCGTGACAGCCGCGGAATGTGCAGAGGCCCGGACGGCATGCCGCCCGGGCCTCTGGAGCGAACCGAGAGGGGGACTACTCGGCGGAGTCCGTCGCGCCGTCGATGGAAACATTGCTCACGGAGATGACGGTGGTCCCGCCCATCGAGCCGCTGCCGAACGCCTGGTCGTAGCCGCCCTCGCTCCAGGACTTCTTCTGTTCGTCGTTCAATGTCTTGCCGACGCGCTCGCGATAGCGGTTGTTCGCCTCACGCGCCTTCCCGAAGTCCATGCGCTTGAGCGTCAGGTTGCCGCCCTCGCCGTCGTCCGACCGCTCGATCTCGAGTGCGCTCTCGAGGGCCTCGTCACGCTCGTCCAGCGCGGAGCGGATCTCGTCCTCCTGCACGGAGTTGAGGCCGACGTCCTCGCGCGCCTTGGCCCAGCGATCCGCTTCGGGCAACTGACGCAGTTCCATGGCCTTCTGGAGGCCGCCGAGATGCGCGGCGAGTGCGCCGCTGTCGTCGCCGCCGAACCCGATCCGGGGGCCGAGGCGGATCTGCTTGCCGCCCTCGCCGAGATCGAGGCTCTCGAGCTGCTTGCCGAGCTTCTGCATGACCTCGTCGAGGGTCTTCTGCATCTCCTCGCCGTGGGGGCCCTCCCAAGCGATGTCCGTCTGAGCGTCGCCCTCCATCATCGTGTCGACCGCGGAGTCGATGTCGATGTCGACGCCCGTGCTCGCGCCGCGCACGACGTGGCCATCGGCGACGTGACGCCGCCGGCGACCCTCGCCGCGCGTCGCGTGACCCGAGCCGAGCCCCATCTCGACGGACTCCATCCGCGTGCCGAGACGTCGCACGGCCTCGCGGTTGTCCCGCAGCACGTCGTTGGTCTCGTCGATCGACTTGGCGACGGCGTCGAGGCGCGCGATCACGGCCTCGTTCGGTGCTGCCGACCCGGCGTCGTTCTTCGCGAGAGCGGCGGCACCCACGCCACCTGCGCCGGCGACGGCGGCGGTTCCGGCCATCATGAGGATCAGTTCTTTCCCGGTCATCTGGGGTTCTCCATCGCCTGGGGCTTCGTTCCGGGCGAGCGCCGTGGCGCGCGTCCCTTGCAGTCTCGCGTCCCCAAGTCAGACGCGCCAGATCCCGCGCCGTGTCAACGCGCTAGCAGGCTGTCGCGCCAACCTGCGTGGCCCGTCGAGGCCGAAACTTCGACAGCCTGCTAGGCAGACAACGCGGTCGCCAACTCGCCCATCGTGATCCGGCGCTCGGCGGGATCGGGCGCGAGAGCCTGGACGAGGAGGCCGCGATAGCGTTCAGGGATCTTGCTCGTCAGATCGGTTCGCTCGTTCTCTCGCACCATGCGCAGGATGTCGGGAATGGATCGCCCGTCGAACGCGCGCTGACCGCCGTCAGTTCCGTCGGACACACCAGCGAGAAGTCGCGCGGGTAGAAGATGACCGCCAGCCACCGCCCCCGATGGGACGAGAGCCGCTCACGGCCATGACCGTCGCTCATCACCGACCGCAGATCGAAGTCCGGGGCCGGGGAGCCGATGCGGGGAAGTCCTGACATATCCGCGGACGGCTAACCCGCATCGTTCACGGGGTCCGCCGGTATCGGTCACCCGTATCACTCACCAGGCGTCACGCGCGGGGCGGTACGATCGCGCGTTCCCGTGCCGGAGAGGGATCGACCGCGCGCGAGAGGGTGCCTCCGAACTCCATGACCAGCCGTCGCCTCATCCTCCTGCTGCCCATCCTCCTGTTCGCTCTCGTCGGCGGAGCCCTGTTCCTCGTGCTGGGGGCGGACGACTCCGATCCCGGCACTCCGAACGACGAGCAGACCGCCGTGCGCCCGCGCGACGGACCGGACGACGGTCCCACCGACGATGCGACCGCGGCCAGGCGTGCTCAGCGCCCCGGCAGTGTTGCGGGGGTTGTGCGGCGTTTCGTCGATCGCTCACCGGTGATCGGCCACCGCGTCGAGCTGACGACCGCCGAGGGCGCGACCCTCACCGCAACGACGGGCGAGGACGGGTCGTTCGTGTTCCCGAGCGTGCCTCCGGGCGGACCGAACGAAGTGCGCGTGCCGACCGACGCGTTCGCTCCCGTCGCGGTCCCCGGCCTCACGGTCGTGACCTCGCAGCGTCTCGACCTCGGCACACTCTGGCTCGCGGCGGGCGTCCCGGTCGTCGTCGAGGTCAAGACGTTCTCAGGTGAGCCGCTTCCCGGCGCCAGCGTCCGCGCATTCGTCACGGGACCGGGCACATCCACCTTCGACACGCCATTCGACCCACCCGCGGTCGCCACCGCGGTGTCCGACGGCAACGGGCACGCCACGTTCGCCGGCCTCCCGCCTGGCACGTGGACGCTCACCGCCGAGCGGTCGGGTTACGCCCGGCGGGGACTCATCGAACGGCGCGTTCGTGCCGAGGTTCCCGAGGAGCGTTTCCAGATCGCGCTGGAGAACGGCTACCGGCTGACCGGGCGCATCCTCGATCCGGAGGGACAGCCCGTGCCGCTCGCGCCGGTGCTCGCCATCCGGCGTACGCTCGTCAACAACACGAGCACGTCACCGCTCGCGCTGCGCACGACGACGGACGAGAACGGCCGGTACGTCTTCGAAGCGCTGCCCGCGGCCGACGTCGTCCTCTGGGCGGGCTGGCCCGGCGAGCGACTCGCGGTGCTCGCCGCCATTCGACTCCCGGGCGTGCGCGAGCTCGACATCGTGCTCTCTCGCGGAGGGCGCTTCGAAGGGCGCGTCGTCAACGACGAGGACGGCTCCCCCATCGTCGGAGCCAAGGTCTCCTGCGAGCTCGAGGTGCTCGGCGCGTTCAGCCTGTCGTTCGACGCGATCACAGACGCCGACGGCCGCTGCGCGCTCGATTTCCCGATGCCGGGACGGCTGACCTCGGCGAGCGCGACGTCGCCCGGGCACCTCGGCGGGACCTTCGACCTCGGCCATGAGAGCGCGGTCGAGCTACCGACCGGCATCGTCACACAGCGCGAAGTGCGCATGAAGGCCGGGACGATCGTCAGCGGCACCGTCATGGGCCCCGACGGACCCGTCGTCAACGCGAATGTCGGCGCGACAAATCCATCGTGGTGGTTCGCAACGCAGACCGATTCGGCGGGCCGCTACACGCTGCCGGCGCTGCCGCGTGAGACGTTCTGCCTGCTGGTCAATGTGACCGGGTACGTGCAACCGAATCGCCCCTCCAATCCGGACAACTCCGTGTCCACCGGCACGACGCCCCCGGAGATGTTCGCGGACGCGAAGTCGGGAGCCCCGGTCACCGTGGACCTGCGGGTCGAGCGGAGCGGGCGAGTGCGCGGCCAGGTCGTCTCACTGGCCGACGCGAAGCCGATCGCCGGCGCACGCGTCACTGTCGACGGCCGCGCCGAGGCCACCGTGATGACCGACGCCGAGGGCCGCTTCGAGGCGGACGGTCCGCAGCCCGGTGAAAGCGCCTGGCTCGCTGTCGAGGCCGAGGGCTACCGAGCATTCAGCGAGAGCTTCGAGACGTCGGCGAACCCAGACGAGGCCGCCGATCACGTGATGCGACTCCTCCCAGCGCTGCGCGTCACGGGCATCGTACGCACCGACGACGGCAGTCCACTGGAAGGCGCCTACGTCCAGGTGATGACGTTCGACAGTTCGATCTCCGACCCGACGCAGGACGAGTGGAACTGGCTGGAGGGCGAGCGCCTTCCTGTCGCGACCGACGGAACGTTCGACCATTTGGTCTCGGCGGTCAGCGACACGATGATCGTGCGCGCGACAGCGGTAGGACGTCGGCGCGCCGACTCGGGCGCGCGACACGTGGACGCGAACGATCCGCGCATCGACGTCGAGCTCGTGCTCGAAGCGGGACTCTGGCTCTCGGGCCGCGCCGTGACGTTCGAGGGCGATCCGGTGTCGGGCGCGCGGGTGCAGGCCTCGCCGGTGGCCGCGGGATTGGGGGCCGACAACCTCTCGTACCCCGGCGCCTGGGGGCCACCGATCGTGGGCGTCACGGACGACGACGGACGCTTCATGCTGAGCGGGCTCGAGAACGAGCGCTACGTGCTGCTCGTCTCGGCGGAGCACTTCCTGCCCGGGCGCATCGCGGTCGACCTGCCGGACCCACCCGACGTCGTGGTCGAACTGATCGAGTCGCGAGAGATCACCGGACGCGCGGTCTACACCGACGGCGAACCGGTGGTCGGCGGCGAGCTCCATGCTCACCGCATCGATGCCTCGGGCGCGAACCACGCGGGGGAGACGCGGACCTCGGCCGACGGGAGTTTCGTGCTGTCGTTCCTTCAGACGGGCACGCACAGACTGACGCTCCAGGCGTCACCGGAGTCGCCGCAGAACGTGGTGACCACCCTGGTCGACGGCATTGCCGCCGGCGCCACGGACGTCCTGATCGAGGCGACGTACGGCTCTCCGATCACCGGCATCGTGCTGCTCCCCGACGGCGAACCGGCCAAGGGCGATGCGATGGTTCGCGCATGGATCGGCGACGAGCAGATCGCGTGGGACAACGCCGACGACGAGGGCCGCTTCGAGTTGCTCGGCCTTGCGCCCGGCGACGTGCGCCTGACGATCGAGAGCGACTCGATGTTCGGCACCGGTTCGGTCGAACAGCGCGGCGTCCCCGCCGGGTCGGCCGACCTCACGATCCAGCTTCCGACGCCGAGCGCGACGCGCGGGCGAGTCATCGACCCCGACGGCAACCCGATCTCGGGTGTCGGCATCATGTTCCTGCCGAAGGAGGCGGTCGATCAGGGCGTCACGCTCTTTCAGGTCAACACGCAGACAGAAGAGGACGGCACGTTCTCGGTCCATGCGATCGCGGGGGCGCGCTATCGCGCGGTCATGCCGTGGGACGATCGGTACACGCTCGAACGGGGTCTCGTGGTCGTCGGTGGCACCGGCGGGCTATCGCTGAACGCGATGCTCGGTGAGACGATCCGCGGCCGTGTCGTGTCGCCGGACGGAGAGTCGGTCCCGGAGGCATGGGTCACCGCGTCCGGCGAGCACGCTGCGCGCGGGACCCGTGCCAACGCCTCTGGTGAGTTCGAGCTCACGGGCCTGCACGAGGGCCAGTCGTACACGTTGAGTGTGAGCGCGGACGGCTGGATCAGCCCGGAGAACGTGCGCGCCGATGCGGGCGCGCGGGGCGTCTCGCTGCATCTCGAGCGCGGGCTACCCTTCGGCGGCCGCGTGGTCGATGGCGACGGCCGTGCGATGTCGCAGTGCGTCGTCCAGCTGGAACGCCGCGACGGCAACTGGTCGTCGAGCGTGTGGTGCGATGAGAACGGGACGTTCCGCATGGAGAACCAGCGCGCCGGTGAGTACGACGTGACGGTCCTCGCCACCGCGACCGGCACGACCTACACGTGCGGCCGCTACAAGGCCGGCGACACCGAAGCCGTCCTCCGCTGCGTCGGTCAATAGCGCACTCGCCCGCGCGAGTTCGGCGTCGGCTACTCGATCGACCGGAGCGCTTCGACGGTGGTCGGCGGCGACCGCATCAGTCGCTCGACACCCCGTTCGCCATCGACCGCGTGGCGGGCGCGGATCGCGCGCAGTCCGAGTTCGCGCAGGTCCTCCGACGTCGTCGGGGACGTTCGCTGGCCATCCCGCTGCGAGAGATGCGCCGAAGCTCCGCGCCGCATGCGGCGCCGCAGCCGCGTCCATGCGTCTCCTAGACCACACTCGCGCGCCAGCTCGTGCGCAACGTGGTCGGCATGGGCTTCGAGCAGTGCGTGCGCGACATGAGAGCGCTCGACGTCCTCGCCACCGTGCCACTCCGGGAGCGTCACGAAGCGTGCGAAGTCATCCACGTGTGCGGCTTCGTGCAAGAGAACAAGACGCAGCTGGACGCCGTCGCTGAGCAAGTCGACTCCGAAGCGCGCGAGGATCAGTCGCAGACCGGGCGTCGACGCCGACAGCACGTGGGGATCGGGGTGGAACGTGATCGGGGACCACCCGCTGCCACGAGGAGTCCGGTACACAAGGCAGCCATCATCGAGGAGCTCGATCGGTGGAAGTGCACGGGCGAGCTCCACACGTCGACGCGCCAGCACTGCCGCGACGGCGTCTCGCCACAAGCTCTCGATCCTCGCGGAGTCCTCCCAGACGTTCGGCCCTGCCGGCGGCTGACCGAACTCGAGCCGATACTGCTCGGCGCTCCACCACGAAAGGAGCGCGTCGGGCGGCGGTCCCAACGCCGTCTCGGCGATGAGTTCGAGCAAGCGCGGACTCGGTTCCTCGCCGTGGCCGATCCCGATCTCGTCGTCGGCACGGGCGATCCAGAGTCGGCCGTCAGCGTCGCGGACGGCGAGCGCGTGCCGTGCGAAGGCGCTCGTCGGCCGCACGACCGCCTCCCACCGCGGCCGGAGATCGTGCGCGGCCGCCGGAGACTCGAGCGCCGCGGCTGGAGACTCGAGCCGCAGGGAGGTCGAGAAGTAGGTTGACGACGGCAGCCCGTGAGACTCGCCGCGCTGAGCGTCCACGCGGAGCATGTCACCGTCGACGAGTCCACCCGGCAGTCCCGACGAGCCGGCGGCGAGATGGGTCAGGCGCCGATCCAGCGCAGACAGACGGAACTCGATCATCTCGAGCAGCAGTCGCTCAGACTTGCGCTCGAGTCGAGGAATCTGCGCGCCCTTCAACGCTCTCGCGACGGCGTCGCCCTCGATCAGGACGAACCCGCGCGGAGGCTCCGGAGAGGTCGGCCCGACCGCGCGCACAACGAGAGCCAGCGCGACGAAGCCCATCGCGTAGAGCCACAACCGGGACACGGACGGGCGCCGAACACCGATGCTCATGGAGACAGTCTGACGGACCCGGGCATCTCGTGCCGCACACCGAAGCCGACGCATCGTAGTCTCTGAAGTGTCGTGTCCCCCTTCGCCTGTCCCGCCTGTTCAGAGATCCTGACGTGGCGTCAGCGCGCGGCGCTCAGTTCGCGGGTGCTCGGGCGACGGCTCGTCACCGAGTGTCCGCACTGCAGCGCGCGCATCGCTTGGGCGGAGCGTCCGTGGCGCGTCGTCTGGATCGGCACGTGGACGAGCCTTGTCGGCTGCCTGCTCGGTCTCTGGGTGCTCGTGCCCGCTCTGTTCGAGGGAGGAGAGATCACGAGCCCGCTCAAGTGGGTCATGCTGGTCACGCTCGTGATCGGATGTGGCGTGCTCTGCTGGGGCACGCTCAGCCTGCTCCACATCGTGCGCGACTGAGGTCACGTCCGCGGGTCAGGAGTGCGCGACGAGCTCGCGCGTCCCGTCGTGACCGGGGCGAACCGGACTAGACTTCCGGCATGCGTCGCATCCTGCTCGGACTCGTCATCATCGTGGTCGCGGGCCTCGCTGTCGCGCAGGACGCAGGGGCGCCCGCGCCGGGGCTGCCGGACGGGCCGACGTGGGGACGCGGTCGCTTCCAGCCGGAGGCGGCGAACGTGCTGTTCGCGACCGGTGACGGCTGCGCGCTCTGTCACAGCGCAGCGCCCAAGGCGAGTGCGATGCGGACGGCCACGGGCGACGACGCGTCACCCCACGGACTCTGGCGCGCGACGATGATGGCGAACGCGTTCCGCGATCCCTACTGGCGCGCGAAGGTCGCGCAGGAGGTCGCGGCCGCGCCGGAGAAGAAGGTCGAGATCGAAGCGCTCTGCCTCCGCTGCCACGGCCCCATGGTGAGCCACACGGCACGCATCGCGGGCGAGGAGCAGCCCCCCATCGCGACGGCGGCCGCCGAT
The DNA here is from genome assembly GCA_021776825.1 of Planctomycetota bacterium. Lineage (GTDB taxonomy): Bacteria > Planctomycetota > JAJSAM01 > JAJSAM01 > JAJVHW01 > JAJFFG01. The sequence goes on from JAJFFG010000038.1 coordinate 71,203, forward strand.
CCGCTCGCGCAGGACGGAGTGTCGTGCACGGTCTGTCATCAGGCACACCCCGACAACCTCGGCACCGCGGAGAGCTTCTCGGGTCGACTCGACATCCGCCCCGGCCGGCGCATCTTCGGTCCGTACGAGGAGCCGTCGACGACGCCGATGCGCGCACACTCCGCGTTCACACCAGAGCACGGAGGACACGTCCAGGACTCGGCCCTCTGCGGGGCATGCCACACGTTGTTCACGAAGCCAGGTCCCGACGCTGCGCCGTTCCCCGAGCAGACGCCGTATCTCGAGTGGCGCAACAGCGCGTACACCGACGAGAGCGGCCGCACCGAGACGTCACGCACCTGCCAGGAGTGCCACATGGTCGACATCGGGACGGCGCGCATCGCACGCAACCCGATGGGGCGCGACTTCAACATCGCGACGCGGCCGAACGTGCGTGCCCACGGGTTCCTGGGCGGCAACGCGTTCATGCTCGATCTGCTTGCCGCGAACCGGGACGAGCTCGGCGTGACGGCGCCGCAGGAGGCGCTCGAGCGTTCGGCGGCGGCGACGCGTCGCTTCCTGCGCGACGATGCGGCATCGATCGAGATCTCGTCGCCGACTCGCGCGGATGGGCGGCTCTCGTTCGACGTGACGGTCGTCAACAAGACGGGCCACAAGCTGCCGACCGCGTACCCCGCCCGCCGGCTGTGGCTCCGCGTCCAGGTACGCGCGGGACGGAGCGTGGTGTGGGAGTCGGGCGGCGTGGACGACGACGGACGACTCCGCAGCCGGAGCGACACGGCGCATCGCGACATCGTGGACGCGAGGGATCAGGTGCAGGTCTGGGAATGCCGGGCGATCGATGGCACGGGCGCCGAGACGACGCTGCTCCACGCGATGGCCGGCTACGCGAAGGACGATCGCCTGCTGCCACTCGGGTGGCGCGCCGACGGGCCACACGCGGATCAGACACGACCGGTCGGCGTCGACGGCGACGACGACTTCGGTCCCGGTCGCGACACGGTCTCGTACCGCGCCGCGCTGCCGGACGACGCCCCCGACGAGTTGCTCGTGGTCGTGTGGCTCCTCTATCAGACCGTGCCACCGGCCTGGGTCGACCCGCTGCGACCGATCGATACTCCCGAGACGACGCGCTTCGTCCGCATGTACGACGCGGCGGACAAGACACCGGAGACGCTCGCGCTCGGCACGCGCTTCGAGGGTCGCTGACGGACCCCACCGATAGGGTGTCGCGCGACGATGGGTGAGCAGCTCGACGCACTCCTGACGAACCTGGCCGACCTGGTGCCGTTCCTGATCGTGGCGGCGCTGGTCGCGCTCTGCCTGATTGCGCTGCGGTGGGCGCTGCACCGCGGCCAGATCGCCGACAGTGACGCGCGCGTCGGACGTTCGCTGCTCCTGCTCGGTGGCGTGTGCGTCGGCGTGGTCGTCCTGATCATGGCCCTGCCCGAGAAGGCGCCACGTGACGCGCTGCTGAGTTTCTTCGGTGTGCTGCTCACCGCCGTGATCGCGCTCTCGTCGACGACGTTCGTGTCGAACGCGATGGCCGGATTGATGTTGCGGGCCGTTGGCAACTTCCGACCCGGCGACTTCGTCCGAGTCGGCGAGCACTTCGGCCGAGTGACGGAACGCGAGTGGTTCCACATCGAGATCCAGACGGAAGATCGCGACCTGACCACGATCCCGAACATGGTGCTCGTGACGCAGCCGGTCAGCGTCGTCCGCCATTCGGGAACGATCGTCTCGGCGACGGTCTCCCTCGGCTACGACGTCCCGCATGCACGCGTCCAGCCGGTCATGGTGCGCGCCGCGAACGGGACGGGACTGACGGACTCGTTCGTGCAGATCCTGGAGCTCGGCGACTTCTCGGTGACCTATCGGATCGCGGGCTTCCTGGGCGAGGTGAAGCAGTTGCTCACGGCGCGCTCTCGGCTCCGCGTCGCCGTGCTCGACGCGCTCCACGACGCGGATATCGAGATCGTCTCGCCGACGTTCATGAACCAACGACAGATCGCAGCCGACGTCCCCGTCGTGCCGACCGTGAGGCGGGAGGGCCCCGACGAGGAACTCCCCGCCACGACGGCCGAGGCGATCGTCTTCGACAAGGCAGAGCGGGCCGCGGAGCTCGAAGCGCTGCGACTGGAGCGCGAGGAGCTCGGGCGCGAGATCCGGGTGCTCGAGGACGAGCTAGGCTCAGCCGACGACGACACGAAGGACGTCGTGAGCGCTCGGATCCAGGCCAAACGGCAGCGGAAGGAGGGGATCGACGCCCTCTTGCGCGCCTCGGACGCCGGCGGAGCCGCCGGGCTCAAGGCCTGAGCGAACGCACTCGGCGTACGCGGCGCTCGTCGCCGGAACGCGACCGTCAACGTCGTCCCAGGTTCTTGCGAGTCGCGGGCTTACGCGATCTGCGACCCTGCGGCTGACTGCCTCGATTCGTTCCGCCGGCTCCACCGGGGGGGGGTAGATTCGCTCGGCTCAAGGAGTCCCCATGATCCGGCTGTCCCTCTGCGCCGATCGACTCACGCGCTCGCTCGCCGACGTCGACCCCGAAGTTGCCCGAATCGTTCAGGAAGAGGACTGGCGCCAGCGGCGTGGTCTGCAGCTGATCGCGTCGGAGAATCTGGTCAGCGCCGCGGTCCGCGAGGCCGTCGGCTCCGTCCTGACCGACAAGTACGCCGAGGGCCGCCCCGGGCGTCGCTACTACGCCGGCTGCGAGTTCGCGGATCAGGTCGAGCAGCTGGCCGAAGCGCGAGCTCGCGAGGTGTTCGACACGGACTACCAGGTCAACGTGCAGCCCCACTCGGGCACGTCCGCCAACCTGTCGGTGTTCCTCGCCGTGATGAAGCCCGGCGACCGGATCCTCTCCATGGATCTCGCCATGGGCGGGCACCTCTCGCACGGCTCCCCGTACAACGCGTCGGGCAAGCTCTACGAGCCGTCGTTCTATGGCGTGGACAAGGAGAGCGAGCGGATCGACTACGACGAGGTCGCCCGCATCGCCCGCGAGGTGCGCCCGCGCATCCTCGTCGCGGGTGCGTCGGCGTACCCGCGGCAGATCGACTTCGCGCCGTTCGCGGCGATCGCGAAGGAGGTGGACGCGCTTCTCCTCGCCGACATGTCGCACATCGCCGGGCTGGTCGCCGCGGGTGAGCACCCGTCGCCGTTCGGCCACGCGGACATCGTGACGACGACCACGCACAAGACGCTCCGCGGCCCGCGCGGCGGACTCGTCTTCTGCCGCGACGCGTGGAAGAAGCGCATCCACTCCGCGATCTTCCCCGGCACGCAGGGCGGTCCGCTGATGCACCAGATCGCCGGCAAGGCCGTGGCACTCAAGGAGGCCGCCGAGCCCGCCTTCGTCGCGTATCAGCGCCAGGTTCGCGCGAACGCACGGGTTCTGGCCGAGGTGCTCGTCGAGCGCGGCTACCGCATCGTCAGCGGCGGCACGGACAACCACCTCGTGCTCGTCGATCTCTGCGAGCGGATGACCGGTGCCGAGGCAGAGACCGCGCTGCGAGAGCACCACATCTACGTGAACAAGAACCTGATCCCGTTCGATCCGCTCCCATCGTCGAAGTGCAGCGGCATCCGCGTCGGCACGCCGGCAATGACGTCGCGCGGACTCGACGAGAACGACTTCCGCAGCGTCGCCAATCTGATCGCCGACATCCTGGCCGGCGAGTCCGTCGAGGTAGCGGAGCGCGTCGGCGCTCTCTGCGGCGAGGCCGAGTAGCCGACCTCGACATATGCGCGAGGACGCGGCCCCACGGCGCCCGTCCGAGACGTTCGATGCCCGCACCGGACACGCGTTTCGGCGACGTGTGGGCCTGTGGATCGGCGCCTCGCTTGCGGGCGTTGGGGCGTTGGTCGTCTCGCTGCTCCTCGTGGCCGAGGGGCTCAGTGCTCTCGGGGTCGATCCGCCCGCGATGGTGACCCGGATCATCGGTCGGGATCTGGCGCTGGCGGCATTCCCTGCCGTCCTCGCGGCCGCGCTCGGCGGCGTCAACGTGACGTTCGATCTGCAGGGTCGGAAGACGCCCCTGCTCCCGATCGAGTTCAGTTCCGGCGAACGCCGTATCGCTGAGTGGGCGCGCACCGTCGCCGCGGTGTCGATCGGCACCTGGTTCTTCGTCGTGTTCGTGGTGCAGGCGCCGTAGCGGACGCCCTGACGCGCGTCTTCGGCAGGCGCCCGCGCGGCGCGCCGAGCGGCACGTAGCACCGCGCCCGCGGCTCGCTGGAGGCGACGCTCGAGTTCGCGATGTAACCTTCGCCCTTCCCGCACGTCTTCCCCCCAATGGGTGGGTGGGAAGTTGGGCGGGTGGGTCGTGCGCACCCGGGCGCCCGCGCGCGAGAGACGGCGTCAACGCGACGTGCGCAGGACGGTGATCTCGACCGTCGTCTGCGCTGCATCGAACGCTCCGATGGCCACGCCCAGTCGTGACGCCGGCTCGCAGCCCGGCGCGTCGACCTCGATGTCGTAGTGGCCGGCCCCCGGCAGCTGAACGAACCCCGAGTCGAGATCCGAGCCCCCCATCCAAACGGTCCCTGCAACCACCGGCTCCGACTCGCCGGAGCGCACGACGCGCACCTTCGAGCGCGCCACACGGACGCGCTCGCCCGACGCATCGACCAGCCGCAGATGCACCCAGCTGATCCGTGGCAAGACGACCTGCATCGATGTCGATCCGGGCTCGGTCTGCACCTCGACATCGAATGGAAGGCACGGTCGACCCGTCGGCGCCCGGGCGCGAATCGTGTGAGCTCCGGGTCGCGCGTGGGCAAACGTAAAGCGTCCGTCGGCGTCGCTGACGCGACGTCCGTAGACACCTCCCAGGCCGTCGGCGTGCAGCGTCACGAACGCCCGCTCGACCGGCGTTCCATCGGCTCGCACCACCACGCCCGAGATCGGCTCTCCTCGATCGAGGACGATGTCACCGAGGTCCCGCACGCCGGTCTGCGTCGCCGCGCCGCGCTTCACGGCTCCGGCCTCTGCCGCCCCACCCTCTGCGGCGCCGCCCTGCAACGCCGGCAGCGGGATGCGCTGCGGCACGAACTCCCCGTGCATCACGATGATCTGGGCGCCGGGAGGCGGCGCTCCCTTGAACGAGAAGCGCCCCTCGGCATCGGTCTTCGTGCGTGGCCTCTCGTTCTCCGCCATCCGGATCCACGCATCGGAGACGGCTGCTCCCGCGACGTCGATGCAGCGCCCACGGATCGTCTCTGAACGCAGCCGCAGCTCGAGATACGGCTGCCGCTCGAGCTCGTCGCGCGCGAACCGGAACGAGGTGGTGGCCATCACGTTCACTTCGTTCGGTCGCGGCGGAACCACGAAGGCCGAGATCACGACCGACGCGAGCGCACGCGTGGGCAGCGGCGGGAGCACGAACTGCCCCTCCTTTCCCGCGTGGCCGTCGAGTCGGAGCCACGCGCCGTCCGCTCCGACCGTCGAGAGCGTGATCGAGGCCCCCGGCACGCGCCGGCCGCTGGGGTCGAACACAACTCCGCTCAGGGAGATCGCCGGAGCGATGACGATGGTGCGCGTCGTCTCGGAACTCGCCGGGAGGTTCACGACAACGGGGAACGAGGCTGCCCCACCGTCTTCCGCGCGCACGCCCACGTACTGCGGAGGTGGGATCTCGAGACGGGCGCGGCCGGAGCCATCCGTGGTGGCTGTCCATGCGGCCACGGACCGCTCCGCGAACGCGATCATGGCGGCCCAGGGCTGCACATCGACGCGAGCACCGCCGACCGGCGTGCCGTCGACGCGGACGACGTCGACGAACAGGATGGCGGCGCTGTCAGGTGGGGCCGGTAGTGGAGGAGGCTCGACCGGTCTGCCCCGGGGGGCCGGGGCATCGGGAGGAACTCGGACGCGTGGCGAGAGCGGTCCGGCGTCGTCCCACTCCGCGGTGGGCTCCGGGGCGAGCGGGTCCGGCGAATCGAACAGCCAGGGCCCCGTCGCCCAGTGGCCGAGAAACATCGCGAAGACGACGCCCACCAGCAGGAGCGCTGCGAGGACCACGATCACGACGACTGCGCGACGCATCATCGCAGCATACCGGGACCGATCAGTCGCCAGGCGGCGCGAGCGGAATGTCGTGGAACGAGTACGTCCCGTCCTCGAAGCGCCAACGAACCGGGAGGTCGAGGGAGATCGTCACGGGGTAGGCAATGAGCGGAGTCGAGATCGCCGCGTCCCCGACCGGCGCGGGGACGAAGCCCACGGACGTCGAGCCCCCGCTCCCACCGCCGCCCCTGTTAGAGAGCTGACGACCGTTCGCGTCCATCACCCGAACCGCCGATCCCGCCCAACGATGGTGGAGTCCGTCCGGCAGCGCTCGGCCGCCCTCGGCGCGCCATTGCCGGGGCGACTCGTCCGTCTCGGCGAATGAGACGCTCACGCTGCCCTCGTCCGCCCCGACGCCCACCGCAAACGGCCCCAGGCGATGATCGGAGTACGCGCCGATCCCCAGCGGGCGCAGCTCGCGGCGCGTCCACTCCTCGACGTGCACGAGATGAACGTCGACCTCGAGATCGCGCAATCCGCGGTGCGAGCGTCCGGCGAGATCGATGCCGCTCGTGGAGAGCGACTGGGCGCCGAAGTGCACAGTCGGAAACTGGCGCGGGTACGTCAGTTCGGTGCCGTCGGTCGTGACGTAGCGCCGCACGACGTGCTGCGCCCATCGGACAAGGACGTCGGGATCGTACGGCGCCATCTGGAGCTGCACTGCGAGCTGCGGTCCGGCTTCACGCGCCTCCTGCGCACAGCGGACGAGCACGACCCGATGACGCCCTGACCTCGTCGGCGCCGACGGCAGGCCTTCGAGCCACTCGTGCATCATCCGCTGTGCCGTCGACCTGGCGTCGGCGTCCGTCTCAGCCTCGGCGGCGATCGATGCGGGCGTCGGCGGCGGCTCGGGCGCCGGTGCGCGCGGTCGACGAACCATGCGGGTCGGTCGGGGCCGAGGCGGCGGCGGGGACATCGTGCAGGCGCTGAGGAACACGGTCTCCACAAGGAGCAATGGGGCGGCAAGCGAGGCGGCGAGGCGCATGGGTCGGCCTTCATCATCTCCGGACGAGCTCCGCCCGTCACGCCACGATTCAGGCTCGAAGATGGCGCTTGACACTACGTTTCGTAATACTACGATTCGTAACCATGGTGGCGGGAAGGGTGTCTCGACTGGGTCTGGTGCTCCTCGGTCTCCTCGACCGAGAGGCGCGGGCGGGGTACGACCTCGTCAAGCTGTTCGCCGAGACCCCGATGGGTCACTTCTCGGATAGCCCCGGTGCGATCTACCCGGCCCTCAAGCGGCTGGAGGCGCTCGGCCTGGTCACCGGCGCCGACCACGACACCGACGCGGGCCGCCGACGTCGCGTCTACCGCGTCACCGACGCAGGTCGCGAGCGACTCCTCGCCTGGCTTCGACAGCCGGTCACGCGCGCCGAGATGCAGCGTCGCGAGGGCGAGCTCGCCCTCCGGTTCACGTTCATGGACAGCCGCGTACCGACCGAGATCGTCGACGCGTTCCTCCGTAGCTACGAGACGACCGCGATCGAGGTCGCCGATGACCTCGCCGCCTACCTCGACGCTGGTCGCGGCACGGAGCACGGACGCTTCACGGTCGACCTCGGTCTCCGCAACTATCGCGCGCACGTTGCCTGGGCGCGGGACGTCCGGCGTGAACGCGCGTGGACCCTCGTGCGTCAGGAGGCCTGAACGATGGCACTCCTGGCTCTCTCCCACGTTGAGTTCGGCTACGGCTCCGACACGATCCTCGACGACGTCACCGTCGCCGTGGAGCCGGGCCGGAAGATCGGCGTGATCGGACAGAACGGCACGGGCAAGTCGACGCTCATGCGGCTCCTGACCGGCGCGCTCGAACCCACGGACGGCGTGCGTACGACGGGCCGCGGCGCACGGATCGCGTTCCAGGCGCAGGAACTCGTCGTTGATCCGGGCGACACGGTGCGGGATCAGATGCGACGCGTGTTCGCCGCCGAGCTGGCGCGCGCCGATCGCCTGGCCGAGATCGAGACCGCCCTGGCCGCCGACCCGGACGCGGACACCCAGCGGCGACTGCTCGGCGAGTACGAGCGCCTGCAGCGCGAGCACGAGGCCGCTGGCGGCTACGAGGTCGAACGACGCATCGCCACCGTGCTGTCGAGCCTCGGGCTCCCGAAGTCCGCTTGGGATCAGGCCGTGGATCGCTTCTCGGGCGGCGAGCGCAACATCATCGGTCTCGCGGGCGTGCTGCTTTCCCGTCCGGACGTGATGCTGCTCGACGAGCCCTCGAACCACCTCGACACCTGGGGCCTGGAGTGGTTCGTCGACTTCGTGCGTGGTACCGACCGCGCCATCGTGATGGTCAGCCACAACCGCTACGTGCTCGATCGCTGCGTGGACGAGATCTGGGAGGTCCGCAAGGGGCACGTCACGGCGTGGACCGGCAACTACTCGTCGTTCCGCGAGCAGAAGCAGAAGGCGCTCGATCTCCAGGAGCGGCAGTTCCGCGTCCAGGAGAAGGAGATCGCACGACTCGAGTTCCAGGCGCGCCGTCAACGCGACATGGCCAATGCCTACGACGATCCCGCGCAGGCCCGGCGCGCCAAGAACATGGAGCGACGCGCGGAACGGCTGCGCAAGGTGGATGCCCCGGACCGCACCGAGGACCGCTTCCACGCCTCGCTCCGCGGCGGCAAGCGACACGGCGACATCGCGCTCGCCGTCGACGGCCTCACCGTCGCATACGGCGACCGGACGATCCTCGATGGCGTCGAGCTGACGCTCGAGTACGGCGACCGGGTGTGCCTCGTAGGACCGAACGGATGCGGCAAGACGACGCTGTTCCACGAGGTTCTCGCCGAGCGCGCCGACGACGACACGAGCGTTCGCATCGGCGCGGGCGTCATCGTCGGCGAGTACAGCCAGCTGCACGACGTGCTCGATCACTCCGTGCCGCTGCTCGAGTTCGTCGCCGACGCGACGCGGCTGACGAACTCGGAGTCGGCCAATCTGCTGCATCGCTTCCTGTTCACGCGAGACGACCTGCAACGCTCGATCGGCACGCTGTCCGGTGGGGAGAAGAGCCGCGTTCAGTTGCTGCGCCTCGCGCACGCCAAAGTCAACCTGCTGCTGCTCGATGAGCCGACCAACCACCTGGACATCCAGGCGTGCGAGCAGCTCGAGGCGATGCTCGCGGACTACGACGGCACGCTTCTCGTGATCAGCCACGACCGCACGTTCCTCGACGGCCTGGTCAACCGCGTCGTCGAGATCCGCGACCAGCGGCTGCACGTGATGACCGGCACGTTCTCGGACTGGTGGGACGCCAAGCGCGCAGCCGGTGAGGACACGCGTCGCGCCGCGCTCGAGCTCCGCAGCGTGCGCGCCGCCGACACCGACGCGAAGTCGGCGGCGCGCGAGGAACGCGAAGCGCGCAAGGCACGACAGCGCGAGCTGCGGCGCCTGCAACGTGAAATCCAACGCCTCGAGGCGCGCATCGTGCGCCTCGAGGAGCAGCAGGAGGCGCTGACGACGCGCCTTCAGGCTGCGTACGAACCCGGCTCCGACCCGGACGTCGCTCGCGCGATCAGCGTCGAGCTGGCGGACATTCAGGGCGAGATGAAGTCCCTCTACTCCGACTGGGAGCGCGCGGCGAGCGCGCTCGAGGAGGTCTGATGCGCACGCTGCTGATCACGACTCTGGCGCTATCTCTGAGCCTCGTTGGCTGTCGTTCTCCGTGGTCGAGTCCACCGGAAGAGGGTCCCGACGCCGGCAAGGTCGGTCGCGGCATCCACGCGTGGCCCGGGTTCGAGAGCACGCCGCACGGCCCCGGCTGGCGGACCGACGTGCTCTGGCCGACGCTCTCGCTCATCCGTTCGCCGGGCGACGCGCTGAACGCCACCGAGGTCCTGTGGCCGATCTACGCCCAGTCGTCGAAGGGCGAGTGGGAGAAGGTCGCGCTGCGACCGCTCTACGAATCGGAGTACCGCCGCCCTGACGCGGACGGCGCCGGCGAGTACTCGGAGAAGCACTTCCTGCGCCCGCTGATCGGATCGATCACCAGCGACGACGAGCGTTCGAAGTGGGCCCTGCCGTTCTACTCCTACAAGCGGTCGGCGGACGACGGCCACACTCTGCTCTTCCCGGCCTACGCGCACGAGTGGAGCGGCGAGACCTACACGCGCGATTGGATCGTGCCGCCGCTCTACGCGAAGACCGTCGACACGTCGAACGGGCTCGAGGGCTGGGACCTGCTGTTCCCACTGTTCCACCATCAGTCGCAGGACAACGGCGACGCGAGCACGCGGGCGCTGCCCCTCTACTGGCACGAGATCGACGGCGACCGCGAGTCCACGGTGCTCTTCCCGTTCTGGTGGGACGTCGAGACGAAGGAGGGCAATCTGAAGATGCTCTTCCCGCTGTACGGCGAGTACCGCGAGCCGGGCAGCGACGACGGTGCGACCTCGATCGGTGGCACGTTGTTCATCTCGACGAAGGACGGTGAGACACGGCACACGCACGTGCTCTTCCCGCTCTTCCACTCGGCCGAGTGGGAGGACGGCGAAGCATTCCATGTCTTCCCGGTGCTGTGGCACGGGGAGCGCGGCGACAAGTCGTGGACGCACGTCTGGCCGCTCTACGGCAAGGAGACCGACGGCGACGACGTCGCGCTTTCCACGGTGTGGCCGTTCTTCCGCTACGACAAGGACGCCGACGGCGGCAGGAGCGTCCACGCGCCGTGGCCGTTCGTCGAGTTCACCAAACGTGCCGACGGCTCCGTCAAGTACGGGCTGCCGTGGCCGCTCTTCGAGTACGAGAAGAGTGAGAGCGGGCGGTGGGAGATCGACGCGCCCTGGCCGTTCGTCGAGCTCAGCGGCGGCGGCAAGGTCTCCAAGTTCCGCGCGTGGCCGCTGATCGAGGCGAAGTCGGCCGAGACGTGGAAGCGCGGCAACGTTCTCTGGTACGGCGTGCGATGGGACAGCGACGAAGAGGAGGACCGGAGCGACTTCCGCGTCCTCTGGCGCCTGATCGAGCGCACGCGTGGCGCGGGCAAGGACACGTTCGTTGTGAACCCGCTGTTCCGGTACGAGACGAACGACGACGGCGACGTGTTCTGGTCGGCGCTGTTCGGACTGCTGGGGCGGAAGCGTGAGGGCGACAACGTGGACTGGCGCTTCTTGTGGTTCTTCTAGGTCACGGCGATTGCGGGCGCGGGGTAGGTGGACGCAACTAGAGACAGTGGCAATCGCCGCGCCCTAGGTTGTTGTTGGTCGGCTCCGCGGCTGCGTCACCTCTCACACGAGAGCCATCCCCTCGGTCGCAGCCTTGCGTGGGCGCCTCATTCCCCCGCGTCACGGCGAGGGGTCACGACGATTGCGGGGAGCGTCGTTGGTGGACGCGCGTCGACACAGTGGCAACCGCCGCGCCCCGGGGTCACGTCGATTGCTGGTGGTTGGTTGGTGACGCGCATCGGGGCATGTGGCAATCGCCGCGCCTCCGTTGTTGCTGGTGTGTGCTCGGTCTCGTCACATCTCACGCGAGAGCCAGCAGTCTCGGTCGAGGACCTCCGCGCACACATCTCCCGCGTCACGGCGCTTGCGCTGACGCGCAACCGCCGCGCCCCGGGTGAGTATCCGAGTGGGCCTCGTCTCCTGCGACCCAGCGGATCCGCTCCATCAACGGCGCCGTAGGGGCGGACCCCCTGGTCCGCCCGCGCCCGCTGGGATTGCTCGCGCGACCCGGGTCCGATGGCGCTCGGCGGACAACTCGCGTGATGCGGACGGCCGTCGGTCGACGATCTGGCGGTGGCTTGACGTCCGGACTCGATCCCGCAGTGAGGCCGTACGGGCGGATCTCCTGATCCGCCCCCCCCGCGGGGATGCGCGCGGTCGGTGGGGCTCGATGGCGCTCTTCGGGCGACTCCTGTCATGCGGACGGCCACCGGTCGGCGGCGTCCGCGCCAATGGACCGTGCAACCCCTGACGTCATCTGGGAGCGGCGGGCATCGCCCATGACCCCCCGATCCACCGAGGTCGTTCGCGGATCGCCATTCACGCTCCGGGCCCGAGCAACGTGAGTCGGCGGGGCGGATCAGGAGATCCGCCCCCGTACGGCGCGATGGAGATGCCGTCGTCGCCTGCCGGGCGTCAATTCCGCCACACCTTTGACACCAGGCCCTACGCACAGGACCATCAGTGGGTCGGCCCGGAGCGGGCGTACTCCGGACGACGACCGTGATGCGTCCCCTGCCACTCCGGCTGTTCGGACCGCTCGCCGTCGCGTGCCTCGCGGCGGTGACGATTGCTGGGGAGAACGGCGTCCGCGCCGCCAGCGGAGACAAGCTCGGCGCTGACCTCGCGACCGGTGACACGGACGACTTCGACATCGACGTCTCCGAGGGCGGAAGTCTGACGGTCAAGGTGACCGCGGCGAAGGGCACCAACCTCGTGCCGGACATCCGGCTCTTCCGACCGGACGGCGTCGAGGTCGACATCGCCGCGTTCCTGAAGAAGGACGGCACGCCGAAGCCGCAGCTCAAGAAGTACCCGCCGGGTCCCGGCGAGACGGGCACGTGGACGCTGCGCGTCGACGGCGTCGGGAGCGGCGCCTACACGGCGCAGTTCGCCGTGGCGACTCCGACCTCGTCGAGGACGAAGAAACTGGTCGTCCCCGCCGGGGGCACCGCGCGCGTCGAGCTGACGGGCGCCGACGCCGCACTCCTGACCGCGACGATCAAGACCAAGTCCGGTGCCGGACTCACCGGAGCGCGCGTCATCTCGCCGGACGGCTCCGAGCTCGGCGGCTCGGCCGCGGCGTTCACACAGAAGGGCAAGAAGCTCGCGGCAAAGAAGCTCGCACTGGCCGGGGGCTTCGGTCGCTACGTCCTGGAGCTGACCGGCTCGCCGGACGGCGACACGACCGTCGATGTCGTCGCGAAGCTGAAGCTCCCGAAGCCCGCCAAGCGCAAGGTCACGCTGCCACCGGAGGGTCGCTTGTCCGGCGTCTCGCAGAACATCGTCAAGCAGGGCGACACCGCGCTCGTGGTCGACATCGACGGGACCGGTCTCCTCGATGGCTCCGTCGTCACTGCCGGCAGCGATGGCGTCGACGTCATCGACATCGAGCTCACGAGCGCGACACGGCTGCGCCTGACTCTCGATGTCGCACCCGACGCGCCGTTCGGATTGCGCGACGTCACCGTGCGTCCCCCGCCGTTGCTCGGTGAGGCGTTCACGTTCCGCGATGCCTTCCGCGTCAACGCGCCGGACCCCTCCGTGTCGTTCTTCTCACCCCGCACGTTGCGACAGGGCGACACCGACATCGTCGTCGACCTGCTTGGCAACGGCTTCCGCGACGGCGGCGCCGTGCGGGTGTCCGGCGACGGGGTCACGGTCGGCACCACGACGGTCAACTCCGACTCCTCAGTTCGCGTCTTGCTGTCGGCGGCGATCGATGCCGCAACGGTCTCGCGCACGATCACGTGGGAGCAGCCCGTCGACGGTGGCGGCGCGTCGGCCGACGCCTTCCTCGGACTCCTGCTCGAGAACCCCGTGCCGGTGCTGGACTCGATCTCGCCGGACAGCCTCGGGCGCGGCGAGACGGCCATCATCGTCACGTTGCGCGGCAACCACTTCCGCGACGGAGGCAGCGTCGAGTTCGGCGACGGCGTCACGCTCGAGGGTGCCTCCTTCATCGACGAGACGCGCTTCCGGGTGTCCGCGACGGTCGACGCGAACGCCGTGCTCGGCACGCGCGACGTGACCTACACGCAACCCTCCTCCGGCGGCGGCGCGGACGTCACACTCGACGACGGTCTGCTGATCAAGGCTCCGGTGCCCACAATCACTTCCATCTCGCCGTCCTCGATGACGCGCGGACAGGGACCGACGACGGTCACGTTGACCGGCGCCGACTTCGAGGACGGCGGCACGATCGCGATCGACGCCATCGACATCACCGTCGGCGCGACGGAGTTCGTGAGTTCCACGACGGTCCGCGCTCCGGTCACCGTGAACGCCGGTGCGGCGTTCGGAGCGCGCGACGTCAGCTACACGCAGCCAGTGGCGCTCGGTGGCGCCGTCGGCATCGGCGGCGACTTCGCCGTGCACGCTCTCTCGCCGACGCTCACGGACATCACACCCGACGAGCTCGACCAACGGGCCAGCGGCAGCGTCACTGCGACAGGAACCAACTTCACGTCGTCGGGCACGCTCGGCGCCTCGGGACAAGGCGTGTCGTTCACGAACCTGGTGCTGAACTCGACCACCGAGCTCACGGCCGACTACGCCATCGCGTCAGACGCCACGATCGGACTGCTCGACGTCACGTACACCCAGTCCGGCGCGGCGGGTGCCGGAGCGGCAACGCTCGACGACTCCATCGAGGTGATCGACACACGCGTGATGCTCACGTCTGTCACGCCGTCCGACTGGCTGATCGGCTCCACGCGCATCGACATCGGCGTCGTCGGCGAGCAGTTCAACGCCGGCACGTCGGCATCGGTGTCCGGGGGCGACGTCACGGTGCATCGCACGACGTTCGTCTCGCCCACAGCGCTGACCCTGGAGGTGTCCGTCGACGAGACGGCCTCCCCTGGCGGGCGGAATCTGACGATCACGCCCGGAGCTGGCGGAGCCGATCCACGCACGTTCACCTCGGCGTTCGACGTCGTCCCCGCTGACCCGACCGTCACCGTGTTCAGTCATGTGACGCTCGGCCAGGGCGCGAGCAGCGTCGACGTCACGGTCAACGGCACGAACTTCCGTAGCGGTGACATCGTCAGCGCAAGCGGTACGGGCGTGACGTTCGCGAGCACGTCAGTCGGGAGCTCGACCGAGATCACGACCAAGGCCACGCTCACGGCGGGCGCGACGCTCGGCCTGCGCGATCTGACCGTGACGCGGGCGGCGTCGGCCGGTGGGCGTAGCGCGTCGCTCGACGACGCGTTCTCCGTCGTGTCCGGCACGCCGTCCATCACGACGGCCGCACCGAGCGCCATCGGCCGAACCGGGAGCGGAGGGGCGACGCGCGAGGTCCCCGTGCGCATCACCGGCACCGGGTTCATGTCCGGCGCAACGCTCGCGGTGGCGAAGTCGGGCGGGAGCGGCCTGACGCTCGTCTCGGGTAGCGAAGAGGTGCTCTCAGGAACGCTGCTCACGGCGACGCTTTCGATCACCGGCACCGCAACGACGGGGCTCTGGGACCTGACCGTGACCAACCCCGCGTCGCTCGGCAACTCCGGCACGTCGGGGAACGGGAAGATCGACGTGAAGAGCGAGTCGACCCTGGTTGTCAACTCCGTCTCGCCGTCACCTGGTTCGACGTTCGGGGGCGATCGCGTCACCGTTCACGGGGGCGACTTCACGGCGGGCGCAGTCGTCGACTTCGGCACGCTGCGCGCGACCGGCGTGAACGTGCTGGACAGCCACACACTGCGCGCGACGGTCCCAGCGCCGACCACCGCGTCGCGCTCGCAGGAGACGCGCGTCAACGTGAAGGTCACGCTCTCCGGCGGAACCAACGCAACATTGACCGACGGGTACGGCTACTCCGCCGACGCGCGGACGCTGCGCGTCCTCGCCAGCTTCCCAGCGCGCAACTCGCTCGACATCGACCGGAACATCGTTCGCAACGGGCTTCTGTTATCGGACCCCGTCGACCCGGCGACGGCGGTGTACGACGGCACCGCGGGAACCGGACCGAGTTCCACGGGATTGCGCTGGTTCCTGTTCCAGAGCGGCGCCGTCTCGGGCGGATCGATCGCCTTCGGCCCCAACAGCCGATGGGTTGTGTTCAAGCGCACGGGAGGCTCTCTGAACGCAACGAGCGGCTACGTCCTGAGCGCTACGAGCGCCCTGAAGTCGACGAGCGGCAGCGCTCTCGTACCGGTCTTCGTCGCCGGTGACACGATCGAGCAGCTCGCCTACTTCACGCACGCCAGCAACACGGACTCGACCGCGCCGACGCTCTCGACGATCAGCCCGGCGAGCGCAGCGACGGGAGTGGCACTCGGCGCGGCCGTCACGTTGACGTTCTCGGAGGGCGTCGACCCAAGCACGCTGACGGCGAACGTGCAGCTCGAGCTCGGCGACGGCACCGTGATCCCGTCGGGTCTCGACATCTCGGAGGACTGGACGATCGTCGCGCTCACGCCAGCTACGGCGCTCGCCACGAGCACGGCGCACACGGTGCGCGTCAAGGCCGGACTGATCGACGCGAGCGGCAACGCGATCACCGCTCTCACCCGCACGTTCACGACGGGCACCGGCACGGACACGACGGCGCCGACCATCGATGGCGTCGTACTCGACGGCCTGCGCTCGGACATGGACGGCTCCGGAACCTACGTGAGCGCCTCCGGCGTCAACACGGCGTTCGATGCGTACCTCGGGCGCTCCGACTGGGAGGTCGTCGTCTCGTTCTCGGACGTCGGCGATGCGGGCATCGACACGGGTTCGTTCTCCGCCAAGGCGTCGGTCGTGGTCGGCACGTCGGCGGCCAACGGGGAGCTCGCTGCGCTGTTCGATGTGACACCGACCCAGGCCACGTGGCGAGTCCCGTCGACGTTCCAGTTCACCGCTGGCGACAACGTCACGTTCACATTCCTGATCAAGGATCTGGCCTCGACGCCGAACACCTCGACCTCCAAGGTCATCACGTTCGACGTCGTCGACAAGGACACGACCGCCTCCGCTGGCGGCGGTGGCGATCACGACCCGTTCGATACGCGGCAGACGTGGCTGCTCCGAGGCGACCTCGACGTCTACACCGCCACGTTCCACGAGTCGGGCGGGAGCCGCGGCATCACGACCACTGTGTCGTCGAACGGCATCCGTGATCTGCAGGAGGCGTTCGAGCTCGTCGGCCTCAACTCGAGCAGCATGACGTCGGCAGCCGCAGCGACATCGAACGGCACCGCGCGGGGGACGAACGACATCGTCTACGACCTCTTCACGCGCGCCCACCGTGACTACGTCCGGGAGCGCTACTCGATCGACGCCGACGGCACACGCGACGGAGACTCACCGAACGTGGAGTTCTTGATCGAGGGCGAGCAGGGATCGCTCACGTCGCTGCCGACGTGGTCACCGACGAACTCGGCGAACAGCCTCAAGGCGTACTCCGAGATGACGATCGGATCGACGCTCCGTGCCGACACGTCGCAGTTCGGACTCACGGAGCAGGTGATCGGCACGGCGTGGATCGACCCGCGCAACCGTCGCCAGGAAGCCAACGTGAACGACGGCACGAGCAACGCGACCGGCGTCTACGCGGCGCACTACTTCGAGTCCCAGATGCAGAACGCCGGTTCGTTCCGCTCGCTCTTCGCCGACAACTTCGTAACGCTCTTCGGTGGTACGCCCGTCGGCGAACACGCCAGCGACGACGACGTTCTCGCCGGGACGTTCGATCGGACGACGTCGGTCAACGCGACGCACAACACGCGCTACGACGAGATCATCGACGGCATCGACTTCGTGGCGCTTCTCATCAGTGCCGTGACGGCACACGAGATCGGCCACTCCACGGGACTCGTCCAGTCCGGGGCGCCCAAGACAGGGCTGTTTGGCGGCGCTCACCTGAACAACACGTTCAGCGAGGCGACCTCGAGCAACCCGAACACGACGTCGCACCTCGACGTCGTTGGGCCGAGCATCATGCAGCCCAAGACGAACGTGACCACGGACTCGGCCTCCGGCGCCTCGTTCAGCCGCTTCAACACGATGATCCGTGCGTACCTGCTCGGACGCCTCGTCCATGACGAAGGCAAGTAGGATTGTGAGCGGGTAGGGACGGAAGCGCTCCATCAGGCGTACAGCCGTCCACCCAGGGAGGTGGCGCATCGATCGACGGCGGGGCCGAAGGGCTGCTTCGCGACGACAGGCTCGTTCACACCGCGCGCGGTGGCGCGGCCTGCTCGTGGCCGGAGCACTCCTCGTCCCGGCGCTGAGCGGCTTCGCGGGAGAGGACGGTGTCCTCGCTCGCGACGGGGACCGCCTCAGCACCGAGCGGACGTCCGGCGACACCGACGACTTCGACATCGACCTCTCCGAAGGTGGCAGCCTCTCCGTCAAGCTCACGGCCGACCGGCGCTCGAGCCTCGTCCCGGAGATGACGCTGTTCCGCCCGGACGGCGTCGAAGCCGACATCGCGGACTTCCTGAAGAAGAGCGGTACGCAGAAGCCCCAGCTCAAGCGCTTCACACCAGCGAGCGGCGAGACGGGGAGATGGACGCTTCGCGTCGGTGGAGTCGGAGAGGGCGCGTACACGATCCAGATCGGGGTCGCGGCCCCGACAAGCTCGAAGACGAAGGGACTCGTCGTCCCCGCAGGCGGCACCGCGCGGGTCGAGGTCACGGCCGACGACGCCGCGCTGCTGACCGCCCGCGTGAAGCGCAAGGACGGGCCGGATCTGACCGGCGCGCGGCTCCTCCGGCCGGACGGAAGTCTGCTCCCGGACTCCGGCCAGGCGTTCACCGCGAAGGGCAAGTCGCTCTCGGTGAAGAAGCTGCCCCTCGCGGGTGGGTTCGGACGCTACGTCCTCGAGCTGACCGGCGCAGCCGACGCCGACACCGTCGTCGACGTGACGACCAAGGTGAAGGCGGCGAAGATCCGGCGCCGCAAGGAGACGTTGCCGCCCGAGGGTCGGCTGACGCGGGCATCCCGCTCGGTCGTGAAGCAGCAGGACTCAGCGCTCGTCATCGACCTGGCCGGCTCGGACATCCTGCCGGGTTCGACGGTCGCGTTCGAGGGTGAGGGCATCACCGTTCGTGGGGTCGAGATCACGAGCCCATCGTCGATCCGCGCGACGATCGACGTGGCGTCCGACGCACCCTATGGTCCGCGCGGGGTCTCCGTGCGTCCCCCACCGCTGCTCGGTGAGGTGTTCCGTCTGCGCGAGGCGTTCGACGTCCACGCGCCGGATCCGGCGGTGGCATTCTTCTCCCCGTCCACTCTGCGCCAGGGCGATCTGAACGTCGCCGTCAACGTGCTGGGGACCGCGTTCCGCGACGGCGGGGCGCTGTCCGTCTCCGGCGCGGGAGTCACCGTCGGCGCGACCAGCGTGCTCTCGGCCTCGATGGTGCGGGTCGAGCTCTCGACCGCGATCGACGCTCCAACGACGTCGCGCACGGTGACCTGGCGCCAGCCCGAGGAAGGTGGCGGCGCGAGCACGACGGCGTTCCTGCCGCTGGCGGTCGCCAACCCAACCCCCGTGCTGACCTCGCTCGAGCCGGCTCGGCTCGGACGTGGCGACGTCGCCGTGATCGTGACGTTGCGTGGCGACCACTTCCGCGAGGGCGGTTCCGTGACGATGGGCGACGGCGTGACCGTCGAGGGCGGCACGTTCGCAAACGCCGGTCGCTTCCGCGTCAGCGTGACCGTCGACGAGGACGCGACGCTCGGTATGCGCGACGTGACGTACACCCAGCCGGCGTCGGGAGGCGGCGCAGCGACGACGTTCGCGGACGGCCTGCTGATCGAGGCCCCGGCGCCAACGATCACCTCCGTGACTCCCACGTCAATGACGCGCGGCGAGGGACCAACTCTCGTGACGGTGACAGGTGCGGACTTCGAGAACGGGGGAGTGATCTCGATCGAGGGCGTCGACCTGACTGTCGGCGCGACGGAGTTCATCGACGGGACCACGGTCCGGGCTCCGGCAACCGTGAACTCCGGCGCGGCCTTCGGTGCGCGGCTCGTCAGCTTCACGCAGCCGACCTCGCTCGGAGGAGCCGTCGGCTTCGGCGGCTCCCTCGCGGTGCACGCCCACGCACCCACCGTCACGGCAATCTCGCCCAATCAGCTCGACCAGCGCACGAGCGGCACCGTCACGGTGACCGGCACGAACTTCACGACGCAAGGGGCGCTGTCGACCAGTGCTGCGGGTGTGACATTCTCGAACCTCACATACCTCTCCGAGACCCAGGTCCGCGCCGACTTCGACGTCCCGTCGGATGCGCCGAGCGGGCTCCACGACGTGCAGTTCACGCAGTCCTCGGCCGCGGGTTCGGGCACGGCGACGCTGGTCGACGGGCTCGAGATCCTCGACACGCGCGTCCTCGTGACGTCGATCTCTCCGGAAGACTGGCTGACCGGCGCCGCGCACTTCCGCGTGACGGTCATCGGCGAGCACTTCAACACCGGAACTGCGGTCTCGGCATCGGGCACAGGCGTCACCATCCACTCGGTCACGGTCGTCTCATCCACTCAGCTCACGCTCGACGTCAGCGTGGCGTCGACCGCTGCACTCAGCGGCCGTGATCTGACGATCACGCCGGGACCGGACGGTCCTGATCCACGTACGTTCACGAACGCGATCACAACCGTCCCTGCCGACCCGACCGTCGTGTCGTTCAGCCACGTGGCGCTGGCCCGCGGGGCAAGCAGCGTCGCGGTGACGATTACGGGGACGAACTTCCGCACCGGCGACGCGCTGAGCGCGAGCGGCACGGGTGTCACGTTTGCGAGCGTCTCGATCGTGAGCCCCGAGCGAGTGACTGCGCTCGCCACAGTGACGAGTGGCGCGACGCTCGGAGCTCGCGACCTGACCATCTCGCACGCCACGTCGGCGGGTGGTCGCAGCGACACGCTGGCCGATGGCGTCGAGATCATCTCGGCCACGCCGACAATCACGTCGGCCAGTCCGAGTTCGATCGGTCGCGCTGGGAGCGGAGGTGCCACGCAGACCCTTCCGGTCCGCGTGACCGGCACGGGCTTCATGACCGGCGCGGCGCTCAGCGTCAGCAAGTTGACCGGTAGCGGACTCAGCGTCGTCAACGGCAGCGAACTCGTCGTGTCGAGCACGCTGCTGACCGCGACGCTCTCGATCGCTGGAACGGCCACGCCGGGGCTGTGGGACGCCAAGGTCTCGAACCCGAGTGCGCTCGGTGACTCCGGGGCGTCGGGCAACGGGGCGATCGACGTGAAGACCGCGTCGACGCTCGTCGTGAACTCCGCAACCCCTTCGCCGGGCGCCGCATTCGGCGATGAGGTCGTGACCATTCGGGGCGGAGGATTCACGTCGGGCGCCATCGTCGATTTCGGAACGGTGCGCGCAAGCGGCGTGCACGTCCTCGACAGCCACACGCTGCTGGTCAGGGTTCCGGCGCCGACGTCGCCGTCGCGCACGCTCGAGACGCGCGTCAACGTCAAGGTGACGCTCGCCAGTGGCTCGAACGCCACGCTGCTCGGCGGCTACGCCTACGCCGCGGACACGGGATCGTTCCGCGTCGTGACGAGCTATCCCGCGCCGGATGCGACCGGCGTGACGCGGAGCCTCGTCCGCGCCGGCCTATTGCTCTCCGCACCGATCGACACCGCGACGGCAACGTATGACGGGAGCGCCGGTACGGGTCCGAGTTCGACGGGCTTGCGATGGTTCGAGGTGAACGGTTCGGGGGTAACGGGAGGCAGCATCGCGTTCGGCCCGAACGGTCGCTGGATCGTGTTCAAGCGCAACGCGGGTTCGCTGACGTCGTCGGGTTCGTACGCACTCGGCGCGACCAGTGCCGTGCGCTCGACGAGTTCCAATCCGCTGCGGCCCGTCGTCGAAGACAGCAGCACCGTCGAACAGATCGCATTCGACGTCCACGCGAGCGCCACCGACACCACCGCGCCGACGCTCTCGTCGATCAGCCCCGTGAGTGCGGCGACAGGCGTCGCGCCCAGCAGCGTCGTCACGCTCACGTTCTCGGAGGCCGTGGACCCGAGCACGCTCGCGGCGAACGTTCAGCTCGAGCTCGGCAACGGCACGATCGTCGCGTCGCGCGTCGACGTCTCGGACGACTGGGACACGGTGACGCTGACGCCGGACACCGAGCTCGCGACGAGCACGGCGCACACGGTCCGCGTGAAGTCGGGCCTGCTCGACGCGAGCGGCAACGCGATCGTCGCGCTGACGCGTACGTTCACGACCGGAACAGGGGTCGACACGACGGCGCCGACCATCGTCGACGTCCAGGTCGCTGATCTTCGATCCGACATGGACGGCTCGGGCACGTACGTCAACGCGACGGGCGTCAACACCGCATTCGACAGCTACCTCGGTCGGTCCGGATGGCGCGTCGTCGTCACGTTCGCGGACGAGGGCGGCGCGGGGATCGACCCGTCCACGTTCTCGGCCAAGGCATCGGTCGCCGTCGGCACGGCAGCCGCCAACGCGGAGCTCGCCGCGCAGTTCGTCGTGACCCACACGCAGGCGTCGTGGCGCGTGCCCGCCACGTTCCAGTTCACGGCGGGCGAGAACGTGACGCTCACCTTCCTCGTGAAGGACAGAGCGGCCACACCGAACACCTCGACTTCAACGGTCATCACCTTCGATGTCGTCGACAAGGACACCCTCGCCGCCGCCACCGTGGGCGGCGACCACGATCCAATGGATGCGCGCCGCACCTGGCTCCTGCGCGGTGACTCGGACAACTACACCGCCACATTCCACGAGCTCGCCGACAACGTGGTGACTCCAGCCGATGAGCGTGACCGCGGCGTAACGACGACGCTGGGCGGCAACGGCATTCGCGATGTGCAGGAGGCCCTGGAGCTCGTCGGACTCAACTCCGGCAGCATGACGACGGCCGCAGCCGCGACCGTCAGTGGCACGAATCGCGGCACCAACGACATCGCCTACACGCTGTTCATGCGGTCCCACCGAGCCGCCGTGCGCGAGCGCTTCCGCATCGACGCCGACGGCACGCGCGACGCTTCGTCACCGGACATCGAGTTCCTGATCGAGGGCGAGCAGGGATCGTTGAGCTCGCCACCGCTGTGGTCGACGACGAATGCGCAGACCAGCACGCGCCCGTTCTCCGAGATGACCCTCGGCGGAACCGCCGGGGCCGACACGTCGCAGTTCGGACTGTCGAACTCCGTGCTCGGCCAGGCCTGGCTCGATCCGCGCAATCGGGTCGAGGTCGCGAACATCAATGACGGCACCAACAACGCGACCGGCGTGTACATGATCCACTATCTCGACTTCGAGCTGCCGAGCACGGGCCGCCTGCGCACGGAGGTGGCGGACCGCTTCCTGACGCTCTGGGGCGGCACGCCGCTGGGCGAGCACGCGAGCGACGACGACGTGCTCGCGGGGACGTTCGACCGCACGACCAGCACGAACACGACTCACAATGCGCGCTACGACGACATCATGGACGGCATCGACTTCGTGGCGCTCCTGGTCAGTTCAACGACCGCTCATGAGGTCGGACACTCGATCGGTCTCGTCGCTGTGGGAGCCCCGAAGACTGGCCTGTTCGGCGGCGCGCACGAGAACAACACGTTCACCGAAGCGACGTCGATCTCGCCCAACACGAGTGCGCATCTGAACGTGATCGGTCCCGAGGTCATGGCCGCCGTCGCCGATCCGACCGCCGACACGGCAACGGGGTCTGCACTGGCACGCTTCAACCGAATGATCCAAGCCTGGATGCTCGGCCGACTGATGCACGACGAGGGGAAGTAGCGCTAGCAGCCTGTCGGAGTTTCGGCGTCGCCGTGCGAGAGACCGCCGGCGCGACAGGCTGCTAGCGATAGACCCCGGCGTCGGGCATCAGAGCGTCGCCGCCGAGGACGATAATCTGGGCATGAGAGAGAAGGCGTTTCGGGCGTGGGAAGTGGATCAGGTCTGGCTCTTCCCGCCGTCCGTGAGGGACTTCGTCCCCGATGGTCACCTCGCGCACTTCGTGCGCGACACGGTGCGCAACGACTTGGACCTGAGCGCGATCTTTGCGCGCTACAGCGGGCGCAACGGCTACCCGCCGTACCACCCGGCGATGATGGTCTCGCTGTTGCTCTACTCGCTGTGCCGCGGCGTGTACTCCTCGCGCAAGATCGAGCAGGCGTGCGAGGAGCGCATCGACTTCATGGCGGTGACGGGCATGGCCAAGCCCGACCACAGCACGATCTGCGCATTCCGCGACGATCACCGGCACGCGCTTGCGGGGCTCTTCGTGGGAGTGTTGGCGCTGTGCCGCGACGCGGGCATCGCGAAGATGGGCCATGTGTCGCTCGACGGCACCAAGATCCGCGCCAACGCGTCGAAGCACAAGGCGATGAGTTACAAGCGGATGAAGAAGGCGGAGCCGGAGTTGGCCGCGGTCGTGGACGAGTGGCTCGCGCAGTCCGAAGCCACCGACACGAGCGAGGACGCGGAGCACGGGCCGGATCGCCGCGGTGACGAGATGCCGGCGCACGCGATGGAGAAGGCGCGGCGGCTGGCACGTATCCAAGCCGCAGCGGCGCGTCTCGAGGCGGACGCGGAGGCCAAGGCAGAGCGCATTGCCGCCGAGCGCGCGGCGTGGGAGAAGGAGCACGGTCGCAAGCTGGGGGGCCCCAAGCCCAAGGCGCTCGACGGCGTGCCGGAGGACAAGGCGCAGAGCAACTTTACCGATCCCGAGAGCCGGATCATGAAGACGCACGACGGCTACCAGCAGTGCTACAACGCGCAGGCGGCCGTGGATGCGGAGAGCCAGGTGATCGTGGCGGCGACGCTCACCAACTCTTCCAACGACAGCGCGCAACTTGAGCCGCTCGTCCAGGAGATCGAGGCGCACGCGGGCCGGGCGCCGCGCGAGATCTCAGCGGACGCGGGGTACTGCTCCGAGCTGAACCTCGCGACACTCATCGAGCACGGCATCCGCGGCTACGTGGCAACGGGACGTCAGAAGCACGGGACGTCGAGCGCCACGGGCGAGAAGGAGCCGAAGGGGCCACTGACGCGGGCGATGCGGCGAAGACTCCGTCAAGGCGGCTGGCGGAGCCGCTACCGATACCGCAAGCACACGGTGGAACCGGTCTTCGGGCAGATCAACCCGTCTTCGCGCAGAGCAAAGAGTGCCGAGGCTTCCGGCGCTTTCTGCACCGAGGGCTCGAGAAGGTCTCGGCGGAGTGGACCATGCTCTGCACGGCGCACAACCTGCTGAAACTGGCCGCTGCGAGGGCGTGAGCGGGGCCGTTTCGAGCCGGATTCGGCCAGGAATCCGCTCCAGAGGGCCCGCATCGGCCCGGGACGCCGCAGGAGGCCCGGCCGCGCCACAATTCGCCGCCGCTCGCACCCCAGTCGGCCTATAGCTAGCAGGCTGTCGCGCCAACCTGCGTGGCACGGCGAGGCCGTAACTCCGACAGCCTGCTAGCCCGGACTATTCATGAGGCTCGCGCACTCCGTGACAACTGTCGTCCGGGAGTACAGGAGCAGCCTGGATGCGGGGGCCACGGCACGCGCAGAGAGGCCCGTCCTGAGCGAGGACAGAACGTCGAGATCAAGGCGCGCCGACAACTGCGACGCCATTCCGTCTCCGAGGAGGCGCAACGCCGAGATCGGCGGTCTGGACCGCTCAGGTGTGTGAGTCGTCATGAATAGTCCGGGCTAGGAGCCGAAGCCGCCGGCGATCCCGTCGCGCAGCACCGGGATGGTGACCAGCGGCAGCAGCACGATCAGCGTCGTCCCGCTCTGCAGCTCGACGTCCGGACCGGGGTTGTACTCGTAGCGGCCGGTCGTCTGATCACGGATGGCCAGGATCAAGGCGTCGGTGTTCTCGCGGATGCCGGCGTCACGCAGTCGGCGCCCGACCAGAGGCGACCGCGGCGGCACGCTGACCTCTTCGATCCGGAGGTTCTTGTCACGCTCGCGCAGCATCTCGTCGAGGAACTGGGTGACATGCGGCCGCAGCACCTCGTTCGCGAGTCGGGACCCGCCGAGGCGCGCGGTCGAGACAACCTCGTTCGCGCCGGCCGTGATGAGCTTGTCGCGCGCCCGCGCACCGACGCTGCGTGAGATGATCCGGAGCTTCGGGTTCGCCCCACGTGCCGTGACCACGACGAACAGGTTGTCCTTGTCCTCCGTCAGGGCCGAGACGAGGGACTTGGCACGCTCGACACCGGCGGCCAGCAGGATGTCGTCCTCGGTCGCATCCCCGACCACGAAGGGAAACGTCTCGCCGGTCTTCTCGTTCTGGAGCGCCTGGAGGCGGTCCCCGTCGAGGTCCACCGCAATGAACGGTGTGCCGGTCGCCACGAGCTCGGTGACCACGTGCACGCCGGTGCGGCCGACACCGCAGACGATCACGTGCTGTTCCAGCGCGTCGATGTTCTTCTGCATTCGCCTCTTCCTCAGCACACCCCGCAAGTCGTTCTCCAGGATCAGTGCCGTGAACGAGGAGATGAAGTACAGGAACGTACCGATCCCCGCGATGAGCAGGATGCTGGTGAACAGGCGCGAGTCCGGAGTGGACTCCCAGCCCTCGAGCGACTCGAGACCGAGCGTGGTGACGATCACGAGCGTCATGTAGACGCAGTCGCTGAACGCCCATCGTCCGTCGCCGATCATGTAGTAGCCGACGCTGCCGAACGCCAAGACGATCAGCAGGGCGATGAACGAGACGGTGAGCTGGCGGGTCAGGTCCTGCACAACGGAGATCCTACGGCGTCCGACGGCAGGCTCGCGCAACTAGCCTCAGACGTCGAGGCCGACCGCGCGCATGAGCGCCAGAGCGTTGCTGCGGTTGACCACACCCGGGCGCATTCGGTAGTCGAAGGACATACGACCGTCCTCGAACTGATCCTCGAAGTGGACGTTCACGACGTTCGCGTCGAGGTCCTCGGCAATCCGCGCCAGTTCGAGATCGTGGGTCGTAACGAGGCCGACCGCGCCGTCGGCCAGGAGCGCCCGGACAACGGCGGCAGCTCCGATGCGGCGATCATGGGAGTTCGTGCCGTGGAACAGTTCGTCCAGCAGGAACAAGAGCGGCGCGGAGCCATCGGAGGCCAGCGAGACGATGCGGCCGATGCGCGAGACCTCGGCGTAGAAGCGCGACTCGCCGTCGAGGAGCGAGTCGTGAACGTGGATTGACGCCCCGACGACAAGCGGCGTGAGTGTCAGCGACTCGGCTCGGACGGTGGCCCCGGCCAGCGCGAGCACGACGTTGGCGCCCACCGTCCGCAAGAGCGTGCTCTTGCCGGACATGTTCGAGCCGCTCACCACCATCACGCGATGCTCGGCGTCGATCACGACGTCGTTGCGCACCGTGCGATCCTCGCGCAGCAACGGATGACCGAGCCCGCCCGCCTGCAGCAGCGGCCCACCCTCGACAATCTCCGGGAACACGTCGGCGGGATGCTCGGCGGCGTACCCGGCGAGTGACGCGATGGCCTCGAGGCGCGCCACAGCACGCAGCCAAGTCGCGATCTGCGGCCCCGAGCGCTGTCGCCACGCTTCGAGCACGAGCGCCATCTGGAGATCCCAGAGCAGCACGATCGCGATGGGCGCGAAGAGCTGGTTCGCCCGCCAGTCGAGCCACTCGATCCGGCGGCGGAGTTCGGCGATCCGGCCCGAAGCCGGCGCACCGTCGGCATCGAGACGCGAGCGAAGCTCGGTGAGGAAGGGCGCGGCGAAGCTCTCGCGCTCGAGTCGCTCGACGAGACCGGAGAGGAGCCCCAGCTCCCGCGCCGGCGACTCCACCTTGGTGATGACCTCCTCCATCGGCGCCGTCAGCCGTCGCCGCACGACGAGACCGACGGCGAGGGCGAGGAACGCCGGGACAAGGGAGATGTCGGCGATCATCCAGGCCACGGTCAGGAGGACGGTGGGCACCGGCAGCAGGTGCAACGCGACGCGAGCCGCGCCCGTCGGAAGCGATGACGTCGCCTCGCCCCACCCCGGCAGGCCGGCCAGGCCACGCGCGGCCGCGGCGTCGGCTCCCAGAAGGGCCAGGTCTTCGCGCAGATCGAGGCGCGGTCGCAGTTCTGAGATGGCTGCGTGACGCGCCCGGATCTCGTCGGGAGACGCTCCCGCGCGCAGCCAGCTCGCGAGTTCGGCCTCACCCTGGGGAGTACGCGCGGCGTTGATCAGTTCGAAGAGCGATCCGCGACCGAACACGTCGAGGTGGTCCGAGTACGGATGCTCCGGCAGGACGAACCGCGCGCCGTCGGTGCCATCCTCGCTGCCGCAGCCGGCCCACGTCCCGTCGAGCCGCGCGAGACCGCGCAGGTGAATCGCGAGACGGCGCTCCGCACTGAGTCGGCGCCGCGTCAGGCGGGCGTGCCACACCACCAGCGCGACGAACGCCGCAACGGGTACGAGCAACCAGGCGCCGTGGATGGCCTCGACCTGCCACACGCCGAGCAGGAGCAGTCCACCTGCGAGGAAGGTCGTCAGCCGTGCGTTGGCGAGCCGCTCCTCGGCGGCGTCGGTGACACCGATCGCGTCGCGCGCCAGAGTGGCGCGACGCGTGTACTCGTCGGCGACCGACGTGCGCTCGCCGCTCACCGGTCGCGCAGTCGCCAAGCCGCGGCGTAGAGCAGCGTCCGGTCCTCGGACGGTCCCCGCACGAAGACCACGCGCCCATTGCCGTCCACCAGGACGTCGTGGTCCCCCATCCACAGAAGACCTGGCCAGAGCAGACCCGGCCAGGCGCCGGCGCGAAAGCCGATCACGGGAGCGTCGACACCGAGGTTCTTACGAACGTCGCGGGCGCGCTGGCGGGGCGTCGTGTCCTTGGCGCGCTCCTCGTAGCGCGGGTCGCGGGCGGTCTCGCCGTCGGGCTTCGGATCGCCGGTGTCCGACTCGGGCGTCGCGACGACGATCGGAATGCCGTGGCCGCGGTCACGCGACTCGCGACAGAGCACCGCGGCCCGACTCGCGTCCCAACTGCGCATCAGATCGACAAAGGCGATGATGTGCGGTAGCGCCGTCGTGGTCGGTCCCTCGAGCAGGGCCCCCTCAGTCCAGGCCGGTTCGGTCGGAAGCGGTGGCGCGACGAGCGCGCGCAGTTTCACCCGAGCGTCGCGGCCGGCGCTGGCCTCGGCCCCGCAGCAGTTGCGGAGCTCATCCGGGACGGCGGCGTCGGCGCGACGGTAGAGATCGCCTGCGGCGTGGCGATCGTCGCCGATCAGTGCCAGGTCGCCCATCTGCACCAGCAGCCGGGGCCGGTGCATCACGGGCGACGCATCGAGGAGCTCGCGGGCACGCGACGTGGCTCGATCGATGCGACCGGCCATGACGTACGCGAGCACCAGATCCGGGTGGTGGAACACCAGCCGCGCCCGCTCGCTTCCAACCTGATCGAGGAGTCGCTCTAGCGAGGTCACCGCGCGCGCGCCGTCGCCCTGTTCGAACGCGGCCTCGCTCACGGCGATCAATCCGGACTCGACGATCGCGGCGTCCTGACCGGCGGTCCAAGCCTCCCAGCGCGTGGCCTCGAATCGAGAGACGAAGCCCTGCTTCTGCTCCTCGACCCGAGCCTGCCAGGCGCGCACGGCGCGGTGATACTCCGTGCGATCGCCCTCGCGCGGCGCGAGCGGCGGATCGCCGAGGACGGCCCGATACGCGGCGTAGGCGCGTCGCACCGGCTCACGAACGTCGTCCTCCGCGCCCGCAGGGACGAGGAGGGCAAGACAGAGCAACGGAGCGAGCAGCCGGCGCATCGTCTCCAACCTATCCGCGCCCAGCGTCGCGACTCGGCTACCTTCTGCGCGTGACGGAACGCGTGGATCTGGCAGTGGTCGGTGCCGGGGCAGCTGGCATCTTCGCGGCGCTCGCGGCGTCGGGCGCGCTGGCACCGGACGGCTCGTTCGATCCGACGCGAGCCGCGGGCCTCCGCATCGTCCTCCTCGACGGTCAGGAACGGCCGGGGAAGAAGATCCTGATCAGCGGCGGCGGTCGGTGCAACGTCACGAACGCCGACGTGGCCCCGGCGGACTACCCGCGCGCCAAGCGCGGCCTCGTCGCCGCGATGCTGCGCGCATTCCCCGTGGCCTCCGTACGGGCGTTCTTCGCGGGTCGCGGCGTCCCGTTGGTCGAGGAGCCCATGGGCAAACTGTTCCCCGTCACGGGCAAGGCGCGGAGCGTGCTGGAGGCCCTCCACGGGGCCGTCGCCGACGCCGGCATCGCGACGCGCTTCGGGAGCATCGTCGAGACGATCGAGCGATCCGGAGACGGCTGGCGCGTGGACGACCTCGAGGCGCGTCGCGTGATCGTAGCGACGGGAGGCAAGTCGGTGCCGGAGACCGGTAGCCGCGGCTTCGGGTACGCGCTGGCCGAGCGGCTCGGGATCGATCTGGAGCCGACAGTGCCCGCGCTCGTCCCGCTGCTCGGAGACGTGCCCGAGCAGCTCGCCGGGATCACCGTTCCCGTGACGCTCACGGTCCGCTGCACGGACCCGCCCGTGCGCCGGACCGTCGCCGGGAGCATGCTGTTCACACATCGCGGGATCAGCGGACCCGCCGCCCTCGACGCGTCGGTCTCCGTGACCCGGGCGCTGGCGCTCGGCGGCACGCCGATCGTACGGGCCGACTTCTGGACGCTGAGCGATCGGCGCGGCGTCTGGGGCCCCTACCTCGAACTGCCGAAGCCGCCGGGCGCTGGGCTCCGCGACTCGCCCCCTCCGGCGCGGGAGGAGGACGCGCTGACGTGGTTGAAGGAGCAGCGCGAGCGCAACCCGCGCCGCAGTCTCGGTCGCTCGCTCTCGGCACGCCTGCCTCGCCGACTCGTCGGCGTCCTGGCTCCCGACGCGGAGGCGCAACTGGCGCAGCTCTCCGACGCCGGGCTACGCCGCACAGCGCAGGCGCTGACCGGGTACGACCTGGGCGTCACCGGGAGCGAGGGGTTCCGCAAGGCCGAGGTCACGGCGGGCGGCATCCCGACGAAGGCTCTCGACGGGGGCACGCTAGAGCCTCGCGACGTGCGTGGACTGCACGTGTGCGGCGAGGTCGTGGACGTGACGGGCCGCCTCGGCGGCTTCAACTTCCAGTGGGCGTGGTCGAGCGGCTTCGTCGCTGGACGCGCCGCGCGCGAAGCGCTCAGTCGACCGACTCGCGGGTCAACGCCGACACCTCGTCGATCACACTGAGGCAGCTCGCCGTGTTCACGGCGATCTGACGACGACGACGGATGTCGTTGATGCGACGGTCGAGATCCTGCACGGTCTGCTCGACCGTGAGGCGGAGTCCGTCGTCGTCCTGAGGAGAGTTTTCCTCAGTCGAATCGCTCACGCGCTGCACGGCGGCACGCAGCCGCGTGGCAACTCTCGCCGCCTGCAGCGATCGATCCTCCTCGCGGCGGATCCGGAGCCCTACGACGAGCTCCTCAACCTTCTTCTCCATGAGCGCCAGGGTCGTCATCAGACGCTCTCGGGCATCGGGATTCGGCGCCATGGCGCGGAACCTCCCTTCACTTGTGAACCTGCGATCGTCGCGACCGGGGCCGATCGGTGCAAGCGGACAAGAAGCGGAAATGCAATTCGTCAGTCGATCTCGACTGTGATCTCCGTCGTGTTGCGCGCGTCGATCTCGATCGACGGCGGGTCGCCGACCACCTCCCGGCCGGTCGACGCGTGCGGCTCGAGGCCGTAGACACCAGGCGTCAACTGACACTCGAGCACGCCCCGGCCGTCGGTGCGGACGATGCGCCGGCGACTCCAGTCCGGTGCATCGGTATCGAGCAGCGGGAAGAGGTTCACCGGCGCGCTGGCCAGCGCAACCCCCTCGTCGTCGACGAGCGTGCACCGCAACGTACCCGGCGCCGGCAGGTGCACGTCGACCGAGTCCATGTCGGCCACGACGTCGATCGGGTGGAACGACACCACGCCGGTCTCATGCTCGACCCAAAGGACGCTGCGGCCCGGCGGAAGCACCTCGAGACGGAAGCGCCCCAGCGCGTCGGTGCGTGTCTCCTCGCCCCACCACTCGACCGTCCGGACCAGGGCGTACTCGACGGGTCCGTCGTCGGCACTCAGGACGCGCCCGGCCACGGGATGCGGCTCCGGGAACGAGATCTCACCCAGATCACGTAGCTCGCCCTCCCCGAGCACCAAGTCGCGGATCACGAGTGGCGGGCGGCCGTCGACGCGCACGAAGACGGTCGCCGCCTGATTCGGCCGGCCGACGTCGATCGTGATCCGCCCGTCTTCATCGGGACGCCCGCCGGCCGAGAAGCGGCCCAGCACGCCGAAACTCACGTCCGACGCACGCGCCTCCGCGGGCAGGGTGAGGACGAGACCCGTCGGCTTCCCAATCACGAGGTCGCCGAGATCGCCCTGCGGCGTCACGCCGGCCCATTCCTTCTCGCCGACCCCGTTCTGGAACGCGCGCAGCGTTCCGACCACGGGCGGAATGCCACGCAGCACGAAGCGACCGTCGTCGCCCGAGCGCGCGTTCGGGTACTGCTCGACGCCCTTGTACGTCGCGTCGAACGTCACATAGACCGAGAGAGGGTGTCCCGTCTCGTCGATGACGCGACCGGTGACCACGCCGCCGATCTCCACCGGCACGTCGACGGCAACGGTCTGACCCGCCTCGACCTCGACGCTCACCGGTGCAGGCTCCAGGTATCGCGACGCGTCCGCGTAGATCACGTGGATTCCCGGAACCACGTCACGGAACCAACCGCGAACCTCCTCGCCCTCCTGGTCGAATTCCTGGTCGGGGCGGTGATGCCCCCAGTCGATGTCGAGCGACGCGCGCCAGAGGTGGCCCGGGATCGCGGTCTTCTCCTCGGCGTCGGCGAGCGTCACCACGATCTTCCCCAGCACAGCCACCGTCACGTCGACGCTGTGACGAACGCCCGAGTCGGGAGCGGCAACCAGGCCCGAACGCCCCTCACCAACGTCCTCGTGCCGCGCATAGACGAAGAACGACGCGGGAGCCGCCACGCCACGGATGGCATAGGAACCGGTTCCGTCCGCGATCGTGCGGGTCCGCCGGAACATCGTCCGCTCGGCATCGTGTCGCGGTGTGCGTGTCGGAGGGGTCGCGCCCACCGGAGCTACGAACACGTCTGCGCCGACGAGGGCGTTGCCCGCGGCATCCCGCACAGTGCCGACCACGTCGACACCCTTGCCGAGCAGGATCTCGAGATCCACTGAGCGATCCGACGTGGGCGTGTGCTCCACCACCACGGTGCCGAAGCCATCGCGGACCGCGGCGATCTCGAGCGGCTGGCCCTCATCGATCCCCCCGAGCACGAACCGCCCGTCCGCTCCCGTCACGCGCTCGATGTCGGCCGCACTCCACGGCTCGTCCACCCACATCGCTCGAACGCGCGCGTCGGCGATCGGCGCCCGCGTGGCCGCGTCGAGCACGATGCCGCGGACCGCGGGAACGGCGTCGAGGCGCACCTCGACCGAACTGACCCGATACTCGACCTCCGGCCACGCCGTCCGGAAGCCCGCGGCGTGGACGCCCCAGACGACCGTGGCGGAGCACCGCGGGATCTCAGCGCGGCCCTCGGCATCGGTCACGGCTCGCTGCGTCAGTGGCGCCGCCTTCTCGTCCTCGTCGAGGTGGTCCGGGTACTTGATCCGCGCCAAGATCTCGGCACCGGCGACGGGCGCGCCACTGTCGTCCGCAACGACGCGAACCGGGACCGGCCCGCTCCAGACGGGGGTGGCCTCGACCTCCTGGTCCCAATAGCCGGGCCCCTCGAACGAGATCTGCTCGTCGCTGTCGGCGGGATCGTCGTCGGGCACCTCTTCGTCGCCACCGGCGGGCCGCCGCGTCGGCTGCGCCTCCGGCTCAATGACGTCCTCGATCGGCGGGCGAAGCGGCGTCTCCGCACGGCGGCCCCACCACGCGATGAACGTCGTCACCACGAGCAGGACGCCAATGACCACCCGCACGCTTCGCATGGCACCAGTCTAGACCTGCGAGGAATAGTCGGACGCCGCCGAGCGTAGGGCTGGAGACTGATCTCGGACACCGCGCGTCGATGCTCGCCTTCCGCAACCTGCTACGCCGTCGGATCCGCACGTTGCTGACGGTGACGGGCGTGGCCATCGGCGTGTCGATCGTGGTCGCGCTCTCGGCCATCGCGCGGGGGTTCCGGACGCAGGTGAACGACCTGTTCTCGAGCGGGCGCGCGCATCTGATCCTCAGCCGGAAGGACGCCGCCGACCCGATCCTCTCGTACCTGCCGGAGAGTCTCCTCGGCGAGCTCCGCGCGCGCGACGAGATCGCCGCCGTCGAGCCGGTCGTCCTCGGGGCGACGCAGGTGCCGCCACTCGCCGTGTTCATCTTCTTCGGGACGACGCGCGACAGCCCGTTCCTGGAGCAGATTCGCGTTGTGGAGGGCGAGGGGCTGTTCGCGACTCCCGGCACCGACCGCGTCTGCCTGGGTGCTCGCGCGGCTCGCAACCTGGGCCGCGAGGTCGGCGACACGCTGCCGCTGGGGGGGCGAGAGTTGACCGTCGTGGGACTCTTCGAGTCCGCGACGCCGCTCATCGACGCCGGAGCGCTTCTCTCGCTCGGCGATGCGCAGGAGCTCGCCGGGCTGGAGCAGAAGATCACGTCGGCTCTCGTGCAACTCCGCGACTCCAACCGCGATGCGTTGGTCCGAGCTGAGCAGGAGCTCGAGGCTGACTACCCGGAGATCGAGGCGACGCCCCCGAGCGAGTGGGCGGCTGCGTTCGACGAGTTCGACCTGGCCGAGCAGACGGCGACGGTCTTCACCATCCTGGCCATCTGCATCGGCGGGATCAGCGTGATGAACACCATGCTGATGAGCGTGTTCGAGCGGACGCGCGAGATCGGCATCCTGCAAGCCATCGGCTGGAGCCGTTGGATGGTGGTCCGTCAGGTGCTCGCCGAAGCGCTGCTGGTCGCGACCGTCGGTACGCCCCTCGGCATCGCGCTCGGGGTCGGCATCGTCGAGCTGATCGGCTCGTTCCAGCAGTTCTCGTGGGTCGCCGGTCACTACGACACGACGGTGTTCCTCCAGGGGATCGCCGTGGGGTTCGGGATGGGTGTCGTCGGGTCCATCTACCCGGCCTGGCGCGCCGTCGGCATCACGCCCATCGAGGCGCTGCGGTACGAATGAGCGACGACGTCGTCCTGCGGATCGAGGGGCTGCGCAAGACCTACGAGACGGGTCGCGTGCGAGCGCTCGACGGAATCGATCTCGTCCTTCGACGCGGTGAGTTCGTGAGCATCGTCGGGCCATCGGGCAGCGGCAAGAGCACACTCCTTCACGTGCTCGGAGCACTCGATCGGCCGGACGAGGGGAGCGTGTGGCTGGGCGGCCAGGATCTCGTGACCGCCGAGCGACTCGACCGCGTTCGCGCACGCTCGATCGGGTTCGTGTTCCAGCTCCACAACCTCGTTCCGACGCTGACGGCCGTGGAGAACGTGGAGCTGCCGCTGTACGCGCTGGACGTGTCGCGGGCGGAGCGACGGCGACGGGCCGAGGAGCTCCTCGTCGCGGTCGGGCTGTCCGAGCGTCTGCACCATCGACCGAGTCAGATGTCCGGAGGGCAGCGGCAGCGCGTCGCCATCGCGCGCGCCCTCGTCAACCAGCCGGAGTTGGTCCTCGCGGACGAGCCGACGGGAGACCTCGACCAGGAGACCGGACGTCACGTGCTCGAGCTCCTCGAGCGGCTCCGAGAGGAGCGCGGGCTGACGCTCGTGCTCGTCACGCACGACATGGCGGTCGCGGAGCGCGCCGATCGCACGATCCGCCTGATCGACGGCCGCATCGCGTCGTCCTGAGCGGCCGCGCGGATCGGCTCGGCCAGTGTCGACGCAGCCGGTCGCCGCAGCCAGTCGGCGCCTCAGTCGGCGGTCGGCGGTTCCGAAGGCACGTCATCGACCGACACGTCGTCGTCATCCGAACCGCCTCGCCGACGGAGCCACGATCCGAGATAGCCCGCGGCGATGCACGGCACCGCGATGACGGCGACGAAGAGCAGTCCGACCGGCAGCAGGCTCGGGTCGTTCTCGCCCTGCTCGGGGATCGCGCGACCGAGTAGCGCAACCATCTGCGCCGCGACCATCACGGAGCCCCAGACCCAGGGGCTCTCCGGGCCGATCGTCCCCGCGATGAGTGATCCGACGACCATGATCGGCACGGCCATGGTCCAGAACGCGCTGTGGTCCCACACTTCGAGAGCCCCGGTGCTCTCGACCATCTCGAGCCATAGCCCGACCCCAAGCGCCGCGCACGCCAGTCCGAGCAGAACGTCCCTGAGCACTCGCATCGTTCACGCAGGCTACCGCGTGCGGACGACGCCACGCCGGGCTGGCAAGGAGCCAGCGTCGGCCTTCGTAGTCGAGAGAACGCGGCGAGTAGAGTGAACACCGCGCCCAGCGGCCGGTTGCACGCAGGGAGGAGTCGCCCCGTGGTGTACGTGCTCATCGCTGCAGTCGTGATCGTGGTCATCGCGTTTGCGTCCAAGTCCCACCACGACCACGTGAACGAGGCCTGGGGCGGCGCTGCGCGCAGCCTGGGGCTCGTCCTGAGACCGGCCGGGTGGGCGACACAGCCCCGACTCTCGGGCGCCACGGCGGGCTTGGAGGTCGTCGTCGACATCGAGGATCAGGGCGTCGGCAGGAACCGCAGAGGCTCCACTCGCTTTCGCGTGAACTACCCGTCTCTACAACTGGGCCTGCACGTGACGCGCGAGGGGCTTCTGACGAACGTCGGCCGCGCCTTCGGCAAGACCGAGTTCCGCGTCGGAGATCGCCCGTTCGACGACGTCGCGTTCGTCAAGGGGCGCGACGCGAGCGAGGTGCGCGCGTTCCTCACACCAGATCGCCGCGTGCGCATCCTGCGCGCCCTGCAGACCTACGACTCCTGCGAGATTCGAGACACGCACGTGATCTGCACGCGGGCCGGCACGGTGAGCGACTCCGGCGTGCTCCGCGCGACGATCCAGGCTCTGCTTCGGCTCGCGGGCGAGCTGAGCGACGACCGGCGGCCGGCGGAGGCGCCCTCGAAGGTGGATCGAGCACGCGTGCTCGCGGAGGTGATCGACCAGATGGCCGCGGCGAAGCCCGACGAGCCGCCCGAGGCCGAGACTCCCGCCGAGCCAGACCCGATCCCCGACCCAGCTCTCGCCCCGACGCCGGAGCCTGTCCCCGCGCCCGCTGCACCGGCTGAGGAGCCTCCTTCGCGACTGCCTCTTCCGCCACTGGCCGACCCGGCTCCGGCGCGCGACGCGCGAGAGACTGCCGAGGCCCTCTTCGGCGGCGACGGCTTCCTCACCGACGTCAAAGCGCGCTTCGAGTCCAACTACCTCGACCGTGAGGTCCGCTGGCAGGGGCGCCTGAAGACGGCGCAGCGGTTCTCGTTCGACATGGTGTTCCCGGGAACCGACGGGGTCCGCGCCGTTCTCACGATCGCCCGACTCCGGACCGGCGGCTACGGCGAGCAGGAGATCCAGGCGGTCGTGCACGTACCGGCGGAGACGCGGGAGACCCTCGCCTCACAGATCGACGCGGACGTGATCGTCACCGGACGTCTCGTTGCGGTGGATCCGTTCCTGCGCTCGGTGTTCGTCGACGACGGCGCAGTCGAGTTATCGATCCGGGCTAGTTGAGGCGCGAAAGCAGATCGGCAGCGACCTCGTTCGCCTCACCTCGGGGGCCGGCGAGGGCGATCGACGACTGCGCGGCGGTCAGCAGCGCGCGGGACGCGAACTCCGGTCGCGTCGACGAGCACGGGACGTGCGGGAGCAGCGCGCGCGCGATGCGGTCGTGGGCCACCACCTGCGGCTCCCAGGCCACGCCCGCCTCGTAGCGGGAGAGAACGAAGATGCCGACGGGCACTCCGCCGTTGCCACGGCGTGCACCGATCTCTTCGGGGCTCCGACGGGCTGAGGTGCCATCCGGATCACGGAGGAGCAGGCGGCGTGGGTACGGGTACACGCGTCCCTGCTCGTCCATCACGGCCCAGGTGTCCGAGTAGTAGGCGGCACCCTGACGCAGCAGCGCCGCGACCAGCGTCGTCGTTCCGCGCCAATCGTTTCCGGGCACCACGATCGCGCGCCCCTTGTAGGCCACCACGCCGGCCTCGATGAAGACGAGGTGCGGGGCGTGCGTCGCGACGAGAGCATCGAGATCGCGCTCGAGGATCTCGGCGAGGGCGTCGGGATGCAGGACCTGTCCGAGGAAGCGCGAATCGGCGTGGAGCTGGAGCGTCCCGTCGGCCGCAGTGGAGACCGAGTACAGACGGTCGACCGGACCTCGCGGTGCGGGTGCCGTCCCCGGCGGCAGGGCAGCGAGCAGGCGCTCGGCAACGTCGTCGGCCGCTCCGCGGATCCCGAACGTGACCCCGAATGCGCGGAAGCACGTGCCGAGATGGCGCTGACGCTCCTGACGCTGGAACTGCCGCCCGGTAACCCCATGCGACTCTCGAAGGGAACTGCGCGAGTCCTGAACGGAGCCGCGCGAATCCTGAAGCGAGTTGCTCTGGCTCATGCCGATCTCCCGAGACGAGGCACCCCCCATCCGGGGTCCTCGGACCTATCGGAAGGCGGATGGCCTCGGCTGGAGGCGGCTCGGGGGGAGGCGAGACAGTGGGGACCAGGCGGCCCGGCCGGAGCCGTGTGGGCCAGAGCGGTGCGATGCGGGCCGTGTGGGCCAGAGCAGGGCGGGCCGGAGCCGTGTGGGCCAGAGGAGTGTGGGCCAGAGGAGTGTGGTCCGGGCCGTGTGGGCCAGAGCAGGGCGGGCCGGCCCCGTGTGGGCGCGCGGCGGGAGTCCGCGCGCCCGGGGAGGTCGGGGAGAGCCTGACGGCCCGCCCCGTGTCGGCGACGGCCTGGCGGCGTCCTCCGACAACGGGAGCCTAGGACGTGGACCTTGCAACTTCCTGAACCGGGGTCGCGATGGTCGCAGATTCGGTCCGACTCCCCAGTCAGTACGGCATCCCCGCCTTCCGGACTCCGAACGAGGGCCGCGGAGTTCGCACGAAGGCCGCAGATTCCGCGCGAAGTCCCCGGATTCCGCACGAAGTCCCCGGATTCCGCACCGGGGCCCCGGATTCGCAACAAGGGACACTGTGCGGCGACCATATACGGACGGTCGGGTCCACCTCCGTGGCCTGGCTGGAGAGAGAGACCGAACTGGTGCGACGTTTCGTGATGACGAGGCGCGAAGGCCGAGACCGAGGTGATGCCTCCCGATGGGGGCTGGCCGCGGCGGCGCTGCTACTCGTCCTCGTCTTCGGCGTGCAGGTGCTGCACGAGGCCGGCCGGGACGCTTCCGATGGGGAGCGTGTCGTGGTGGAGCCTACGCCCCCAGCGCAGACCCCGCCGCCGCGTGAGACTCCGCGCGTCGTCCCGCGCCCCGCAGTCACGCCGGAGCCCGCGCCGACGCCCGTCGTCCGGCGGCCGCTCCGCACGGACACGAGTCTGCGCGTGACGAGCACTCCGTCGGACGCACGCGTCGTAGTCGACAACGTCGAGCGCGGCCGGACTCCGATCCTCCTCGAAGGCCTCTCCCGAGGGCGACACCGGGTGCGCGTCGAGCTCGATCGCTTCGAGGTGCTCGTAGCCACCGTCGAGACGCGACCGCGCGAGGTGACGGGTCACGACGTCCGACTGGACCGTTCGCGAGGCATGCTCCTCGTCGAGCGCGGCCCCGCGGGGGCGCGCCTCGTGCTGCAGCCTCGACGCGACGCAGACCGCACCTACGAGTTCACGCTGGACGGGTTCGGCGCTCTCCCGGCCACAGAGATCGAGACCGGCACGTACGACGTGCAGGCCATCCGACCGGGCTTCGACGTCGCAGCAACGGCCGTGCGCATCGCTGCAGGCTCGCGTGAGCAGATCTCGTTGAGGACGACGCAGCGTTCCGGCAGCTTCGCGATCGACTCGCGGCCCCGCGGCGCTCGCGTCAGCGTGAATGGCCGCGAGATCGGTACGACCCCGATCCAATCGGCTCCCATCGCCGCCGGCTCGCACGAGATCGCGCTCGCGCTGAACGAGCACGAGGGTCAGTCGCTCGAGATGACCGTCCGCGGCGACGAGCTCCGCTCTCTCGGTGTGATCCACTTGACTCCGTGGCCGGAGGTCTCGCGCGCCGGATTGCCGCCGGAGACGGTCGTCACCATCGACGGAGTCCCACTGACGCGAGCGCGCAGGCTGCGCCCGGGAACGTACGCAGTGGAGCTGACCCGTCCTGGATACGTGACGCAGCGCCGGGAGCTCTCGTCACGGCTCGGCGAGCCGTTCGACATCACCGGCGAGGCCTGGGTCTCGGTCAAGGCCCGCCTCGACATCGGAACGCTTCCTGAAGGCGTGACGGCCAAGGTGAATGGACGCCCCGTCGAGGGCGTGCTGACCTACGACGATGCCGAGGACGTGGTGGTCGTCCTCTCGCTCGCCGGCCACGAGTCTCAGGAGCACGAGCTGCTCGTGACGCCCGGTCGGACCATCGTGCTGCAACCCCGCGAGTTCAAGAAGCCCTCCGGGCTGCTGACGCAACGGCGCGACGCGCGGAGTAAGAGCTCCGTCGAGGAGGCCGTCGGCGCCGCCCTTGCATGGCTCTCGCGGCACCAGGACGAGGGCGGTGAGTGGGACAACGACACGTTCGACGCACGCTGCCAGGACGCACAGTGCGCGGGTCCCGGCGACGCCGGCTACGGTCCAGGCGTCAGCGCGCTCGCCGTGCTCGCGTTCCAGGCCGACGGACACTCCCATCGTCTCGGCGCGCACCGCGAGGCAGTCCAGAACGGGCTCCTCTACCTGCGGACCATTCAGGACGACGAGGGTTGCTTCGGCCCGCGAAGCTCGCGTCGCTTCCTCTACAACCACGCCGCGGGAACACTCGCCGTGGCCGACGCCTACGCGCTGACGCGCGGCAAGCTCCTCGAAGACAGCACGCGCCGCGCGGTCGGGTTCATCGAGCGGGCGCAGAGCCCGTACCTCGGCTGGCGCTACGGCCTGGCCGACGGCGAGAGCGACACGTCGTCGACCGCATGGATGACCACCGCGCTCCGCGCCGCCGCGGATGCGGGCATCGAGGTGTCACCACGGTCCTTCAGCAGCGCCTTGACGTGGATCGACCGCATGACCGAGCCAGAATTCGGTCGCGTCGGTTACCGGGAGCGTGGCGGGCCGCCGTTCCGCGAGCAGGCCGTGATCGAGAGGTTCCCCGCCGATCGCACGGAGCCGCTCACGGCTGCCGCCGTCCTCGCGCGCCTCGCCGCCGGACAGCCCCGCGATCACGACCTTGTCGAGAAGGGCGCAGCGTTGCTCGTCGCCATGCCGCCGATCTGGGACGTCGACAAGGGCACGATCGACTTCACGTACTGGCTGCACGGTGCTGCCGCGATGCAACGGATCGGCAGCAAGGACTCGACGAAGTGGATCGACGCTGTGGAGAAGGCCCTCACCGAGAACCAGCGCGGCACGGACGATGACGACGCGCGCGGCTCCTGGGATCCCGTCGATCCGTGGAGCCGGGCCCTCGGCCGCGTCGGCACGACCGCGCTCAACGCACTGACGCTACAGACGCGACGCCGCGCCTCGGCAGCCACGCGCGACGACGACACCGCCAAGCGTTAGCCCGGCGTCCTGCCTGACGTGTAGTGTCATCCCGTGGCGACGTATGCAATCGGCGACGTCCAGGGCTGCTACGACGAGCTACGACGGCTCGTCGACTGCATCGACTTCGACCCAGCGGCCGACACGCTCTGGTTCGTCGGCGATCTGGTGAATCGAGGCCCGCGATCCCTGCGCGTGCTGCGCTTCGTGCGCGACCTCGGTGACGCCGCCGTCACGGTGCTCGGCAACCACGACCTGCACCTGTTGATGCTCGCGTGGGGCATCCGACGCCTGCGCTCGAAGGACACCGTTAGCGACGTCCTGAAGGCATCGGACCGGGACGAGCTGATCGCGTGGCTGCGAACGCGCCCGCTCGTCCATCGTCACCAGGGGCACCTGCTGGTGCATGCCGGGCTCGACCCGCTGTGGACCGCGGCCGAGGCGTCGTCCCTGGCGCGCGAGATCGAAGCCGAGCTCCAGAGCGACGACGCCACGCGCCTGCTTCGTCGCTACCGCAACGGGCACTGGAAGTCGTGGAGCGCGACGCGCGGCAACCGCAATCGCCGCGCGACCGCGCTCCGCACATTGACGCGCATCCGCTGCACCACCCAGTCCGGCCGACTCGATACCGATCACGTCGCCGGTCCCGACTCCGCGCCGCGCGGAAGCGGGCCGTGGTACCAGGCAAAGGGACGCCGCAGCCGTCGCACGACGATCGTGTTCGGCCACTGGTCGTCGCTCGGACTGCGCGTCGAGAGGAACCTCATCGCACTCGACACTGGGTGCGTCTGGGGCCGGGCCCTCACGGCGATCCGTCTCGAGGATCGGCAGATCATCCAGGTGACGCCGGGTAGGTAGCCGGGCTAGACCATCGCGAAGGCGGCGCGCGCGGCGCCGACGAAGAGTTGCGCCAACGCCGCGTCCTTGCGACCGCGCTCGTCCTCGATGCCGGTGTGGACGTCCACCCCAGCCGGACGCACGTCCCAGATCGCCGCGCCGACGTTCTCGGGAGCGAGGCCTCCAGCGAGGATCAGCGGATTCCGGGCCGTCCGGACGAGCCGACGACTGACGGCCCAATCGTGCGTGAGACCGGTCGCACCGCGAGCGCCCGTGGCCGGATCGAACGTGTCCGTGACGAACCCATCCACGACGGCACCGAAGGCAGCCACTGCGGCCGTCAGCCGCGCCTCGGCGTCGGCTCCGACCACGAGGCTCTTCGTGATCTGGAGGTCCGGAACGAGCTCGCGTAGTCGCCGCACCTCGTCGGGGTCGGGTTCCCCGTGCAGTTGCACCGACGTGACTCCGACCTCGCCGCACAGGGCTGCGATCTCCGCCGGCTCGACGAGGTACGTGATGACGAACGGAACGACGGAGGTGCGCTCGCGCAGCACACGCGTGATCGCCGCCGCACCGGTCGGGTCGACGTCCTCTGCGTGAACGTCGAGCCGCAACGGGAAGCCGATGTGGGTGAACCCGGCCGAAGCGAGGAGCAGCGCCTCGTCGGGATCGTGAACACCAGCCGCTTGGATGATCGGCGTCACGAGCCGGACGTGAGGGCGTAGACGCCCCACAGGTTGTTCAGCGCGTGAACTGCGACGGCCGACCAGACCGTTCCCGTTCGCTCGTAGACGAACGTGAAGCAGAGCGCCATCCAGATGTAGTTCGGCGTCGCCGGAAGATGCATGTGGATGGCCGCGAACAAGACCGCGGACACGAAGTACGCCAGCAGGCGCCACGACCGCCCAGACGTCGCCCCGAGGATGCACACCGCGAACGCCGCCGCGATCCACGCGCCGGTTCGCAGGCCCTTGCGTGTCGAGAACGCCGGGGAGGGATCGTCGGCGAGCCAGCCCGCCTTTCGGAGCGCTACCAGCATGGCGACGACGACCACGAGCCCGGAGAAGAGGATCAACGGGAGGTACTGCATCGTCGTCGCGGTGAGTTCGGCAGCGTCGACCTCGCCGTCGGCCTGTGCCGCGGCGAAGATCCCGATCGCGGCGCCGGGGAGGCACTGCCCCAGGCAGAACCAGGTGATCACGGCGGCGAACGCGAGGACCACGCTGCCGAGCGGCGAGCGGACCCACGTGACGAACGGTCCCCTCGACCGAGGGAACCGATCAGGGTCCGTCGACGCACCGTCACCGAAGACATCGGCGATCCACGCCGGGTCGTCGCTCACGTTGGCGTGCCGCTACTCGGCGTCGGGCTTGAACTCTTCCAGCGCATCCACGGGCGGGAGCTGGAAGAAGTAGGCGCCGCCGCCCTCACGCTGTGTGTACGTGAGCACGAAGCCGAGTTCCGAGAACCCGCTGTTGAAGCCGAACTGATCCTCGCCGCGTGCATCCGTGGCGATGAGTTTCCACGTCTCGATCCACTCGCCGGCCTGGTCCCGCTCGAACTCGTAGCCGGCGCCGGCGCGCGTCGCCGCCTGGCTCTCGTTGCGAGCGGAGACGACCATTCGCGGACCGTCGAGCGCCACGGCGGAACCGAACAGGGCGCCTGGCGCGGCATCTTGCGGGATCAGCACGCTGTCGTGCTCCCAGAGGCCACTCGAGCGATCGAAGACGTGGACCTCACCGGAGCGGTCGGCGTTCGTCGTGCTGCCGACTGCCAGCGTGTCGCCCTGGAAGGC
This sequence comes from Planctomycetota bacterium, assembly GCA_021776825.1. Classification (GTDB taxonomy): domain Bacteria; phylum Planctomycetota; class JAJSAM01; order JAJSAM01; family JAJVHW01; genus JAJFFG01. Next base: position 115,084 of record JAJFFG010000038.1, read on the forward strand.
CATGGCGCGCAGCGAGCCGAGATAGCGCTCCGGACCGATGCCCGGGAACGCGAACGCCTGCCCCTCGACGAACGCGTCGCCGACCAGGTTGAACTCGATGATCCCGCCACCGTTGATCGCGAACGTGTCGAGACCCGCGGCCGCAACCATGAGGCGATCGCCGTCGAGCGCGATGTCGATGCCGAACAGGTCGCCGGACGAGGGCACGGTCGGCAGGATGAACTGCGACTGATCCCAGTTGCCGTCGCCGTCGCGCGTGAACACGTACACGCCGCCACCGTCGAGGATGCCTGCGTCGTGCAAGTGGGCTCCGACCACGATCGTGTCGCCGCTGACGTCCACGGGCTCGCCGAAGCGCTCTGACGGACCGGCGCCGTCCAGTGCGAACATCCGTGCCTGCTGCACCCAACTCGTGCCGTCGAACTCGAACACATAGACCGACGTCAGGTCGGTGACGACGAGCCGGTTCCCGTCGATCGCGAGGTCGGTGCCGAACTCGCCGCCGACGACCGGCGGCTCCGCGTCGATGCGGTGCGTCTTCCCCCAGAACTCGCCGTTGCGCTCGAACCCGTACACCGCGCCGGCGTCGGCGCCGCTGGTGTCCTCGCCCGGCGCGCCGATGACGCCGACCTCGCCGTCCATCGCGGCGGAGTAGCCGAACTCGTCGAGCGGGTCAGGGGTGTCGGCCGTCACGCGCGACTCGATGGGCGCCGGCTGGTTGCCGAACACCTGGAACGACGTGAAGTGACTGACCGGGAACGAGACGGTGCCGTCTGTGTCGTCGAACGTGTACGAGCCCGTATCGATGACCGAGGTGGTGCCGTCCGACTCCTGCTGCACGATCGTGATCGAGTCGGCGCTGCCGCCCAGACCGACCAGGTCGAGCGGGACCGAGACGGTCGCGTCGCCAGAGAACGCCAGGCCATCGGGACCGAAGAACGTCGCCTCGCTCCGCGCTTCGAGATCCGGGTCCGGCGAGGGAACGCTCGTCCCCTCTCCGATGACGACAGCGGTTGGAACCGGCAGCCCGCCGGGGGGCACGTTGATGCCGGAGCCGATCACAGAGCCGACACCTTCGTCATCGGCGATGAACGTGCCGCCCTCGGGGCCGATGACCGCGGCCTGCAGCCCCTCCTTCGCGAGGAACTGGGTCAGACCGAGGGCCTCGTCGGTGAGGACGATCTTCGCCTTCGGGAGCTTCGGCGCCTTGACCTTCACGCTGCTCGCGGCGGCGCCGCCGTTGCCGGTCAGGTCCTCGACGACGAAGCGGTAGTCACCGGTCGCGTCCAGGCGGATGTTCGGAACCTTGTGCGAGGTCGCGGTCGGGCTCTCGCCGGGGCCGAACTCACGGACGACCTCGCCATCCGGACCGAGAACGCGCAGCAGGCGGGGCAGCGTCGCCGCGCCCTTGCCGCGCTTCGTGAGGAAACTCGCCACCGCGCCGCGATCCGCGGCGAACGGCACCTCGCGCGTGCCACCGGCCGGAACGTCGCCGGAGTCGGCGCGCTTCTTCGGCGTCTTCCACTTGAGCTTGAGCTGGTAGAGGCCGGCATTGACGCCGTCTCCGCGCACCTCGATGCGGTACGTGGCGGAGGCGGGAACGATCCACTTCTTGAGCACGGCACCCGCACCGCGGACGGTCGGGGTCGCGACGACGTTCTCGTCCGCATCGGTGACGCGGAACGTCGAGGCCGGCGTCTTTCCGCCCTTGAGCTTCTTGCCCTTCACGGAGACCGAGAACGCCGCGCCCTCCGGGATGAACACCGAGTACGTCTCGATCTCGTCGGCTGGATCGAACTGACCGAAGACCTGGGCGTTGTTGCGGAGATCCGCGCTGATGTCGGCGACCGCGGACGTCGACACACCCATCCCGATCAGGACCAGCGCAGAGATGGAGATCAGACGCCTAGAGAGACGTCGTCCATGTCGGGGTGGAGAACCCATTTTCGCAGCCTTCCCATCGGACCCGCAGCCCCTCCGTGGATCGGAGGACCGAGGAATCCAAGCACACTCGCACCCCGATACTAGCGCGTGCGGAGTCAGGGCACAACGCGGGCCGGAGCGGAGCCACCTAAGTGACGCATGGGAAGCGAGATACGCAGTCTGCCGAGCGCGCTACTCGGGCTGTGGAACCGGCGGGAGCTGGAAGAAGTAGCCCGCCCCACCGGCGCGGACGTTGCTGCCGACGAGCGAGCCGCGGCCCGAGATCGCCACGTCGATGCCGATCTGGTCGTCTCCGATGCCGTCGGTGGCCCCGAACTTACGCACCTGGATGAACGCGGTGTTCACCAGCGCGAACTCGTACGCGGCGCCGGCGTTGCTGGCGTTCTCGTCGTCATTGCGCGCCGCGATCACGATCCCCTCGCCGTCGATGTCGACCGAGGAACCGAACAGGTCACCGACGTCGTTGTCCAGCGCGGTCAGCTTTTGCGACTGCGTCCACGTCGTACCGCTGCGATCGAAGACGAACACCGCGCCGGCCTGGGTCGCATCGCCGTACCAGCCGACCGCGACGCGGTCCCCACTCAGGCCGAGCGTGTTGCGTCGACCGAAGTCGGTCCCGACGGCAACCTCGTCCATGACGAACGCATCGCTCTGCACGAAGTCGCTGGTCGCGTTCGCACGCTCGAAGGCGTAGATCGAGCCGCCGTTGATCGCGAACTGATCCGCCCCGGGAGCCGAGACGACAAGCGTGTCGTTCTCCACCTCGAACGCGGTGCCGAACAGGTCACCGGACGCGAGGTTCGGGGCGACGATGATCTGCGACTGGCTCCAGTTCCCACCGGTGCGCGTGAACACGAACACCGCGCCCGCGTCGAGCGAGCCACCGTCGTGGAGCAGGGCGCCCGCGACGACCGTGTCACCGTGCACCGCGACACCCTGGCCGAACGTCTCGTTGGCGCCGGTGCCGTCGTCGGGGCCGAACGCCTGGTCCTCGGCCCACGTCGAGCCGTCGTACTCGAACGTGAACACGCCGGTCTGCGTCGTCGCCGCGATCGTGCTCCCCGAGATCGCCACGGCCTGGCCGAACCGATCGCCGTTGATGACCGTCGAGCCGACGAGTCGCTGGCGGAACTCCCAGAGCTCGCCGTTGCGCTCGTACATGTAGATCGCACCGGAATTGACCAGCTCACCCGGGGCGCCGACGACCGCGAGGTCGCCATCGACATCGACCGACAGACCGAAGTCGTCGGAGAAGTTCTGCGAGCCGACCATCTTCGTCTCGACGGCATCCGGCGGCGCACCGAAGACCTGGAACGTCGTGAAGTGACTGACGGGGAACTTCACGTTGCCCTCGTCGTCGAACGTGTAGGTGCTCGAGTCGAGCACCGACGTCGTGCCGTCCGACTCCTTCTGAACCACGACGATGCTCCCGGTATCACCGCCGAGACCGGACAGATTGACCGGCACCGAGACCTCGGCCGGCTGCGAGAACGACAGACCATCGGGACCGAAGAACACGGAGTTGCTGCGACCGTCGAAGTCCCCGTCCGGCGGAGTGATGTCGCGTCCCTCTCCGATGACGACTGCGGTCGGCGAGGGCAGCGCACCCTGCGGCACGTTCAGACCAGTGCCGATGACGTCGCCGACGTCAGGCGAGTCGGCGATGAACTCGCCGCCCTGCGGACCGAGCACCGCGGCCTGGAGCCCGTCCTCTGCTCGGAAGTTCGAGAGACCCAGCGCGGCGTCGGTCAGTTCGAGCTTCGACTTGCGCAGCTTCGGCGCCTTGACCGAGACGCTCGTGGTGGCTTCGCCTCCGGCGCCAGTCACGTCGTTGATGACCAGGGTGAAGTCACCGGTCTGGTCAGCGATGATGCTCTTGAACTTGTGCGACGTCGCCGTCGGACTCGGGTTGGCGGCGAAGTCGTGAACGACGTTGCCGTTGGAGTCCTCGACCCGCACGAGGCGCGGCAGGGTGGCCGCACGCTTCGCGCGCTTCGTCTGGAAGCTGACGACCGCTCCGCGATCGGCGGAGAACACGATCTCGCGCTCTCCGGCGGCCGGGATGGCGCCCGCGTCGCCCTTCTTCTTCGCGCTCTTCCACTTCGCCTTGAACGAGTAGCGACCCGCCGTGCCGTTGCCGATGAGCTCGAGGCGGTAGACGCCGGTCGTCGGAGCGATGAACTTCTTCAGCTTCGCGCCGGAGCCCTTCGCGGTGGCGGCGATGATCTGATTGTCGCCCTCGTCGAGAACGCGGAACGTGACGGCGGGCGTGTCCTGGCCCTTTGTCTTCAGACCCTTTGTCGACGCACTCAGCGACGCGCCGGCGGGCAGGAAGACGGCGTACGTCTCCACCTCGTCCGCGGGCTCGAGTTCGCCGACAACCTGGATGTTGTTCGGGATGTCGACCTCGATATCGGCTGCAGCGACTGTCGCCAGTCCACACACCACGAACACCACGGCCGTGCCGCGCACGAATCGTCCGACTGACGTCATTCCCTGCTCCTCGCCTTGGGCACGGCGACCCCGACGATGGTCGGAACCCTGTGGTCGCTGGCCTGGAATGAGACTAGCGGCTCTCATGGCAGCCCGCTAGCCCCCCCGGGTGTATGGGCGCCGAAGGCGTGCGCGTGTGCCGCGCGCGTCGTTACTGATCGGAGAACGCCAACTCGACAGTCTGTCCACTCTGGACCTCCGCAGTGGCACGCGCGACGTCGTCGCCGTCATCGAGCTCGACGACGTAGCGACCCGCCTCGAGCGGCCCGACGGTCCAGAAGTTCCCGGCATCGTCGAACCCATGCGCGAAGTGAGGTTCCGTGATCGCGTCTCCGTGAACGAGGCGCTCCGGACGCTCCTCGCTGCGAACGCGGATGAATCCGCCGCGCCGCAGCGTCACGATACGCTCGACCGTCGCGCCCCGTTCGACATCGATCTCGAGGCGCTGCGGGAGCCACGGCACGTCGACGTCCCCGCCCATCGGATTGGAACCGACGGACAGAACGGTGCGGCCGGACGAGACCTCGAGCTCGGTGCGACCGTCGACCAGACCCTCGGTCGTGGAGCTCCAACTCCCGTCTCGATGCCGCGTGACCGCCATCCGCGTCGGCACCGAGCCGTCGTCGCCGCGGATGAACAGGACGATCGTCGCCACGTCGTCCGGGTCCGGCTCCAGTTCGAACCGGAGCGTGCGCCGCAGCGGCCCCTCGTCGGCGTCGGTCGAGACGACCGCGCTGTCTGCGTAGCCACGCGCACGGACCAACAGGCGCGAGACGCCGGGGTGGTAGAGACGAATATCACCGAACGGCTTCGCCTCCGGCTGCTCCTTGCTCCGGTCGATGCGCGAGCCGGACGTGAACCGCAGCTGCTCCTTGTCGTCCCGGACCTCGAACACCTGGATCTCGTCGGCCGCAACGGCGCGCCCGGTCGACGCGTCGACGATCAGCACCTGCACGCTCACGATGCGTCGCAGAACGATGCGCGCCGTGTCGTGCCCGGTGAGCGGGTGAACCGACGCGCCCGATCCGGTGACCCACGGGTCCGGCGGCTGCGCCTTGACGGTCGCCCGCACTCCGGCCTCGCACCCGGAGAACAGGAAGCGACCGTCGACGTCCGTCTGCGCGACCTGAGTCGGCAGCCACACGTCGAGGTCATCGCGAAGGCGCGCTGCGGAGTACACGACCTGCACACCGCCGGCAGGTGTGCGACCGTCGAACTGCATGACGACACCACCGAGCGTGACGCCCGAGTCGAGCCGCACGGAACGCTCGTCCATCCCCTCGGTGAACGTCTCGACCTCGCCGATCCACTGTACGTAGCCGGGCTTGTAGATGACGAGTCGCGCACGCATGGGCGGCGGGAATGGCAGCGTCGCCCAGCCGTCCGCCGCCGCGCCAGCGCTGTCCAGGTCCTCGGCCTCCGGCGCGTGCAGCCGAACCCACGCGCCGACCACCGGCTGATCCGACGCGTCGAGCACGCGCACGCGGAGCTGGGCGCCGAGGTCCGGCAGCGCATCTTCCTCGTCCGGCTCGTCGGGTTGATCCGGCTCGCCACTCGCCGTGGACTCGCCTGCGACCGCGCTTGACGGCGATGGCTCCGGCGCGGTGTCGACGCGCAGCCGGCGTCGCGTAGCCGGCTCAGGATCATCCGAGTCCACGTCCGCGGCGTCCGGCACCGGCCGCGGGTCGGCGACCCGCGACGCCTCGTCGTCGCACGCGCGCAACGAGACGACGCACGCAGCGATCAACAGCAACACGGTGCAGAAGACGATGCGGCGCACACCGCGAACATACCTGCTTCGGGCCGTCGCGGCCTCCCGCGCGTTCCTCGCCGTAGCATGCGGCGTCATCACGTCCCGATGGCGAATCCCGACCCGTGTGCGACGATCTCCGAACCCAGGAGGACCGGACATGCCGCCACCGATGATCAGCCTTGCGAACAAGCTCGCGAGCTTCGACGAGACGTGGGTGCCGAAGGTCGCCGCCGAGCTGAACGGCCAGTACGTGAAGGTGGCGAAGTTCCTCGGCGAGTACGTCTGGCATCACCACGATCACGAGGACGAGGCGTTCCTCGTCGTGTCCGGCACGCTGCGGATCCTCTTCGAGGACGGCGAGGTCGTGCTCGGTCCGGGCGAGCTCTGCGTGATCCCGCGCGGCGTCGAGCACAAGCCCGTCGCTGACGAACTCGTCGAGTGTGTTCTCTTCGAGCCGGCGACGACGCGGAACACCGGCCAGGTCGACCACGGCTACACGATCGAGCCGGACGACCTCGAACGCGTCTGACCGGTCTCCATCGTTCACGCGGGCTCACGCCGCGCGCGACACTCGCGGACGATCCGGTTCAGTAGACGAGCTTCTTGCCCTTCCGTGTCAGCACGTGGACGCGCGACTCGATCTCGTCGTCGTCGATCCGCACGACGATCCGCACGGGTGCAGGACCGTTGATCGGCTGGACGCGTTCGTTGGGCACGCTCGGATCGAGACGCAGCACGATCGGACCGAACGCGCCGGACGTCGAGTCCGAGAGAGGCACGGGATCGAACAACGTCCCGCGCTTGACGACCACGCGGATGCGCCGCGAGAAGTAGTTCAGCCGCGCCGCGAGCAACCCGTCGGACTGCCGCGGGAACGTAAAGGACTCGTCGCCGACCTGCGTCCACTCGTCGGCGCGAATCGTGGTCCGGAAGTACGGCTCGACGGCGATGGTCACGTCCGGCGGCGCGAGCGGGATGTCCCGGAGGAAGTCGAGATCCATGATGAGCACGTCCCGACCGGGGCCACGGATCTTCGCCTTCAACGACCGCAGCCCAAGCGTCGGCGTGTTCGGCGGCTCGACGAGAGGCTCGCGGACGAAGCTCCCGTCGACGAGGTTCACGGTTCCGGACATCGAGCGTCAAATCGCCGATGGTCGACGCGTCTTGGATGGCCCCGAGGTACGCGAGCACGTCGCCGTCGCTCGCGACCGCAATCTCGTCGACGAACGAGCCCTCGAAGCCGCCGAGATACGTACTGAACTCCAGGGTGCTCTCCGTCGCATCGAAGCGTGTCACGAACGCGTCGCCCAGCTCGGAGTCTCCCGGCAGATCGGCGAGTGCGGCCTGGAGCGGGGACTGCGTAGGGAAGTCCGCCGAGCTGGTCGAGCCCGCCACGTGGACGCGGCCCGTTGCATGGACGGAGAGAGCCGTGGCGAGATCGATCCCCGTGCCGCCGAGATACGTCGCGAAGACGAGCGAGCCGTCGCTGCCGTCGAGTTTCGCGACGAACGCATCGACGGAGGATCCCGGATCGTCGCCCGCGGCCAGCACGTCCTGGAACGGCGTGAGAACGGGGAAGTCCGTCGCCGCCGTGAATCCGGCTACGTAGACATCGTCGTTCGCGTCCACGTCGAGCCCGGTCGAGGAGCCGAAGAAGATGAGCAGTTCGGTGAGCAGCCCGTTCGCGGGGTCGTCACGGGAGAGTTCCCTCGCGAACGAGATCACCGGGTCGATGACCAGCGCGGTCCGGGTGTCGTACTCGCCCAGTTCGAAGCGCACGCGCCGGTCGCGGTCCACGACGTAGCGACCGTCGACGGAGACGCGTTCGCCCCGAATCGTCTGGTAGATCACGGGCGCGTGCTGCACGACCGTGTCGTCCCCTACGCGGAGCCGGAGATCGCCGCGCGCGTCGACGACGGCGGAGGAGGCACCGACGACATCGAGAGCGATCTGTCCCGGGTCGGCACCCGGCGCCACCACGAAATCGAACTCGAGGTCGCTGCCGCGCCCGTAGCAGACGGCGTCGATGCCCCGATAGAGACCGCGATACCGAACCCGCTGGACCTGCTCGATGTCCGTCCGCCAGGCGGACGGCTCGTCGCCGCAGAAGTCGTGACTGCGCGACCGCAGCGGCGACTCACCGACCACCGGGACCTCTGTGGCAGCATCCGCGAAGCGCAGGCCGATCGTGGTCGGCACGATCCGCGGCTGCCCGTCGACGAGTTTCATCCGACTCTGGGTGACGCGGATCTCGCCATTGGCGAGGAACACCGCGCCTCCAGGGCGACGCGCCAGGAAGTGGACGGCATCGTCGGTGCGGCCGGCGTTCGCCTCGAAGACCAGCGGGATCGTGAGGCTTGCGGCACCGCCGCGGTCGATGGCACGTCCGGCGTCGGGAGCCACGCTCGTCGCGCTGAATGCGAGCAGCCCGGTCCCCAGGATGGTCGTGAGAGTCGCGCGTCGAAGAGCGGACACCGTTCCTCCCCCGTGGCCGGAACGACCACAGGGGAGATCCTATGCGGTGTAGCGAGACGGCGTCTCGCGTTGACGCGGATCAGCGACGGTTCAGGAACGGACGCCGCACAGAGAACGGCTTCGCGAAGCGCAGATCCACGAGTTCGCTCAGGCCGCCGTCGAAGTCGACCGCCGCGCCGATCAGCTCGCCAGGATGACCGACGCGTCGTACGGCAATCTTCAGCCCCACGCCTTGGATGCCCTTGAGCTCGGTGCGATCAGCGACATACAGAGCTGTCTTCTCGTCCAACATGCGAAGACGGCGCATCTCGAGCAGGCGCCCGAAGCCTTCCTTGCCCGGAGTGATCTCGAAGAGCTTGACCTCTTGGGGGATGAACTTCGTCGCGTCGTCGACGCGCACCGGCACTGCGATCGTGTCGTGGGGCGTCGCCATGACCTCGATCTCACGGGTGTAGTCGGGGATCAGTCGCGAGAAGCCGAGTTCGTGTCCGTTCGCTTCGAGACGCAGGTGCGTCGACGGCGGCATGAAGATCGAGGCCTCGCCACGCAAGTCCGTCTTCACGCTCTGGGGCTCGCCCCCGTCGTCGCTGCCGAGCAGGCGGTCGCCCGCGGGCAAACCGCGGAACGTGAACCCCTTCACTGGCTGGCCGAGCAGGTTCACGACGCGCACGCGGAGCACGTCGGCGCGATCGCGGTGCAAGCGGCCCAGGCCGGGTCGCTCGTCGCCCGAGAGCGACTCGAGGAACGCCACGAGATCGCCGCGCTCCTGCTCGTCGAGATCCAACGGCTTGATGCGCTCGTCGAGGTGGGCGTTCTTCGTGCCGCCTTGCGCGTAGTAGTCGACGACCTCGGCCAGTGTGGCGAGCGAGCCGTTGTGCATGTACGGCGGCCGGCGCGCGACATCGCGCAGCGAGGGCACCTTGAACCGGCTGGCGTCATCGACGGCGAAGGTCTGGCTCGCGAGCCCCACATCCGGGACGGCGTCTTCGGCGAGGGGACCCTTGAACGCGACGCCCGTGTTGGCGAAGCCACCGTTGGTCAGCGCGACGCGTCCGTTGCGGGCGCTCAGCTGGTGGCAGCTTGCGCACCCGGCCTCACCGGTGAAGAGCTGCAGCCCGCGATGCGCCGACTCACTCAGCGCCTCGGTGTCCCCGGAGATGTAGCGGTCGTAGGAGTTCTGCGAGGTCTTCACCGTGTCGAGGTACGCCTCCATCGCATCCACGAGGCGCGATGCGGAGACCGTCGGCGTGCCGAACGCGGCCGCGACACCGGCGTCGTAGAGTCCGGACTCGGCGATACGGACGGCCACCGGCTGAGGCGACGGGCGCCGCTGGCCCGGCGTGGTCCCGTAGTAGGGCGGCGTGAACGTCCTCCGGATCTGCTGCTTGCGCCGCTGATACGTCTTCACGTCGGTCGTCCGACGGTCGCGCTCGGCCTGCTTGATGCGCTGCTCCATGATCTGGAGCGTTCGCTTGCCGACCTCCTCGCCGCTCGCGAGCCGTGCGAAGAGCAGATCGCGCACGTGGGGGAACTCGCCGTCCCAGTGGAAGCCCGTCCCACCAAGGTCGGTGATCGGCTGGCTGTGCCGACTCGTAGAACCGTTCTCGTCGATCGAGAATTGACGCGGATCGGAGAACCCGTGCTCCGGTTCGTGGCACGACTTGCAGGAGAAGCGGGCGCCGCGGCTGGCTGCCGGGTCCATGAACAGGCGCCGGCCGAGCTCGATCCGCGCTGCCTCGCGCGCATCCTTCTCGATCAGCTCGGGATTCCGTCCCGCCTCAACGCTTCCCGCGCAGAGCACCACGGCTCCGACTGCGATCGCCCCGACCACGCCTGCGCGCATCCTGCACCTCCTGCCCGAACCACCTCGCGCTTCCCCAACCAGAGGGCGACCCGTGCTGCTCCATCCTACTGGAGGTCGAGAATCCGCAAACCCCGGGCGTTTAGCCCGGATCGTTCACGAGGGCGTCGCGGGGTCGCGGCGAGATCGAGGCACGGCGAGGGTGAGCTGCGTGACGTGGCGCGATCGCTCGTCGCACGGTGTCCTGGCGGCTCCGAGTGCGTGAGATCTCGTTCCGGAGACGCGCATGCACCCTCTAGATGCGGTTGCGAAGCGGCGCCGGGGCGGGAGATTGCGTACTCGGGACCGTCAGGCGTGGCGTCCTCGCGAACGATGCGGGTCTAGGCAACGGACTGGAGCGTCGGGCGCGGCGCCACGCGGGGCGGCGCTGTGACGAACGCGACAGCGGCATCGACGACGCCACCGTCACGAAGGATGCGGTTGTGCCCCAGGCGCTGTGTGGTGAGCAGTTCGGCCCCGGGCCAGACGCTCACGAGGCGAGCGCCGTCACCGCGTTCGACGATGCGATCGTGCTCGTCGTGGACGACGAGCAGATCGGAACTGCCGATCGGTCGCGCGATTCGTCGATGGAGGGCGTCGAACGTGGTGCCCAAGCGTCTCTCGAGAACGGAGCGAGCCGCCTCGACGACGACGGGCGGCACGCGCAGCGTCCCGGCAACGCGCGCGAGAAACGAGCCGGGCCGGATCGTCGGAGCGACGTACACGAGCCGCCGCGCGCGGAGCCCCCCGTGCGGCCCGGCGCCCTGCTTGCCAACACGCTGCTTGCCAACACGCTGCGAGTCAGCACGCGGCGAGTCGATGCCGTGCAGCGCGAGCGTCACGGCCGCGGTGCCGGCGGAGTGCGCGATCACCGCCTGCACGCCACCGACGGCCTCCGCGACGTCGCGCACGGCGCGGCCCATGTCGACGACCGTCGTGCGCAGTCCGGACGATGCGCCGTGCGCGGGCGCGTCGAACGAGACGACGCGTCGTCCTGCCTGGACCAGCGGCTCCACGAACGCCGCCATCTGTGAGCCGCGCCCACCCCAGCCGTGGACGAGGAGCACGACCGGACCGGACCCGCGCGACCAGACGGCGAGGCGACCGTCGCCGCTCTCGATCTCGAGCCGGGTGGCACCCGCGAGGAGTGGGACGTCGCGGCGTCGCACACGCAGGCGCGGCGCGACCATGAAGAAGCAGGCAAGGAGGCGTGCGGCGACGCGCTGGCTGATCCGCGCCAGCCCACGGAGGAGCGCTCCGATCAGAAAGAAGCGAACGATCGTGCTCTTCGAGGCGCGGCGGAGGATCGGGTCGTCGGGCATGGATCAGGTGGCGAGGACGCCGCTGGCGTCGGTCATCAGGCGCTCGAACGCCTGACGCGCACGAGCGCCGGCGTCGGGCATGCAGAGCAGATGAGCGAAGTGGTAGTAGGCGAGGACGACCCCGAAGAGTTCCTGTGCCCATGTCCGGGGATCGAGGTCGGCACGGAAGTGTCCCTCGGCGACGGCGTCGGCAGCGGTGGAGGCCAGCATCCCGACCCAATCGCGCTGGTGCGCGACGAGCGTGTCGCGGACGCTCCCGGGCCGATCGTCAAACTCTGAGGCTGCGGCGACGAACGGGCAGCCTCCTGGGAGCACGGTGCGCTCGCCCCACGCCACCCACCGCTCGAACAGCTCTCGCACGCGGGGCTCACCCCGCGGCGCGCGCAGACCGGGAGCGACCACGAGCTCGACGAAGCGGTCGCGCGCCGTGTCGAGCACGGCGACCTGGAGGGCTTCCTTCGAGTCGAAGTGCGCATAGACGCCGCTCTTGGTCATCCCGACCTCGCTCGCCAACGTGCCGATCGTCAGTCCCTCGAGACCGAACCGGCTCGAGAGCGCGAGCGCGTGCTCGAGGATGGTCGCACGGGTGTCTTGGCCCTTCGTCACGAGGGGAGAATAGTACGATCGTTCGTTTTGGCAAGATGCGACAGGGAGAATCTGCCATCTCGAGGCCGACCGTGCTCGCTCCGACACGTTCTCGTGACGCCGTCACCACCGGGTGACGGCGTCCGTGCCTGGCGCGTCCGGCCCGGCGTTTTCAGTGAGAGCGCCGAGGATGGACCGTAGAGCGCCCGTCATGGGCCGGAGGAACGACATGGGCAGGAAGCCGTCACGTGCGATCGTCTGGAGTCTCGTCGTCGCCTCGCTGGCCGGGGTCGCGGTCGCCGCGCCGGACCGCGTCGATGCCACCGCCCAGCCGGATCCCGGCCGCGCCCGGGCCGTCGAGAGCCTGCAGACGCACTACGCCCAGGTGGAGCGCGAGCTCCGCGCGGCGGATGTCGAGCACCTCTCCGTGGAGACTCGCGCTGCCCGTGCTCGTGCGCTCGACCGCTTCCATAGCTACTGGACAGGAGCCGACTTCGGCGCATCGGACGCCTTCCCGGGTGCCCGCGTGCCGTTCTTCGTCGACGACGCCGGCCGTCACTGCGCCGTGGCGGACCTCCTCCGCCACTTCGGGAAGCCCGGTCTCGTCGACGAGGTCGTCCAGGGCGACAACCACGCCTTCGTCTCGGATCTCGCCGGAGATGCCCGCGTCGGTGACGCCCTCGCGCTGATGGGACTGACGGTGGCCGAGGCCGCCCGCATCCAGGGCCCCGTGTTCACGGACCCGCCGGCTTCCGACGAGAACGGCATGGACCTCGACGACTTCGTCGAGGAACGCGACGACGTCGAGGAGCCGACTCGTCCCGGCGGCACCGCCAACGAGGACGGCGGCGACATCCCCACTGCGGACACTGGCACGGGACGTCCCACCGGCCGGACTGGACGGGGCGACGGCCTCGCGGCGGGCGGCCCGCAGACCTGGTGGGTCTGGTGGGAGTTGAACAAGCTCGACCACCTGCCGCGTCGTCGCCTCGACGTCGTCGCGGCCACAACCGGCGGCCAGAGCCCGACGAAGGCCAAGGCCGGACAGCTCCAGGCGTTCCGCGATCTCGCGACGTCGCAGATGATCGCCCACCTCGACCACGCCGATGCCCGCGTCCGCGCGGCTGCGGCGACCTCGCTCGGGCGAGTCGGAGGCGATCAGGCCGTCGCGCGCCTCATGACCCTGCTCGAAGACCCGCAGGTCCGCGTTCGGGATCGCGCGCTCCTCGCGCTCGGAGCGACAGGCTCCGCCGACGCCGTTTCCTCGCTGCTGAACGTGGCGCAGCATGGCGTGCCGAAGGGCAAGTCGAAGCGCCCGGTGACGCCGAACGCCCGCCCGGTCGCGATCGTCGCGCTGGGCATCGCTCGCCAGGCGGGACACGCTGCGGACCTCGGTCCGCAGATCGCCTCGATCCTCGGCGACGCCAAGCGCGCCGACCGCGAGGCGCTCGGCACGTCCGCCGCGCTCCACCACCTCCTCGCCCCCAGTGTCGCGCTCGACGCGGCGCTCACGAAGGCAGCCAAGGACCGCAAGGCCGGTCCGGCCCTCCGGTCGCGGGCGATCGAGTCGCTCGGGGACGCCGACGACACCGAGACCCTGCGTCTGCTGCAGGAGACACTCGGCGGCCGTGACGTCGAGCTGCGCCGCGCCGCCGCGGTCTCGCTCGGCGCATTCGGGAGCGACCTCGTCGCGCCGCGCCTCATGACGGCGTACGAGCTCGAGCGCGAGCCGCTGACGCGCGGACTCCTTCTGCTCTCTCTCGCCGAGCAGGGTGGCGCGACGGTGCCGGCCTTCCTCGACAAACAGCTGACCGACGGCGCGCGGGCGCTGCGTCCGTGGTCGACGATCGCGGCCGGGCTCCTCGTTCGTGACTCGGCCGACGCCACGCTGCGAGCGCGTATCGGAGACGCCGAACTGGCGGCCTCCGACACCGGCGCACGCTGGATCGCGATGGGCCTTGCTCGGGACACGGATGCGGTCGTGACTCTCGCGAAGGCTCTCGGCGCCAAGGGCACGCCGCGGCAGCGCGCGTACGCCGCCACGTCGCTGGCTCTCATCGGTGGCGATCGGGCGCGGTTCGAGCTGCTGCAGCGTCACGCGACCGAGAAGTCCTCCTTCGTGAAGGCACACGTCGCCCAGTCGCTCGCGCTCCTCGGCGACGACGACGACACGGCAACGGTGCTCGAGACGCTCGCCGCGATCGACGATCCGGGCCTCCAGGCGATGACCGCGGTGGGCATCGGCTTCGGTGGCAGCGAGAGCGCCCTGCGCGGGCTACTCGATCTGGCGCGGGCCAAGGACACGTCGCCGGCCGCGCGGGCCGCCACTCTCGACGCGATCGGCATCCTGCTCGATCGACGCGAGGAGCTCGCGATGCCGCGCCTCCTGCGTCACACGAACTTCTCCGTGCTTCCCAACTGGGTGCAGACGCTCTTCGACGTCACGCTCTGATCGCGGGCAGCCTGCGGGACCGCTGAATGCTGGCCCCCCATCTCTCACGGGGCGTCGCACGGTGAGTGGCACGACGGACGACGCGCGAGCGTTGTACGTCGTGTGCCGCATCCCGCGCCGACGTGGTGAGACGGTCGTGCTGGGTCTGTGTAGCCTCTGCACGGACCCCGCGACGGATGCTCTTCAACACCCTCGGCTTCGGCGTGTTCCTCGCCGTGGTGCTCGTCGCGAGCGCCGCGCTGCGCCGTCGCCTCGTGGCGCGCGACGCGTTCCTCTTGGCCGCCAGCTACTTCTTCTACGGCTGCTGGGACTGGCGCTTCCTCGGGCTGATCGCGTTCTCGACCGTCATCGACTTCGTAGCCGGTGCGTGGCTCGACAAGCGCACCGCCAGCGACGCCGACGCGTTCGCGCTTTCTGCCGGTCACCGGCGCGCGTTGCTCGCCCTCTCGATCGTCGTGAACCTCGGGGTGCTGGGCGTCTTCAAGTACCTCGGCTTCTTCGTCGAGAGCGCCGCCGGGCTCCTCGCCACCGTCGGCATCGACGCGCATCTCCCGACGCTCGATCTGGTGTTGCCCGTGGGCATCAGCTTCTACACGTTCCAGTCGATGTCCTACACGCTGGACATCCATCGCGGACGGCTGCGCGCGGAGCGATCGCTGCTGCGCTTCGCCCTCTTCGTCGCGTTCTTTCCGCAGCTCGTCGCTGGGCCGATCGTGCGCGCACGTGAGTTCCTCCCCCAGCTACGCCGCGTCTGCCAACCGACGCGCGAACAGATCGAGTCCGGCGCGTGGCTCGTGTACTGGGGTCTGTTCAAGAAGGTGTTCGTCGCGGACAACCTCGCGCGTGTCGCGGAGATGGGCTTCGACGATCCGAACGCCAACGGCGGCATCGCACTCGCCGGCGTGTACGCATTCGCGATGCAGATCTACTGTGACTTCTCGGGCTACACGGACATCGCCCGCGGCACGGCGCGACTGATCGGGTTCGAACTGCCACTCAACTTCGACATGCCGTATCTCGCGCAGGGTCCGCGTGAGTTCTGGCGCCGCTGGCACATCTCGCTGTCGACGTGGCTGCGCGATTACCTCTACATCCCGCTCGGCGGCAGTCGGGGCGGCGCCGCCCGCACCTCCCGGGCGTTGTTCCTGACGATGCTCCTCGGTGGCCTGTGGCACGGCGCGGCGTGGACGTTCGTCGCGTGGGGTGCATTCCATGGAGCGCTGCTCATCGCCGGGCGCTGGGTCTTCGCGGCGGAGCAACCGGAGCGCCGTGGTCCCGCTGCCTGGTGGCGACGCATCGGGTTCTTCCACGTCACCTGCATCGGATGGGTCCTGTTCCGCGCCGACACACTCGTTGACGCGGGGAGGGTGTTCGGGAGGATCGCGAGAGACCTGTCGATGGCCGGTGCGCGCTTCGACTCGGTGCTCTTCTATTCCGCGCCAGTGCTGTTGGTGTGGTGGCTGCAGTCACGCGCGAACGACGAGCGCTCTGTTGCACGCATCGCCTGGCCGATTCGCGGAGTCGCGTTCGCGGCGATGTGGTTCCTGATGACCCTTCTGGGGGAGTTCGATGGAGACGCCTTCATCTACTTCCAGTTCTGACCGCTGGCGGCCGGGCCGGGCCCTGCTGCTCGCCGCGACGTTGATCGTCGCCGGCGAGGTCGCGGCGTCGGCCGCTGTCGTCCGCGATCCGGGCCGCCACGTCGTCGACACGCTGCTCGCGCGACTCGAGGAGCCGCAGCCGCACCGCGACGTCGTGCTCTGGGGCGACAGCGTCACCGCACGTTGCCTGACGGAGGCCGGCGCGGACCAGGAGTTCCACGACCTGTCGACGACGCAGGCGATCGGCATCCCCGGTGTGCTGTACAGCTACCGCCGACTCGTCGCAACGACCGGCGCACCGAAGCACCTCGTGCTCGTGACGATCCCCGAGACGTGGCAGAACGACCTCACCAACGAGCTGGCGCCGAACTACTTCGAGACGTGCTTCGTCAGGCCCGACGAGGTCCGTCACTTCGCGCGCATCTCCGGACGCTGGGCGCAGCCGACTCGCATGCTCGGTCGTGCGTTCCTGCTCCCACCGACTAGGTGGCGACGACGCGGCCTACGCGTCCAGCTCAATCGCCTGCGCGGCGTGGACGTCAGCGCGCGGCCCCCACTGCGACCGATCACGGGTGACGACCCGGAGACCATCGCGGCAGTGCAGGAGCGCGCACAAGTGGAGACGTTCGTCGTCAGTGATCTCGCCAGGACGTTCCTTGACGAGATCGCGCTGGAGACGGCGACCTCGAACACGCGTGTGCATCTGCTCACTGCCGCATTGCCACGGTCCGTTGCCGACACTTGGGAGCGCAACGGATACCTCGCCGCGTATCGCGCATTCCTCGACGATCTCGCCGCGCGGCATCCGCATGTCGACGTCGCCGACCCCAGACAGTTCGCGCAGTTCGCCGACACACAGATGTACGACGACGTGCATGTACGCCCGCAATTCATGGCGGGCTACGGCCGCGATCTCGCGGACTTCGTGCACTCGCTCACGCGCTGATCGCGCGTCGCTCCCGCGCGCGATTCCTCCCCTCATCAACGGCTCTGCCGACGGATGGTTCGGGTCGTTTTTCGGCGCTTCCGAGCGACTCGGGAACCGCCGATTCCACGATGAACCGAATCCCGAACTCCCCGTTGAGTTGGAGTCGCAAGGGCCACAGCGCTGACACGACGAGGGGTCGCGCGGCGCGGAGTGGCCGGGAGACGGAGCAGACATGGACCTCAACGGCAACCTCACGCGGCGACAGATCCTGTTCGACGACAGTCAGGACTTTGGCGACATCCTCTACACCCAGTTGCGCAACGCGCCATGGGTCATGTGCTCGGTCGGCGTGCACGCCGTCGCCGTCGGCTTCCTGCTCCTCCTCCCGGCCCAGGATGCGGAGGTCACCACGGCGAAGCGCATCCAGATGTCGCGGATGGTCGAGCAGCCCCAGCTCGACGAGCCGGAGGAGCCGGAGATCGTCGAGGACGAGTTCAAGCCGGAGACCGAGAAGGAGGACGTCGACCCGGTCCTCGTGGACGCGAAGGACCCGACGAACGAGACGCCCGACCACATCGACGACCACGAGGCGCTCGGCGACCCGACGTTCGACGGAAAGGCCCCGTTCGAGGGCGCGGGTGAGAACGGCGTGATCGGCATCGGCGGGAACGCTGGCGGCTCGTTCGGAGGCGGCAAGGGTGGGCGCAAGCACCTCCGCGCCTCGTCGGGCGGATCGCGCACCGAGTCCTCGGTCGAGCTCGCACTCGAGTGGCTGAAGAACCACCAGAGCCCCGGCGGTCACTGGGACTGCGACGGCTTCTCCGATCAGTGCAAGCTGAACGACTGCGGTGGTCCCGGAGAGGCGGTCTACGACCCCGGCGTGTCCGGACTCGCGTTGCTCTGCTTCCTCGGCGCGGGCGAGACGCACATCGCCGGTCAGTACAAGTCCACGGTCAAGAACGGGCTGCGCTACCTGAAGAACATCCAGGACTCCGAGGGCTGCTTCGGTCCCCGGACGGCACAGCACTTTCAGTACAACCACATGACGGCAGCGCTCGCGATGACGGAGGCCTACGGGCTCACCGGCTCACGGATCTTCAAGGACTCGGCACAGCGCGGTGTCAACTTCGTGCAGCAGTCGCAGAACCCCTACCTCGCTTGGCGCTATGGCGTGCGCGACGGTGACAACGATACGTCGGTCACGGGCTGGGCGGCGATGGTGCTGAAGTCGGCCAAGCTCGCGGAGCTCGAGGTCGACGGCGGCGCGATGCGCGGCGCGCTCGGCTGGGTCGAGAAGATGACGGAGCCCGAGTTCGGTCGCGTCGGCTACCAGCGTCGCGGCGGACCACCGGCGCGCACGACCGACATGATGGAACGCTTCCCGGCCGACCAGTCGGAGGCGCTCACGGGCGTCGGCGTCCTGGTGCGCATCTTCGCGGGGCAGGACCCCAAGAAGAACGAGATGATCAACAAGGGTGCCGACCTGATCGTCAAGAAGGCGCCGCGTTGGGACCTCGATGCGGGCACGGTCGACTACTACCACTGGTACTACTCGACGCTCGCGATGTTCCAGGTCGGCGGAGAGCGCTGGAAGACGTGGAACAAGGCCATGAAGACAGCCATCGTCGACCACCAGCGCACGGAAGTCGGACGCGATGAGCGCGGCTCCTGGGACCCGGTCGACCCCTGGGCCGCCGAGGGCGGTCGCATCTACGCGACGACCATGAACTGCCTGTGCCTCGAGGTGTACTACCGCTACGGACGCGTCTTCGGGACGCACACGAAGTAGACCCTCCGACGGACGGCGACCAGGACGCCGCCGAGGCGAGCGGTTACAGATAGCCCAGGCTGCGCAGCATCTCGATCTCGTCGGCGTAGTGCTCCTGAAGCTCGGCGAGGTCCTCGACGTCGTACTGGTCACAGAGCTCGCGACGGAGGCGTTCCGCCACATCGGGGTGCTCGCGCGCCAGATCGCGGACGTCTGCGCGCGGCACATCCACGCGATACAGGGACAGCGAGCCAGACGTCACGTGGTACGTCAGTTCGAAGTTGCCCTCGCGGGTCGAGACGACCGGCGGTACGCCGTCGTCGGCGCGGACGGTGTCCTGCCGGAGCGACGCAAACGCCACGGCAAACAGGCCGGCGGCGGCGAGGAGGGGGATCCACGGCCTCGTGAAACGAGGCCGACGCTCGGGTTCTTCCGGAACGGGCATGGGTGCTCTTCAGGGGTGTTCGCGACGGCTGCGACGCCGCGTTCTCCTCCCTCAACGCGCCCGGAGAGGGGTCGGTTTCGCAGATCCTGGGTGGGAGTCGGGCTCACCCGCCGGCTCTTCTCCTGCCGATACGTCGGAGGCGGACCAAGTTTCGCCCAGGCTGCCGCTGTGGTGGCGTGGGCGGGCCCCGCCGTTCCCTCGAACCGTGCCCGAGCCAACCCCCGAACCTGCCACCCCCATCGACGCCGCTGTCCCGGCGTCCGATCCCATGTACCGGGCTCGTCGTCTCGTACCGCAGGTGGCGCTCGCCGTCACTGCGCCGTTCCTGCTCGCCTTTGTCGCGGTCACCAGGGTCCCCGATTGGGACAGCGCGCACACCCACCTCCACACGCTCTGCGAGGTGCTCGCGGCCAGCTTCGCTCTCGTCGCCGGTGGGATGGCCGCGATCCGCTTCCTCGCCCGTCGACGTCCGAGCCTCCTGCTCCTCGCCGTCGGCCTCGTCGGAACCGCTCTGCTGGACGCCTACCACGCGTTCGTAACGAGCGAGTGGGCCGCGGCTCTGATTCCGATCGCGGCCGACGGCCTCGTCCCGTGGACCTGGACCGCGTCGCGCCTCTACCTGGCAATCACCATGGCCGCCGCCGTCTGGTGCGCCCAGCCGCGCATCGCGCGCCGCGGCATCGATGGAGCGCAGGTGCGACGCGTCGTCGGCGGCGCTGCGCTCTTCCTGATCGGCACGGTGACGTTCTTCGCACTCGTGCCGCTCCCGAGGGCGATGTTCCCGGGCCTCGTCATGGGACGCCCTCAGGAGTTGCTCGCCGGCGTCGTGTTCGCGTTCGCGTTCGCCATCGCGCGCGGCAGCGGGCTTCGCCATCTGCGCCACGATCCGTTCTCCCGCATGTTCCTGTACTCCCTCGTGGCCGGGCTCACCGCACAGGTCGGGCTGATGGCCCACTCGGACGCCCTGTTCGACGACACGTTCCACGCCGCGCACCTCGTCAAGATCCTCAGCTACGCGCTGGTGATCGCGGGGCTGGCCATGGACTCGTACGTGCAACTGCGGCGAAGCACCATCCAACGTCGTGCACTCGAGTCCTCGAACGCAGCGCTGTCCGAGGCGATCGAGCAGCACCGGTCGACGTCGGACGAGCTCGGAACGGCCTACGCACAGCTCGAGGGCGCGTTCGACCGCGTCGAGCGATCGACGAAGCGGATTCTGGCGCACGAGCGCATGGCGGTGATCGGCCGCATGGCGCGCGGTATCGCCCACGACTTCAACAACGCTCTCACGCCGATCATGGCGTGCTCCGACTTGCTCCTGCGATCGGCGGACGGACCGAAGGATGCCAAGCGCCGACGTCGGTACATCGAGACGATCTCGGAGGCGTCGAAGCAGGCCGCGGCAGCCGTCTCGCGACTGCGCGAGTTCTATCGCTCGGATGCGTCCGACGAGACGCTCGCCGAGATCGACCTGGAGCACGTGGGTCCGCAAGGCAGTCGAACTCGCCAGGCCACGCTGGCGCGACGAGGCGCTGCTGGACGGCAGCTGCATCGACGTCGAGACCGACCTCGCATCGGGGGCGACCGTCTCGGGCCGAGCCGCCGAACTCTGCGAGGTGATCCTGAACCTGCTGCTCAACTCAGCGGACGCGATCGAAGGCGACGGTCGCATCTGCATCCAGACGGAGATCGAGAGTGACCGAGTCCTGCTCACCGTCTCCGACTCCGGATCCGGAATGTCCGAAGACGTTCGGGAGCGCTGCCTGGAGCCGTTCTTCACGACCCACGGCGAGCGGGGCTCGGGACTCGGCCTGCCCATGGTCAGCGGAATCATCCAGCAGCACGGTGGCGAGCTGAAGATCCGCTCCGCCGAAGGACTCGGTACGGCCATCGAGATCCGGCTGCCCTGCCGCGTGGTGCGCGACGACCGCCCGCCGACGCTCTCCACCGTCGACATTGCGACGGCCGCGACCGCCCTGAACGTGCTGGTTGTCGACGACGAGCGTCTCGTGAGGGACTCGCTCCGTGACCTCGTGCGCGACGCCGGGCACCGCTGCGAGGCCGCGGAGAGCGGAGCGGACGCATTGCGGGATCTCGACGAGCAGACGTTCGACGTGCTCGTCACGGATCGCGGCATGCCGGGGATGACGGGCGACCAGCTCGCGGCCGCAGCACGAGCCGCTCACCCCGCACTCCGGATCGTCATGCTGACCGGCTACGGAGTGCTGATGGACGCTGACGACGAGTGCCCCCCCGGCGTCGACGCCGTGCTGGCGAAGCCCGTGGACGGCACGCAGATCGCTGCTGCGCTCGCCCGTGTGGTGTCGCGCGCCGCCCTCGTGAACGATCCGAGTTAGTCTTCAGCTTCCAGCGCGAGCACGAGCGCGCGGGCGAACTCGGCCGTCGCCGTGGGGCGCGCCGTCACGATGCCGTCGTCGACGACGACGGCGGAGTCGACGAAGGTGGCCCCTTCGACGAACGGACCGAGCGTCTCGATCTGCTCGGGCGACGCGTGCGGCGGCCGAATCGGGTGCGTGGCCCGACGGCCGTTCAACAGCCCGGCCGCGCCGAGGAGGACGGCGCCGTTGCAGATGCCGCCCACGACCGCACCCGGTCGTGCCGCGATCCCGGTGAGTACCCGAAGAGTCTCCCCATCGTGCAGCGGCGCGAAGAGGTCACCACCGGGGACGATCGCGCAGCGATACGCCGCAGGATCGACGACCTCGAGGGCGAGGGCGCCCGTGAGCTGCACGCCGTCGCCGCTCTTCACGACGCGCCCGCCCGCCGTCGCCACGTCGAGCGGATACTCGGCACGAAGTGCCGCTAGCGCATCCTGGATCTCCAGCATGAGGCAACCAGGGAACAGGACGACGAGCACGCGGTCGGACACGGTCGACCCACTCTAGCTCACTCGCCTCCGACGGCGAGTGAGGTAGGCTCTACTCCGGCGCGGACAACGCGTCGAGGAGGTCGGTATGAGAGGCATGCTCGTGGCGCTCGCTCTGGCGGGAATGGGGTTCGGGGTCGCGCTCGCGGGCGAGGGAGCCGACGGCGCTCACCCGCACTTCAAGGATCAGGGCGTCCTGCACTGGGACACGTCGCTGGCCGACGCCCTGAAGACCGCGGCCAAGGAGAACAAGCTCGTACTCATCGAGTACGGGCGTGAGGCCTGAAGCAACTGCCGTGCGTTCGTGGAACGCACCCTGACTGCCGACGCCGTCCGTGACCGCGCCGCGGAGCTCTTCGTCGGGCTGAAATCCGAGTGCGACGCGCCCAACCAGGAGGCCGAGGTCGCCAAGCTGCTGCGCGAGAAGCTGCCCGGCGCCGGGACACTGCCGTTCATCGGCGTGCTGACTGCCGACGGGAAGTGGGTGCACGGCTTCTCCGGGCATCGTTCGCCCGACCAGTTCCTGGCCGACCTCGACAAGATCGACGCCAGCCCCCTGCTCGACGCCTCGCCCGCCACGGTGAAGAAGCTCGAGAAGATCGCGGCTGCCGCCGAGAAGGCCCTGGCCAAGCAGCAGTGGTCGAAGGTGTTCAAGGCTGAGTCTGCTGCTGCCAAGCTGATCGGTCGTCACGCCTCGCGGAACACCGTCTCCGCGGCAGCGGCGAAGGCGCGGGGCGTCGCGGAGTCCGGTCTTTCGAAGGCCTACGACGCGCTCGCCGGCGGTGAGACTCGGGACGAGGCGCGGAAGACCCTGTACCAGCTCTCGAAGGCCTTCCGGGGCCAGCCCGAGGGCGACGAAGCCGCCG
The DNA here is from genome assembly GCA_021776825.1 of Planctomycetota bacterium. Lineage (GTDB taxonomy): Bacteria > Planctomycetota > JAJSAM01 > JAJSAM01 > JAJVHW01 > JAJFFG01. The sequence goes on from JAJFFG010000038.1 coordinate 138,443, forward strand.
CGGGCATCAAAGCGTCCGATCGCCTCGGACGACTCGCTGAGATCGCCGAGGAGCACCGTGCTGCCGCCCGCGCCAAGGCCGCGACCGAGTTCGCGGGCACGCGCTGGGCGAAACTGTTCACAGAGTAGAGACGTCACCGATCCGTCCTGAGGACCCTCTCGATGCACCTCCGTACTCTCGCACCTGTCCTGGCCCTACTGCTCACCGCCGCGTGCGCCAGCGACGCAAGCAGCCTGAATCACGTCGATCGCGGCATGACGAAGAAGCAGGTCATTGCGATCACGGGCGAGCCGACCACCTCGGCGGCGCACGAGGACGGCGCGGAGTACCTCTACTACCACTGGGGTGAGGAGGGTCGGCTTGGCGGCAAGGCTCGCTACGTCGTGAAGCTGCGCAACGGCGAGGTCGTGGCGTTCGGTCGCCCCGAGGACGTCGGTGGGCCGTACGGGGACAGTCCCGATGCGGAGCCTCCGGCGCCCGACGAGAACGACGCGGAGTTCGACTTCTGACATGACCGCCCCCGGCCCGCGCGTCATCCCCAGCCTGCGGTATCGCGACGCGGCGGCGGCTGTCGAGTGGCTGTGCACGGCGTTCGGGTTCGAGCGCCATCTCGTCGTCCCGGCACCGGGCGGCAACGTTCTCCACGCACAGCTCCGCGTGGAGAACGGCATGGTCATGGTCGGAGCAGCACGTGACGCGGAGTACGACGAGCTCGTCGCGCCCCCGGCGGCGAACGGCGGGATCTGCACGCAGAGCACGTACATCGTGGTCGAGGACTGCGATGCGCATCACGATCGCGCACGGGCCGCAGGCGCGGAGATCGTGATGGCACCCGAGGACCAGCCGCACGGCGGCCGCCTCTACGCGTGCCGCGACCCGGAAGGCCACGTGTGGAACTTCGGGACGTACGACCCGTCGGCCTGATCGGGCTAACTCACCGCAGTTCGATCGATCAGAAGAACGGGATGAAGCCGCGCACGGCGAGCGTGTTGCCGACGCGGATCTCGAACACGCGACCGGACAGTTCGCGCAGCGAGGAGGCACCGCCGGGAAGCGCGTCGCCGCGCTTGGTGCGGAAGCGCATTCGCGCGCGTCCACCGGCACGCACCGGCACGTCCCGCACTTCGACCATCTGACCCGCGCCGTCCTCGAAGAACAGGCGTGCACGGTCCTTGTTGCGCCGCTTCTTCTTCCCACCGGCGTCGTCCTTCGGAAGACGCCGCATGTCGAGGCTGAGCTTGTCGCGACCCGTCTTCGAGTTCATGCGGCCCGTGATCGACACGATCGCGCCCGTGATCTCGTCAACGTGCTTCCCGCTGACCTTCAGCGGCTTCTCGCCGCCGACCACCACGGGCGGGATCACGCCGTGCAGGACGACCAGTTCCGCCGCCGGATCGAAGATCTGAATGCGGACGTTCGCCAGGGCTCCGAGGGAGCCGCCGAGCGGCAGCGTCTCGCCATCGGCGGTGTCCCGCACGAAGGTCACCGAGCCCGAGCCATCGGCCTGGAGCGGGCTGAGCGACACGAACAGCGGACCGTCGCCCTCGCCTTCGCGCTCGCCGACCTCGCCGACGCGCTCAATGACCAACGCGAGGTCATGGAACGGGCGCACCCGATCGACCTGGATCTCCAGTCGCTCCTCACCGTCCTCCCGCGTGACGGTGATGGTGCCGCTCGCGTCGGGCAGCAGCGCGGCCTCCGGCCGCACGAGCGCGTTGCGCGCGCTCCCGTCCGCCAGCGGTCCGGTGGGGAGCGGACCGAATGCCGGCACGTCGCCGACGAGCACGGTGTCTCCCATCTCGTCGCGGATCTCGATGCCGCGACCCTCCAGCTCGGCCAGCGCGGCGGCGTCGAGCGGGAGGTCGTCCGCGACTGCGGTGTCGCGTAGGAACGCTGCGGCGCCAAAGTCGGGAACGTAGAACGCGCTGATCTGGGTCAGGCCGCCCGTGCCGTCCTCCAGATGGAAACTCGAGATCTCGCGCTCCGGAAGTCCGGCCAGGTCGAGACGGAACACCTCGCGCCCGTCGTGGCGGAGGAGCGAGATCTTGCCCGCGGCGCCGGATGCCGATCCGGGGGGCGGCTGCAGGAAGCCGGTCACGGTCTCGGGGAGGGCCTCCTCCTCCGGCTCGTCGTCATCGCCGGGCTCGTCACGACACTCGACGACCGGCACGCGCCCGGACAGCACGACCTGGTCAGCCTCGTTCGAGACGACGATCTCGTACTCGAAGAGTTGGGAGACACTGCGCACCTCGCCGGGCAGCGTGTCGCCCTCGCCGTTGCAACGGATGAGCTCTCGGCCCTCCGCACGCGGGGGGACGGCGCCCATCTCGATCACGCGATCCCCGCCATGCAGGGTCACGAAGAGCGGCAGCTCCGCCGGCACACCGCGCAGGTGGATCTCCAGGCACTCGAAGCGTCCGCCCGCACGGACGAGCACCGCTCCGGCGGCCTCGGGCAACGGTGGGTCGACCTCGGGTCGGTGCAGCGCGCCGTCTTCGAGACAGCCGTCCTGAGCCGCGGCCGGAGCCATCGGCAGGAACGCCAGGGCCAGCAGAACAAGACCCAGCAGAACAAGACCCGGCAGAACGAATCGAGCGCGCTTCATCGATCACCCCCTCGCCGCGGACTCTCCCCAGAGCCCGGCGTGTCGATCACCGCCCAAGTTACCACCCCCGGAACCTCGCGGGCGCGGGCGTCGGCGATCGGCCCGCCCCTCAGGCTCACTCCGGAGGCTGAGGTCCCGCCCGGCCCTCCTCGATGGCGTGGTGGGCGCTCGAGAGGTACGCACGTCCCAGCCGCATCAGGCGCGCGGTGGTCTCCGGATCGGTGCGGCGCTCCATCGCGCCGGTTCCGAGATCGAGGTGGAACAGGTCGCTGCGGCCGTCGAGGTGGTCGACGAGGTAGTGCCCGGCGTCGTCGGTGATGGCGTACGCGCGCAGGCCGCCGTGCGGGCCGAGGATCGCGTGGCGCGGCGGCGCGTCATCGTCGAGCAGGTCTCGCCCCCACGCGGCGTGCCGACCCGGGATCTGCAGAAGCTCGACGAGCGTCGGCAACAGATCCACGTGCGAGCCGAGACGCTCGATGCGTCGGGGAGCGAGTTCGTCGAGCGGCCCGAGCAGCAGCAGGGGCACGTGCCGTCGGTCGGGATCGATGTCGGCGATCGGCGCAAAATGCACACCGTGGTCGCCGACCGCGATGAAGAGCGTGTCGCGTCCCCAATCCCGAGCGCGAGCCGCCCGGACGAACTCGCCGAACGCCCAGTCTCCGTAGAGCACCGCTCGGGCGCGGGGTGCATCCGGACCGTCGGGAACGGCGGCGAGTCGGGCGCGCACGCCGTCGGGCCAGGGGTCCGGCAGCGCGAACGGCGGATGGTTCGTCGTCGTGAGCATGGCCGCGAGGAACGGTCCCTTCGCAGCCATGTCGTCGCACTCGGCGAGCACCCGATCGAACAGAACGTGGTCGGGCGGCCCCGCCGACGAGACGGCCTGCGAGGCGTCGAGCTCGTCACGGTTCACGAGATGCTCGAACCCGTGGCTGCGCAGCCACCCTCCGAGGTTCTCCCACGAGGGTCCGCCCGAACGCAGGAAGGCGGTCTGCCAGCCCTGGTCGCGGAGCACGGTGCCGAGCGTGATGAGCTCGCGCTGCCCGGCGTCTGACTTGGGCAATGACGTGCGCTTCACGAGGCATGGGATGCCGCCCATCAGCGACGGCAGGCTGCGATTGGTCGACGGCCCGGTGGCGAGGAACCGCGTGAAGAAGACCCCCTCGTCGGCGAGTGCGTCGAGCTCCGGCGTCAGCGAGTCCTCCGGCCCGGCCCGGAGCGCGCCCACGAAGCGCGCAGCGAAGCTCTCGAGCACGACGATCACGACATTGAGTCGGCGTGGCGGTCCGACGATCCCGGGGTCACGGAGCGCGGGGTACCGATCGTCGACGAACGTGTCGCCCGGTCGCGCGAACAGCGAGCGCGCGTCGGCCAAGGCCGCCTCGGGATCGACGTCGTAGTCCGCGCGCGTGCCGGAGTCCTTCACCATCTCGTAGACGTGCCGGCCCAGCGTGAACGGTCCAGACAGGGCGAGCTGGTTCACGAAGCGATGCGGCGACGGATGCGCGTCCTGCGGCCGCAGCGGTCGGCCGAGCCCGCCTCTGGCAGCGATGAAGAATACGAGGATCAGCACGACCCGCATGGCCCAGCTCACCGGGACGTCGTCGCTGCCGACGGCCCAGGCGCCGAGACGCCGCGCCGCCCACACGCCGCCGGCGATCAGGCCGCCGATCGCGACGACGGCCAGCAGCGTCCCCCACACGCCGGCGAACTCGAAGGCCAGCGGCAGCGTGGAGAACGGATCGTGCAGGTACTCGAGCACGAGGAAGTTCAGGCGCGAGCGGAACTCCTGGAAGAAGTAGAGCTCGACGATCGCGAGCACCCCGACGAGGCCGATGGCCGCGACGAGGCAGGCACGATCGGCGCGCCGACCGAGTCTGCGGCGCCGCAGCGCGTGGACGGCCGTCGCGCAGAGCACCGCCAACAGGAACGGGTAGCCCAGCGCCGCCGCATCGAAGCGCAGCCCGTGACCGAATGCGGGGAAGGCGTCGCCGAACGTGCCGCCGTGATCAGCCGGCGGCGCATGCAGCACGAAGAGCAGCACGCGCTGCAGCGAGAGCAGCACCATCCCGGCGGCGAACCCGACACCCCAGAACAGGAGCTCGCCCTTCCAGCGGGGTCGGGGGTCGGAGTCGGGATCGCTCACGGCGCGCCAGGGTACGCCGCCACAACGCCCCGACGTGCTGCTCCTCGGTGCGCGGTCCGAGGCTGCCGCGACGGCACTCGTCGAATCGTTGCCCATCGAAACGTGACGACAGTCGCATTCCGCGCGTGCCGGACGCGATAGCCTGCGCCGCATGATCGACCTCCTAGAGACCCGCGCGACGCTGGACCGGATCGTCAAGGCGATGAACGACGTGCGCGATCGCGACACGCGCCGTCGGCTGGCTCTCGAAGCCGTCGAGAACATCGCCGCGCTCGACCCCGTCCCCGTGCGCTTCGCCCGCCTCGTGACGTATCTCCTGCAGGCGGGGAACGCGACGACGACCAGCGCCGAGGAGACCCTGGCGCTGGCCGAGCACGCTCTCGACGTGGCGGGGCGCTGCGAGGACGCCGCGGACTTGACAGTCGTCGGTTGGACGTCTCGTGCGTTCGAACACGCGACGGAGTTCGACGACTGCCCCGATGCGATCACGCGCGCCGAGCGGGTCGTGACCGAGCTCGCCGACTCCCTCGAGAAGCCGCACCCGGGCGTCGACTCCGAGCTCGCGGCGATCCTCCGCAATCAATCGGTCGAGGCCAAGACGCTCAGCGAGCGCCACGCGATCGCTGAGCGCATGCGCGAGTTGGCGACGCGGCACCCGAAGCCGGTCCAGCGGATCGAGGAGCAGCTCGCCGCCGTCCTCGCCAACATCGGTGGGTATCTCGACAAGGGCGATCCGCTGCACATCGAGATCGTGCGCGAGATCACGAACGTGCGCGCGCGTCAGCCCGACTCGCCCGAGGTCGCAGGCGCGTTCGCGATGAGCGTCTGGAACGCGTTCTTCGCGGGGCTGATGAGCGACGCCCCCGACGTACTGGCGGCGCGCATCGCCGACGCGGCGGCGCAGTTGAAGGCCCCCGTCGCGCTGGTGGACTACTGCCAGGCCCGCTTGCTCTACCACGCCGTCATGGACGACGCCGAATGGGACGACGCACGCCACATGGAAGACCTCGTCCGCGCACTTGCCGAACGCCACACACCGCCGAACGCCCAGATCGACCTGATTTGGGCGCAGGTCGTGGCGTCTCCGCCGACCAAGGGCCGCCCGGTGCACGATCGGCAGGGCTGCGAGGAGCGACTGGCCGCGATCGCAGTGCGCCACATCCCGCCGAACCGCGACATCGACGCCGTCTGGGCGCAGTCGATGGTGTGGACGGACGTGGAGGACGAGGACGATCTCGGTCAGTGGCAACGTGCCGCCGAGCGCGTCGCGGCCGTGAGCGCTCGACACGACGCGACGGACGATCCGGAGGACGCCCTGATGGGGACCCTGGCTCTCTGCCAGTCCAACGTCGATCGGCTTGTGACAGCCTGATCGTCGATTCGTCGACGCGCCTCACGGGAGCCCCGATGCTCCGGCGCATGAAGACACTCACGCTCCAGGACGGGACGGCGTTCCCGGCATTCGGACTCGGTACGTGGAAGCCGCAGGGCGACGACGTCTATCGCGCAGTGCGCGCCGCGCTGGCTTGCGGGTACCGGCACGTCGACTGCGCCGCGATCTACGGCAACGAGGACGTCATCGGCCGCGCGCTGACGGACGCGTTCGCGGCGGGGGATGTGCAGCGCGACGACGTGTGGATCACGTCGAAGCTCTGGAACACCGAGCACGCCCCGGAGCGAGTTCGCCCAGCGATCGAGAAGACGCTCCGCGAGCTGCGTCTCGACCGTCTGGACCTCTATCTCGTCCACTGGCCGGTGCCGCTGCGGCCCGGCATCCTGCGACCGGAGAAGCCCGAGGACTTCGTCGATCCCGCCGAACAGACGCTCGACTCGACGTGGGCGGCCATGATCCCGTTGCGCGATGCAGGGCTCACGCGCCAGATCGGCGTGTCGAACTTCAGCCCGGCGAAGCTCGAGCGCGTGAGCGAGGCCACGGGCGTGGCACCGGCCGTGAACCAGGTCGAGATGCACCCGTACCTCGCACAGCACGAGTTGCTGGCTGCGGCGAGCGCGATGGGCACGGTGCTCACGGCGTACTCGCCGCTCGGCACACCAGACAGCGGCGAGATGTTCGGGCGCACCGATCCGTTCAAGTTGCTCGACGACGAGGTCGTGGCCGGTGTGGGCGCGACGCACGATGCGTCGCCGGCGCAGGTGCTGATTGCCTGGGCGCTGCAGCGCGGCACGGCCGTGATCCCGAAGTCGACGAACGAGGGCCGCATCCGCGAGAACCTCGCCGCGGCGGAGCTCGAGCTGACGACGGACGACATGACCGCGCTCGCCGCGCTGGACCGCGGGTTCCGCTACATCGACGGCGGGTTCTGGTGCCCGGAGGGGTCACCGCACACGACGGCGTCGTTGTGGGACGAGTAGGCCGAGCGCGGACTCGGCGAGGGCGGATCGACTAGCCGGAACCCCCGTACGGGCGGATCTCCTGATCCGCCCCGCCGACGCGCGCTGTGCGGACGAGGTCGTTCGGGCGAGGCCGGTGGGCGGCGGTCAGCGTGGGACCCCGGTGACGCGGTCGGTCACGGGAGGCACCCGTTGCAATCCGACGTGTTGAGGCGCTGCAGGGTCCCTCCGCAGCGACGATCACCACCGGTTGCCGTCCGCATCACCGGGATCGTCCGCGGATCGCCAGAGGACCCCACACGACCGCGCGCACCCCAGCGGGCGGGGCGGATCAGGAGATCCGCCCGTACGACGCCGTTGAGTTGGCGTGACCCGGTGACGGATGCCAACACGGGGCGGGGACACGACCGTCGACCGATGGCCGTCCGAGTCACGAGGGTCGTCCGCAGAGCGCCAGAGAACCCGCCACCACCGAGCAACCCCAGCGGGCGGGGCGGACCAGGGGGTCCGCCCCTACGGCGCCGTTGACGAAGCGGGCCCATTCGATCGGAGGAGATCAAACGCGTCCGAATCCTCACCCGGGGCGCGGAGGTTGCGCGTCAGCGCAGGCGCCGTGACGCGGGAATGTGTGCGCGCAGGTCCTCGACCGGCGCCGTCTGCTCTTGTGTGAGATGCGACGAGACCGAGCACACACCAGACAACAACGGGGGCGCGGCGATTGCCACCCCCTCGACGCGCGTCCACCGACAACGCCCGTCGCAATCGACGTGACCCCGGGGCGCGGAGGTTGCGCGTCAGCGCAAGATCCGTGACGCGGGAGTGTGTGCGCGCAGGTCCTCGACCGGCGCCGCCCGCTCTCGCGAGACGCGTGACGAGACCGAGCACACACCAGGCAACAACGGAGGCGCGGCGATTGCCGCATGCCCCGATGCGCGTCACCAACGACCGGCCCGCAATCGACGTGACCCCGGGGCGCTGCGGTTGCGCGTCAGCGCAAGATCCGTGACGCGCGGAATGAGGCCACGCAAGGCTGCGACCGAGGGCGTCGCACTCGCGTGAGAGCGGACGCAGCCGCGGAGCCGACCAACAACAATGACGGGCGCGGCGATTGCCTCATGCCCCCGTTTGTGCCCACCAACGACCGGCCCGCAATCGCCGTGAACGTCACCGCCAGGTCCCAACGTCAATCCCCACCGCCCGCGCGAACTCGAGGTTCTGCTTCGACTGCGCGCCGTAGAACATCAGTCCGGTGCGATCGGACCGCGTATGCAGCTTTGCGATGCGCTTGGCGTCTGTCGGGCGGTCAATCAGTCTCCCGCCGATCAGATGGAAGCGACGCTCTGCCTCCCAGCGCCAGTTCATCCGCGCGAAGCCGACACGCAACGTGTTGCTGATCGCCAGTCCCTGCGTGTCGACGCCGCCCGCGCCGAGCGAGCTCGCCCACGCGATCGCCTTCTGGATGTCGAACGTCAACGGCGTGGCGCGTGTGACGTAGCCCGTGCGTCGCTGGTTCTCGTCGCGCAGGTGGTCGCGGTAGGCGATGAACCCCACCCGCAGATCGATGCCCAGCCGCTGCGCCTGATGGATGTCCTCGGAGATGCGTCCGCGCACGTGCCGCAGTCCGCCCCCGGAGGAGTACGTCGTCTCGAACGCGTAGATGACATCGACGGGGGTCCGCCCGAACCGCGGCTCGGTCGGCTCACTGCCGCGCTTCGCGTAGCGCGTGTCCTTGGTGCGGTCGTACTCGTCCTTCTCCTTCAGGTACGTCAGACGCTTCTCCAGGTACTCGGCGCGGCGCTTGACGGCGGAGTTCGGGTGCTGCGCGAGATCGGCAAACCGCAGCGCGTGCTCTTCGAGGCCGGCGATGGGGGCATCCGAGAGCGCGTCCATCGCGTAGACGAGCGTGTCGATGTCCTCCCGCTCGGCGAGCACGATGCCCGTGATGGCGTGGGTCATCGTGCGCGCCTCACGCTGCAGCGACAGCGCACGCATGGCGGGCACGCGGAACGACTCGTCGTCCGCGAGCACGAAGCGCTCGAGCGCGCGCCGCCCGTTCGGTCCGACGTCGTGGCGCAGGCCGGCGACAACCAGTCGCTTGCCGAGCTCGTCATCACGCTTCGCGGTCAGCCGGACGACGAGCTTCTCGACGCCGTTGCTCTGCTTGGCCAGCGACCGACTCAGCTCGGCGCGCGTGTCTCGCGTGTTGCCGACCGCGAGCAGTTCCACGAGCAGACCGGCTGCTCGCTTCGTCTCGATCTTCCCAAGAGCCCGTGCCGCCTCGACGCGCAGCTTGCCGTGACCGGCCCGCCGCACGACGTCGGCCAGCGCCACGGCCCCGGCTTGGTTCCCCGAGTCGGCGAGGGCGCGAATGCGCGTGAGCCGACGGCGCAAACCAGCGTCGTCGGTGACGTCGTTCAGGAGATCATCGAGATCCTGAATCGGTGTCGCGTCCGCGGGCAGCGAGCCGACCAGCAACCCGGCTGCGATGATCGCACCAGCCCAGATCCGCGCGCTGCCTCGCATCCCGTGCCCTCCGTCGTCCCCGGACTGATCGTAGCGCGCCCGGCCAAACCGGCCAGCGCGCAGGTCACTCGGAGTCAGTCCCGACGACGCGCAGCGTGTGCCGCGAGTGGACGCGCCACGCGGGGATCTTCTGGCCGAACGGGTTCCACGTCCTGGTCGGTCCCGGCCCCACCGCGTTCTGGACCCAAAACGTGACGGCGGTCTCTCCGTCCACCGCAGCACCGAGCTCGACACGCGCGCCTGAGCGCGCACCCGCCGCTCGAAAGCGCTCGTAGTCCTCCCGAATACCGACCACGACAGGCCGCTTCCCGTCGTGCATTAGACGCCGCCCATCCTCCAGGACGTAGGCCCGACCGTCGTCGAACTGGGCCTCGATCCACGCCGACGACGCATTGTCGTCGATCCGCGAGAACGGGCCCCTCGTCGTGGCCATCCAGGCGACGAGGCCGAGCGTGACGAGGACGAGCCTCCAGCGCCAACGCAGCCGCGGTCGACGCGGAGGCTCGTCCACTTCCGTGGGCTCACTCACGGCGTGCGCCCCGCAGCCTGAACGCCCGGCGCGGGGCGTCCCAAGAGCCGTGCGCTACCAGACATGCCACCCCCCCGCGTTCCCGCCGCCGATCGTAGCGCCCTTGGGGGGCTGAGCATCGGGCCGCGTGACGACCGAGCGGCGTGCTTTCGGGTTAGGGGGCCAAGGTCGGGGCGAGGGTCGTCGACTCTCGCGAGCGGATCGGATCTGCCTGGCCGGACAGGCGGCGGCCCGAGAGATACCACTGCTCCGGCCGCGCGACGACCGCGGCCTCGATCGCGTCTCCGACCACACGGGTGGCGTCTTCCGCGTCCGCTCCGTCGGGTAGCTGCAGCCGCTCGAACCAGACCCTCACATGGCCGCTCTCGTCGCGCTCGGTGTGACCGAACACGACGGGCGAGCCGCCTCGCAACGCGAGCACCATCGGCCCGATCGGCAGTCTCATGGCCCGGCCGAGGAACGGAACGGCTAGGCGCCGGCCGCGACTGGCGCGGTCCATCATGCAGCCGAGGACGCCCCCGCGCCGCAGCGTACGCAGCGCGCCAACGGACGCGCCCGGCGCACCGCGCACGATCGTCGCGACCCCGGCCGACTGCCGGAACGCCGAGATGGCACCCTCGAAGCGAGGGCACGCCAGGCTGTTGGCGATGACGGCGACCGGCGCGCCGGCCTGTGCGGCGGAGCGCGCCACGAGTTCCCAGTTGCCAAGATGCGCCGAGGCGAGCAGGACTCCGCGCCCCTCGGCAACGGCGTCGCGGAGCACGTCCAGCCCGTCGACCGTCGTGATCGCGTCGATCGACTCGGCGCGCTGCGTCAGGAGCCAGCACATCTCGATCGCGGTGCGGCCGAGGTGCGCCGCCGCGCGCAATCGGGCCCGGGCCGGGTCTCCCGCACCGGCGCGGGCTAGCGTGTCCTCCATGCGCCGCCGCTTGAAGTGCGTGCAGACCGCCGCCGTGCGTCCCAGCGCAACGCCGAGGCGCAGGGCGGAGCGGTGTGAGGCCAGCCCGACGACTCGCGTGAACGCCATCGTGAGGGCGTCACGGACGTAGCGCCGGGGAGAGTCGTGATCACGCATGGGGGGGGTGTCGGCTCTCTCTCGACGTCGCTCATGGGTGCGCGGAGTTACACACGGCCGTGGCTTCCGTGCGACCCGAGCTGCGCCATCAGCTCCGAGATCCACGGGCGAGATGGGTCCAGAGTACGCGCCGAGTCCAACTCTCGCCTGAACTCCGCGGGCGTCGCGACCGGCGGCTGCTCCTGCGGCCGAGTGGCCAACGCGCCGTTCGCGGGTGCTCTGCCCCCCGCCAGGGCTCCGGGATAGCACCCTCGAAACACGTGATTCTGATAGACCTCCGGGTTCCGAAACGGCCATCGTCCACAAGTCCTCGAGAGGCGCATCCATGAGCGAGTCCCCCGCCATCATCTACACCCTGACCGACGAGGCCCCGGCGCTGGCCACGCACTCTCTTCTCCCGATCCTGCGGGCCTTCGCGGCACCGGCCGGCGTCGCGGTGGAGCTGCGAGACATCTCGCTGTCGGGACGCATCCTGGCGGTGTTTCCGCAGCGTCTGACGGACGAGCAGCGTGTCGACGACGCCTTGGCGGAGCTCGGAGAGCTCGCGACGCAGCCCGAGGCAAACATCATCAAGCTGCCGAACATCAGCGCGTCGATCCCGCAGCTGAAGGCGGCGATCGCGGAGCTGCAGTCGAAGGGCTTCGACCTGCCGGAGTACCCGGCGGAGCCGCAGGACGACACGGAGCGCGACACCAAGGCCCGCTACGACCGCGTCAAGGGCAGCGCGGTCAACCCGGTCCTCCGTGAGGGCAACTCCGATCGCCGGGCGCCGCGCGCCGTCAAGCAGTACGCGCGCGACAACCCGCACCGCATGAAGGCTTGGTCGTCGGAGTCGAAGACGCACGTGGCGACGATGAGCGCCGGCGACTTCTGCGCGAACGAGACGTCGGTCACGGTCGACGCGGAGACGACCGTGCGCATCGAGCACGTCGCCGCCGACGGCACGGTCACGGTGCTGAAGGACGGCATCGAGCTGCTCGCCGGCGAGATCATGGACGCGACGTTCATGAGCAAGAAGGCGCTCGTGGCGTTCCTCGCCGAGCAGGTCGCCGAGGCCAAGACGCAGGACGTGCTGCTCTCGCTCCACATGAAGGCCACGATGATGAAGGTCTCGGACCCGATCATCTTCGGCCACGCCGTGCGCGTGTTCTTCGCCGACGTGTTCACGAAGCACGCCGACACGCTCGGGCGCCTCGGCGTCGACGTCCGCAATGGCTTCGGCGATCTGGTCTCGCGCATCGCGACGCTGCCCGCCGACGAGCGGGCGGCCATCGAGGCCGACATCGCTGCGTGCTACGAAGCCGGTCCGAGTCTGGCCATGGTCGACTCCGACAAGGGCATCACGAATCTGCACGTTCCGAGCGACATCATCATCGACGCGTCCATGCCGCCGATGGTGCGCGACGGCGGCTGCATGTGGAACGCCGACGGCAAGCTCCAGGACACGAAGGCGGTCATTCCGGACAGCAGCTACGCGGGCGTCTACCAGGCGATGATCACCGACTGTCAGTCGCACGGCGCCTACGACCCAGCGACGATGGGCAGCGTCCCCAACGTCGGTCTGATGGCGAAGAAGGCTGAGGAGTACGGTTCGCACGACAAGACGTTCGAGATCGCGGCTGACGGTGTCGTCCGCGTCGTCGACGCAGCGGGCGCCGCGCTGATCTCCCACGACGTGGAGGCGGGCGACATCTGGCGCGCCTGCCAGGCCAAGGACGGCCCGATCCGCGACTGGGTGAAGCTCGCCGTCACGCGCGCCCGTGCGAGCGGTGCTCCCGCGGTGTTCTGGCTCGACGCCGACCGCGCGCACGATGCGCAGCTCATCGCGAAGGTCGAGACCTACCTCGCCGACCACGACACGGACGGCCTGACGATCCGCATCCTCTCGCCCGTCGACGCGACGACGTTCTCCCTCGAGCGCATCCGTCGCGGCGAGGACACGATCTCATGCACCGGCAACGTGCTGCGCGACTACCTGACCGATCTGTTCCCGATCCTCGAGGTCGGCACGAGCGCCAAGATGCTCTCGATCGTGCCCCTCATGAACGGCGGCGGCCTGTTCGAGACGGGGGCCGGTGGCTCCGCGCCGAAGCACGTGCAGCAGTTCACGAAGGAGAACCACCTGCGGTGGGACTCCCTCGGCGAGTTCCTCGCGCTGACGGCGTCGTTCGAGCACCTGGCCGACCGCTTCGGGAACGCCGGGGCGCGCATCCTCGGCGCGACGCTCGATCTCGCGACGTCGACGCTCCTCGCCAACCGCAAGTCGCCCTCCCGCAAGGTGGGCGAGCTCGACAACCGCGGCAGCCACTTCTACCTCGCCATGTACTGGGCGCAGGCTGTGGCGGCGCAGACGGACAACGCCGAGCTGGCGTCACGCTTCGCGCCCGTCGCCGCCTCGCTCGCGGCGAACGAAGAGGCGATCGTCGCCGAGCTGAACGCGGTCCAGGGCCCCGCCCAGGACATCGGTGGCTACTACAAGCCGGACTCCGTGCTGATCAACGCCGCCATGCGGCCGAGCGCCACGCTGAACGACATCATCGCGAGCGTCTGAGGCAGGCGGGGTTCCGGACGTCCTGAACCTGCGGTACCCTCACGTCATCGCACTCGCAACCGTCCCAGGAGTCCGTCCCATGCAGCCACTCGCCCGTCGTCTCGCATCCGTCGCCCTCGCCATGAGCCTCGCGCTGCCGCTCGGGAGCTGCAACTTCACCAGTTTGAGCAACGGCGGACCGCTCGGGCTCCTGATGTTCGTCTTCGTCGGTGCATCGCCGAAAGCGAAGGCCAAGAAGAAGTTGAAGTTCAAGGACAACGCTGAGGTCACGTACTTCGGCCAGGTCGGCGGTCTCGACGGCACGTACGACATCGATATCGGTACGTACGGCAACCTGACCGGTGTTGCGGACATCAAGGGATCCTTCAAGGCCCAGTCCAAGATCAAGGACCTGGACGCGGGCCTCGCGTCCGTCATCGAGGCGGCAGTCCTCGACCGCCTCGGGGTGGACATCACCGTCACCAAGACCAAGGGCAAGTTCAAGGGGCGCCAGACCGGCGGCGCAACGAACAGGAAGATCTTCTCCTCGAAGTTCGTGTTCGAGGGCACGGTCGCGTCCGGCGACGACACCGGAGCGAAGGTCAAAGGCAAGGTGACGCTCAAGGGTAAGTTCGAGTAGCCCGCACTCTCGGTATCCCACAGCGGCCCGCGCATCGATCACCGATGCGCGGGCCGCTTCGCGTCACACCGTTCAGTCTGACACCGCTCAGCGAGACCGTTCGAGCTGCTTCAATCCCGCGCGAGCCATCTTGACGAAGCGCACCACGTGTTCGTCCTCGGAGTCGCCGAGCTCGCGCAGCACGCGCCGGTAGTGGCTCCCCGCGGCGACCTTGTCGCCCGCGCTTGCGAGCCAACCCGCTGCGGCTTGCCGGTAGTAGGCGCGGTCCGAGTCCATGACGTCGGGATGGTCCGCGATCGCCAAGAACGTCTCGACGGCGGCCTGCATGCGGTCCTCCCGGACGAACGTGTAGGCGAGCTCGTGCCTCGCGTTGCGCCACTCGTTGGCCGTTGCGCCGGCGACCTCGGAAGCCGTCTGGAACGTCGCTCGCGCATCCTCGGTCAGTTTCGTCAGCATCTGTGCGCGGCCCTTCCAGAGGTGGCCCTTCACGCGTTCGTCCGGTTCCAGAGTGCGCTGCAGCAACTGATCCGCTCCGCGCACGACGAGTTCCTGCGTGCCCGCCGGCGCCAACAGCGGAGTGCGCTGAGCCACCTGCGTCAGTCGCTGGAGCTCGCTCAGCACCTGGGCGGTGGACAGGTCGGCCAGACGGGTGAGCTGCTTCGCGACGTCAAGCTCCGCTGCGGGGGCCGGGGCGGCGCCGCCTGCGCGCACCGCAGCCAGCGCCTGTCGCGTGCTCGCGAGCTCCGACTCGAGAGCGGCGACCCGCTCGTCCTGCGCGTTCTGTCGCACAAGGACGGACTCGAGGCGGTCGCCGTCGCTCCCCGCGGACCCGCCTCCCCCACGACGCTCACGTCCAGGCGCCGCCGGACGGGATTCAAGTTCCGCGAGTCGGTCCTGAAGGGCGCTGAGCTCCACACTCTGGTCGACGCTCGACGCCGGCGCGCCGACCCGTCCGCCGACGAACCCCGCCACACACGCGAGCACCACCGCTGCCGCTAACGTCGTCTTGCCCGTCATCACCAAGCCTCCCGTGATCGTGGCGGCAGGAGCAAGGCTCCCGCTGCCGACCGCCCCCTCACGCCCCGCACCGATCAGCACCGCCGCGGCCCCGAGCCAGGCCTCGCCTCCGTCGTCACCACCGAGCCGTTCGCGCAGCGTCGCCAGCGCACGCCGGACGCGCGTCCGCACGGTCTCGATCGGAACGCCCATCCGCGCGGCCACCTCGCGGGGCGGCAGGTTCTCGAGGAACCGGAGCAGGATTGTCGTGCGGTACGGCTCGTCCAGAGCGAGCACGCAGTGCACGAGACGCTGGTGGCTGTCGGATTCGGCGACGAGATCCGCCGTCGCGCGAGCCGCTCCGGAGCGAGCGCCACGCTCCTCGTGGACTGCCCGACGCGACGACGATCGAAACGCGGACAGCGCTCGCGATCGCACCACGGCGGAGAGCCACGAACGCGCCGCAGCGGGATCACGCGGCGGGCTCCGCAGCGCGCGCAACCAGGTCTGCTGCTCGACGTCGTCGGCCGCGGCCGGGTCGCTCACCATCGAGCGCGCGAGCCGACGCACCCAGTCGCGATGACGCAGGAGCGTCTCGATCGGCACAGCTGACTCATGGGGGCTCATCCACCCCAGTAGACCCCGCCCGGGCGAAAACCGGTTCAGCGCAGATACGCGGCGCGCGCGCGGGCTGCGCCGAAGAGGCGGTAGACGCTCCACGCGACACAGATCGCGAGCGAGACGAGGACGACCGAGGCGGCGGTCTCATCGAGCTCGAACGAGAGGTCGACGCCGAACACGCGTCCCGCGAGCGCCGAGCCGTAACCGGCCGCGAGCGGTGCGATGTAGCAGAGCACGAACGGCAGTGGGATCGCGCGCAGCCGAGCGCGCCCAGACGGCGGCGCGCGCAGGCCCTGAAGCGCGATGCCGGCCGGCAACGCGACGAACGAGATCAGCAGCGCGACGCCGAGCCACGTGCCCTCGAAGAGCGCGGTGGCCATCACCGCGCCAAAGAGGGTGACGCCGACGCCGACGAGGAAGACGGATGCGCGGGCGGCGCGCGCAGGGCGCCGCGGGGCGGTCGGATCGATCGGCTCGGCGTCGGGGATCAGATCCCGCGCCATCGCGACGAGCGCCGAGACGGCGACCAGAGCGCAGATGGCAGCCCACGACGGAGCGCCGGGAAGCGGCGCCACGGCAAACAGGGCGACACCGACGAGCGAGAGCAGCGCGAGCGTGGCAGCGCCTCCCTTCGCGTGCGGGCGGAGGATGGCGACTCCGATGACCGCGAGCCCCGCGCCGAGCACGTCGGGGAGTAGATCGAACGCCCCCACCGACACCGTGGCCGTCAGGACGAAGAGCCCGACCGCGACGAGAGCAGCGGACCAGAGGACGCGTGACGCACCGCGACTCACCAGGGTCACGATCAGCGCAGCGACGGACAGCAGGAGCAGGAAGATCGCCAGCACGAACGGCGCGGGCCGACTCGCGACGGTCTTCATCCAGCCGCTGGTCTGCGGCGCGATCGAGACGGCCAAGGTGCGCACCGCTTCGGGGAGCTCGACCGCACCGGCCTCCTCGGCGTCGAGCAGGTCGCCGGCGATCTCGCTCGACAGCGGACCACTCGCGAGCTGCGCGGTGGCGGCGTCGCGGATCTCCTGGTCCTCGGCCTGGACGAGCACTCGTGCCCAGTACTTCCCGCCGGGGCCGATGGTCTCCCGGACCATCGCGTCGAAGCCGGCATTCAGCGCGAGGGTGAGCCGCGTATCGGAGAGCACGTCGACGTCCCCGGCGTGCACTCGCGCCAAGAGCACCATCTGGGTCGAGAGAGCGCTGTTCCAGGCTGGGGCGCGCGCGGAAAGCCGCTGCAGGGCATCCGTCGCCTCCGGAACCCGCAGGTACACGGCGATCAAGCAGAGCCGCCAGAGAGGTCGCTGGTAGCGGTTGTGGAACTCGTAGTCGGGCGTCATCGACTCGGACAGGTCGGCCAGGCGTCCGAGGTCGGCAGCGACCGCCGCGCGCCAGTCCGCCAACGTCCACGTCGCAGCCGATGCCCCGCGCGACTCGATCACGGCAAGGGTCAGTGAGTTGCGACCGTGATCCGGGGTGGAGCTCGTGCCGACGTGATGATCGGGCACGAGAAGAAGCCCGCGGTGCGACGACTCGTCGGGTACCGACGCGCCGACGGCGGGAAGCTCGAGACCGAGGTGCTGCGCGTTCCAACCGAACGCGATGCTGGAAGCGTGGGTCACCTGGCCGGCAGCGGCGCGCTGGGAGACCGTGCCCGGCAGCGTGAACGCGAAGTGCACACTCGCCGCGTCTTCCACGGTCACCGACGTGTCGAACTCGACGCGGTCGCCGGGCCCTAGATCCTGCAGTTCCGACGCCTCCGGCGCGAGGCGCCACGCACCGTCTTCGTACTCCACGCGCACCGTCCGAAGTCGGTACTCGATGCCGCTGTCACTCGCGCCCGCGCGCCAACGCTCGGCGACCCGAGAGCTGGAGAAGCGCCCCACGACGCGTGGCACGTCCCCCGACGGCAACGTCAACGCTAGGAGGTGATGGAGCCACGCTGCGTCCGCGGTCCGCACCGCCATGCGCTCGACCAGCGCCGACCGGTCCTCCGGCGTCGGTCGCTCGGGGAGACCGAGCGCCCGTGTCAACAGATCGCGAGGATCGGTGTCGCCGTTGGCGCGCCACCACGCCTCTGCGCCCCCGGGGAAGCGGTGGTACGCATCGCTGCCGGTCAGCCCGACGTGCTCGGCGAACCAGTTCCGCAGGTCCTGGACGTCGCTGCGCGCAGCGGCTTGCAGTTCGACGTCCGTTCCCCCGAGCGGCCAGGACGCGGCGTGCGGGATCTCCGCGATGCACAACTCGATCCGCCGGCGGTAGCCCGCGACGGCGTCGAGACCCTGCAGCTCTTTCCAAGCCGCGGCGACGTCCCGCGGATCGAACGCATCGCGGGCGAGATCAGCATTCCTCGTTGGGTGGAGCTTTCGCCCGACCGGGATATCTGCCACCAGCCCCAGAAGGTGGCCTGCCACGCGCGCCTCGAGACTCCGCCCCTCACGGCGACCGCACCGGCCGGCGAGCAGTTTCTCCGTCTCAGGCGTGAGGACCTCTGCGCTGGTCGCGCGGATGCCGGAGACGTGATGCGACGCGATGTGGCCACCCGGCGCGAACGTCGCCTCGACGGCGACGAGCAGTCGTTCGACGCTCTCCGACGGCTCCGCGACGATCCAGCCGTGCACGGCCGGCCAGGCGTTGGCCGACTGGTCGAGCAACGCGGCGAGCTCGCTGCGGATCAGGTAGCGGCGCGGGTGCGCGGGACCCAGGCCACTGGTTTCGAGACGCGAGACGATGAGCTCGCTGGCGGCGTCGAAGGGGCTGCCGTGCAGACCCGGCGTGCCCAGCCTCGCGCGCTGGATCGCACTCGTGACGCCCCCGTACGCGCCGAGTGTCGCACCCCCGTCGTCCGGCCACTCGCCCATCACGATCGCGGCGTCCCAAGAGAGCAGTGCGCCGTCGACCCACGTACGCGGGTCGCGGCCCTGCAGACCGAGCTTGCGCGTCGCCAGCAGCAGCGCGCGTCCGTCCTCGGCGTGTCCCTCGTCGGCCGTCTTCCGCGCGACCTCGCGGCGGGCCTCGATGAGGTTCGCCATGACCGCGTCGTCGATCCGCCCCCCTCTGCTTTGCTCGATCGCGGCCGTGTAGAGCGACTCGGCAGCGTCGTGCCGTCCCTCCGCGAGGAGCCGATCCGCTGCCGTAACGAGCGTCGATGCATCTCGCCCCAGGAATGGCAGCACGACGAAGGCGAAGACGAGGATCGCAACGAGACTCGCCGAGGCTGCGCTGAGGATGGCGGCGCGGTGCTTGTGCACCCAACGACCGGCGCGACGCGATGCGCTGGCGGCTTCGGCGCGGATCGGCAGACCGCTCTCCCAGCGCTCCAGGTCTTCCAGGAACGCACGCGCTGTCGCGTAGCGGTTCTCGGTCCGCTTCTCGAGCGCCTTCAGGCAGATCACCTCGAGATCCGGCGGCAGGTCGGCGCGGTGCTTCCGCGGCCGCGGTGGGTCATCGTGGATCACGGCGTGGATCTGCTCGATCGGCGACGAGCGTTCGAGCGGCACGTGCCCCGTCAGGCACTCGTAGAGCAGCGCGCCGAGGGCGTAGACGTCCGTGGCCTCGCCGACGGCCACCGAGTCGCCGCGCGCCTGCTCGGGACTCATGTACGCCGGGGTGCCGAGGATCTGGCCGGTGAGCGTGAGCTGATCGCCGCCGCCGAGTTCCATCGCCAGACCGAAGTCCGTGACGCACGCCTCGCCGTCGGCGTCGACCAGGATGTTGGCCGGCTTCAGGTCGCGATGGACGAGACCGTGAGCGTGCGTGTACGCGATGGCACTCGCCACCTGTCGCATGAGGCGGACGGCGTGGGCGGGAGTGAGCCGGCCGTCGCGGAGGATCTCACTGAGGTCGCTCCCCTCGATGAGATCCATCGTGTAGTAGACCTGGCCGCGCACGTGACCGACCTCGTGCACGGTCACGATGTGGCGGTGACGAAGTTTCGCCAGCGCACGGGCCTCCATCGTGAAGCGCTTGATCGCGTTGCCGAACAGGAGTTCGCCGGGGCGTAGGACCTTCACCGCGACCGTGCGGTCGAGGGAGCGCTGCTGCGCGCGGTAGACGACGCCCATTCCGCCGCGACCGATCTCCTCCTCGAGGATGTAGTCCTCCGGCAACTCGGGGAGCGGCAACGGAGCCACGTCGCCGGCCTCCTCCAGCACCGCATCCACCTCGCCCGCACCCACGTCGATCGCCGCGCCGAACGCCGCCGCAACCGCCGCGGCTCGACGCAGGTCGTCGTCGGTCACGCCGGCCGTGGAAACGTTCGGCGACGAGGCGTCGGCAAGACGGTCGGCGTAGGCGCCGAGTCGCTCGTCCGGATCCGCGGATGGCGTGTCGCTCATGACGCCCTCTCGAGCAGAAGCGCGCCCAGTCGACGCGTCGCCCGTCCGAGCAGTCGCCGAACGGCGGACGGGCTCTTCCCGATCAGGTCTGCGATCTGGTCGATGGTGCGGTCTTGGAAGAAGCGCAGCAGCACGGCGTCGCGCTCCTCGTCCGCGAGGGCGTCCACGGCAGCGATCAGTCGCGCGCTCTGCTCACCGCGCAGCACCGCGGTCTGCGGCCCGGTGCGGGCGGCAGCGACGCGATGCTCGATGCGCGACACGCGCTCCATCGCGGCCGGCGGCTCGCGCTTCTGCGCGCCGTGATGGTCGGCGAGCCCGCGAATGCGGTTCTCGATGATCCGGCAGAGCCAGCGTGTGAAGGACCCGTCGCCCTGGTAGCGAAACGTCCCAAATGACTTGTGCGCCTCGAGATACGCGTCTTGGACGACATCGTCGACGTCGACCTTCTTGCGCAGCTTCGGTCCGAGCCGGAGCCGCACAAACAGGCGCGCCCGATCCGCGGCCAGCGCGAACAGCGCGTCGTAGGCCGTCTCGTCGCCACCCTTGGCCCGCGCCACCAGGCCCGCCGTGGTGCGCCCCGCACCCCTCCCGCTCGATCGTTCATTCACTTGCATCACCCTATAGAGGGGAAGGCGTCTCGCGATCCGCCGCTCCGACTTCGGATTTCTCGGAGTCGCCTCGGTCTCCGTCCTGTCGTCGGCGGACCTCGTGCAGACTTCCCGGGTGATCTGGGAGTCGCACGAGAGCACGAGGGGACGATCGCCATCCGCGCGAAGACTGGCGGCGGCGTGATGCCCTCACTCTCGCGCAGTCGCCTGGCGGTGCTCGCGCTCCTCACCGCCGCGTGCATGCTGCCGGTCACCGGGGTCGTCCCGATCCTGGAGCCGTTGCTGCTCGACCGTCTCGGCCTGCAGGACCTGGCCGCCTCGTCGTTCATGGCGCTGAACATGGCCGGCGCACTCGTGGCGGCGCCGTTCGTCGGCCGGCTGTCGGACGCTCGCGGCTGGACCCGTCGACTCATCGCCGCCGCCGCGACTCTCGAAGCTGTCGTGCTCGTCCTGATGACCCGCGCGGCCACGTTCCCCGAGCTCGCAGCACTGCGCGTGCTCGACGGCGTCGCGCACATCACGGTCCTGACGCTCCTGCTGGCGACCGTCTCACGACGCGGAGCGGGCGACGGTCATCGCCCGCGGATGGCCCTCCTCGGTGGGGCCATCGTCTTCGGCGTGGCGCTCGGTGCTCCGCTCGGCGGGCTGCTCGGCCGCACGAGTCCGGATCCGCCGCTGCTCGCCGGAGCAGCCGTCATGGTCGTCGTGGCGCTCGTAGCCCCGTTCGTCGTGCCGGCCAGCCCAGCGGACCCTCGCGTAGTTCCGAGCGGACACAGCCTGCTTCGACCGCCTCCGCGCCTGCGGTTGCCTTACCTCTTCGCGTTCGTGGATCGACTGACCGTCGGCTTCTTCGTCTACGCGTTCCCGATGTACACGTCGCGCGAACTGGGCCTCGATCCCGCGCGCACTGGCCTGCTCATCGGCACGTTCATGCTGCCGTTCGCGCTGCTGTGCTATCCCGCCGGCCGCGTGGCGGCGCGCGGCCGCCCCTGGCGCGTGGTCCTGCTCGGTAGCGCGGGCTATGCCGTCGCGTACGCGGCGATCCCCTGGCTCGGCGAAGTCGGGCTCTGGCCGGCGATGCTCTGCGGCGGCGTACTCTCAGCCGTGATGTTCGGCCCGAACCTGGTGCTCGTCCTCGACGGCAGCACGCCGTCGACGCGCGCAGCGGCCATGGCCGGGTTCAATGCCGCCGGGGCGCTCGGCTTCCTGATCGGCCCACTCGTCGCCGGAGCACTGCTGCAGGCCCTTGATGCGACCCCGACCGCGTACCACCTCACGTTCGCGCTGGGGGCAGCGACGCAGCTCGGTGCCATCGCGTGGGCGGTGCACTCCCTGAGGCGTGCGAGACGGAACGACACAGCCTGACGAGTCTGCGGCGACGAAGGACGCACGGCGCTCGTTCCTCCGTTGGTCGGGAGTGCAGAGCAGATGCTTGGAGGGCTCAGAGGCTGTCGGAGTTTCCCCGTGGATGCCGGGCGTGTCCGGGTGGGTCGGATGTCGTGGCGCGCAGGCGAGTCGACTCCGAGCGCGTCTCCGAGCCTGAGCGGTGCGGCAGACGGCCCACCCGGGCGCGGTCGGGC
>JAJFFG010000039.1 GCA_021776825.1 Planctomycetota bacterium
TGACGTCGTCGCGTTCCTGCACGGCACGTCGGAGGAGCCGGAAGTACGTGTCCAAGTGCCGCGGCGCAGCCGACTCGCACCCGGCGTCGGTCAGGCAGCTGCTCAGGAAGTACGCGACGTCCTTCATGCCGCATCCACCGCCGACGTACTGGAAGTCGACCGCTGCAACGCGGCCCCCCGTGGAGAAGCAGAAGTCCGTGGAGAAGCAGAAGTTCGCGACCTTGGCGTCGCCGTGCACGAGCGTCTGGAACGTGGCGCCGCTCAGTCGGGCATCCAGGAGCGGTGCCGCAACCCGTAGCTCGGCATCGGTCATCGACGCCAGCTCATCGGGGCGGGTGGCGAGATGCCAGTACGTCCCGACATCCCAGAGCCCGGTGGGGGCGACCCCGAGGAACGTGGCGTGGAACGCAGCCATCCACGCCAGGCAGGCATCGATCTCCCGCTGGATTGGATCCGCTCGGCGGGTTCGACGACGTCGGCCGCGACCTGTCGGCGTATCCAATCCAGGGGGAGGTCGGTTCGATCCGTCACGCCGGTGGAGATGATGGACCTGCCCGACGGGTGGCGCCAGGCGCAAGTCGCCACACCGTGTCAGGCGTAGATCCCTGTCCCGTACAGCCAGAGATCCCGACCCCGTACGGCCACAGATCCCTGCCGGTACAGCCATGGATCTCTGCTCGTACCGCCCGGATCTCTTCCCCGTCCAGCCCGGCGGGCGCGCAATCTCACCGGTCACGGGACTGCTTCGCGATCGCCGCGCGCCGTGACACAACGGCCGTGTGACGCAGTTCGCGGACAGCGAGTCTCGGAGGGACGGCGCGGACACCGAGTCGCCGCCGCCCGGTCCCTCGCGCGTGGAGGTGTTGCGGACAGCGTGGCCGCTCATCCTGGCCAATGCAACCGTGCCGCTGCTCGGGCTCGCCGACACGGCCGTGATCGGCAACACCGGCACCGTCGTCGATCTGGGTGCCATCGCACTCGGCGCGCTCATCCTGAACTTCGTCTACTGGGCGTTCGGGTTCCTGCGCATGGGGACGACGGGCTTCGTCGCGCAGGCCGTCGGCGCGCAGGACGAGCCCGAGGTGCGCGCCGGCCTCGCTCGTCCGCTGCTGCTCGGCGCCGCGATCGGCGTCGTGATCGTGGTGCTGCGGTGGCCCATCGAGCGCGTGTCGCTGGGGCTGTTGAGCGGCGGGGCCGAGGTCGAGTCGATCGCCGCGCAGTACGTGCGCGTGCGGATCTGGGGCGCGCCGGCCTGTCTCGCGACGTACGTCGTGATGGGGGGGCTCATCGGACTCGGCGCGACGCGTCAGCTGCTCGCGCTGCAAGTGTTCCTGAACGGGATCAACATCGCACTCGACGTGCTGTTCGCGGGTGTGCTCGACATGGGGGCGGTCGGGGTCGCGCTGGGGACCGCCATCGCCGAGTGGACGAGCCTCGGTCTCGCGCTCTGGCTCGTCGCTCGCGTGCTCCGGCGGCGGGAGCCGTCCGACGAGCCGTTCCTCGCGTGGCCGCGCATCCTTGACCGCGCGCGGCTGCGTGAGATGCTCTCCGCGCACAGCGACATCCTCGTGCGGACACTGCTGTTGCTCGGTGGCTTCGCTTGGTTCACGAATCAGAGCGCGAAGTTCGGTGATGCCACGCTCGCGTCGAACCACCTACTGCTCCAGCTCGTGTCGTTCACCGCGTTCTTCCTCGACGGTTTCGCGTTCGCCGCCGAGGCGCTCGTGGGACGCGCGAAGGGTGCTGCGGATCTCTCCGCGTTCGACCGCGCAGTGTGGCGGACGACCGAGCTCGCTGTCGTCTCCGGGTTGCTGCTCGCGGGGACGATTCTCGTCCTCGGCGGCGTGGGCATCGACCTGCTCACGGACCTGCACGCGGTGCGTGCGGTCGCGCGGGATCACCTCGTGGAGGTCGGCGTCTACGTCGCGCTATCCGCGTGGGCGTTCCAGCTCGACGGAGTCTTCATCGGGGTCACGCGGACGCGCTCGATGCGCAACGCGGCGCTCGTCTCGCTGGCTGGCTTCCTCGCGCTGTCCTGGCTCTTGATTCCCGCGTACGGAAACCACGGTCTCTGGATCGCGTTCATCGGATATGTGGTGCTGCGCGCGGCGAGCCTCGGCGTTCTGGTGCCGGCACTGCGCCGCTCGCTTGCTACTTCAGCGTCCAGAACTCGTAGCTGAGCGTGAAGTCGTTGGCGTCGGTCTCGCCGACCGACAGGAGCACGACAACGTCGCCTCCGACCTTCACCGCGTCGAGTACCTGCGGATCCGTGATCGTGAACCAGTGCTCGTATCCATCGACGCCGGTCTTCCACTGGCTCGCGCGATCCGTGACCGAGAGCTTGCCCCTCAACCTCACGAGGATGCGACCCCGCTGCACGGCTTCGATCGCGGCGGGGATCGCGTAGTAGACCGTCGACGCCTTGGCCACGAGGGCTCTCGTCGCGTCGGTGCGGAGATCCACGTGGGACTCGGCGAAGCTGCGGATCCAGGCCCTCCAGGCGTCCGCCGTCTCGACCGGCCGATCGAGCAGGGGGTACTCGATGCCCGGGTTTGGTTCGTGGACCAGGTCGGCGATCGAGTCGAAGATGCGCTCGTAGCTGACGCTGAGGTTGGGGCTCACTGAGATCCGGCTCTTCCAGCTGATGCGGTCCCACCGATCCCACTCGATCGCGGTCGCGGTGTCCGCGGCGGCGATCACGAGACGCTCCGTCAACTCCGCGCCGTAGCGACCGCAGAGTTGGATCTCCACGCTCTCCACTCCCTTCCGACTAACGGGGTGCGTGTCGAGCACCTTGGCGGTCTCCACGACCAGGCACGTTCGCGCCGCACTGCGGAGCAGCATGTACTGCTTCGCGGTGGTTGCGCCGTTCGTGCGAATCTCGTGGAGCCGCGTCTGCCACTGCTGCCAAGTGAGCACCTGTCGCTCGGAGAGGGGCGTCTCCTCCGGCGGAGCGGCGAAGCTCACTCCACCCGCCTGAGCAAGGAGCAGCACGAGAGCAAGAGCGCTGATGTGGGACGTCCGCACAGTCACCTCCGGGGTACGGTGGACGTCCGCGCAACTACCCGGTTCATCGGAACGCGCAGAACGTCCTGCTCGCCCCCGATTGGACGTCCAAGCGCCATCGAAACTCACGAACCATCTGACGCCGGGACTCTGTCCCCCGGCTCCACGCCGGGCGCTGCGGACTGCGGTGGTGATCCACCCGGCCGTTCGACGCGCGGCCTTGCCGCGGCGAGGGCAGACGCTACTCTCCGGACGAAGACGAAGCGAGGCGGGGCCTCGCGGTGTCTTCTGTCTTGGGGTCGGCCCGCGCAGCAGTTCGCCGACTCCGCTCGGAGGGATTCGCATGACCGGGTTCGTCCAGGTGCGCCGGCCGTCGTGCTGGGCAGGTGAAGTCCCTGCCTGAGTAACATCGAGCCTGACAAATGCGGCGGACGGCGTGCCTGGGCGGAGTGGCCGCTCCGACGAGTCGACCCGGACGCGCCCGTCACCGGTCGCGATGGGTTACTCGGACGGACTCCTAGCTCCGGTACAGAGGCTGACCGCCTGAGCAGTTCGTGCCCGTAGTCTCCTCGGTCCCGACGTACTGTCCCCGCTTCCAGATCCGAGGAGCGCGACGTGAACAGAGAAGACGCGAGTGATGCCGTGGTCCGTGAGGCCTCGGGCGACGACCTTGCCTCGATCCTCGCCATGTTGGTCGACGATGTCCGCGGGGCGCAGCGCGAGCGCGTGGACGATCCGCTGCCCACTTCGTATCGCGAGGCGCACGACACGATCAGCGCCGACCCGAACAACCAGCTCTACGTCGTCGACGTCGACGCGAAGGCCGTGGCGGTCCTGCAGCTCACGACCATCCCTGGGCTCACGTACCAGGGCGGATGGCGCGCCCAGATCGAAGGGGTGCGCGTCGCGCGCGCGTGCCGCGGAAGCGGACTCGGGCGCCTCCTCATCCAGAGCGTCATCGACATCGCGCGGGACCGGGGATGCTGCCTCGTGCAGCTGACGACTGAGAAGGCTCGCGATCAAGCGTTGGGCTTCTACGAGTCCGTAGGGTTCACCGCCACCCACGAGGGCATGAAGTTGCACTTGGTGTGACCCTGCTCGGGCAGTAGATGAAACTGCTCGGCGGAGAACGTGGGACTCGCGGAAGAGGGCTCATCAACGCTCGGGCTCGATCCACTCACAGGCCTCATCAACTCGGAACGTGGGACGCGCGGATGCGGAGAGACGACGGTTCGTTCGGAGCGCTCCCACGTCCATGACGGAGGGCGAGAGTCTGTCTGACATCGGCGAGCGAAACCCCGAGCGCGCGCCGAGACAGGGACGCGGGTCCCGGGCGATCGTGGCGGTGGGGATCCCGTGCGTTGCCTGGGTTGCGTTGGCGCTGCCGTCCGTACGGTTCATCTGGTCCGCTCTCGGTCACGTGGGCGCGCAGCACGCGTTCTTCAGAGAGGTCGCCGACTACGTCGTGATCTCGATCGGGTTCACTCTCGTCGGATCGATCGTCGTGCTGCCACCTGCGATCTGGGTCCTCCGCAGCCGCCGCACGGTTGCTACGGTCGCCCTGACGGTCGCGTCGATGCTCGTCTTCGCCGGCGTCCACTTGATGTCCATCGCGTGGTACTCGTTGCGGATCACGTAGGCCACGCCATGCCGTACCTCGCCATGCCGTACCTGGCCCAGAGCGGTGGTCTTGATCGTCCACGTCGAACCCAACTCCGTTGCCTGACATCGGGGCCGGGGGCGGAAGGCGGGACCGTGCAGCGGTCGTGACCGGAGCATCTCTCCCGGCGCGCGGTGGCCGGGGCGAAGGACCGCTCCCGATCCGCGGAACCTACTGCTCGCGCGCGTCGCCGTCCTCGTCCCGTTCGGTCGTCTCGCCGACCTCGGCAGGTCCCGCCGGAGCCGCGTCGGCCGGCTGGGACCGCCCGGCTGCTTCGGCGGTGCGATTGATGACGAAATCCAGCGCGATGGCAACACCCGCGACGAGGACGGTGATGACGACGGCCTTGTACCAGCCCATGAGACTCTCTCCCGAGTAGCGCAGCGGGCCAGGTCCGCTCAGTGCGGACTCTGTGCCTCTCACGCGTGTGACGAAGCACGACGCTCAGGGCTCCACGGATTCGAGTTCGCTGTCGCCGGCATGCACTGCGCGGCTTGCGCCCCGGCCCTGCGAACGGCCATGCTCGAACTGCCCGGCGTCGTTGTGGCGACCGTGGACTACGAGGGCCACCGTGCTCGCGTCCGGGTCGAACCCGGTACCGCGCAGCACGTGCATCCGGTCGTCGTCGCGGTGATGCGAGAGATCGATATCGCCCACGCCGCGGCACGAAACGGACGGTCTTCGCACAGCCCCGTCTCAGTCGAATTCCTCGTGCACCACCTCGCCAAGGGCGACCAAGACTGCGCGATACAGAGCCGGCGGCGACATCTCGAGGACGGCTTCAACCCAGTCCGGAACCCACTCGAGCAGGTGTCGTCGTACGAACTGTGCCGCGCCTGTGCGGTCCTCCTGCTCGAGGAGCAATGCCAGGAAGGCGAGTTCGACCGAGAGGTGATCCGGCAGTCGTCCGCACGCTGGGTCGGTTTCGAAGCCCACATCGGAGTACGCGGCCTGGACTGCGCGACAACGGGGTCCGAGCAACTCCCCGTCGCCACGCCGGAGTCCCTCGCGCGGAGGTAGGGACGCGTGCGGTGTATCGAACAGGCGCGTGTGCTCCGCCGCAAGCCAGTCCGCGAGTTCGCGCAGCGGGCGGTCTCCGCGGTCGGACTCCACGGCATCGCGGAGCCAACCGGGCGCGTCGCTCCGCGCCGCAGCCCGGAGGAAGGGCTCTCCAGGACTCCGATCGATCAACGCGGAGAGACACCGCACGGCCGCTGCGCGGTCCGTCATCGACTGCGTTACGTCAGGCACGCGCCACCTCGACCAGGGTGTCGTTGGATCGGAACTGCCCGCTGACGCGGGCCGGCGTGTTGGGGATGATCCAGTTGGGATGGACGCCGCGCGCGTTGCTCCAGTCACGCGCCGTCTCCGGCGTGGCGGCGGGCTGCCCCTCCTGCCACCAGGCCTCCTCTGCGCCGTCCTGCGATCCCGTGAGATCGGCGCTCATCCGGCTCCCGCTCGCATAGCGGCCATAGGCCCAGTGACCACAGTGGAAACTGAGCGCCACGACGTCGGGATGGACGGCCTCTGTGAGATGGACGCGAGCCGTCACGGTGCGGGCTTGAGCGGTGCTCTGGCGGGAGTCGCCCGGAAGCGTGGGCATCGCCTGCGTGACGGAGACGAGGTCTCCTTCGTCAATGTCGCCGAGGAGCCGCTGAGCCGTCTTCGGATGCAGCCAGAGCGGGTTCTGATGATGGATCTCCTGGAGCCACTTGCAGTTCTGTGAACGCGAGTGGATCTGCACGTTCACCTTGAAGCTGATCAGGACGAGCTCGTTGCCGGACCGCATGCGATGCTCGGGGATCGGAACCCAGCAGGCGAACCCGCTGCGGAGGTGGTCGGCCAGGAACGTCTCGTCTTCGCGTACCGCGGCCTCGAGGTCGCGCCAGACGAGGTCCGCGCCGGCGGCGAGGAACTCACTGCGAATCTCGACGAGGCCGCTCTTGTTGAACTTGTCCGGCTTGAAGCCCTTGTACGCGACCCCTTCGACCACCTGTCCCACGTAGCCCTTGTAGGCTTTCTTGGACCCGCGGTAGCCCTTCGTGCGGGCGTCTTCCGGCGAGACCTTGGCTTTGGCCGGGTTCCAGACGGTCTTCGTGGTCGGGTCGATGAGCGCCGACTTCAGATCACTGTCCGAGACGCGGTGCTCGTGCGCCATGTAGTCGGACTCGAGGGACTGCCACAAGACGCCATACTCGCGAAGGTACTGCCAGATGTCGCCGCTGACCGGCTTGCCGTCCACGCCGTACAGGGGCTTTCCAGACGCATCCATCTTCTTCGCCGTGAGTCGAGCGCAGGCCTCGACGTACTCCCCGGCGGTATCGAACGAGTGGAGTTCGGCAATCCCTCCACCGATGCGTCGCGCGAGTTGGATGAAGATGTCCTGCATGTCCATCGCTTCGCCGAGCGGCGCTGCGACCGGCTGCCGGAGTTGGAGGAACTTCGTCAGCTCGTAGGACTGGGGTGCCTCGGTTGTCCATCGCTCCAGGAACGTGGCGTCGGGGAGGATCAGATCGGCCAGCTCCGTCGTCTCGCTCATGGCAACGTCCACCGCCACGAAGAACGGCACCACGCTCTCATCCTGCAAGATCTCTCGCGTGCGGGCGTTGTCACCGCACGTGTACGCGCCGTTCCAGCAGTACGTCATGTAGAGCTTGGGTCGCCCGAACTCCCCGGATGCGAGGTTCTCGAACATCCACTGACTCACGTGGTGAGTCGGCAAGTGGACGTCGACACCGTCCAGCAGGGCGAGCTTCTTGGCCTTTCGCGTGGCCGACTTGTGCTTCTTCGCGACCTCCGCGTAGGCGTCCGCCCACGAGCCGGAGACCTTGCGGTGCGTGCCGCCCTTGATCATCAGGTTGCCCGTGACGGCCTCGAGCGTCTTTGCCGCCACCTCGGCGTAGGTGCCGTTGTAATGCCCGACGAACCCACGGTACGTGATGAGTGTCGCTGGCTTGGTCGACGCGTACTCGATCGCGATGCGCCGGATCGTCTCGGCCGCGACGCCGCACTCATCGCTCGCCCATTCCGGTGTGTAGGGCGCGTAGTGCGTCTTGAGATCCTCGACGGTTGTGTTCGTCCACCGCTTGATGAAGTCCGCGCTGTAGAGAGGAGCGCCGTGCGGCTGCTCGTGCATCGCGACGTGGATCATCGCGAGGACGAACGCCAGATCCGTGCCGGCTCTAACTGGTATCCACTCGTCGCTACGAGCGGCGGTGTTCGAGAGACGGACGTCCAGCGTGACGAGTTTGGCTCCGTTTGCATGCCCGTCGATCACCCGCTGGGCCAGGTACGAGTGGGAGGTATGGGCCTCGAGCACGTTCGCGCCCATCACGAGGATGTAGCGGCTGTTCGCAGCATCGTTGATGTCGTAGTGCTTGCCGATCGTGAGCTCCTGCGCGACCCACTTGCCGGTCTCGCAGATCGACGTGTGGTTCCCGATCGTCGACGTCCCGAACCCCGTCTTGCAGAAGTGGTTGAGCGCTCCCTTGATGCGGCTTCGGCCGTAGTGAAGCATGAACTCTTCCGGGGCGTCGGACTCGTAGATGTCCTTCAGGCCCTGGACTTTTTGCCCTGCGATCTCCCCTCCGAACGCCACGAGGTCCAGCGCCTCGGCCATCGAGATCCGCTTCCACTTTCCTTCACCGCGGCGTCCGACTCGTACGAGTGGGTGCAGGATGCGGTCCGGGTCGTACACCTGGTTGACCCCGGCTTGGCCCTTGGCGCAGATCATGCCGCGGTTGTTGGGTGCGTGCGGGTTGCCGTCGATCTTGACGATCCGACCGTCCTGCTCGTATCCGACGAGTCCGCAGATCGCGACGCATTGGAGGCAACTGGTCGGGACGCCGCTTCGTGCGTCGCCGGCGACCGAGGAGTTCACGGAGCGACCGCGGTAGCCGTGGACGCCGCGACGGGCGAGATCGCTCACCGCCGGGTCCACGACGCCGTCCGAGCTGGGAGCGACGACCGGACCCGCCAGCGCGGCGCGCGGGCGCAGGCCGTCAAATCCACCGGCGGCTCCCACCGCTCCCAGCCCCGCCCAGGCGGACAGGGTGCGCAGCATGCCTCGGCGTGACGATCGAGGTCCGATTGCAGAGTTCGTGGGCATCATCGTGACCTTTCCTAAGAGAGTTGTCCGGCGAGGATCGTGGCGAGCCGCATGGCGAAGCCGCCGATGAGGATCAGAGCGCTCGAGGCGACAACCGTCATGAGCTCCGCGCGATCGGCGAGTGTCTTCTTGGTGGCGGCAAGTGCCCCGAGGCCGAGGGGGATGATGAGCCCGAGACCGATCGCGCCGAACCAGAACAGGGGTCCGAACGACTCGTTCGCGACTTCGAGCGCGTTGCGAGTCGGTGCGGGACCGAAGCGCAGGGTGATCCACCAGAGCAGGCACGTCAGGGCCTGGAGCAGGAGCGCCGCGCCGAGCACGCGGCGTACGTGGCGTAGCCCGCCGAAGAACTCGGCGACGAGAGCCGTGTCCGCCAGCCGCCCAGTGAAACGAGCCCGAGCCACATGGGCGAGCAGAACGACGGCGATGCCCGTCAGCACGACACCCAGGATCGCCGTTACGACCGTCGGTCCCGTGTTCCAGAGCGGTCTCGCTGGGAGCAGCGCCAGGAGTAGCCCGTGGTACGCCCCGACGACCAGTGCGATGGGAGTGACAGCGATCTCGAGGGCCCTCCGCGTGCTCGCGTGTCGCTCTGGGGATCGCCACGACAGCGCATACGCTCCGGCGCCGATCACGAACAGCGTTTGAAACACGCCGCCCCACCAGAGCGGCGACGACGGCTGGATCGTGGTCAGGGTGCGCCAGAAGCGCTCTGGATGACCGAGCTCCGTCATGAGCAGGCCGAGCCCGATCAGTACGAGGATCGGTGCGATCCAAGCGGCTGTCTGCGTCAGGCGTCGGTACGTGCGGCCGTACCACCACCGTGAGGCCACACCGAACAGGAACGCTCCCACGCCTGCTCCGCCGAAGAACAGGTCTGCTGCGATCCGCCAGTCCCAGTAGGTGAGATGCGGTACGTCGTAGGTGATGCTGGCGTCCATCCTCAGCCTCTCTTCCCGGCCGTTCCCACGGAGGGGACGGAGTCCGTGCTGCGCCGCGCGGCCTCGTAGGTCGCAGGGTCCAGACCAATGTAGAAAACGCGTGGTTCCGTGCCCGCGTTGGGGCGGAGTGGCTGCGCACGTCGCTTGGTGATGAGCCGGCTGACCTCGCTCTGCGGGTCATTCAGATCACCGAAAACGCGCGCACGGGCATTGCATGTGTTGACGCACGAGGGCACGAACCCCTGGTCGACGAGGTGGACGCAGAAGTCGCACTTCTGGGCGGTCTTGGACAACGGGTCTGCGTACTTCACGTCGTAGGGACAGGCCTGGACGCAGTACTTGCAGCCGATGCAGGAGTCATCGTCTTGGACGACGATGCCGTCGTCTCGTTGCCACGTGGCGCCGGTCGGGCAGCCAGCCACGCACGGTGGCTGCTCGCAGTGATTGCAGAGCACCGGGATGAACTCGCGCGCCGCGATCCCGGGTCGCTGCTTCTCCGCCGTGATCACCCACGACTTGAAGAAACCGAGCGGGACCTGTTGCTCTGACTTGCACGCGATGGAGCAGGCGTGACAGCCGAAGCACTTCGTGAGATCGATCACCATGCCCCAACGCTGGCCGGTTCCCGTGGACGGTCGCGAATCGCATCCTGTCGCCGCAGCCGCGCTGACGGCAGCGGCCGCCGCGCCCGAGCGCAAGAGTGATCGTCTTCCGAACCCACGTTTCGTGGCCGCTTCGTTGGATCTTGACTCGGACATTCTCATCTCCTCTTGCCGGTGCCCGGTTCCGATGCGACGTGACCCGTCCACCCGAATGCCGCGACATCTTCCAGCGACGTCGCGCTCAGGTGCTCCTCGATGCGTCCGCGCTCGCACTTCCAGAATTCATGCAGGGGGCAGGCGTCCTCGTCGGAGCACGTCGTGAGCCCCATGAGGCAGCGCTCCTCTCCGATCGCCGGCTCCACGACGAACGCCACGTCCCATAGCGAGATGTCCGCCGCGGGACGCGCGAGCTCGACGCCACCGTCGCGACCGCGCCTCGAGACGACCAGGCCACCCGTCACCAACGACTGCAGGACCTTGCGGAGGTAGGGGAGGGGGACGCCCGAGCAACTCGCGACCTCGGGCGCCTGCACGCGATCGTTGCACGAGCGCGCCAGACAGCTCAGAGCCAGAACGGCGTATCCGAAGGTCTGTGAAAGGGGTTGCATTGCGGCCTCGTGAGGCGGGTTCACGACGCAGGCTATCAAAGGGGATGGCCGGGTCCTCTTTAGAGGGGACCGCTGGGTCCCATTTGCGGCTGGCCTCGTGATAGGGGTCACAGGGAGCCCGGTGCCGCGCTGTTCCGGCGGGGCAGCCGAGGCGTGCGGCCCCCTACGCGCTGCCCGCGACCGCGCCGAATGCCACTCCTGCCAGCGTCGACAGAACGACGACGAGAAGGTCGTAGACCAGCCCTTTTCCTCGTGCCGGGGACGCCGGGGATCACCAACAACTCGGGGAGCGAGAGAGCGGGTCCGGGCACTGGCGGGCAACCAGAAATAGATTGACGTCGGTCTATATAGTTCGTGCAGTGGGTGGCGGCATGAGCGATGCGACCGAGCCCGACTGCTGCGCCCCTGGGGTCGTTCCGCGGCCTGGCGGGCGCGGGAGCCGCCCGGCGGGCCGAACCCGAATACCCGCAGACAACGAAACCCCCCCCCGGGGGATACGGGGGCGGGGAGCGGG
>JAJFFG010000040.1 GCA_021776825.1 Planctomycetota bacterium
TGGCGTGGAAACTGCGGAAGCTCGTCGAGGAACAGGACCCCCCGGTGAGCGAGCGTCACCTCGCCTGGTCGAATGGGTCGGCCGCCGCCGACCATCGACGCCAGGCTCGCGGTGTGATGCGGTGCTCGGAACGGTCGCACGATTCGGCTCAGGTCTCCGATGACGGGAAGTCCGCATGCGCTTCGGATCGACGCGACCTCGAGGGCCTCGTCCGCAGTGAGCGGGTCGAGCTGGTTGCCGAGCCTCCGGGCGATCATCGTTTTCCCCGAGCCCAGCGTGCCGACCAGGAGCACGTGCTTGCCAGCTCGGATGGCTTCGACCGCCTGCGCGAACGGCTCCATGAGCTTCGGCGTCAGGTCGTTCATGAAGGGCAGCCGAGGCACCGGCTCCGACTTCGGCAGGGTGGGCACGAAGCCTTCAAGCACGTCTTTGATGTGCGAGACAGCGACAGGCTCGATGCCTTCGACGAAGCGCGCTTCGCGTATCTGATCGAAGGGAACCAGGGCACGCTCGATGCCCTGTGCCCGAGCCGCCATGAGCATCGGGATCAAGCCCCGGACGTGTCGCACCTCGCCGTTCAGCGACAGCTCGCCGACGACGAGCCCATCGAAGACCGCTGCCCCGTACACCGGGGAGAGGAACTTCAGCGCGACCGCCAGGTCGATCCCTGACGACCGGAACCATGACCCGGACTGGCCCTTCCCGCGCATTGCGCGCCACCAGTCACCAAGCCCGAGCGTGTCGAGCTGGTTGACCTTCAGAGACGAGAGAACCCGCACGCGGGACTCGCGTTCCTGCGGGTCGCTCATGCGCTCCATCCCGACAGCTACGGTGAAGACCGTGGCGCTGACGCCCTCGCAGGATGCTGTGTAGATCGTCATTCGTTCTCTCCCATCATCCCCGAGTCGAGGAAGCTAAAGTATTTGCTCGATCCCACGATCACGTGGTCGAGCACCTTCACGCCGAGCAAGTCGCCGGCCTTGCGCAGTCGCGTCGTGAGCGCGACATCTTCGGGGCTCGGGCTCGGATCGCCGCTCGGGTGGTTGTGGACGAAGATCACGCTGCTGGCGGCGGCGCGCACCGACAGCCGGAAGGCGTCGGTCAGGTTCACGGGGCACGCGGAGACGCCGCCCTTGGCGACAGTCGACCAGCCGATCGGCCGGCTCTTGGCGTCGAGCAGGATCACGATGAAGTGCTCGACGCACTCCTGGTGAAGCTCAAGCTCGTTGCGAACGAATCTGTCTACGTCCATCGAGGACGTGATCCTCGGGCACGGCGCCGGCGCAGCGCCCCGGTAGACCACGCTCATCTCCCGAAGGAGGAACAGCCCCCCGTCGGGGGGCTCGTTGGTGTAGTTGGTCACTGCGCTGCCAAGACGGTGGCCTCGAGTACCGAGGCCGCCCTCTCTCCCTTGGAGGTGATCGCGATGGTCCCGAGCGTCAGCTCGACACACTCCATCGCGGCGAGCGCATCTTCCGCCTCGGTGACCTCACGGTACGTGAAGCCCTTCGACTGGAACCCGACATGAAGGATGGCCCGCGTCGAGAGCGGGATCCCTTCCTTCTTGAGATCGGCGAGCGTCGTGAGCAACGCATAGCCGATGTGCAGGACTCTTTTCTTGCTTGACATGTCAACCTTCCTTGAAAACACGTAGGCGCCCGGTCACCCGGACACCACCCCCTACGGGTTAGCCCGTGACCGGCGCGAGTTGTATGTGGTGAGCACGATCCACCTCCCGTCGCGGAGATACTCGACGAAGATCTTCTCGGGCTCCGTGTTGCCGAGCCAGACGCGGACGCCGTCGTACTCCGTTCCGTTGTGGCGGAACGTCTCGTAGTCCTCGAACTTGAGGTCATCGGCCTGGCCGACGGTGATCGTCGGCAGCGCCTCGAGCTCGGTCGCGGTGAAGAGGTGCGGGATCGTCTGTGCGCGTTTCAGCATGGGCTTCTCCTTCAGCGCAAAAGCCCCGACCTTCGCAGGCCGGGGCTCGTGTTGCAGGTGTGGGCTAGACCCCTGTCATCATCGGCAGCCTGAACCCGGCGGCGATGGAGAAGAACTCGTCGTCGTTCCCCGGCAAGCAGTCCTCGTGGACGACGTAGACGCAGGTGCCGACGATCTGCTCTTCGCAGATCACCGTGGCCGTCGGGTTGATGAACCTCGGCCGCTTGAACTTGCCCTCTTCGTCAATCCAGCAACCACCGGGCAGCCGGCCATCCGGGGAGATGCGCCTCTGCACCATGGTGCAGCCCATCAGCTCGTAGAGACGCTTGAAGCGGATCTCCCAGCCTGTCTCGACGTAATGCGAGAACAGGTTCTCGAGCTCGGTTTCGGTGAGCGGGCGCGGCTTGCTGTCGATCGGCAGCAGCCACACGCGCGTGGGCTTGTTCTTGTGTTTCATGTTCACCTACCTTCAGTGAGGCAGCCCCCGCTGCCGAAGGCAACGGGGGCCGATGAACCTGCAACCGGTCAGGCGCCCATCGCGCGCTCGTAGCGCGACGCCGCCTCGCAGGCCGCCTCTTCCTCTTCCTGTCGGCGCAGGCGCTCGAGCGCGTCCTTCAACTCGTCGCCGCACGCTTTCTCGTCGATGACGGGGACGACCCGCTGTCCGCTGCACGAGGGACAGGCGATGTCGTAATGGCCTCGGAAGTACGAGGAGACGAACTCGCCGTCTTCCAGGTCCGACCCGCTCAAGCCGCCGGCGTCGATGCTGGGGTTGACGACCGTCGCCGTGCCCTCGCACATCGAGCAGACGACCAGCGTCGCCGGGAAGGCGACCTCTTCTTCGCTGCCGTCGTCTTCGTAGACGGTTCGCGTCAGCGTCTTCGCCTCCGCGCTGTATCCGATCCAGAGGTCTCGCGCCCCGACGCGCGAGTCCATCTGGTAGTGGTAGTTCTCGAAGTTGATTGGCATGTTGACCTTCCTTCAGTGAGGCAGCCCCCGCTGCCGAAGCAACGGGGGCGCGTCACCCCCTACGGGGCAGCCCGTCAGAAGGCGATCTTCATTCGTTTCTCCCGTGCGGACCTTCGTTTGCCAGCGCCGTCTCGTACAAGTCTTTTGCGTACTGCGTGCTCGGGCCATCGCAGATCAGATTCGTGGCGTCTGCCACAAGGCTCTCGACGTCACCGCTGTCGGCGGCCGAGACGCTGTTGGTCTTCATGATCATGAGCAGGTGCTCGATCGCGTCGATGGCGCTCGCGCGCTCGGGGTTGGGCATTCAGAATCACCTTCCTTCAGTGAGGCAGCCCCCGCTGCCGAAGCAACGGGGGCGCGTCACCACCTACGGGGCAGCCCGTCAGGACGGGAAGTGCTTGCTGCAGCACGGCTCGATCTCGAGCGGGCCGCTCTCGGCGTCGCCTTCGTCCGGGCCGTCGCACTCTTCCTCGTCGTGACGAAGCCGTTCGACTTCGTCCTGCCAGTCGATCGGGATCTCCCCGATCTCGTAGGCGCTGAAGAAGCCGAGGACGAACGCATCGCGCTGATGCACGCGGTACTCGTCGGGCACGACCGGCTCGTCGTCGGCGATGTGTCGCTGATAGCCGCCGGCGTAGATGCCAGCCTCGAGCGCACGCTCCCGCTCCGTGGCGAGGTCCAGCTCGGTGGGCACGTGCTTCACGGCGAACTCGGCGAGGTGCCGAGCGTACATCGCGACGAACGCGACCTCCTCGAGGGTGAGCTCGTCGCTCACGTTGTTCTCGTCGACCCAGGAGTCGACGGCGACGTCGGCCAGCGCGAGATCGTCCTCGCGAAAGACATCGGGCCGACCGTAGGCCGTGTTGAACACGGCCTCGGCGATGGCCTCGCCGATGCCAGGCCCCTCGCCCGGCCGAAGTCTTCTGAATAATATCTCGTACATGATCACCTTCCTTCAGTGAGGAAGGCCCCCGCTGCCGAGGCAACGGGGGCGCCAGATTCACAGACAGGACGTCGCGTGAATGATCACGAGTCGCCCGGTCCTGGTGAGGGTCAGCTCGCGCTTGGACGGCTTGATGCCGTCCACGCGCGGACCATCGGTCGTGCTGAAGACTTCGAGGAACAGGCCGGAGGCGACCATCGCGGCGATGACAGCTTCGCTGTCGGCGCCACAGTCCTCGAGATTGCCAGCAAGGATCTTGGCGTCGATCTTGTTCTCGACCATGTGGTCGAGCGCTTCGGCCAGGGCAAGTGCCCCGTCCCAAAGCTCGATCTCTTGTTCTTGTGCGGTTCCCATGGTGACTCGTTTCCCCAGCCTTGTCGGCCGGATCGGGCGCAGGTGTGCGCGTGCGCAGGCGTGCGCCCGATCCGACCGACAAGCTGGCTGGCGAGCCACCACGAGCCGACGGAAGCGAAAAGCCCCCCGATGATCCGAAGATCGTCGGGGGGCTGTTTCTGAGATTCACGTGATCGGGTTGCCCTTCCTGTCTACCTGGGTACCGGACCAGGGCCGATTCGGATCCAGGCCCAACTGGCCCCAGACGTACCCATTCACTGCGCCCCCCGTAACTCGGGTTGCGAGTGCATTCAGCGATCGAAACGAATTTCCTGAGAGCATCGTTCCGTCCGCGCAGGGACCTGTCGCAGTGACCGAGCCGTCTGCGAGAAAGCTGAACTCGACTCCACCTCTGCCGGTTCCACCGACGGATGTGATCGTCACCCCCAAGGGAGGGAGACGTTGGTCTCGCGTCTTACTGCGCAGCGCTGCCTTCGCGCCCTTCACCTTCGGCGCTTTCGCGCCAGCAGCGACCTGCACGACGGGGCGAACACCGACAAACTCTCCCGCGTTGATCACGATCGTCAGCCTGAGATCTCCCGAGGGGATCTCATCCTTGTCGATCTTCGCGAACATGCCCCGAAGGGCACCCTCGATCCGATCGGCGAAGCCAGTGTCAGCGATCTGGCGCGTGAGCGCCACGATCGAACCATTCAAGGCTGCAGCATCCGTCATCGCTTTCTGGGCTCCGGCGAAGTCCCCCGCCCCAGAAAGGGCGGAGATCTCCGTCATCACCTCAGCAAGCGAAGCCTTCGCTTCGACCTTCGCAAGCTCCATCTTTTCGATGGGGCTGAGCACGGGCGCCTCCACGGGCGCCTCCACGGGTGCCTCCACGGGGGCCTCGGTCGCTGGCGACACTGGCGACGCTGCCGGCGCGGCCGGCGCGGTCGTCGCAGTTGCCGCGGCGGCGGGAGCGGCCTCGACCACAGGCTCCGATGCGACGGGAGTCGCTGCTTCGACGACGGCAGCCGCCGCGGCAGTCTCGGCCTTCGGCTTGCGCGACTTCTTCGACCGCTTGGACTTCGACTTCGCCTTGGCCTCGGCGGCCCCTTGGAGGCCGAGCTGCTCGCGAAGAGCCGCGAGCTGGCGATGGAACGGATCGTTCTCGCGCGGGATGTCACGGATCGCGGGCGCCGCGCTGCGACGGGGCGGCCGCTGACCCTCCCGGCCACGTCCGCCGCGACCGCGCTCACCCGGCCGGCCACTGCTGCGCCGACCACCGGGACCGCTGGGACCTCCTGGGCCACCGGGACCTGGCGGACCACTACCACCGCGCCCACGTCCGCGCGGCGGGCCGCCGCGCCCGCGGGCACCGTCGTCGCCGCCGCCCTCGTCACGGCGAGGGGCGGGCTCGGGCATCGGCAAGAGGGCCTTGACGCTCAACGCCAGGCGGCGTTTCGCGATGTCGACGCCGACCACCTTCACGCGCACGCGATCGCCGACCGACACCACCTGAGCCGGGTCCTCGACGAACGCATGCGAGAGCTGAGAGACGTGCACCAGGCCCTGCTGACGCAGACCGACGTCGACGAATGCGCCGAACTTCGAGAGGCTGGCGACCACGCCGTCGAGCTCCATGCCCTCTTCCACGTCGCGGAAGCGGCGCAGTCCGGCATTGCGCACGGGCGGAACGAACGGACCACGTGGGTCGCGGCCCACCGCGGCGAAGGCGGCGATGACGCTCCGCACGTCCTCGATCGTGTGCACCTCGGTCGCGAACGGCTCGGGGTCGAGCTCGCGCAGACGCTCGCGTGCCGCGGGAAGTTCACTGACGCTCACGCTGAGGCTCTCGGCGATCGCGCGCGCAATGGGAAGCCCGGTCGGATGGACGCCCGTGGCATCCCACGGTTCCTCACCGCCGGGAACGCGCAGGAACCCGCCAGCACGCTGCCAGGCCTCCTCGCTGATCGCCTCGAGGGCACGGAGGTCAGCGCGCTCACGGAACGGGCCCTGAGCCGAGCGGTGCGCGTGGATCGCGGCCGCACTCTGATCATCGAGTCCCGGCACGAGCGCGAGGAGCCGCACGTGGGCTGCGTTGAGGTCGACACCGAGCGTCGCCGCGCACTCCCCGGCTGTTTCCTCGAGCACGCGACGCAGTTCGCCCTGGTCGATGTCGCGCTGATGCGGACCGAGCGGAACGCGCGTCAGGTCCGAACGCGTGAGCTCGATGAACGGGTCCTGCACCGTGCGGGCGAGCGAGAGAGCCGCGCGCGCCGACGAGGGCAGTTCGGCAGCGTCCGCCTTCCCGGCGTCGGAGTCGGCATACAGGACGGCCGAGACCTCGTTCACCGGCACGAGAACACACCCGAGCTCGGCGTTGGCCGCGATCATCTCGGCCACCCAGTCCCGCACCGCGCTCGCGCGCTTGCTCGCCGCAGCGGCGACGAAACGAACCCCGCTCTCCGCGACGAGATCGCGGAAGGCGGCCGCAGCCTGCTCCTTCTCTCCGCGCGGGGGGAGCGGGTGGACGGCCACGGTCG
The DNA here is from genome assembly GCA_021776825.1 of Planctomycetota bacterium. Taxonomy (GTDB): domain Bacteria; phylum Planctomycetota; class JAJSAM01; order JAJSAM01; family JAJVHW01; genus JAJFFG01. The sequence goes on from JAJFFG010000040.1 coordinate 6,727, forward strand.
CGCCGGGTCGGCCCTGCGCGTCGACGGCCAGCAGGCGCACGGTTCCGGTCGAGCCGGGCACGGCGGCAACGATCGGGACCGCACCGACGGGCGCCGACATCAGACGGGAACGCAGCGACTCGGCGAATCCCGGAAGCAGCGCGCGATCCGCCACGCGGCGGCGCTCGTTGATCAGTTCGTTCGAGCCTGCAGGGAGCAGCACACGCGTCAGGGCGTCTTCGGTCGCAGCGCGGACGAGATCGGCATGCGGGCTTTCCGGCGCGACCGCGAGCGCTCCGTCGAGAAGGGCCGCGCGCTCTTCGTCGGAGATCTCCACACGAGCGGAGAGCGCGCCCGCCTTCTGCCCACGCCGCACGAGGAGCAGCGCGCGAGGCTTCACCTGCGTCACGGGCTCGCGCAGACCGACCGCCTTGGCGATCGCCGGCTTGGGCGTCTTCCCGGCGATGGCCTCGGTCACGAGAGCGCCGCCGCGCCGGAGCGAGCCGCGCACGGTCTGCCGGCGCGTCGCGTCGTGTCCGATCAGGTCGGCGAGGAGTTTGACGAGGCGCGCGCGCTGGTCGTCAGCCGTGGGCGCCGCGCCATCGGCGCCGCAGAAGGGTGCCAGCAACTCGTCGAGCGAGGGGCCGGGCTCTTCCGTCGTCGCGGCGAGAACGGCGCGAGCGACGGCGGCCATCGGGTCCTCGGTCTTCTTCGATCCGCCACGACGCGCGTCGCGGAACGGGCGGATCAGATCCTCGAGCAGCGCGAGATCTCGCGTCTGTTCGACGCGCTGACGCAGTTCGTCGGAGAGCACCTCGCCCTGCTCCAGCGCCCGGAGCGTCGCCCCGCGCCGCTTGAGGATCTCGCGCTCCTCGCGCCATGCGTTGCGCAGGCGGCGGAACGACGGCCCGTCGAGACCGCCGAGTGCACCGCGTCGATAGCGCCAGAGGAACGCCGGCGGCTCGCCGGCGTCCAGCAGGGCCACGATGCCGGGCAGAACCTCCGCCTGTGCGGGAAGACGCTTGGCCAGGGCAGCGAGAAGGGCCTCGTCGGAATCGTGCAACGGAGAAGGTCTCGTCAAGGGGGGAACGGAGCGCGCGCGATCGGACGCGCCGCGGCACCAAGCATCATATGCAATGGCGCTCGGGGAGCGAATGTTGGAGAGGACGGAGCGCCGGGAGGTCCCGCGACGGCGGCATCTGATACAAGCGGCACGATGACGCGAGATCACGGGGGCGCCCCCCTCCGATGAAGGCAACGCGCTCCACGCGCGAGCACGTGCTAACGCTGCTCAGGGCGGCGGTCATCGGTCTGTGCGGCGGTCTCGCCTCGCTCGCCTTCCGGGGCGCGACCAACTCGATCCAGGAGCTGATCGGGCTCACGGACAACATCCTCGAGGGGGCGCGCACTCTGGAGTGGTGGCAGCTCCTGCTCGTGCCGACCTGCGGCGCGCTGGCCGCCGCGCTCGTCCACCGCTTCCTGGTGAAGGGCTCCGGGGGCACCGGGCTCTCCGATGTGATGGAGGCCGTTTCGCTCAAGAGCGGACCGATCTCACTCCGGTCGGCGCTCTCCCGCGCCGCGTCGTCGCTCGGCATCATCGCCACCGGCGGGTCCGTCGGCCGCGAGGGTCCGATCATCACGATCTCCTCCGCGATGTCGTCGTGGCTCACCGGCGCGCTGCGGGCGCCGGCGCGGGACCGCGGACTCCTGCTCGGCTGCGGTGTGGCTGCGGGGTTTGCCTCGGCCTACAACGCGCCGATCGCGGGAGCGTTGTTCGCGATGGAGGTCGTCCTCGCGAACTTTGCGATCGATCTGCTGGCGCCCGTCGTCGTGGCGTCGGTCACCTCCACGCTCTTCACGTGGTACGCCAAGGGCGGCGACGCGCCGATCTACGAGATCCCGCAGTTCCACTTCAAGACGCTGATGGAGCTCGTCCCGTATCTCGCGCTCGGCGTGGCGTGCGGTGCCGTTGCCGTCGGGTTCCAGCGCCTCCTGACCCTCACGGACCGCGGCTTCACGGCCATGCCCGGGCCGCGCTGGGTGAAGACGGCCTTCGGCGGGGTGCTCATCGGCGCGATCGCAATCTGGTTCCCGGAGGTCTGGGGCAACGGCTACGAGTCGGTGAGCGAGCTGATGAACCCGTCGCAGGAGAACGTCTACGGACGCCTGCCCTGGAGCGAGCTCGCACTGCTGTTGATCACGCTGGGGGTCGTCAAGGCCGTCGGTACCGCAATCACGGTCGGGTCCGGCGGCGCGGGCGGAGTGTTCACCCCCACGTTGTTCATCGGCGCCGGCGTCGGTGGCTCTCTCGGCGTCCTGGTGCATCACTTCGCGCCGCACGCTGCGGGCGACTACGGCGGCTACGCACTCGTCGGCATGGGGTGCATGGTCGCGGGCACGACGCGCGCTCCCATCATGGCCATCCTGGTGATCTACGAGCTGACGCGGAACTACGACATCGTGCTCCCGCTCATGCTCGGCTGCATCGTGGCGTCGCTCGTCGCCGAGGCGCTTTATCCCGAGAGCATCTATACGGAGAAGCTGCGCGCGCGCGGCGTGCACCAGCCAGTCGGGCTCGAGGAGACCGTGCTGGTCACGACGGGGGTCGGGGACGTGATGCGCTCCGAACCGCTGACCTGGGTCGAGCGCGGTATGACGTACGGAGAGATCATCCCGCTGGCGACGGCGTCGCGCGCGTCCGTCGTCTACGTGTGCGACGAAGACCGTCGCCTGACGGGTGTGATCCGCGTCCATGACCTCATCGAACTGGCGTCACTGGGCGACCTCGGTCCGGGCATCCTCGCGACGGATCTGGCCGGGAAGGTCGAGTCGGTAAGCGCCGAGCAGCGGCTGGCCGAGGTGTTCGACATCTACGAGCGCTCCGACCTCGACGAGTTGCCGGTGGTTGACGAGACCGGCCGTCTCACCGGCGTGGTCACGCGCAGGGACGTGATGGCGGCGCTGCACCTCGAGGTGCTGAAGCGCCAGAACCTGCGCGCGAAGTTCGTACACCGCGAGGACCAGCAGCAGGCCACCGACTACGTCGAACTGCCGAAGGGCGTGGAACTCGCGAGAGTGCCCGTCCGCCCCGAGCACATCGGCCGAACGCTCGGTGACTGCCAAGTCCGCGTAGAGCATCACGTGACGATCGTCAGCGTGGTGCGCCGCGACGAGAACGGCGGCGAGATGCGCATTCTGCCGGACGGGCAGTTCGTGATGCGGGCGGGCGACGAGCTCATCGTCCTGGGCGACCTCGACGACCTGGCGGAGTGGCGCGCGGCGGTGGAACGCGGATGAGCGTCCCGCTGCTGCTGGTGACGGCGTCGTGTAGCGACAGCGGCAAGACGACGCTGATCGAGCGCCTGATCCCGGCGCTGGCCGCGCTGGGTGTCCGCGTTGCGGCGATCAAGCGCAGTCACCACCTCGTGGACCCGGACACCCCGGGCAAGGACAGTCGCCGCTTCCGGGATGCCGGTGCTGTGACGACGGTGCTCGCGACGCCCGGCCTCGTGACGGCGTTCCACCCGACGGAGCGCGCCGGACCGGACGACCTCGCACGCATCGCCACCGCCGGCGCTGCGGCCGACCTGGTGCTGATCGAGGGCTTCCGGGACGAGACCAACCTCCCGCGCGTCGAGGTCGTCGCTCCGGGGGCAGCGCCGCTCGGCGTCGGGTCTCCGCTCGTCGCCGTCGCGGGGGCGGAGGTGGCGGGTGTCCCGTCGTTCGCTCGGGACGACGTCGCCGGGCTCGCGGCCTGCGTCGCCGCGTGGCTCGTCGACGACGACCGGACTTAGACTAAGCCGGTGAAGCGCTTCGTCGCGGGACTGGGATTGGGATTGGCGCTGGGGGCCGGGGGTGCCATCGCCGTCGGCGTCATCGCGACACCGGAGAGCGAGCGGCGGGTCGCCAACGACGATCCGGAACCCGTGACGACGCCATCCCCGACGCGAAGCGAGACGCCACCACCGACGAGCGTCGCCCCCCCGGCCGCCGTCGCACCACCCAAGGTCCGCGTCCGGCAGCCCGTGCGACCGCCGCGCGAGCCTGGGACGGGCCCCGCAGGGAAGAAGCCGGCGAAGAACGCCGACAACGGCGACGAAGACCTCGATCCGTTCGCGCGCTGGGGAGCCGACGACTTCCTCCAGGAGTTGATTCGCCTGGGCTCCGATGCCGGGACCTACGAGCCGGACGACGTGGCGAACACGCTCCGCGAGCGGTTCCCCGACGTCCAGGTGCCGTTCGAGACGGTGCTGGCGCTCCTCCGCCCGCTGGATGGGGGTTGGGGCGAGAAGACCTACGGAGCGACGCAGTCGATCCAGACGTGGGACGCGAAACTCGCGCGACGCGCGCTCGACCTCGCCGTGGACGAGACGGGAGAAGAGGGCGCGCTCCTACGCCGCATCGTCTCCCGGCTCGCCGAGCGCGTGGCTCAGACGGGCGGTGGCGACGGCCCCCTGTACGCGAAGCTCGCCGGGTCGGCGGACGAGACGCTCCGGATGGCGGCCGTCGACATCGGGGCAGAGCTCGACCCGCAGCCCACGACGGACCTGATCCGGCTCGCGACGACGGACGACGACGAGTCGGTCCGGGCGTACGCGCTCGAGACTGTCGTCGCCGCCGCGATCCACGAAGAGGAGCCGGCAGCGATCGCACGGATCACTCCACTCGTGATCCTCGCCGCGCGGGAGGGCTCGCCGCACCTGCGCCACAGCGCGATCGAGCTCCTGCCGGAGCTAGGACCGGAGGCAGCGGGCGTTGCGCTCTTGATCCTCCAGGAGGATGGGCTCGAGGAGAGCCTCTACTACTCGCTCATCGAGACCGTGAACCGAGCCGGTCGCATGGCCGAGTTTCTCACGAGTGAGCCGCCACGGGAGCAGGTGGTCCAGGCCGCGTGGATCGTCGCCGAGACCGAGCTCGACGACGACGCCCTCGAGCGGCTTCGCCCGCACATCGGAACGCTGCTCGAGGCCCTGGGTCCAGACGAAGCCGAGAGCCTGATCTGGGCACTCGCCGTGCCTGGCAACGTCGAGCTACTCGAGGACATCGCGCGCGGTGCCGAATACTCGACCGAGGCGCGCGCGACGGCGCTGTGGGCGGTCCATGAGAGCGAGGCCAACGACGCCGGCGAGCGCTCGCTGGCGCTGGCCGCGGAGATCCTGCGCGATCCGCGCCGGTACCCCGCATCGTTGCGCCGACGCGTCGTCACGACGTACAGCGAGTTCCTCGAGGCGGACTGGGACGGCGAAGAGATCCCGGCCGGCGTTTCCGTACTGCAGGCGGTGGTGCGCAGCGATCCGAGCTACTGGGTCCGGGCGGCAGCGGCCGAGGTACTCGAGTACTGGGAGGAGTGAACCGGCTCCGCGGGATCCGCGGTACGCGCCTACGGCTCGCGGAGCTTCTTCAGCCGCCCCGCCAGCGTGCCGGCGGTGATCTTCGCGCCGAGGTCGAGCGGCTCCTCGGCACCCGGCGGGAACGCGACCAATCCCGGGACCTCGGTCAATCCCAGTTCCTTCGCGATGTCGGCGTGCGCGCCGTCGGCGACGTCCAGTCGCAGGAGCGTCCAGCCCTCGGCCGCTCCGACGACAGCCTTCGAGTCGAACGTCGTCTTCTCGAGGCGCCGCGTCGATTTCGCCTGAACGCGCTCGCGCTTGCCGTCGGCGATGCGGGAGGAGCGCCCGATGAAGAGCAGGACCGGCGTCTTCGCTTCGCGCGCGGCGTCGAGTTCGTCGAAGAAGACGGCCCGATCCTCGCCCTCGCCCTCAACCGAGATCGCGGCTCGCAGGAAGGGGACGCGGGAGCGGGGGAACTCGCGTTCGACGGCGTCAGCCCGTTCGGCGAGCCAACGAGCGAACGACGTCGGCGTGTACGGGTCGGGAGCGCGCTGCCGCACCGTTCCGTCAGATGACGCGACGAACGCCAGGACGGAGGGGTCCTCGTTCTCGTTGCCATTCTCCATGGTCCAGCGAATGACCTTGCCGCCGAGGCCGTCGTAGAACCACTTCACGGACTCGAAGCGCTCGGAGTTGGCGATCACGTCGGGATCGACCGGGACGCGGTCCTCCCAGGTGTCGCAGGACGCACAGACGCCCTTCTTCCACGTGGTGATCACCAGGATCGGCTTGCCCGAACGCTTGGCTGCGGTGACGCCCTTTTCGAGCGTCCGGTGCCACTGCGGACCGTCACCGGCAAGTGCAACAGTGGCCGTGACGGCGATCACCGCCAGCAGCGCTCCGTGTCCGGCCCCTCTTCGCATGTCGCTCTCGGTCTCCGGGTCCGATCGTAGCCGTCCCCCGCCGCAGTCCGCGTAGAACGGTCAACGCGCGGCCACAATGCGTGCGCGTCCCTCGTCATCCGACGCCGTCGATCTCGCCCAGGTTCCCCGTCACCGAGACCCCGCCATGCGCGCTTCCTCACTCCTCTCCCTCGTCGCGATGCTGTTCCTCGCGGCGGCCTGTCAGTCGCCACCGATCTCGTGCGGGCGGCCCGCGGCTGGGGGCGGCCCCGCCGTCATCCACTATCAGGACGAGCGGCTGTGCGAGCTCGTGCGCCACCGCGTCCTACGCTGGATGCGGACGGGATCGCGCTTCACGATCGCCGAGTCGGAGCAGCTCTGGGAGGCCTCCGACCGCTGGAAGTACGAGGACACGATCGACGAGCTCGTCCAGCGCGTGAGGAAGGACGGCGACGACGCCCTCGCGGGCGCGGTCCGCCGCGCCGCCGACGATGTGCTCGCCGAGAGCCGGCCCGCCGATCCCGATTGCCCCGAGGTCCAGAAGTGCCTGGTACTCGGCGCCGTGAAGGGCGGGCGCATGGCGTTGGCGCAGCGCGGATATCACCTCCGGTCCAGGCGCACGGGAGAGCCGCTGCCGCCGCGGAAGTTGGATAGCGGGAACGAACTCGACCTGGACTAGGGAGTCCGGTTGCGGGGCGCCGGGGTCACGTCGCTTGCTGGCGATGGGTTGGTGACGCGGATCGGGACATGTGGCAATCGCCGCGCCTCCCATGTCTCTGGTCGGCTCCGCGGCTGCGTCGTCTCCTCCGCTCCAACCGGACCACTGCGTCACTCGCGCCGTAGGGGCGGGCCCCCTGGCCCGCCCGCGCCCGCTGGGGTTGTCCGCGCGAGGCGGGTCCTCTGGCGCTCGGCGAATGGCCCCCGTGATCCGTACGAACATCGGTCGACCGCATCTGGTCTCGGCGACACGCGCGACCATCGTTCGTGCGCATCACGGTCATCGTCGACGTGCGCCAGCCACCAACGTCGCCCGCGCGATCCGTCGTCGGCGCGGGTGGGTCAGGAGACCCACCCCTACGACGCCGTCGACCCCGCCGACGACGCCGTACGGGCGGATCTCCTGATCCGCCCCGCCCGCTTTGTCTCGCTCGTGCGACCGGGGGCCAGCGGCGCTCTGCGAGCGAGGCCGCTGACGCGGGCGGCCGCCGGCGAGGGACGTCGCTGGTGTCGCAGCAGCCCGGGCGTCGGAGTCGCCGTGCGACGCGATCCACCGGACGCCCCGCCGTCGACCCATGGCCGCCCGCATCACGCGACTCGCCCGCGGCGCGCCGTCCACCCGAGTCGCCCGCGCAACCCGCGACGGCGCGTGCGGATCAGGAGATCCGCCCCTACGAGCAATAGGGCCGCCTCCGGCGGTCCTAGTTCTTCCGAATCGACGTCACATACGCCGCCAGCGCGGCCAGGTCCTCGGAGTCGCCGTCCTGGGCCTTGCCGCGAGCCTTGTACTGGATCATCTCGTTGATCTTCTGCTGCAGCGTCACGACCCCGCGCTTGCGGCGGCTGTAGGCGGGATACGACCACGCCACCTGGCTGAGATCGTCCTGCGGCTTGTCCGGGTCCTCGTGGCAGGACTTGCAGGTCTTGCGCCCCAGAGACTTCGAGCCGAAGAGCTCCTTGCCGCGAGCGACGGCCTTCTCGAGCGCATCGGCCGCGACCTTGGCCTTCTCGTCATCGGTGTCTTGCGCGGTCACGGGGCTCGTGCCCGCGACTGCAAGCGTGAGCAGGAGGGCGGCGGGTACGAGGCCGGCGAGTGTCCAACGAACGAGGCGCATCTGTCTCCTCCGGATGTCAGTTCGGGCGCCCTAGCTCAGGAGTCGAGCCCATGCGTCACGCGTAGAGCAACGGGGCGCCGAGGCGACAGAGTACAGCGCAAACCTCAGGCCGGAAGCGCAGGCCAGCCTCGGCACACACCGGGATACGCGCGTCACTCCTGCTCGGCAACGAGCGTGCCGGGCTGGACGTCTTGGTAGACGCGCTCGGTTCCATCCGGCCACTGGACCGTGACCGCATCGGCGCCGCCGGCGTCTCCGAGCCCGAACGTCAGGGTCAGTTCGCTCTGCGACAGGTAGCTCGATCCCGTCCGGACGGAGCGCACCTGCGTGCGGTCACCCGTCGTGACCGACACACGTGCCCCGAGCGCATCCGTCGCCGGAGCCCGCCCCACCACGCGCACGCGGAGTGAGCGCGCGGCAGCGCCGTCGAGATCACAGCGCAGCAGCGTCACGCGACCGCCGTTCGACGTGACGCACACGTCGAGGTCGCCGTCGCCGTCGGCATCGGCGACCGCTAGACCGCGCCCCACGCGTGCCTGCGTGAAGTCAGGGCCGAGCTGGGCGCTGACGTCCTCGAATCGCACGAAGCGCTTGCCGGGCACGCCTCGCAGAAGCTGTGCTGGCTGTGCGTAGGTGATGGCCTGGCTGATTGCCTGGATCGTCGGCTCGATGTGACCGTTGTTGAGCAGCAGATCTGGTCGACCGTCGAGATCGGCGTCCACGAAGAGCAGGCCGAACGTGAGGGGGTGGAACGTCGCGAGCGCGACGCCGGAGACGTCGGCGCGATTCTTGAAGTTCTCGCGTCCCTGCAACTCGAAGAACGAGAGTGGCTCGCGGCTGAAGTTACCAACCGCCAGAACGAGTCTGCCGCTGTCGGGGAGTACGACTGCGTCGATGCCCATCCCCGCGCGGGCGTTGGCGCTCAGTTCGTCGACCGCGATGCCGGCCGGGTGGCCGATCTCGGTGAAGCGCCCCCCGCCGTCGTTGCGATAGAGGTAGTCGGGCTGCGTGTCGTTCGAGACGGCGATGTCGGGACGGCCATCGTCGTTGATGTCGAGGACACAGACGCCGAGGCTCTTGCCCTCGTCGTTGCGGACGCCCGCAGCGTCCGTCACGTCCTCGAAGCGGTTGTCGCCAACGTTGCGCCAGAGCCGGCAGGACTCCCCGTCGTACAGCGTGGGGATCGCGTACGACTTGTGTGTGCCATCCATCGTGCTGAAGACGTCGGTCTCTCGCGACCAGTGCACGTAGTGCGCGACGAACAGATCGGGGCGGCCGTCGCCGTCGTAGTCGGTGAACGCGGCGGACGTGGCGAACGGCGGATGCGTCGCTCCCTCGGCGTCGGTCCACGTGCCAGGGTCGAGACCGGCTGCTGCCGTCGACTCCGTGAAGCGACCGCCGTCGTTGACGAAGAAGCGATAGCCGCCGACGCCCGCGACGAAGAGGTCAGCGTCGCCGTCGCCGTCCGTGTCGCAGGCCGCCGCGCCCATGGCGTAGAACGGCTCGGCGAGACCGGCCTCGGCCGTGACGTCCGTGAAGCGCAGTTCGCCGTCGTTGCGGTAGAGGCGCCACGAGGCGAGCTTGCCGCCGCCCTCGTGTCCCGGCCAGGCGTGTCCGTTCAGCAGCAACAGATCCGGATCGCCGTCGCTGTCGAAGTCGAGCCACGCGCACCCAGATCCGAGGGTCTCGGGCAGGAGCTTCTCGCCGTACGCGCCGGAGTCATGGACCAGGTCGATGCCGGCAGCCTGCGTGACATCCACGTACGTGAGCGAGGCCATCGGCGGAACTTCGATCTCCGGCGCGCGCGCCTGGTCGGCACTCTTCGAATAGGTCGTCGGCGCGACGGGGATGTCGGGTGTGTCGGCGGCCGGACCACACGACACCAGAAGCAGACTCAGGACGCAGGCCACGCGCCTCATCGGAGTCGCTCCAGACGATGGACGTGCACGGGCTGATCCTCGCGGTTCACGAGCGGATTGGCGCGGCGGAACTCCTCCGTCCAACGCTGCGCGCTCTCGTCGGGCTGGTACTTGCGATACGCCTTCTCGGCCTCGCGTGCGGCGATCTCGTACGACGGGTCGTCGGCAGCGAGCAACGTGTACGTCTGGAAGCGGTAGTAGTGCGCCACACGGTGCTCCGGATCGATCGCGAGAACGCGGAGTAGATCCTGCAACGCCTCCTCGAGGTCGCCGAGCTTGTAGCGGATGCGACCGAGCGCCGCGTGGATCGTGCGGTCCCCCGGGAACGCCTCGCGTGCTCGCTCGAAGGCATCGATCGCGGCCTCGAGGTCACCCGCCTTCTCGAGCGCGACCCCGAAGAAGTACGCCGTCTGCGCGTTGCCCGGATCGCGGGCGTCGGCCTCCTGCAGGAGATCGAGTGCTGCGCGCACGTTGCCGTCCCGCAGCGCGACGCGCGCGAGGTTGCGCCAGCCGTCGACGCGGTCGGGCTCGGCGTCGCGGATACGACCGAACGCATCGGACGCCCCGCGCGTGTCGCCTTGCAAGAGCAGCCCGATGCCCCAGTCGTTCCAACGGACCCAACCCGGATAGTCGAGCTCACCGAACGGGGCCAACGGGGCCGGCTCCGGCGCGGCGCCGGACGCGACCGCGAGTTCCACCATCGAGCTCGCGACGTCGGTGATCGGCAGCTCGGGAACGGGGCGTCCCTTCATCACACGCGACCACGTGTACTCCGTGTACTGCCGCGTGAACTTGCGCCACCTGACCGTCGCGCGGACGCGAAGTCGACGTCCGGCGAGGTCGTCGGGAACGTCGAGCGCGTAGCGAACGATGTCCGCAGTGCCGGGACCGATAACACGTGCGAATGCCGGCGTTCGGAAGTCAGCCGCGTTGCGGCGATCCGCCTCGTGCCCCTGCTCGTCGATCATGACCGTGCGGTAGCCGTGCGCCCCCGGGTCGACGCGCAGCGACGTCGGGTCGACGGCACCGCTCTCGAAGAGCACGGTCTCCGGTTCGTCGGCCGCGGTCACCTGCAGATGAACCCAGGCCTGGTTGCTGTCGGTCGTGCCGCCGGGGAACGTGTGTCCCGTCCCAGCGTTGCGCACGACGACCTGCAACTCGATCGGCCCGCCGGCCGCGACGGTGATCTCGCGATCCACCGGCGACGTGTGCACGGCGTCGCCGTGCTTCACGGCGAACACCTCGACGCGGAGCGCCCCCTTCAGGAACTCCTCCTTCGCGCGCACCGTCTCGACATCACCTTGGATGTGCGGCAATGCGGTGTTCGGTCCGGGGAAGAGATGCGAACGCACCTTCCCGTTCTTCGCCGACACGTCGCCGAGCGGCGCATCGACCAGCGGCATGTGACAGTCCCGGCATGAACGCGCCGTCGCCGGCAGGTAGAACGTCCGCGCTGCGTTGCGCGACACACCCGAGTCGTGCCAGTTGTCGTACTCGTCCTGGCCGCGCATCCAGCGGTACTGGTTCACGGGCTCGTCGAGCGAGACCTTGTGACACGTGGCGCAGAACTCTGCGGTGCGGAACACCGGCGTGAGCATCTCGCGCTTGTGTACGTCCGGCTTCGACTTGACGAGCAGGTCGTTGACGAGCGCGAGCGGACCGCCCTTCGCCGCGGCGAAGAGGTACGGGTCCGGCTGGTCGTCACGGATGCGGTAGTTCCCGTTCCCGCCGACCCCGTGGATCTTGTCGATCGCGTGGCACGCGAGACACGTGAGTCCGGCCTGCGACTCGGGCACCGTCGGGTCGATGTCGTCCATCCAGTTCCCGGCCATCATCACGGCGGGATCGTGGCAGCCGGCGCACCACTGCGAGCGGCGCTTCCCGTCCTCCTCGGCGCGGAGGTCTTCGATCGAGACGCGATAGAACGGGTTGTTGAACGACGAGTACCGATGCGCCGAGCGCGTCCACTGTTCGACGATGTCCTGGTGGCAGCGCGCACAGGTCGCCGCACCGAGCTGCGCGTTCACGACGAACCCGTACTTCTCCAGCTCGCGGGCGTGGAGCTCCGGATCGAGCAGGTCGTCGTCCATCACCAGGCGCGCCTCGAGGAAGTCGCCGCTGGTCGTCGTCGTCGACGCCGGAGCGAACACGCTCGCGGGGTCGGCTCCGCCCGCGCCGTGGCCCGGGAAGTGGTCCCGCCAGGGATCGACGCCATCCTCCGGACGCGGAACCTCGTCCTGCACGTCGATCGGCGCCTCGGGCAGCGTGCCGTGGTGAATCACGAGCGCGACTCCGAGCACGGCGAGCGGCGCGACAACGCCCACGAGGCGTCCGCGCAGCGTCGGCTTGTGGCGCGAGAAGATCCGGTGCGTCACGTAGCCGAGCGGCACGACGAGCGCGAGCACCTGGTGCGAGAGGAACGCCCAGCGGTTCCCGGCGCTGTTCGCCTTCTCGAAGATGAAGAGCCCGGTCACGGCCAGACCGAACATGGCGACCGTGAGAATCAGCCCGGTCCAGATGGCCCGGCGGTTCTGCATCGCGAGGGCGCGCTTCATATGCCAGACGATGAACACGCTCATCGGCGCCAGGATCAGGATGCCGACCACGACGTGGCTGACCAGCATCCACTGGTAGAAGACCGGCAGCACGACCTCGGGCTGGCGCAGCCAGAGGTACGCCGCGTTCCCGAGCAGGAACGCCGCGAGCACGAGCACGACGAGCAGGAGCCGCCGCTGGCCGGGGGTGAGGATCGTCTTCGTCATGGACGAGTGGAGGATGCGCGAGGCCGCGGCCCGCAACGAGCCGAAAGCGAGGCCTGGGGCTCTCTGCGAGCGGGGCCACAGCCAGCTACTTCTCGGCCGGGCTACTTCTCGGCGGGCATGCGGCTGAGCCGCTTCTCCAGGATCTTCACGTGTTTTGGGATCCAGTCGGCCCACTCGAAGTCGAGGCCGGCGCCGGAGGCGACGTTCATGAGGCTGCGCGCGGCCTCGGTGTCGTGGCCGCAGCCGGCGAGGTGGCCGAGCTCGTGCGCGCCGGTGAGCGCGAGCGCCTGCGAGAAGCCGTCGACCAGCGCGCGCACGGCGCCGTTGCGGATGTTCTCGTCGGCGGAGCTATCCCACGCGTACCCACCCAGCATGTGCTGCCGATCGGTGGCCGACATCGGCGGCGTGAGCTTGTGCTGGATGTAGAGCGTGCGCTGGATGAACGTCGAGAACACCCACGCCGTCTTGCCGCCGGCGCGCCCGCCGGCGACCGGATCGTCCCCACCAATGAGCATGTCCCACTGGCGTGACGCCCGCACGTCCTTCGACGGCGGGTCGGTGGTGAAGCTGATGCGATGGGAGACACCTGGGATCGAGGTGCCGTCGGGGTTGCGCAGGAACAGCCGGTTGAGCTTCGACAGCGCGCGCCCCATCAGATCGTCGAGCACGCGATCCTCGAGGTCGGCCTCGTAGCCCTTCGTGTTCAGGCCGATGACGTACATGTCATTGGCGATCGTGTTCATCTCGTCCTTGCGCCAGCGCACCCAGACGTGATGCGTGCCCGGCTCCCACTTGAACTTCTTCGCGGAGTAGAAGCCGACGTGCGGGATGCCCTGCACCGGAACGCGCGTCTCCGGTCGGCGGTGACAGGGTCCGAGTCTCTCGATCTTGCTCGGCTCCGACTTCCAGAGTTCCAGCCGCGCGAGCGACGCATGGCCGTACGGCTGGAAGACGGGCTTGCCCGCTGCCGCCTCGCGGTCCAGCGCCCGGAGTGTCGCGACGAAGGTCTTCGGCTTGCCGTCCCAGGTCTCGAGCGCACGCCGGATCCAGATCATCGTCCGGTGGCCGCGTTCGTGACCGGAGAGGACCTCGGCGCCCGTCTTCGCGAGCGCGTCGACGAGCGGGTAGCGGTCATCCTTGCCCTGGCGGCCACGGTCCTCGAGCCAGCGCGCCTCGATCGCCCACGCGTTCTTTGCCTCACCCGAGTGGAAACGCGGGACGGCCGCGGAGGCGAGACCCTGCCCCAAGAGCACGGGCACCTTGGCCTCGGCGGCAGCCAGCGCAGCGAGCACGCGGTTGGCGCCGTCGGGCCCACCGAAGTAGACGACGCCATCGGCTCCATCGGCGACCAACGACGCGGCGGCCTTGCCGTCGAACGCCCCCCCCACCTCGACCGGCGTCCCGGGCGTCTGCGAGACGTGCGTGAAGAACTCACAGGCTTTGACGCAGGCGAGTCCACGCGGGCTCCCGTCATGCAGGATCGCCGGGCGCTTCGAGCCGAGCGGCTGGATCAGGTAGTCCATCGCCTGGAGCGCTTCGTCCTGCGGGGGCACGCCGCCCGCCCAGAAGACCGCTCGCTGCGGGTCGAGGTCCGGGCGCGTCGGCTCGGGCGATACGACGAGCAGCGGCAGCTTGGCCTTCTGCGCTGCGGCCTCGACGTTCGCCGTCGAGCCGTGCGGGACGTGGGCGAGGACAAGCGCCACGCCGTCCTTGCGCCACGCGGTGAACGACTTCGCGAGAGCCGTGGCGTCGCCGACGGCCAGCGACGCGGGGACGAACGTCACCTTCGGCGGGGACTTCCCCGGCAGCGCGTACTCCGCGGCGATGCGTGCGCCCGCGAAGAGCTCGGCCGCAGCCACAGCGTCCGCGCCGTCGGGAGCCGCGAGGAGCAAGATCTTCGTCCCATCGGCGTCGTCGGCGCCGACGGCGGCTGACGGGCCCACGACGAGCATCGTGAGCAGCAGAACCGGGAGAAGGGCGCCTCTCATCCGTCGTCGCGGGCGGCGACCGGCTCGAGCACGACGTCGATCGGCACGCGGCCGACGTCGTCACGCGGGAGGTCGGCCAGATCTTCCGGCCATCGCAGGCGGCGCTCGGTGTGTCCCGGCGCCTCGAAGACGATCTCGAAGCGCGCGCCCGGCTCGATGCCGGCCACCGACCACGTGCCGTCCGGCAACTGCCGCAGTTCGGGTGGCGGACCCTCCAGCGGCTCGATGCTGGCGAGCCCGGTGAGGCTCCCGAGTCCGGAGCCGACACTGCTGAACAGACTGAAGAGCAGCTGGAGCGGCGTCATCAGGAGGCCCAGGATCGAGCATCCCGTGAGAGCCAGAGGGAGCATCAGGGCCACGAGGGGCAGTCCACGCGTTCGCATGGCCACAGACTAACCGGCATCGTTCACGAGGACGCCAGGACACCGTGCGACGCGGGCCGCCCTCCCGCAGCGGGTCGGGAATACGACGCCGGGCCATATCCTTCCTCGCCACATGGCAATCCTCGTCGACGGCGCACGCTGGCCCCACCGCGGCCGACTCTGGGCACACCTCGTGAGCGATCGGAGCCTTGACGAGCTCCACCGGTTCGCGGCGGGCATCGGCGTGCCGCGTCGTGCGTTCCAGGGGGACCACTACGACGTGCCCGCGGAGATCCGTGAGCGCGCACTCGCGGCCGGTGCGCGACCCGTCCCGTCACGCGAGATCGTGACCGGACTGCGCAGCGCAGGTTTCCGAGCCCGCCGGCGCACGAGGAGAACCGGATGAGCGACCAGCCCGAGACACCCGAGAGCCCGCAGACGCCCGAGAAGCCCGAGAAGATCGTCAAGACCGAGTCCGAGTGGCGCACGCAGCTCACGCCCGAGCAGTACCGCGTGGCGCGCACAGCGGGCACGGAGCGGGCGTTCACCGGGGAGTTCTGGGACACGAAGACGGCCGGCACGTACCGGTGCGTCTGTTGTGAGACAGCGATCTTCCGTTCGGACGCGAAGTTCGACTCCGGCTGCGGATGGCCGAGCTTCTTCGAACCGCTCGAGGGCGCCCGCCTGCGCGAGATCCAGGATCGGAGCCTCGGCATGCTCCGCACCGAGGTCACCTGCCGGACGTGCGACGCGCACCTCGGCCACGTCTTCACCGACGGACCACCGCCGACGGGACTGCGCTACTGCATCAACTCCGTCTCGCTCTCGCTCGACCCCGCGACCGACTCCGACTCCGACTCCGACTCCGACTGACCGCGTCGCAGCGTCAGCACGACCGCGAGCGCGACCAGTCCGACGCCGCAGAGCTTGCGCGCGTCGAACCGTTCACTGAGCAGCAGCGCTGCGAACAGCGCTGCGAAGACGGGCTCGCCGGCGAACAGCACGGCGGCGCGCGTCGGTGCCACCCGCTTCTGCCCCCAGATCTGCAGCGTGTACGCCGTGGCGCAGGAGACCAGGCCGAGAGACATAGCCCTGCGACGACCCCGGCGCGCCACTCGAAGCGGGACGCCCGGCGCAGCCCGGCCCCCGCCACGAGCGCCAGGGCCGCCGCGCCGAGGGTCATCCGGAGCGCCGTCAGGCTGACAAACCCGACGTCGCGGAGCGCCCACTTGACGATCACAAACGAGAGTCCCCAAAGGACCGTCGCGCCGAGCAGGGCCGCCTCGGGGATGGGAAGTCGCACGGACCGCCAGGATCAGGCCGCAGCCTCGCGGCGTCCAGCGACGGCCCTCGCGAGTCCTTATTCCTCCCAGGACGCCACCGGGGGCTCTGTAGAATGCCGGGTCGCGCGGCGCATTCTGCCTCGCGACCCCCTGTGAGGACGCGCGCGATGGGTGACAGCACGGAGTTCCTGGCTCTCGAACGAGCCATCGCACCGTTCGCCGAGGGATTCTCGGTGCGGAGCGGGAACGACGGCGCTCTGTCCGGCGTGTTCCTCTACCGCAACGGGGGCGACCAGGAGATCGGCGTCTTTGCCGGCCTGCTGCTCGACGCCGATCCGTATCCGCACATGGTGCGGTTCCGTGGCGACCCCGAGGGGCTCGTCATGGCGTACGTCAATCCCATCGACGGCAGCGCACGCGCCGAGCTCGTCTCCGACGAGGAGAGCGTGTTCGAGACCGCGCACGAGACGCTCATGCCGCTCGCCAGCCCGGAGCCGTTCGAGCTCTTCGAGTCCGAGCCCGGCGCCCTCGTGCGCCGTCGTCGTCTGCCCGAGGGTGCCGACGAGTTGACGGATCGACGCCTCCTCGAGTTCTGCCGTGGCAGTCTCGCGCTGCTCGGCCAGGTCGACCTGCTCGACGCGCTCCGCGAATACGACCTCGACTGAGCCCGCGCGATCCGTCCGTTTCGGCGCCGCGCGAGAGAGCGCACAAGTGCCGACTCAGCAAGGACTTGCAGCAGAGCTCAGCGGAGCGATCCGAAAACTTGAAATCCTTCTAGGGTTTTCTACGCTTCCCAGAGAGAAGACGGGCATCACAGAGGGTGTCGGGCGCATGCGCCCCGCCGCTGTGAGCTGAACGCGAACCCGCCTGCGAACGGCAGAGACGGGCCGCCATGGAAGACCGGGACACTGCCGGGCCGGAACACTGCCGGGCCGGAAGACCAACCGGGCCGGGACATCACCGGGCCATGACGGCGAACGAGGAGAGGTCCATACGGATGAGTGACGAGACGAACACCCCGGTGCTGGAGGTCAGCGACCTCCACGTGTCTGTTGGCGGCAAGGAGATCCTCAAGGGTCTGAACCTGACCGTCGGAGCGGGCGAGACGCACGCGATCATGGGTCGCAACGGCAGCGGCAAGAGCACGCTCTCCGCCGCGATCATGGGCAACCCGCGGTACGAGATCACCAGCGGCACGATCGTCTACGGCGGTCAGGACATCGCGGAACTCGCGGTCCACGAGCGCGCCCGCGCCGGCGTGTTCCTGTCGTTCCAGTACCCCGTCGCGCTGCCGGGCGTCTCCGTCGTCAACTTCCTGCGCCAGGCCGTACGGGCCGTGCGGGGCGACGATGTCCCCATCAAGGCCTTCCGGCCGCTGGTGAAGGAGAACCTCAAGATCCTGGACATCCCGCAGACGTTCATGACCCGCTACGTGAACGACGGGTTCTCCGGCGGTGAGAAGAAGCGCCTGGAGATGCTCCAGATGCTGATGCTCCAGCCCACCCTCGCGATCCTCGACGAGACGGACTCCGGCCTCGACATCGACGCCTTGAAGGTCGTCTCGACGGCGATCAACGGCCTGCGCTCCGAGAAGCGCGCGCAACTCGTGATCACCCACTACCAGCGCATTCTCCAGTACGTGACACCGGACCACGTGCACGTGCTCCTCGACGGACAGATCGTGAAGAGCGGGGGCCCCGACCTCGCCCACGAGCTCGAGAAGCACGGGTACGAATGGCTCGAGAAGGACGCCGCCTGATGTCAGACACCACCGTAGACCGCCCGAAGGGCGCCGCCGGCACCGCCGGACTCGGCGACGATTACGACACCAAGTACGGGTTCCACGACGACGAGAGCGCCTACGACTTCAAGTCGAAGAAGGGCGTCGACCACGAAGTCGTCGAGATGATCTCGCGGTACAAGAAGGAGCCCGACTGGATGCGCGAGGTGCGCCACAACGCCCTCGACGTCTTCCTCTCCAAGCCGATGCCCACCTGGGGCAGCACGGAGCTCCTCAACTCGATCGACTTCGAGAACATCCACTACTACGTCCGCGCCAGCGAACGGCAGGCACAGGACTGGGACGACGTTCCGGAGTCCGTCAAGAACACGTTCGAGAAGCTCGGCATCCCGGAGGCGGAGCGGAAGTTCCTCGCCGGCGTCACCGCGCAGTACGAGTCCGAGGTCGTCTACCACTCGCTCCGCGAGGACCTCGAGAAGCTCGGCGTGATCTTCACGGACATGGACACCGGCCTGCGTGAGTACGAGGACGTCGTCCGCGAGCACTTCACGTCGGTCATCCCCGCCGAGGACAACAAGTTTGCTGCGCTGAACACGGCGGTCTGGTCCGGCGGCTCGTTCGTGTACGTGCCGAAGGGCGTCGAGGTGGCGATCCCGCTGCAGGCGTATTTCCGGATCAACACCGAGAACATGGGCCAGTTCGAGCGCACGCTGATCATCGCGGACGAGGGAAGCAAGGTGCACTACATCGAGGGCTGCACGGCCCCGACGTACAGCTCCGACTCGCTGCACAGTGCGGTGGTCGAGCTGATCGCCCGGCCGGGCTCGACGATCCGCTACACGACGATCCAGAACTGGTCGAAGAACGTCTACAACCTCGTCACGAAGCGCGCCATCGCAGAGGCCGGCTCCCGCGTCGAGTGGATCGACGGCAACCTCGGCTCGAAGCTGACGATGAAGTACCCGGCCGTCTACCTGGTCGGCGAGGGCGCGCACGCCGAGATCCTCTCGGTCGCGTTCTCGAGCAGCGATCAGCACCAGGATGCCGGCTCGAAGGTCATCCACGCCGCGCCGCGGACGACCTCGGTCATCACGTCGAAGTCGATCTCGAAGGACGGCGGTCGCGGCACGTACCGCGGGCTCGTCAAGGTCCACGAGGGCGCCGAGGGCTCGAAGGTCAACGTCAAGTGCGATGCCCTTCTGCTCGACGACCGGTCCCGCTCCGACACCTACCCGACGATGGAAGTGGACGACGAGGCCGTGTCCATCGAGCACGAGGCCACGGTGTCGAAGGTCGGCGAAGAGCAGCTCTACTACCTCATGAGCCGCGGCCTCGATCAGGACGCAGCCACGACGCTCATCGTGAACGGCTTCATCGAGCCCTTCACGAAGGAGCTCCCCATGGAGTACGCGGTGGAGCTGAACCGCCTGATCCAGCTCGAGATGGAGGGCGCGATCGGCTGATCGCCCCGGACAGAAGAAGAGCACCGACGAGATGAGCACCGACCACATGAACGTAGACGCAGGCCCCGAGACCTCCCTCCGCGACGTCGTCACGACGCGCGGAGGCAACGACCCGGCCTGGCTCGCGACCGCCCGACAGGACGCGCTCAGCGCGTACGAGGCGAGCAGCCTGCCGGACCGCGTGCAGCACCTCTGGCGCTACACGGACCCCCAGAGGTTCCTGCCCGGCGAGCGCACGCCAACGACTCCGGACAGTCACTTCGGCGATCTGCCGGCGGACTGCCAGGACGCGACGTACGAGCACGTCGCCGGCTATGCGCTGGCGCGTGACGGTCGCGTCCTGCGTTCGGCGCTCGACCCGTTGATCGCCGACAAGAAGGTCGTGCTGACCGACCTCTGCACGGCAGCGCGCGAGCACGAGGATCTCGTGCGTCCGCGGCTCTTCTCGCTGCTCGATGCGGGCGGCGACAAGTTCGAGCAGCTATCGGCGGCCACGTTCGCCGGCGGCACGTTCTTCCACGTGCCGCGCAACGTCACGATCGACCGGCCCTTCGTCGTCGCCCACCGCGTCGGCGGAGACGGCCTGATCGCGTCGCGTTCGTTGCTGGTCGCCGGAGAGGGCTCAGAAGCGACGATCGTCTTCGACCTGACCTCGGTGGGCGACGACGACGCGCCGCTCAGGCACGAGGGCCTCGAGATCCACGTGGAGCCGGGCGCGCGTCTGCACGTCGCGTTCGTCCAGGCTTGCGGGAAGCGCGTCACGCACGCGCCGGTCATCCGTTGCCGCGTCGAACGCGATGCCGCGCTCGAGACCGTCTCGGTCGCGCTCGGCGGCGCTCTCGTCAAGAGCCTCCAGACCACCGAGCTGGTCGGCAAGGGCTCGGACGTCCGCGTGCTCGGCATCGTCTTCGCCAACGGCCGTCAGCACATCGATCACCACACGCTTCAGGACCACGTGATCGGGCGCAACACGTCGAACCTCGACTACCGCACGGTGGTCGCCGATCGCGCGCGCTCGTCCTACACGGGCAACCTGCGCATCGGTCTCGACGGCGTCGGCGCCGACGCTCACCAGAGCAATCACAACATGCTCCTGAGCAAGAAGGCGCGCGCCGACACCATCCCCGAGCTCGAGATCCTCACGAACGACGTCACGTGCTCGCACGCGGCGGCGTGCGGTCCGATTGACGAGGAGATGATCACGTTCTGCCAGAGCCGCGGGATCTCGCCGCGCGACGCGCGCACGCTGATCGTCACCGGGTTCCTCGAGCCGATCGTCGAGCGCGTGCCGGGTCAGCAGTTGCGCGAGCGTGTTCGCTCCGCCGTTGCGGACCGTCTGGATCGCGTCGTCTGATGGCGTTCGAACGTCTCTGTGCACTGAGCGACCTTCCCGAGGGCGAAGCGCGCGTGTTCACGGTCGGCGAGTGGCGTCTTGCCGCTGCGCGCTCCGGGACCGCGGTGTTCGTGGTCGAGGACCGTTGCAGTCACGACGACGGCGAGCTCGGACAGGGCGTCGTGCACGGCCTGACCGCCGACGGCTGCGAGATCGAGTGCCCGCGCCACGGCGCTCGGTTCGACATGGCCACGGGACGCGCGACCCACATGCCCGCCGTCGCACCGATCGAGACGTTCGAATCCAAGGTCGAGGACGACACCATCTGGGTGGACGTCCCGCAGTGGTAGACGTGACCGCGCAACAGACCAAACCGGCCCTCGACGCCGCGGCGATCCGCGAGGACTTCCCGATCCTCCAGCACGGGGCGTGCGGGAAGCGCCTGGCGTATCTCGACAGCGCCGCCACGTCGCAGAAGCCTCAGAGCGTCATCGATGCCCTGACCGAGTACTACACGCGCTCGAACGCGAACGTGCACCGGTCGGTCCACTACCTCGCCGAGCGCGCGACGACGCTGTACGAGACGGCGCGGACGCGGGTAGCGCGCTACGTGAACGCACCGGCCACGGAGAACGTCGTGTGGACGCGCGGCACGACCGAGGCGCTGAACCTCGTCGCCGCGTCGTGGGGACGCCGCAACGTGGGCGCCGGCGACACGATCCTGCTCACCGAGATGGAGCACCACTCCAACCTCGTACCGTGGCAGATGCTCGCGAAGCAGGTCGGCGCGAAGCTGCGCTTCGTGCCGGTGACCGGCGACGGCCGGCTCGACCTCGACGTCGCCCTGGCCGAGCTCGCCAAGGGACCGAAACTGTTCGGCTTCACTGCCAAGTCGAACGTGCTCGGCACGGAGAACCCGACGGCGGAGCTCTGCCGCGTCGCACGCGAGCACGGAGTGGTCAGCGTCGTCGACGCCGCGCAGGCCGCGCCGCACGGAGCGTTCGACGTCCAGGCGCTGGGCTGTGACTTCGTCGCGTTCTCCGCACACAAGATGCTCGGCCCGATGGGGATCGGCGCGCTCATCACGCGCTCGGAGCGCTACGCCGAGATGGACCCGTACCACGGCGGCGGCGAGATGATCCTGCGCGTCGGGCTCCACGAGAGCACGTACAAGGAGGCGCCGCTCAAGTTCGAAGCCGGCACCCCCGCGGCCGGCGACGCCATCGCGTTCACCGCCGCGCTCGACTACCTCGAAGCTCTCGACCTCGACGCGGTGCACGCCCACGAGGCCGCCCTCACCCGGCGCACGCTGGATGCGCTGCACGACCTCGGGATCAACACCTTCGGCCCGGCCAACGCCGACGAGCGGGCCGGAGTCGTCAGTTTCGAGGTGCCGGGCATCCACCCGCACGACGTTGCCCAGGCACTCGACAACGCAGGCGTTGCCGTCCGCGCGGGGCACCACTGCTGCCAGCCGCTGATGCAGCGGCTCGGCGTCGTCGCCACGGCACGCGCGAGTTTCTACGTCTACAACACCGACGAGGACGTCGACGCGCTGCACGCCGCGCTGGCAAAGCTGACGTCGAAGTCCGCGCGCGCAGCGGTCCCGGAGGTCGTCTTCGACGATCTCTACCACCGCGACATCATCAGCGAGCACTACGGCGAGCCGCGTGGGCGCGATCCGATCGCGCGCACCGACGCGTCCGCCGACGGCATGAACCCGATCTGCGGCGACGAGTCCGAGGTCGCGCTCTCCCTCGAGGGCGAGCGCATCTCCGGCCTCCACGTCGGCGGTCGCGGCTGCTCGATCTCCGTCGCGTCCGGCTCGATCCTGCACGACCTCGTCGACGGCGTGACCCGCGCCGAGGCGCGGCAGACGATCGCCGCTGTCCGCGAGGTCATGCACGGCGGGAAGATGCCCAGCGACCTCGGCGACTTCGAGGCGCTCGAAGGCGTGCAGAAGCTGCCCGTGCGCGTCAAGTGCGCGCTCCTGCCGTGGACTACGTTCGAGCAGGCCCTCGGCTCCCTTGCCGAGCACCCTTCCCCGGACAAGCCCGAAGACGTCACGCTCGAAGACAGCACGCCCGAAGACGTCACGCCCGAAGTCGGGCCAAGAGACATCCCCGAAAACAGCACTGTGCCGCAGGATGCGGCGACCGGAGAGACGACATGAGCGACCCCACCGACGCGACGCCCGGAGCGGGCATGCCCCCCGGCGCCGGGATGCCCGGCATGCCACACATGAGCATGGAGGTCCACGAGGGCCCCGCCCTGGAACTCGCCGAGGGCGAGGTCATGACCCCGGAGCTCGTCATCAAGGCGCTGCGGCCGATCCAGGACCCGGAGATCCACCTGTCGCTGGTGGACCTGGGCCTGATCTACGGCGTCGACGTCACCGAGGACGGCAAGAAGGTCACCGTGCGAATGACGCTGACCGGTCCCGGCTGCCCCGTCGGACCGCAGCTCCTGGCGGCCGTGCACTCGACCGTGGGGAAGCAGCCTGGCGTCGAGGTCCCGGACGTGCAGCTCGTCTGGGATCCGCCCTGGAACCCCGTCGTCCACGCCAGCGAGGACGCGAAGGACGCCCTGGGAATCTGGTAGCGCTGGGAATCTGGTAGCGCGGTGCATCTGGTAGCGCGCTAGTGCCGGTGGTTCTGGGTGCGCGGTGTCCGTGACGGCCACGGGTCGCGAGGAGTGATGCGATGAAGATCTCGGCGCTGGAGGAGTACGGGCTGCGATGCCTGGTCCAGCTCGCCCGCGAGAGCGCGGAGCCGGGCTCTTCGATCACCATCTCCACGCGCCAGATCGCCGAGCGCGAGGGTCTCGGCGTGGAGAACGCGGCGCAGATCATGACGACGCTCCGCAAGGCGGGATTCGTCTCGTCGATCCGCGGCGTTCACGGCGGCTTCCGGCTGGCGCGACCTGCCGCAGCGACCACGGTCGGTGCCATCTTTCGCGCGTTCGAAGCGCCGTTCGCTGACTCGATCTGCGACAGCTTCACCGGTCAGCTCGAGACCTGCGCCAACGCCGACGATTGCAGCGTCGCGCCGATCTGGCAGGAGCTCTCCCGCCGGATCTACGGCTTCCTGGACTCGATCACGCTCGCCCACATTGCGGCCGGCAACGTCCAGCGCGCGCCGCAGGTCGTGCCCTTGGCGACCCTCGGCAAGATGACGAACTAGCAGGCTGTCGCCGTGTCGGCGTCGACGGGCGATCGACCGCCGGCGCGACAGCCTGCTAGTTATACCGCCCGGCGGGCGCCGGTACGTGACCGGCATGGGCGATCATCTCGGCATGACTGCGACGGCACCTCGTCCGTAAGACGGCGTGCGCACTCTTGGACCTGAGTGCGATCTTCCGGCGCTGCCTCCAGCGGCAGGAACGCCGTGCAATCGGCCGCCGCTCGATCACCCAATCGGACTATAGCTAGCAGGCTGTCGCGCCAACCTGCGTGGCCCGTCGAGGCCGAACGACCGACAGGCTGCTAGCCGCCGTCATCGTCGCCGCCCTCGACAGCCGTCTTGATCTCGACCAGCGTGCCGTGGAAGAACTCCTCGAGGACGTAGTTGATGCCGACACCCACGAGGCCGCCGACGACCGGCATGTCGAGCGTGCCCTTGTCGTCCCACGTGACGCGCGTGCGACCGTCGCCGAGATCCTCCATCAGGATCGAGCCGTGGCTGTTGACCACCTCGGACTGGATCTTGCCCTCGTACCACATGCCCTCGGCGGGCTCGGCCTTGGTGATCTCGATGTGAACGTTGGAACCCTCGGACGTGGCGGTCCACCAGGCCCCGGCGCCCTGCTCGACGTCACCGAGTTCGAACGTCGTGAGACCGCCGCGGTCCGTCTTCACCGCGTAAGACTCGGTGTGCGCGGTGAACAGCCTCGGCGTGGAGATGTGGGGGTAGACCTCGGCCAAGGACGCGTCGATCTCGACCGACGTGTTGACGGTCCACTCGCTCGGGAGCAAGAGCCCGATGCCACAGCAAAGGACGAGCAGCGCCGCAAACGCGATTCCGAGCCTCTTGATCCACTTCATCGGGGTCCCCTCCTGGGCGAGTGAGGCGCAGAGCGTAGCGAGACCGTGGGCCCAACGCCAACCTGCCTTCTACTTCTGTAGAAGACGCGCGTCGTTCACGGCGGCGGCGCGCACTCGCTGGTTGTAGGCATCGACGTGCGCAGCGTTCTCCTCGGAGTACGCGCAGTCGGCGCTCTGCAGTGGCAGTCCGGTGGCTTCATCCACCCGCGGTGCCTCGGGTCCGAGTCGACCGATGACGAGGATCCGAGCTTCCCCCGCCGCGAGGTCACGATCGGCCGCGGCGCGACCGCTCCGTGTGGCGTCGGGCTGAGTGAGCGGTCGGACGGCGGTGCAGGCGGCCAGCAGGAGTAGCGGGACGAGGGCGAGGGTCCGCATCGGGGATCTCCAGGGACGACGCCTCATGGCGCAACTCAAGGGGTACCTCGAGGGGCGGCGGGCGTGTCGTCGTGGGACGCGGAAGGGGACGCGGAGTTTGCCGCGTCGTCTGCCGCGTCGTCTGCCACCGCTGCCGCCTTGGCCTTGGCCGACAGGCCCTCGCCTCCGGGCCCGAGCAGCACGCCGACCCAGCGCAGATCGTCGCTGTGCTCGAAGAGCAGTTTCACCATCATCGTCAGCGGGACCGAGAGGAGCATCCCGACCGGCCCCCAGACCCAGCCCCAGAAGACCAGTGACAGCCAGACCACGAGGCTCGAGAGCCCTAGCCGACGTCCCATCAGCCGCGGCTCGATGACGTTGCCGATCACGAGGTTGATCGCGGTGTACGTGATGGCGATCGCCACGGCCGTCTGCCAGCCATGCTCCACCAGCGCGAGCAGGATCGGCGGCACGGCCGCGACGAGCGAGCCGACCGTCGGCACGAAGTTCAGCAGGAACGCCGCGACGCCCCAGAGGATCGCGTAGCGCACGTCCCCCATCGCACACGTCAGCGCCGCCAGGGCTCCGGTGGCCAGGCTGACCTCCGTCTTGATCCGCACGTACGACCGCACCGACTCGACCATCTCGTCGTGCCCGTCGGACGCGGTGCGGTTGCCGAACGCCTCGCGCAGCTTGCGCGGGAAGCCCGCGGCCTCGCCCAGCATGAACGCGACGGTCAGCAGCACGAAGAGCGTGTTCGAGAGCAGGTCCGCGATCGCGCCGGCCGCGGTCCCCACCGCCGAGAGGACACCGCGCGGGTCGAACGCGTCGTGCAACTCGGCGGAGACGTCGATGTTCTTCGACGCCAGCCACAAGGTCGTCTCCTCGCGCAGCCCCTCGAGGCGCTCGTTCAGATCCGACGTCGGCTCTCGTACCTCGGCGTTGAAGTCGGCGACCGACGATCCCACGAGCGTGGAGAACCCGACGACTGCCACGAGCACCACGAGGAACACGGTCGTCACGGCCGCCCACTCGGGCAGTCGCCGCCGCTGCAGCCACAGGATGGCCGGCATGCAGAGCACCGCGATCATGGCGGAAGCGAGGATCGGGATCAGTACGGACGACGACGCCTTGAGGCCCGCGATCACGACGACCGTCGCCGCCACGCCCAACAGTGCGCGCAGGCCGGCTCCCGGTCGCGTTTGCTCCCCCATCGCGGGCAAGGTAACCCATGGGTACCCTGGACGCTTCACGTGCGCAGCGAACGGACGGGGCGCTCATGCGTCCTAGAACGTAGAAACCCCATGCGAAGCATCCTCCTGCTGGCCGGCCTCACGCTGGCTCTGTCCATCCCCGCGCCGGTGGCACGCGCCGACGGCGACGAGAACGCGCGCGCTCTGCTGCCCGAGGGCGACGACCGCACCGCGCTCTTCGCCTACGTGGACGGCCTCGGCTACCCGGACACACGTGACCTCGACGTCGTCACGCTGCGGCGTTGGGGCAGTGACGTCATCGCGTTCGTCATCGAACGCGACGGCCCGCGCTTCGACGTCCTGACCGCCGAACTCGGCCGCATTCGCGGCGAGGTGAAGACCGGCCCCGACCTGAAGCCGCACGAGGTCGTGGAACTGCGGTCCGCGGATCTCGTCTCGGCCGCGCGATCCCAACTGCGTGCCCATCTCGATGAGCCGCCGAGCTGGAACCGATGGGCGCCTCAGTGGATCGAGCTGGCACCACGGACCGAGCTCGTCGTACTTGCCGGGGCGCTGACCGCCCGGGACCGAACACCGGACCTCGTTACGGAGCTGCTTGATCTCGCGTGCCGCATGCCCGGCGCCGTCGAGTGGCCAGGGGATCGCAAGGACCAGCCGCTCCTGAAGCTGGTCGCGAAGGACCTCGAACTGCACCTGCGGCGCATCGCGTTCCTCTACGGCAGCTGGAACCCGGACTACTCGTTCACCGACCACAAGCTGCGCTTCGAGCACTACGTCGAGCACTTCCCCGAGGTCGACCCGAACTACCCGCACCTCACCTGGGCCAAGTGGGCCCGGGAACACATCGCAATCCTCGAGCGGATGATTGCCGAGGAGCCGGAGATCCCCTCCGAGGAGGACCTGAGCGACCTGGAAGGCGATGCCCTGATCGCCGCGCTCATTCGACGGCTCCGCTACCAGACGCCCGACGGCCGTAGCGTGATGGGCGGACCCGGGATGTACTTCGGCCAGGGCGGGAACACGCCGGCCGACCGTCTCCTCGCCATCGGACGCGACGCGCTGCCGCGGCTGATCGATGCGATGCACGACGACACGCTCACTCGCATCACGTCCGAGGGGCGCGTCAGCATCTCGCCACGGATCATCAGCGTGGGCGACGTGGCGATCTCGCTGATCCGCGAGCTCACCGGTCAGCACTTCATGACTCCCGAGGACGGCCATGCCTGGTTGGCGCGACTGAGTGCGGAAGGCGAGCTGCCGCTCCTGCTGGAGGAGATCCGCGGCGGCGGGTACTTCAGCGTGCAGCGGGCCACGGACCTCGTCGAGCGCTTCCCCGAGGCCGCCTTCGAGCCGCTGCAGGAGTTGCTGGTCGCCGAGACGACGAAGCCGCACGAGCGGTGCACCGTCATCGACCTGCTCGCGAAGCTCGAGCATGACGGTGTCGACGCCGTGCTCCGCACGGCGCTCGCCGAGAACGTGACGCTCGTCCGGGTCGCCGCCGCCCGGACGCTCCGTGCTCGCGGAGCCGAGGGCATGACCGAGGCGCTGCTCGCGATCTGGAGCGCGTCCCCCGGTCCGTCGCTGGCTGGAGGCCGCATGCAGTCCGACGCGTGGCAGGCACTCGAGAACGAGCACACCGGGTGGGAGCAGTTGGTCGCCTACCTGGCCGCGCACGGCGACGAGGCCGTGTTCGCCGCGCTCCACGACGGGCTCGCCGACCGCCCGCCGCACGTCCGCTACTGGGTCATGCGCGACGTCGCCGCCAGTGCGCCTGGCGTGCTCGCCGCTCCCCTCACCGGACGCGAGCTCACCGCGGCGGAGCGCATCGTGCGGGCCGGTCTGCTCGACGACGGACGCGGTGCCGAAGCCGCGAGCGCGAGCGTCGGAGACAGCGGCCGCGAGCCGATCCGTGACCGCGTCGCCGAGCGACTCGCAATGCGATTCCCCGGCCGATTCGAGTTTCGGAAGGACACCGCACCGCACGTCCGCGATGCGTATCGAGAGCGGATGTCGAACGCCTTCCGAGCGATCACCGGAGAGCCGCTCCGTCCGGAGGCACCGCTGCCCTCGTTCGAGCCTCTCGACGCCGACGCCGTGCGCCCCTTCGTCACCGCCCTGCTCGCCGCGACCGGCGACGAGGAGCGGCAGGCGGCCGAGGACGCGTTCGCCAATGCAGGCCTCCCGGCCGTCCCTGCTCTGCGCGCGATGCGAGACGACAGCGCCATGAGCCCGGAGCTCGAACGCGCCTACGCGAGGGCGTACCGACGGCTCACGCTGACGATCCGGGAGATCGTCGTTCGCGAGGGCCTGCCCGAGGCCACCGTCGAACCGCTGCGTGCATTCGATGACATGAGCGGGACGCCCCTCGACGCGGCGGCGTTGCAGTCCGCCGTCCAGGGCGTGGCGCGCGTGGCCGACGAACAGGGCCTGCAGATCGAGCTCTACTATCCCGCGAACGACACCGGCTGCTCGATCGTCGTCGGGCCGGCCGGCCCGCGTGGGCAGTACCGCTTCGACCTGCACGGCTTCGCGTCGCAGTCGGGCGGCAAGGACCTGCCCAGCATGATGCTGAGTTACTGCGACGACGTGCTCGAGCTGTTCGCACGACGGCCGGAGAGGTCGCTCTCCTCCCGACTTCGCATCTGGCCATGAGCGGCGACGATCACCGCATCACGCGCACCAGCTACGACGCGGGCGCCGAGGCGTTCCGTGAGCGCACGCGCGATCGCAGTCGCGTCGGGCCGTACGTCGATCTCTTCGCCGACGCACTCGATCGCACGGGGCGTGTCCTCGATGCCGGCTGCGGACCGGGGCACGACCGCGTGCTCCTCGAGGATCGCGGCCTGCACGTGATCAGCATGGATCTGTCGCACTCCATGCTCACGCTCGCACGCGAGACTTCCGCGGGCCCGCTTGTGCAGGGCGACCTCCGCGCGTTGCCGTTCCGCGGCCCCGTCGACGGCGTCTGGGCCAACGCCAGCCTGCTGCACGTCCCGCGCGAGTTCGCCCCCGCAGCCGTCGGTCGGATGGTCGCTGCGCTGCGTCCGCACGGTGCGCTGCTCGTCACGCTGAAGAAGGGCGAGGGCCAGGGCGTCATGGACCCGACCTATCAGGGCATGGGACCGCGTTGGTTCACCTACTGGGACGACGCCGGGCTCGACGCGCTGCTGCGCGACGCCGGTTGCACCATCCAGACCGCGTTCACCAATCCGTCGTCCCGGGGCGGCAACGATCACGACTGGCTGGTCCGTCTCGCGCGCCGTTCGGCGTAGCCTGGTGCGATGCCCGAGCTGCCAGACGTCGTCGTCTACGTCGAGCGTCTGAACGCGCTCGTCGCCGGCCAGACGCTCACGGGCATCCGCATGCACAGCCCGTCACTGGTCAAAACCTACGATCCGCCGCTGCGGTCACTGATCGGCCGCAAGGCGCTCGCGTTCACGCGGAGCGGCAAGCGCATCATCTGGGAGATGGAGGGCGATGACTTCGTCGTGCTCCACCTCATGATCGCGGGGCGCCTGCGGTGGCGGGAGAAGCTGACCAAGCTGACGCGCAAGCGCACACATGGCGCGTTCGACTTCGAGCGGGGCTCGCTGGTCCTGACCGAAGCGAGCAACCAGAAGCGCGCTGCGCTCCACGTCGTGCACGGAGCGGATGCACTCGTGAACTTCGACCGTGGCGGGCTTGACGTCTTCGCGGCGAGCGACGCCGAGTTCGCCGAACGCATGCGCTCGGGGCGTCACACGCTGAAACGGTCGCTCACCGACCCACGGATGTTCGACGGCATCGGCGGCGCGTACTCCGACGAGATCCTGCACCGGGCCCGGGTCTCGCCCGTGCAGCTCTCTACCAACCTCTCCGACGATGCCATGACCACACTCCACGCCGCCTGCCGCGACGTCCTGACCGAGTGGACCGAGCGAACGCGCGAGGAGGTCGGCGACGGGTTCCCGGAAAAGGTCACCGCGTTCCGTCCGGGCATGGCGGTGCACGGCCGCTTCGGCAAGCCCTGCCCCGACTGCGGCACGGCTGTGCGTCGCATCGCGTACGCGACGCGCGAGACGAACTACTGCGCGCGCTGCCAAACGGACGGACGGCTGCTGCGCGATCGCGCGCTGTCCCAGCTCTTGAAGGCCGATTGGCCGCGCACCATCGACGAGCTCGAAGCGTGACCCGCGCGCGTCTCGGCTGGGTGTTGCTCCCCGACGACCAGACGACCGAGGGGGACGTCGCCCGGCTCGCCCCGTCCGGAGTCCAATCCAGTTTCGCGCGGGTGGCGATGGACCCGGACGTGAACGTCGACAACCTCCGCGGGACGCGAGCCCACTTGGCCGCTGCGGCCGCCGAGTTGCACGCCACCGACACGCCGAACGTGATCTGCTTCGCGTGCACGTCCGCGAGCATCGTCATCGGTCCGGAGGTCGTCGCGAGCGAGCTGCAGAGTGGCGCACCGGCGTGTCGCGTCATCTCCGTCGCGGATGCCGTGGTCGCCGCGCTCGCGTCGCTGGACGTACGCCGCCTCGCGATCGGAACGCCGTACGTCCCCGAGATCGACCGGATCGAGGCGGGCTTCCTCGCCGCATTCGGCGTGCAGGTCGTGGCCTTGCGCGGACTGGGCCTCCACACCGACCCCGAGATCCGCGCCGTGACTCTCGACGAGATCATCGCCCTCGCCGAATCCGTTGATCGACCCGACGCCGACGCCGTCTTCCTGAGCTGCACCGGCCTGCGCGCAGCCGAGGTGATCGTCGAGCTCGAGGATCGGCTCGGCAAACCCGTCATCACGAGCAACCAAGCCGCCCTCTGGCACGCACTCCGCCTCGCCGGTTGCGACGACACCATCCCCGGCGCCGGAGTCCTGCTCCAATCCTGAGACTGGCGAGCCTCGTCGTCGAGTAGGAAGGCTCACCGGTCTCCGAACTCGCTAGTCCGCGACCGGGATCCACGACCCGCCGCAGCCGTTGAAGGCTCCGATCCGCTCGGGGTCGATCTCGATCGTGACGCGGGACGCACCACGGCGAACGGTCCAATCGACGCGGCCCGCTTCCCGCGCGGCGCGTGTGGCCAATTCGAGGGTGTTGGGCGCGGTGATGTCCCGCTCTCCGACGCGCTCGATGATGTCGCCGAGCCGGAGACCAGCACGGTCGAGAGCCCCGCCGTTCACGAGTTCCACGATGCGCATGCCGGAGATGGTCTGTGGCGTGAACGTGACGTCGCGGTCCCCCGGCAGTTCGATGAGCATGTGCTGCGTCGCGTCCCCGGCTCGCACCGAGACGAGGTAGTGCCCCGCGCCCAGGCCCTCGACCGCGGCGACGCGATCCGCGTCGGTCGATACGCGGTAGTTCGCGTAGTACATCCCCGGCGCGCGCGCCGGATTGACGGTCACGTTCTTCGTGCTGAGGTCCGGCGGCAGCGTCACGCGTAGGTCGATCAGATGCGGCGCAGGCACCGTCAACTCCTGGTCGCCCGTGGTGAGCGAGACGGCTTGACGCGCGAGCAGCCGGGCCGTGCTGTGGCGTCCAGTGGTCACGACGACCTCGTACTCCCCCGGCTTCATCGCCGGAGCCTCCCACGTCCCGCCGACATCGACCGCGCCTGCGTCTCGGCGACGCTGGAACAAATCCGCGTGGCTCCATCCTCGCGGAAGGAGGGCGATCGAGACGCCGCCGCTCGGCCACGTACCGGGGCCCGGCAGGAGCCGGACGCGCAGGCGCCCAGCCTCCGCGAAGCGCACCTCGCGCACGCGGGTGTCCGAGGGGTCGATCTCGACCGCCTGCGTCCCGTAGCGCTCGGTGCTCACCTCGAGGCTCAGAGTCCCCGGACGCTCTCGGAGGTCGCGCGGGAGGTGGATCGCGTGCATGCCGTCCCCGAGCTCCGTCGAACGCGCACCCTGCGAGCCCGATCCGTTGTTCCCGCGGTGGATGAGGGACAACGACGTGAACTCCACGGCGTTGCCGTCCGGACCGAAGCAGCGGAAGCGCAGCGCGGCTGCGGGTTCGTCCCGTGCGTGAACCACGCGCACCGTGTTCTCGCCCGCGACGACTTCGATGACCTCCACGTCGCGGAACTCTCGTCCGTCGGCACTCGCGCCGATCGCGTAGCGGCCCGGCTCGAGTTCCTCGACGTCGAACGTCCACTCGGGCGGTCGCGCGCCTTTCCGGTGAGCCGCGCCGACGAGGACCTCGGGAGATGCCTCCGCGCCCGGCGCGAGCGACGCGAGATGCACCCACAGGTACTTCCACGGCGTGCCCTCTGGAACGTCGACGGTGCCGGAGAGACGGGTCAGCACGTCGAGCCGCAAGCGGACGACCGGGACGTCTCCCGACGCGGGAACGGTCACGTCGACCTCGTCGCTCTTGAGCGGCTCGTCGCGGTCGACGCGCACGCTGACCGTGTAGTCACCCGGCGGTACGCGGCACACGGGGTCGTCCGGCGTCCACCTCTCCTGGGTTCCTCCGCCGCGTGGGCGGCCGCGGAACGAGATGCTCACGCGCTCGGGCAACGCCACGCCATTCGTGTCGATCTCGACCGTGACCGGGACGATGGCGTTGGCGTAGAGCGTGACCTCGGCGCCAGCGCGATGCGGTCCCCGCCCGTCACGCGCCGTGCGCATGCGGAAGCGATCGTGACGCGCCGAGATCTGGTACGCGGCCGTGCCGAGCTCGTCGACTACGAACGTGCCGTCCGTGCCCGATCGGGCCGTGCGCTTCGCCGCCGCTCTCCACTCGAGCTGGGTGCGGAACCGAGCCACATGGTCCTCGATCGTGTCGTCTGGCGACCCGCGCGAGAGGCCGCGCGACTCGGGGTAGGCCGTGATCTCCGCGTCCGCGACGGGGATGCCGTCCTCGGTGACCACGCGGCCAGTGATCACGCCGTCGCCCGTCGCGGGCGGCATGTCCGCGCGCAGACGATCGACGCGCTGGCGGCGCGGGGCGGACTCGTTCTCGACGGACGCCGGAACCGTTTCCGGGGCGACGCCCGCGGTCGCTTCCGCGCGCGGCGTCTTCCGCGCTGTCGCGGGCGGCGGCGCGGGCGCATCTCCGCTGGTGAGATGCGCCCCGAGCGCACCGAGGAGCAGTCCGAGCAGCAGTCCCGCAGCGAAGGTCCCGAATCCGCGCATCCCACCTCCTCGCGTGCCCACCGGAGAGTAGCACCCCGCGTGCGACGGCGCCGGGTCAGGCGATCGGCCGGTGTCAGGCCGACCGAGTCGGCGTCAGCACCAGTGACGACGACGCACGTGCGCAGGCCGAGACGAGTGGCTCGTTTCCGGGCCATGAGATTCGCCGGTCTTCGCACTCACTCGCCGTCCCGGATCATCGGCGAGGTCGGACGGCGATCTCGTCGAAGTGCAGACCTTCCTGCTTCCAGCCGTGACGGCCGCCGGGCGCGGCTTCGAGCACGAGGAGGATCTCCTTGCCGGAGAACCGCTCGAGGTCCGCCGTGAGCGCGCGCCACTGCTCCTCACGCCGCTCCTTGTTGCCCCCGATCGTCTCCGAGAGCAGCGGGTGTAACTCGCCGTCGAAGGCCGAGACCTTCAGCACCGCATCGACGTCGCCGGACGTCCTGGGAACGGAGGAGACGCGGATGCGCAGTTCCGAGACGACCTCCGGGACACGCACCTTCCAGTACGCGAACGCGGATCGATCGCGCCAGGGAGCATGGAGCGCCATGCGGCCGAACGTCCCCGGGTTGGGAAGGTAGTCCTTCGACTTCGCAGGATCGTCCGGGTCGGCTCCGCGCCAGAACGGGTAGGTCAGCGACCAGTCGTGCGGTCCGCCGCGGCCACCGAGTTCCAGCTCGGGACGAAGGCTGCGATACGTGCGCCACCGCAGGCCGCCGGTGGTGGAACCGTTCCGCGGCGCGAGACTGGCAACGGCCACCTTCGGTTCGTCGAGCAGGGCGTCCTTCGGATTGTCGAACGGGCCGAGATGGAGCCAGCGGCGGATGAACGGCACGTCCCGTGACGGAGCCTTCGGGCGCTTGACCTTGGTCGCGGGCGCGGCTTCGCCCTCGCCGTCGATCACTCGCGGGGCGCGCTCCATCGTCGTGAATGTCGCTCGCCGCAGGAAGAGCAACGCGAAGCACGTATCGTGCGCCGTCCGCCAGCGGCCGTCCTTCTCCTGCGCCGAGATGAGATGGCGCGCACCTGCTCGTACCAGTCGTGCTCACCGATGCGTTCGCGACCGCCCGCGATCGCGGCCAGTCGCTCGATCCCGTAGAGGTAGTAGTACGTCCAGTCCGACGAGAGCGCGTACTCGCCAACCGGGTTGGCATCCACGACGAACCGACGTTCGAGGTACTTCCAGCCCCTCGCCAGCGCCTTCTTCGCGACCTTGCGAGCTGCGCGATAGTTGACGTCGTTCTTGGGGACGCGCTCCAGCGCGACCTCCAGAACCGTGACCCCCGCGACGGTCATGGAGCCGGTCGTCCCGCGATCGGGTCGGTACCCAAAGCCGCCGCCCTCCTGTTGGAAGGTCGGGATCGACTCGAGCAGCCCACCCCAGACCTCGCGACGGGCAGTGAACCCGTGCTTCTCGGCGATCCACAACCCGAGCACCGCGTACTGCGTGTTCGAGAGGTCGGTGTTCTTGCCCGGGTAGTTCCAACGCTTCGACGTCGGGTGGAACTGGTCGTCCAGCCACTGAGCGGCGCGCCGGATCCACTCGTCGTGCGCCGCATCACCGTGAGCGTCGAGCGCCATGATCAAGCAGCCGACGCTGTACGTCTTCTTGAACTCCTGATAGCGCACGTACTCGATCGCCTTCTTCACCTGCGGATCGTTGTCGCGGACGCCGGACTTGAGCAGCGTGTAGAGCTCCAGCGCGGTGACCCCGGCGGTGTAGCCCTTGGCGTACTTGCTCTTGAACGAGCCGTTCGCGTTCTGGTACGTGCGGACCTTCGTCACGCCGCGCTCGATCGCTCGGTTCACCTGAACTTCCAGCGACTCGGCCGACGCTCGCGGGCTGCCCATCAGCAGCGACGCGATGCACGTCAGCATCGTCACCATCACGCGCAGTCGCCGCCGGCTCATGCCTCCACGCTAGGGGGCTTGACGGCGACGCGGCGGAGAAATGATGAAGCTCCCGAGCACGGACGCCTCGCGTGCCGAGTCTCCACGCGGAGCGTGCCGGATGGAGTCGGGGGCGAGTCAGAGTTGGACGCGTTCACCACGGTCGCCGCCAGAGCGCGAACGCTGCGGATCCTGTCCTGACTCCGTGCGGACTTGACTCCGATCCGCGAGGATCGCGCGCACCGTGACGAGCGTGCCGTGAGGGTCGGCTTCAGCCGCTGTCCGCACTCCCGCCCCGGGGAGCGCATCCCGCGCGGCGTGCTGACCTACTCCGCCGTGTGCTTCAGCGTGAGTCGCACGACCCAGCAGCTGTTCGTCTCGGTCGAGTCCTCGGGGATCGCGTTCCAGCCGGACGGGATGCGGTCGTAGATCACAAGGAGATGGGTGTCGTCGAGCGCGACGATCTCCGTGTAGCCGCTCGTCGTATCGAGTTTCTCGTCCGGCAGCGAGTCGTTGTGATTGGCCACGAGATCGACGCTGTGCCAGGCGATCCCGTCACCCTTGGGGTCCAGCCAGACGGAGACCCCCGGCCGGCCGGAGGACAGCGCGAGCGTCCCGTCGGTCATGCAGACGAGTCCCGGCATGACGGAACGTGGCCCGTCCATCACCGAGCGCGTCCAGGTTGCGCCGTCGTCGTCGCTGTATGCCTGCCCGAGCGGCGAGCCGCCGCCGAGTCGGAACACACACAGCAGGCGACCGTCGGCGAGGCGCACCGTCGCAGCTTCGCCGGGACCGTCCCCCCCGGGCAGCGAGCACGCGGAGTCGGCAACGATGGACCGGAACTTCCAGGCGGTGCCGTTTCTCGACGTGGCGGTCACGAGCGAGAACCGCGGGTCGCCTTCGAACTTCCCGTAGAGCGTCGTCAGATACGCCCCGCTCTTGAGGACGACGGTCGAGCCGTTGAAGAAGAAGCCCGCGTGCCCGAGCTTCGGCGCCAGACTCCGGTCCTTCCGGGGCAGGCCGCGGAAGGTCACGCCCTTCCTCACCTTGAGCACGCGCCGACCCTTCGGGTTGACGACGTACTCGCCGCCGAGCACTCCCTTGGACACGGTCCGAAGGTGGAACGGCAGGAACACCTGGTCACCGGCCTTGCGACGGAGGTTGCAGTCGCCGTAGGGCGCCACGACCGACGCGCTCCACGTCAATCCGCCGTCGCGCGACCAGGTGGCATCGCCGGTCGACTGCTTCACATGCACGTCTGCGTGGTTCTGCATCAACGCGACGAGGTCACCGTTGGCGAGCCGCACGACGGTCGGGAACCACAGGTAGCCGCGAGAGCGCGCCACCAGGACCGGCTCCGATGCGGTGACCTCCAAGCCCGGGAGCTTCAGCGTCGGCCGGTTCACCCAAGCCGGCGGCTTCTCCTCTGTCGATGAGTCCTGAGAGCGGGCGACGTCGGTCCCTGGTCCACCAACGAGACACAGCAGCGCTGCGGCGCCGATGAGGAGTGGGCAGTTCAGGTGACGGCGGAGGTTGGCGGGACGCATGGCACGTGCCTCGAGGCCCTCGTAGCCTACCGGCACGGGGTGTCGATACCGAGACGGGGGAGTCTCTTGGCTCCTCGCAGATCGGCGGCGGCCCCGGGCAAGTCAGTTAGGCCAACCTAGTCGCAGTCTCCGTGCACCCCGTACCTCTCCACGTGGACGGCATGACCGCTACCGCTGGGCGGTGTGGTTACATTGATGCTGATGTCCTCGTATGCCCGCGTCGGTCGCTCTGCCCCGACATTCGACCTGCCATCCACGCGGCAAGGCGAGCGCGGGAGAGTCACCAACGCCGACTTCGCCGGTCGGTGGCTGTTGCTCATGTTCTACCCGCGGGACTTCTCGCTGGTCTGCCCGACGGAGATCGGTTCTCTCGCCGCGCGAATCGACGAGTTCGCGTCGCAGGAGTGCGAGATCGTCGCGGTGAGTGTCGACGACCTCGACACGCACGAGCGCTGGATGGCGACACCGCAGAACGAAGGTGGCGTCGGCACACTGCCGTTCTCGCTGGCGTCGGATCCTCACGGTAAGACCGCGGAGCGCTTCGGCGCATACCTCGCCGATTCCGCCGTCGCGCTGCGTGCCATGTTTCTGATCGATCCGGACGGCGTGATCCAGTTCGCCCAGAGCCAGGGACTCG
Source organism: Planctomycetota bacterium (assembly GCA_021776825.1). Lineage (GTDB taxonomy): Bacteria > Planctomycetota > JAJSAM01 > JAJSAM01 > JAJVHW01 > JAJFFG01. The sequence continues at coordinate 44,422 of JAJFFG010000040.1, forward strand.
CCGTCGGTCGCGGCTCGGACGAGACGCTTCGTGTGCTCGCCGCTCTGCGTGCCGGCGGTCTCTGCGCCGTCAACGCGAAGGGAGGAGCGCTGCAGATCGACCCGGAACGCGCGCTCCGTCCCGGCTCGGTGATCTCGCGCTACAAGATCAAGAGCCGCGTGGGCGTCGGCGCGTTCGGTTCGGTTCTGCGCGCCGAAGACACGAAGCTCGGTCGAGAGGTCGCGCTGAAGGTTCTGCGCCACGCGAGCACGGATGCCGTGCGCGACATGCTCGTCGAGGCCCGGACCGCCGCCTCGATCGGGCACGAAAACATCGCCACCGTCTATGACGTGGAAGACCGCGAGGGTGTGCCCCTGATCGCGATGGAGTATCTGTCAGGCGGCAACCTGGAGACCGTTGCCGACGGAGCGGCGGCCTCGCCGGAGGACATCCTGCGCTACGCGGCAGACGTCGCGGCCGGACTTGCCGCCGCGCACGCGCGGGGTCTCGTCCACGGCGACATCAAGCCGTCGAACGTGATGCTGACCGACGAGGGGCGGGCCAAGATCGTCGACTTCGGGCTGGCGGTGCACGCCAGCGCCTTGTTGACGGAGGCCGTCGGGGACTCGGCCGACGGCATCGTGAGCGCCGGGCTGCCGGCGGCCTGCGTCCCGGAGCGACTGACGGCCGAACTCGACCTGGAGCGGTCGACGGCTGCGATCGAGAGCGTTGTCGGCAGCCTGCGCGGAAGTCCGCGGTACCTGGCTCCGGAGCGCTGGCAGGGACAGCCACCGTCGGCGGCGTCGGACGTCTGGGCACTCGGTCTGATGCTCGCAGAGCTCGCCACGGGGCGTCCGTTGATCGACTGCAGTTCCGTCGCCGCGCTCATCCCCTCCATCATCTGCCTCGATGGCGCCGCGATCGGCGCAGCGCTGCCCAGCGCCCTCGAGGGTGTCATCGAAGGCTGTCTTCGCCAGGACCCGGCTGCGCGCACGGATGCCGCGACGCTCGCGCACGAGCTCACCGGCGCGTCGGGAGTGTCCCGGAGAGGGACCGGCAGCAGAGGCGAACCGTCCGTCGCGGCATCGTCCGGTCTCTATCTCTCGCAAGCCGAGGAGCACTGGCTCGCCCCCGAGACGCTCGACGACGATCCCAGGCTGGGGGGTGCGCAGCGCGAGATGTTCCTGGGCGAGGAGCGCCCAGTCGTCGGCGGTGTCGTCCTGCTGCGCCGCCTGGGCGAGGGTGGCATGGGTGTGGTGTTCTACGGAGTGAACCCGCGACTGGGCCACGAGGTGGCCGTGAAGCTCCTGCCGCAGCGCGGCACCGCCGACGAGTCCCTTGCCGCGCGGTTCCTCCGCGAGGCGCGCTGCGCCGCCCGCGTGCGGAGCCCGCACATCGTCGCCGCCATCGACGTCGGGTACGACGAGAGCAGCGGCTGCCGCTACATCGTGATGGACTACGTTGCCGGGGTCACCGCGCACGACTGGGCACGCTCTGTGCGCGCGGGCGGCGCTGAACCCGACGAGCAGTCATCGCTCATCGTGGGGAGAGCGCTCGCAACCGGCTTGGCGGCGGCGCACGAAGCGGGGATCGTCCACCGGGATGTGAAGCCGGCCAACCTGCTCATTCCGGTCGTCGACCAGATACCGCGCATCGAAGCCGCCAGGCTCGCCGACATGGGACTCGCGCGGGCCGTCGAGGACCTGGCTCACCTCACCGGCACGTTGGACTGCCTCGGGACGCCCGGCTACATGGCTCCCGAGCAGATCGGGAGAGCCCGGGAGGCCACGCCCGCGGCCGATGTGTTCGGGTGGGGGGCCACGCTGCACTCCGTGCTCACCGGGCGGCCTCCGTTCTCCGGGAAGGGCGCCGCCGACCTGATCGGTCGGACGCTCGCGAATCGTCGCACCCCGCTCGCAAAGCTGCGTCCCGATCTCTCCGAGGCCGCGTGCTCGCTAATCGAGCGCTCACTCCACCCGATCCCGGAGCGTCGTCCGGCCCACGGCGCCGCCCTGCTCGCCGAGCTCGCGCGGTTCAGGTTGCCCGAAGCTCCGAACAGCCCCGCCTAGGAGCCTGGCCGGGAGGGACGCTCGAGAAGACGAGGCCGTATCTCGGACAGGCTCCTAGTACTCCAAGTCGGTCTTCGTGAACGGCCGCTTCGGCGGGCGCCCCAGGATGCGCCGCAGCGCGCGGTTCATCGTGGTGGGGTCGTTGTCGAATCCGCCGTGGCTGGTGCTGCGCGTGTAGGGGCCGCGAGAGCCGTCGGAGTAGCGGATCGTCGCCTTCCCGTCTGCGAGGTCCACCTGGTCAGCGAACTCGGCCATCCCGAGGAGCGGCCGCTTCGCGACGCGCTCGCACGCGTTCGACACCAGGAACAGGAGCGACTTGCGGTAGACGAAGGCGACGTTGTCGTCCAGCTCGAGGCGCTTGTTCAGGTTCAGGACCTCAAGGCTTCCGAGCTTCAGCTTCGTCTTCCCGCGGAGTACGGGCACGTACGCTCGGTCGTAGAGATCGACGCTGCACGCGGGCGCGAGCAGCGTGCACGTCTCGATCGTCCAGGACTGTCCGGCGAACGCCTTGAGCATGTGCGCGAAGAGCACCGCACCCGTGCTGTGCCCAACCAGATGGATCTTCTTCTTCGTCGCACCCTTCGCGGACATCTCGTCGACGAAGATCTGCGCCGTACGAGTGGCCGCGCCTCGCTTCGCGAACGCCTGGCGGGCGTCCCGCTTCATCTCATCCCAGACCTTCGTGCCAAGTCCGCCCACGAGCGATTCGATGCGCCGGTCCGACCAGTCGACAAGCCCACCGACGCGCGCCTTCGCGGCGCTGCCACCACGCCGAACGAGGTCCTTCAGCTGTTCCGCAAGTCCGGTGTCGTACATCACGTGGTACGGGTAGATGCGGTTGGCCTTGAAGACATCGCGCATGGCGCGTACGCGACGCGCGGAGGCCTTCGGGGCGTTCAGACCGCCGTGGCCGTAGATCAGCAGATGGTCGTACTTGGTGCTCTTGGCGACGAGCTTGGCCGTGTCGCGCACATCGTCCTCGTCGCTGTGATAGCGGCCGCTCGACTTGAACTTCCCGTCGTCGATGTGGACGAAGTGGCCGGCGATCTCGATCCGCGGAACGCTCGGCTTCTTCTCGACGGCCTGCTCGTCGATCAGCGCGGCGCGAGGCCGGACGCCGAAGATCTGCGGCGTCGGAAGCGCCAGGCGCACGACCCACGCATCCATGAGGTTTCGCGCCCAGTCCTCATACGCCCAGAGGGCCGTGCCGCCCTTGCCCCAATCAGTGCCCCAGGAGTTCTGGATCCAGAATCCACGGGCGTCGTACCCGACGATCGCGAACGCGTGACCGCCGTCGATGGTCTTCCGGAAGGGGATCCTCCCGGACGCTGCGACGTTGTCCCAGCCGGCATGAACGTTGGCGCTGCACGCGATGACACCGACCTCGTTGAGCGCGGCGTGGAAGTCCGCGATCTCCGGGCGAACCCGGTAGTACGCGCCGATGGTGATGCTGCGCGCCTCCTCGGCGCGGGCGATGGTCAGTCGGCCCTTCTGCGTCGTGTACGGCCAGCTCTGATCGCGGCACACGCCGTTGTTCTTCCACCCGCGGATCGCGCCCCGGATGCTCGAGCCTTCGTAGTTGACGCCATCCCACTCGTCGAAGCGCTTCGCCATCTCGTAAAGCATCCGCGCGCTCACGCGGACCTCCGGCCGCCCGCGTAGTCGCTGCAGACGGTTGATCGTCGCCGCCGCCGCGAACCCCGTGCACGCGCCCTCGCGCCCTTGATTGAGGACCTCGCCCGTCGGGACGTCAGGATCGAGCGTCTCGGAGAGCGGCACGAGCGCCGGCTCGTAGATGCGATCCCGGAGGTCCGGTACGTCTTGCTTCGCGTTCTTGATCCAAGTGGGCATGACGTCGATCTCCTGTTCGCCTCGCGTGCGGGGCTGGTCACTCGGAAGGAATGAACGACGGAGATGTGGTTCATCCGCCAACCGGAGACGTGGCGAGGACCGGGCGGGTTCGGAGCGCGGTGGAGCCCGGCGGCGGTCCGCGTGCTCGATTCAGTTTCGACGCTCGCAGGGAGACGAACTCGTCGCGGCCTCCCCCGCCGATGCGCAGCGCTTCACTCGGTCTCGAACAAGACCCCGGTGTTCCCGCTCGATGGACACCGACCGGTGAAGCAGGATCGGCAACACGTGCGCCGCCGCGGATGCGGCCACGGCGGCGCCGGTCGGCGCGCGAGCTACGTGACGGCGGCTGCGCCGGCCTCGGCAACGGTGTGGTCATTCTCAACCGAGCTGCCCGACACCCCGATCGCTCCGATGACGGTGTCGCCGCTCCGGATCGGAATGCCGCCCGGGAAGGTGATCAGACCGCCGTTGGAGTGCTCGATGTTGAAGAGCGGGCCGCCCGGCTGCGAGAGGCCGCCGATGTCGCCCGTGTTCATGTCGAAGTAGCGCGCCGTGCGGGCCTTCTTCATGGCGATATCGATCGACCCGAGCCAAGCACCATCCATGCGAACGAACGCCTTGAGATTGCCACCGGCGTCGACCACCGCGATGTCCATTTTGGTGTCGATCTCGGCACTCTTCTCCAGTGCGGCTGCAACGGCCGCCTTGGCCTGGCTGAGGGTGATATCGCTCATGGTGGTCTCCATCTGACGGGTCGTTTGGGGGGCCGGTTGGGGGGTGACGGTGACGGCGCGTCCGGGCGCTGCTGCCACGACACGCGTTGGAGAGCGAGAGGCTATCGCGAGGGATGGAAGACGCGCGCAAGTCCCGGTCAGGACAGCCGGGGGCCGGACGAGCGCGCGACGCACGGACACCGCCGGATACCGAGATCGGTGAACGTCTCCCCGCGGTGATGACGTCCACCGGTCCCCGTACGCCGTAAGGGCCCGGACGGCTTCTGCCGGCGCGCCGGGAGCGGCGGTGCCCAGCGTGACGACCCCTACAGGTCGGGCATCAACCCCTCGCTACCGAACGATGCGCTTGACGCGAACGTCCCGGTCGCCCGCCATCACCCCGCCGGCGCGTCCGGCGAGGTCATGGCTGGCGTCGCCGGGCCCCTTCCAGCGCACGTCGAGTCGATACGGTCCGGCCTGGCTCGCCCGGACCAGGAGCAGGAAGCGTCCGTCCCTGTCCGTCACCGCGTTGGCGAACACGAGGCCCGAGCGCGCGGTGACGCGCGCTCCGGAGATCGGTGTGCCGTCGGTGTCGACGAACGTGCCGGTGATCTCCGCCGCCGCCTCGAGCTGCATCACGATCTCCTGGCCGTCCGGCACACCGCGCGCGGGCGACGGCGCCGCGTACCGATCGCTGATGCAGGCTCCGCCGCTCGCCCCCGACAGCCAGTACCCGAAAAAGTCGAGATCGACGCGTGGCAGTCCGGTGAAGTGCGCGCGCCCGGTCGCATCCGTCTCCTGCCTGACCCACCTCCTCCCCCCCGGCGGGTTCGTCATGATTTTCTCGTTCGCGAGGGGGGTCCCGTCCGGCGCGAGCAGCAGCACGGTGATCGTGCCGTCCATGACGGGCAGCGACATCTCGACGCGCACGTCGGTGGTGCCCGCGGTCACTCCACGCAGGCTGCCGCTCAGGGTGTCGGGCTCGTCTACGTCGCGATCCATGACCTGGGCGCGTAGCTCGGCGGTCACACCGCGCGGGACGGTGAGCGTGAAGCGACCGTCCGCCTTCGTGTAGCCCTCGCGGGGGAACGCGTAGCCGTCGGTCCAGTGCGCGCTGACCTGGACCTTCTCGACCGGCTGGCCATCGCGATCGACGGCGACGCCGGAGATCGTCTCGCCGCGCCGGAGGATCAGTTCCACGCCGGCCGATCCCCTCGCGGGATGGACGGGGTCCGCGCGGACGAACCGCTGAGATCGATCCACGTACGGCGAGACGAGCACGACGGCGCCCGGCACGTCGGCGCGCGCGACTCCGTCGGCGTTCGTCGAGACGTTCTTACCCTGTGCGCCATCGAACTCGAGCGAGAGTCGCACGTCCGGGACGGGCATGCCGGACTCGTCGATCACTCGGACGGTGAACGTCCCCGCGGCGAGTTCGGGTGCGTACTGCAGGACGACCGGTCCCGACTCGGCGCCCGCGACAATCTCAACGACGGCGCGGACCGCGCCGTACGTCTCGTCGGCGGCCGACACCACGTAGGTGCCCGGGCCGAGGTCCGAGAAGGCGAAGCGTCCGAGATCGTCGGTTGCGATCCTCGCGGAGTCGGCGTGATCGCCCGCGGCGGCGGGCACGGGCAGCTTCAGCGTGACGTCCCGACTCGGGAGCGGGAGGGCGTCTGGACCCAAGACCTGGCCGACGATCGCACGTGCCTGCGGAGGCCGCAGGACACCGAGATCGATCTCGCCCGGACCGGCCGCCCGCGGGCCGAACTCGGCGACGTACCGCCCGTGGCCGCGCGCGATGACGAAGAGAGCGTGCGGGAACTCGCGCGAGAGCCCCTCGATGCGGAAGGCACCGTCGGCGTCGGTGCGCGCAGAGCCGACGCTCAGCGCCTGTTGCTGTCTCGGACCGCGCGTCCCGATCGCGTGCACAAACGCCCCTACGACGGTCGCACCGTCCCGGTCGACGACCGTGCCGACGATGACGTCGCCGCTCTGGAGCTCGATCCGGAGCTCCTGCCCCTCCGCGACGATCGCGCTGCCCCGAGCGTAGTCGGCATGCGTCGCATGCACGTCGCGGACGGCGCCAGCTCCGGGGATCGTGAAGCGCCCCTCGTCATCGGACGTGACGGCGTGCTGCTGCACCCAGTGCCGCCCGACGACCGCGCCGACGACCGGCGCCGCCGTGACCGCGTCGACGATCACGCCCGAGATGTCGAACCCGCGCTCGAGAACGATGTCGATCCGTTCCTGCTCGCCGCTGGCGACCGTCTGGGGTGGGGCGTCCACGAAGCCGTTCGCCGTCACGCGCAGCCACGCCTCGGAACCGGCCGGCAGGTGCGGGACGTGCAGATGACCGTCCGCGTCGGTCATCGCGTTCAGCTCGATCTGCGGGCCTGTCCGGCCACGCCGCCGCCCCCGAACGAGAGCGCCGGCGACCGGCGTGCCGTCGGCGTCGCGAACGTACACGTCGAGCGGCGCCGCGGGAGGCAGCACGATCCGCACGCGCGCCCCGGCCTGCACACGCGGCAGCAACACCTCCGCGCGGCCGTCGGCGGTCACGCGCAGGTCGACGGTCTCGCCCCGCGCGAGACGCAGAGCGAAGCGCCCTCCGGCATCCGCGATCGTCGCCGGACCCGCGACCTCCAGCTCGTAGAACGCCAGATCGAGCAGGTCCCACTGCCAGCCGGGTCGCGTCACGGCTGCGACGGACGCGCCGGCCACCGGGGCGCCGTTCTCGTCCACGACGAGCCCGTGAAGATCGAGCTGGCGGTCGATCTCGGAGAAGTCGACACGCGCTCCGACCTCGACGCCCGGAGGAGGCTCCGGGTCCGGGATCTGCTCGGCCCGCGCCGTGTGCACGCGGCCGCCACCGTCGCCGTCGCCATCCGCCACGGCGGCGCCCGGCCGAGGAGCCTTCCCACCGCCGGACGTCGCGAGCATCGTGCCGCCGACCACGAATCCGAGCAGCGCCACCGCCGCCACTATGAGCTTCTTCAGACCGGTCATGACGAGCACTCCTCCCCAGCCCGCGGCGACCGCGGTCTCCAGTCCGGGCGACGTTCGCTCGAGCGCCGGTCCCGCGAGCAGCAGCAGGGCCGCGCGGCCTCCGCGTCGCTCCTCGAGCTTCGTGCGCAGCATGGCGAACGCGCGCCGCTGCCGCGTCTTCACGGCCTCCTCGGAGACCCCCTGGCGCTCGGCCGTCTCGGCACCCGTCAGGCCCTCGAAGAAGCGCAGGAGAACGGTCTCGCGGTACGGCTCGTCCAGCGCGAGCACGGCCTCGACGGTGCGCTGACGCACCTCCCACTCCGCGGCGAGATCATCCGGCGACCGCGGTCCGCGAGCGGGAGGCGTGGCGTCCTCGTGCGCGCGCCGTCGCGTCGATCCGCGCAGCCGATTGAGACCGAGGTTGCGCACGACACGGGCAAGCCACGATCGGGCGGCGGCCGGCTCGAGCGGCGGTCGCGTCATCGCGATGACCGCCGCGTCCTGCACCACGTCCTCCGCGATCTCGGGATCGACGACGATCCGGCGCGCGAGCGCCACGAGCCATGCGCGGTCGCGCAGGAGTCGGTCGAGAGTGGGATGCGTCACGTCGTGCACGGAGAAGGAGACACCGCCCGGAGAGGGACGGAGTCAAGAACGTAGCGAACTCCTCGTGGAAGGCGGGACAGCGATCCCGAACCCGGTCGCCGTACCCCGACTGCCTCAGTCCAGCGGGCGCATGTCGACGAGCGTCAGGCCGCCGGGTCCGAGGTCGAGTTCAGCCTGGCCCGGAGCAGTGGAGCCGCGGCCGCCGCGCGGAGTCAGGATGCGGCGGCGGCTCGCGGAGGCGGCGTCCTTCGGGCGGGCGGTGACGTAGAGACCGAGGTTGTCCGCGACGCGGCGTACGAGCTTGAACTCCAGATCATCGCCCACCCGCGCGGCCTGCGTCTTGCCGTCCGGGCCGACGACCTGTGACGGCGACGCGCGGACCTGGGCCGGGACGTTCGAACCGTCGCTGTGCACGAGCAGGGCCACCTGGTGAGCCGGGACGGCGATGAGTTCAGCGCCGCCGGCGAGATCGGGAACGAGGCCACCGGTCGCGAGTCCGTGACCCGCGACGCGCAGGACAGCATGGGTCGTCGGCGGAAATCGAAACGTGACGTGTCCGTCGTCGTCCGTGCGCACCGCCGCACCGAAGCCGCGGTCCGCAATCCCGCGGAAGCTGTCGCCGGCGGCTTCGATCGCGATGTCCACTCCGGCCAGCGGCTCGCCGTCCACGCCGACGAGGCGCAGGGTCATCTCGCGATCGAGTGCGGCAGGCGGCTCGGCCAGCCCGGCGCGCTCGGGCGACGACAGTGCCTCGATGAACGCGTGGAGTTGGTCTCGCTCCTCGGCGCTGAGTCCGAGCGGCGAGAGGGCCGGATCGAGACCGCGATGACGCGCCGCGCCACCGTCGTAATACGCGATGACATCGCGGAGCGTCGCGAACGAGCCGTCGTGCATGAACGGCGCGCGCTTGCCGACGTCTCGGAGTGACGGTGTCTTGAAGCGCATGGCGTTGCGCCGACGCTCCTTCGTGTTCGCGCCATGACGCCCGTGCCCGGTGTCGGCGTCGCGCATCGGGTTGCGTGACCCCTGCGCCTGCGCGGAGCGGTACGCCACCCCGGTGTTGTGGAAGAGTTCGTCGCGCAGCAGCGCCCGACCGTCGGCCGGCTCCGTCACATGACACGTAGAGCAGCCGGCCTTGCCATCGAAGAGCGCCATCCCGGCGCGAGCCTCCGCCGAGAGCGCCGTGGCGTCTCCGGCGAGATGTCGGTCGAACGCGTTGTCACCCGAGCGGATGGACGCGCCATGCGCCTCGAGCGCGGCGATGATGCGGTCGGTCGTCGCCTCCGCGTCGCCGAACGCCGCACGAAAGCCCGCGGCGTAGAGATCACCGAGCGCGACGCGCTGCGCCGCGGACGCAAACGCAGGGTCCGGGCTGACGATATTGTAGCGACTCGTCTCCGAGCCCAGGCGGCGCAACGCGTCCGCGTCGCCTCCCTCCATCACGTCGCGCAACGGGACGAGACGCGCCGAGAGCAGGTCGCGCTGATCCGCGAACTCCCCATCGGAGTGCAACGGCCCCGCGACGAGATCGGTCAGCGGCATGGTGCGTCGCGTCGCGTTCCCGAACTCGTCGAGGGATGGATGCGCAGGGTCGCTGAAGCCATGAGTGGGATCGTGGCACGACGCGCAGGAGGTCTCCCCCACCCGGCTCACGCGCGGGTCGAAGAAGAGCCGGCGACCGAGTTCCACGCGGGCCATCTGCAGGGGGTCGAGAACGGCGGGCTCGGTTCCCTCCGTGTCGGGCGCGCCCAGCGCGGAAGGCAGGGCGTCAGGCCACGTCGCAAGGCACACCACGAAGACCGCCGCGGCGGTTGCCGCAGCCGCGAAGTTCGCGCGCAGCGTCATGTTCACGCCCTCGATCCGATCGTCGCCCCCAACCGGGATGCGGCCGGATGACCGCGATCCCGAGTAGACCACCGCGACCCGCAACGTCAACGGCCGAGAGGGGGCGGAAGAGCGTCCCGTCGCCCGTAAGCGGGACACGCTGGTCGGGGACGATCACGCCATGCTGCGCCAAGTTCGGTTCGGCGGGAGGATGCGGAGACCCGTGAACGTCTTCAGCCGGTGGTGCGATTCACCGGTCTCGGTACTCCATGCACCGACTCCGTCGACAGGCGGATCGCGCTGGTTCCCGGGAGGACAGTGCACCGATTCCTGCCGCGGCGGCATCTTTGTCTTGGACACTATGACGACCGCCATGACCGCGATCACCCCCGAGGCCCTGCTGGCGCACCACCAGTGGGTGCGCTCGCTGGCGCGGAGTCTCGTGCGGGATCCCAACGCTGCGGACGACCTGGTGCAGGAGACCTGGCTGGCGGCGCTCCGCAGCCCGCCCCGCAACGCATCATCCATCCGCGCCTGGCTGGGCCGCGTCCTGCGCAACACCGCTCGGCAGAACGCACGCGGCGAGAGTCGGCGTCGCGCTCGTGAGCGCGCCGTCGCGCTGCCGGAAGGACTCTCTCCTGCGGCGGCGGAAGTCGTGGCGCGGGCGGACGCGCAGCAAATCGTGGTGCAGACGGTGCTCGCGCTCGACGAACCGGGCCGCTCGGCGATCCTCCTGCGCTTCTTCGATGAGCTGCCCCCGCGTGAGATCGCCAAGCACCTCGACGTGCCCGTGGAGACAGTTAGGGCTCGGATCCGGCGCGCCCTCGATCGGATGCGCGCCGACCTGGACCGGGAGCACGGCGGTCGTCGCGAGTGGGCGCTCGTGCTGGCGCCGGTGCTCGGCCCGATCCCCACACAGCGAGCCGGATCAACAGATGCGCGAACGGCGGTGCGCGCGCTGCTCCCTGCCGCGGCCGCGGCAACGGTGGTCGCAACAGTCTGGTTCGTCGCGGACCACTTCGTCGCGTCGGCGCGTCGGGACCGACTCAGCCACGAACGTGAGCGTGCGACGGCGCTCGTAGCCGCCACCCGGTCCGACGTCGCGCACATCGACGCGCTCGTCGAGCGCGAGCGGCTCCAGCGGCGTCGGATGGATGCGGAGACCGCCCGACTGCAGAACGCCGTCGACGCCATCAACGTGCGGCTCGAGCGCCGTGCGACCGCAGATGTGTCGGGGACGGAGTCCGCCGGGGACGCGCCGGCCGGATCGGGGGCGCCTCGGTTCCCGTTCGTCGAGTACGCCGACGCCTTGGACGCCGTGGACTGGACCGCCGCCGGCCGCCACATTCACGCGCTGATCCGTCTCATGTCCGAGTTCGTGCCGTACGTGGCGCAGGACGAGACCGCGCCGCCCGACCTCGTGGGCCGCAAGCAACGGCTGACCGGCCCGGTACTCGGCCTGGTCTTCGAACTCCGGAACGGGAGTTTCCCGGAGTGCCACGGCAACGGCCAACTGGCGCACCCGGCGGTGGCGTGCCAGACCATCGCCGCTGTCCTGGACGCGGCAGGCCTGCCTCTGAACGCGGAGCAGTCCACAGCCCTGGAGGCGGTCGCGCGGAACTACGACGCAGAGGACCGGCGCGTGCGTCGCGAGCGCACCGGCGACGAGCCCGCTCTGCTGGTCGGCGCAGCCGAGGCGGACGCACGCCGCCGCTTCCTCGTCGACGCGACGGCTGTTCTCACCGAGGAGCAGCACGACACTCTCCGGCCGCCCAACTCGCGCGGGCTCCTCGGCCCCGACATGTTCTCTGCCACCCTCGTGTGGCAGGGGCGACGCACGACGCACGTCGTCATCGAGAGCCGAGACGCCTATGGCGCGCAGCTCTGGTCACGGCTGACGAGAGAGACGGACTTTCGCGACGCCGCTGCGCGCGAGGCCGTCCGCGCCGTGTTCGACACGTGGCTCGCGCGACTCCCCGACGACGAGCTCACGGTGCCACTCACACCCCTGGCGGCCAACGGTTGGTATCGCGACGAGCGCGTGGCGTCGTGGACGGATCGCACCGTTGCGCTGTATCGCGGCCTGGAGCGTGTCGCCGATGCCGGGCCTGTGCTCGACCGGCTGGGGCTGGGGGCACTGCTCATTCCCTACGTCGCCGGCGACCGCACCGAAGAACGATAACCCGGGCCCGAGCGGCCCGAAGAGGTGATCAGATGAGACGGAACACAGTTGTGCTCGCGATCCTCGGTCTCGGTGTCGGGCTCGCCGGCGGACACGTCCTCACGCCATCGCACGAGAGTGACCTCGCGCAGATCGCGGCCCAAGCCGAAGAGGCGATCGCCGACGCGGCGCAGCTTGAGGACTCGCGCCAACAGTCGCTGGTCCAACTGACCGAGTTGCGCGGCAGCAACCGGCGTCTGGACCAGCAGAACACGGCTCTCGAGCAACGCCTCAGCGAGTTGCGGGACCAGGTCGAGAGTCTCGAGGCGGCAAACGCCGCGTCGCAGGCAACCGCCGATGCCGAGGCGCCGCGCGTCGGCAGCGAAGCGCCGATCCCGTTCCCCACGTGGGAGAAGGTGCTGGCGCGCGTGGACTGGAAGAAGGACGTCGGCGAGAGCATGTCCGCGATCGTGCCGATGGTTGCGCAGATCGCCGGCGCCATCGAGCGGGGCGAGACACCCCCCGCCGAGGCCATGGGGGTCGTGCAGCAGCACAACGGCCCGCTCGTCGTCGTCGCGATGAAGCTCCTTGAGGAGGGTGTCCCCGGCACCCGGGGCAACGGCGCCCTGACCCACCCCGTCATCATGGTCAACTCCGTCGCGTCCACACTCGAAGTGGCGGGGCTGCCCCTCAACGCAGAGCAGGTTCGGGACCTCGCGCGGATTGGCAGCGACTTCGCCGCGCGCGACGAGCGCCGCCTCACGGGTTACGACGATCGCAGGTTCCGCCTCGAAGTCACCGCGGACGAGACCGACCTGAAGCGCGACTTCTTCGACGCCGTGTTCGCGACTCTGAGCCAAGAGCAGGGCGAGACGCTCAGCCCGCAACTGACCCGCCGTCGACAGAAAGCTGACATGTTCTCCGAGGTGCTCATCTGGACGAAGCGCACGCGCCCGATGGTGTCCTCTGACCGCGCTGACTTGACGGCGCAAGCGCAGGAGTTCGTTCCCCAGCTTCTCTCGCTACCCGTCGACTCACGGGCGGCCGCGAACCGGATCATCGCGGACTGGGTCGACTCGATTCCGGAGACGTATCTGACCACGGAGATGGACGCTCTCGACAAGGTGGGGATGTTCCGGTCGGAGCAGATCAGCGCCGGTGCGGAACACACGCTCCGGTTGCTCAAGAACCTCGTAAACGGTCTGGACCTCTCGGAGGCCGAGGAGACGCGGATCCGCCGCTTCAGGAAGACGATGGTGCTGTACCGCGCATCCGACTCGTAGGTCGCAGGTTCGTTAGCCGCGGATCACTGGCCCCAGGTGCTGCTGGCTGTGGCGTCGGTCGCGAACGCGGAGCCGTCGGGGCCCACGAGTTCCACCGCGTCGATCTCGTGCCAGCCGGTGTGGCGCGCGGTGTCGAGGGTGACGCGGACCGCGTGGAACTGGGCACACTGGAACTGGGGACACTCCACGCGCCTGCTGGCTCAACACATCACGCGGCCTGGACGTGGCTGCACAAACTGCGAAACGCCGTCGCCGGGCGATCCACGACCCCCCTGGGCGGCCACCTCGCGATCGACGAGACCTGTTCCAATGCCGCCTCAACTGCGCCGTGCGCGGGTGTCCCCCATTACAGAGGGAGATCGTCGGACGACTGGATGCGCGCACCCCACTCGCCGGCGCAGCCTGACCTGAGCGAACGGGGGAGCCCTTGTCCGGGTTAGCGGAGATCCAGGATCGTCTCCGCTCCGACGCGGATCGTCACAGAGTGAGTTCCGACGACCGCTCCATCGCGAACGACCTCGAGTGTGAAGGCACCCGCGGGCAGTCCGCGTACGCGGTGATTGCCATCGTCGGTCACGCGGGCCTGCGGCGCCTGGTCCTGCCCCTGAACGACGCGATACGTCGACATGTCGCCAGACTTGGGAACGACGAGGACTGAGCCGCCCGCGCGCAGCCGCACTGCGAGCGGTTCGGGATCCGTCGCCGCGGCGACATCTACTCGCACGATCTCGGTGACGAGATCTCCGCCAGCGGAGAAGCTGATCGTCATGCCGCCGGAGAGTGCGCCACCGAACGAGAACCGCCCGTCGCGATCCGTCCAGAGCAGCAAGAAGCGCCCGGTGTCGTCGGTGACGAACACCCCAACTCGATGGGCCGACTGCTCGGTATCGGCGACGACGACACGGCCGCTCACCCTCCGCTCGCCGCCAACGACCCGCACGTGCGCAGGCGAGCCCGTCGCAATGACGACGTCCCGCTTCGCGATCCACTCCGTGGCGTCGTCGCCGTTCTGTACGTGCACGCTGTACGCCCCTGCGGGCAGTCCCTCGAAGATCACGCGGCCCTTCTCGTCGCTCAACAGGTCCTTCACCAGCGGGCCATGGATCTCCACGTGCATATCCGCGAGGGGAGCGCCGTCGCTCCGGACCACGTCCACCGTCATCTGCGCCGCAGCGGGCAGGACTCCAAGTCGCAGAAGGTGTTCCCCGCCGGCAACGACATCGACCATCTCGGTCAGCGCCGTGTCGGCCGGTGCCGCGTCCCCGGCAAGCACATGCTGGACCCAATCCCCGATATCGAGGGCCGCCGCCTGGAGCCCGACGGGGATCTCGTCGAACCGGCAGCGGCCGGTCGCGTCGATGGTACCGACGCGGTCTGTGTCCCGACCCGTGACGCTCAGGTTGACGCGCTGCCCGACGGCCGCGCTGCCGTCAGGAGCCCGGACGTCAACGATGATCGAGCCGATCGCGCGCTGCGGCACCATCTTCACGACGGTCCCCCCGCGCACGGCGACGTTCTCGAGCACGCGCGCCGCGTATCCCCGTGCGCGCACCTCGACCTCGTGCGGCCCCTCGCCGAGCCCGCTCACGACCGCACGCCCGGAGGCGTCGGTGAGGCCGATACCTGGGGCCGGTGCCGGCGGCGGCGTCGCCGCGTCGATCTCGCGCCGATCGAGCTCGGTCAGAAAGAGGATCTCGGCCCCTGCGACGGGACCGCCGCTCTCAGCGTCTACGACAGATAGTGCCGCGTTGCGCTCCGGCACGACCACGACGCGAATCGTGGCACCGGCCCCCACCGCTAGCTTCGCCGTCCGCAGCCGCGCGGGCGCGAACCCGGGAACAGTCGCGCCGGCCTCGATCTCGATCCCGTGGGCGAAGTCGGGGAGCCCCTGGACCACGATCGGGTTCGCGTCGGCGAGGGACTGCGGGTCGAGCAGCGACTTCCAGGGCGCGAGGCGCTCCATCACGTCGAAATCGGGGAGACCGGCAACGTTGAGATGAGCGTGACCCGTGCGAACCAGATTGCCCGCCTCGTCCACGACCTCAACCGTCAACGTGATGGATCCGGCCTCCAAGTTCGCCAACGCAGCAGCGTCAGCCCCGTCGGGCTCGGCGTCCGGCTGTGTCACCGCGGCGGGATCGATCGTCACACGTCGCCGCTCGCCGGGAACGCCCGCACGCCCGTCGTTGCCGTCGGCGGCTCGGACGGTTGCGACCGCTTGAAGCGCGTCGTCTCCGCTCGACGCAGACACCATCCATCCGAGCCCACCGATCGCAAGCACCAGGGCGCCGATAACGGCGAGAGCCATCCAGCGTTGACCGGATCGTTGGTTCCACGTGGACAACGGCTCGGCAGCGATCCGCGCGGCCTCGACGCCCTCGGCCGCGAGGAGCTCGAGCTTCGCTAACAGCGCGCCGGTTGGCTGCGGGTCGGTAACGCCGGAGACGGACGACTCGGCCGCGACGTAGGCAAGCGTCACGCCGTAGCGCACGTCGGTGAGACGTGTGCGCAAGACGACACGGGCCTCCGCGAGCCTCGTCTTTGCCGTCGTGAGTGATACATCGAGCGCACGGGCCAATTCGGCCAGGTGCAGTCCACCGAAGTAGCGCAGTTCCACCGGACGGCGTAGGCCCTCCGGCAAGCTGTCGACGGCGAGCCGCACGCGTTCGAGGTCGTCACCCCCCAGTCCCACACGAGTCTCGGCGCAGCGACTCTCGGCCGAGATCTCTTCGCGCATTCGGCGCCGCACATCGGAGCGAATGCGCATCTTCGCCAGGTTGACCGCCGTAGCAGCGAGTAGCGCGCGTCCACTGCGGATCTCCCCCGCGCTCCAGGGCGGGTTGAGGCACTTCAGGAAGACGTCCTGCGTAACATCCTCCGCGGCAGCTCGGTCTCTCAGCACGCGAAACGCGGCGCGGAGAACGTCGTCACGGGTGCGAGCCACCAGGGCTGAGAAACTCGCCTGATCACGACGCTCGAGGAACTGGATGAGGGGATCGGCTGACATGGCGCTACCTCTGAAGTCGGTCTTCCGAGGGGAGTTGCCGTGCGCGGGCAAGACGGCCGGAGAATTCCGAAACGGCCCGTCGAACATACCGCGGCTCGTTCGCCTGAGCCTCGCCCGGAGTCATGGGCACATCCCCGCAGGGGGGCAATGCCATCAACCTCTAGTCTCGCGTGAGACCGCTTCGGCCGCGTGCGCCGTGCGCCATGTCGGGGTCCCAATCTCGCGCGATCAGACGGGCTCTCAGCGCGTCCGGCGAGAGCGTTCGAGAAGCGTGTTCCACGCTCAC
>JAJFFG010000005.1 GCA_021776825.1 Planctomycetota bacterium
GCCCGGTGCAGCCACTGCACGGTCGCGACGTCCTGACCGACCGCTGATTCGAGCTTAGCCCGACCTTCTCACCACATCGCCACGCCTGACACGTCGCGGGGACCACGATCTCTGCGTTGTCCCCGCTCGTTGGGGGGAGCAGCCCCGACTTCGCGACGACGCCGCGGACCTCGCGCGCCCTGCTTGGTCATGACGATCTGAGTCCATCGCAAGGCGTGCGGCACGGCGTGCGACGCAGAGACACCGTGCGTTGGGTGCCGCATCCCGCGCCGACGTGGTGAGAAGGCCGGGTAGCGGCCCTCACGAGCGCGCGTTCAGTCGAGCTCGCGCAGCGCGATGGCGAGACGCGGGATCAAATCGGCGGCGATCATGCCACGCTCGCCGACGTCGGCGGCCGCGAGATCGCCGGCGCGGCCGTGCACGTGGGCTCCCAAGACGGCCGCGTCGTACGCGGCGAGGCCCTGGGCGAGGAGCGCAGCGACGAGTCCGGTGAGCACGTCGCCCGACCCGGCCGTCGCCATTCCGGGGTTCCCCGTCGTGCTCACGTGCAGCCGCGTGCCATCGGTGACGATCGTCCCGGCGCCCTTCAGGATCACGACGCTGCCCGCTCGAACGGCGAGCGTCGTCGCGGCTTCCCGGCGATCGGTCGCGATGTCGGCGATCGCCCGATCCAGCAGCCGCGCCGCCTCGCCCGGATGCGGGGTCAGCACGCGGGGCGCCGCGGCGGCTGCGAGCGTCTCGATGCGACCGGCGAGCGCATTCAGCGCGTCCGCGTCGACGACCGTCGGCACGGGGAGCGCCACCGCGACGGTTCGGGCGAACGCGACGGTCTCGTCGGAGCGCCCGAGCCCCGGACCGATGGCTGCCGCGTTCCGTTGTGACGCCAGCGCGGAGGCTTGGGGCGCAGCCTGGCTCGCGAAGCCACCGGCGTCGTCGCTCGGCAGCGCACAGCTCATCTCGCCGAGCAGCTGCGATGCGATCAGCGGACGCGCGGCGGCGGGGCAGCCGAGAGTCACGAGCCCAGCACCGCCGCGCAGGACCGAACGAGCGGCCAGGACGGCTGCTCCGGGGTATTGGACGGAGCCGGCGAGGACGAGGACGTCGCCGCACTGCCCTTTGTGGGCGCCCACCGCTCGAGGCGGGAGACGCGGCAGGCCGAGATCGGCACTCACGCGGGCTCTCGGCACGCGGCCACGAGTTCGGTCGGAAGCTCGACGTGGGTAGCGCCGACCTCGACCTGACGGTGATTGCGGCGGACCGTCTCTCGGTGCGGAGCGAGTCGGTCCCAGCCGGCGTCATCGAGGGCGCCGGCCGCTCGGAGGAGCTCGATGCCGACCCTGCGCGCCTGCGCACCGTCACCGTCGGCGCACTTCAGCGCGATGCCGGTGCCCGTGGTGGCGTCGGCGACGCACCAGAGCCCCTCGGCGCCGACCTTGCTCAAGAGCCGCCCTCGTGCCGAGTTCATCAACAGCGTGTCCGCGCGACCGGTCCCGCCGACCATCTCCGGAGCGGACGACATCGCTCTCGTCACTCGTCTCGCGGCGTCGGCCAGAGGGCCATCGATGCCGGCAAGATCGGGGCGAACCAGGCTCGCGAACGCCCGAGCGGCCGCGGCGAGCGACGTGTGGAACGTGGGCACGCTGCAGCCGTCGGTCCCCACCCCGAGCGCATCCGACTCGAGACCGGCGAACGCGGCGACGTTCGCGCGATTGAGGCGTTGGAGCGGATGGTCGGGCGCTAGATACCCAGCGGTGTCCCAGCCTGCCGCCACGCACGCGGCCAGCATGGCGGCGTGCTTGCCGGAGCAGTTGTTGTGCAGCGCCGAGGCGCTGGCCTCGTCGCGGATCAGTTGCTGAGCACTCCCCTCGTGGACGGGAGCGTGCGCCCCGCAGCGGAGGTCGGTCGGTCCGAGTCCGATGCGCTCCAGCACGGCTGCCGCGCCCTCGGTGTGGCGGCGCTCACCACTGTGTGACCCGCAGGCGAGCGCCAGCTCGGGATCGGTCATCTCGAACTGGTCGACGGCGCCCGAGAGGATCGCCGCAAGCGCTTGGATGGGCTTGGCGGCGGAGCGCAGGAACGCCCGAATCTCGGCGTCTCCGGCCGTCGCGATGAGGCTGCCGTCGCGATAGACGGCGACGTGCACGAGGTGCTCGGACTCCGGCAGACCATTTCGTTCGCGGAGGACACGTACGGCCTGCATGGCTGGGTAGGAGAGCGGCGCTCGAGGGGCCACGCAAGGGAGAACGGGAGGCCGACACACGGCGCCCGCGTAGCATGAGGCCATGATCGAGGTCGTGCTCTCCCGCATCGTGATCCGCGAAACCAGCGATCAACAGCGCATCTACCTCCGTGAGAAGGGCGGCGATCGGCAGTTCCCGATCGTGATCGGCATCCACGAGGCGGCTGCGATCGACCGCAAGGTGCGCGATCGCATGGCGCCGCGACCGATGACCCACGATCTCTTCGCGTCCGTGGTGCAGGAACTGGGCGCGGAGCTCGAGCGCGTCGTGGTCTCGGAACTGAAGCAGAACACGTTCTACGCTCGCATGGTCCTGCGTCCGCGCGACGCGACCGACGTGGTCGAGGTCGATGCGCGCCCGAGCGACGCCATTGCCATCGCCACGCACCTCGGCGCCCCGCTGTTCGTGGCCGACGACGTGCTCGACGCTGTGCTCGCCTCGTCCTCCGAGTAGCTCCCGTCTGCGGACGTTCGTAACCTTCGGCCTCTCTAGCACGTCCCTGGGATGGGTGGAGGGGGGCGGGTGGGTCGCGCGCGCTCGCGATTGCGCCCGCGTGCGCGACGGCGACGCGCCCCCCCCCCTCGCCGTGACGCGCGGAATGAGGCCACGCAAGGCTGCGACCGACGGGGATCTCACACGAGTCTGAAGTGACGCAGCCGCGGAGCCGACCAGAAACACAAAGGGCGCGGCGATTGCCACGGTGTCGACGCGCGCCCACCGACGACGCGCCCCGCAATCGCCGTGACCCCCGCTTCTCCGCGCTCTCAGGCACGCTTTCGCGACGCCGCGCCCCTCGTCGGCTATAGCAGGGGCACGCGGAGGGTTGCCCGAGCGGTCGAAGGGAACGGTTTTGAAAATCGTCGCCGGCTCACGCTGGCCCCGGGTTCGAATCCTGGACCCTCCGCCATAGACCGTTCGGTGGCCATCGACGAGTTCGGATCCCTCCGGGGAGCCACGTCGGCCTGCGGTTCGAATCCTGGACCCTATGGCTAGCAGGCTGTCGCGCCAACCAGCGTGGACCGTCGAGGCCGAGACTCCGACAGCGTGCTAGCGTTTCTCGGCGACGTGGATGAAGCGACCGTCGTTGCGGTCGGCCATGCCGCGTAGGAGTACGAGGTCAACGCCGCTGTTGCCGAACGCGATCACGTGCGTGCGCACGCGCGTGTACCGGTTCAGCGAGGAGTACCACTCCAGCAGCGTGTCCGCGTTCGTCATCTCGCCCCGCGTCGGCATCCCGTCCGTCAGGAAGGTCAGGGTGTCCGGCGTGCTGCGGAAGCTCGGGCTGGAGTCGACGGTCTCACCGAGATCGAGCGCGGCGCGAAGCGCGCCATAGTAGTTCGTCTCTCCCGTCGCAGGCTGACTGCGAAGGAAACTGAACCCCTTCTTGATGTTGCCGGGACTCGCGGAGATCGGGTTCTTGCTCATCGACTTGATGCCGGTGCCGAACGCGATGATGTTGAAGTGCGACCGCGGATCGAGCGACTTCAGCGCGTACGCGATCTCCTCCTTGCAGATGGTGATCTTGTTCGTGCCGGTGTACTTGCGCGACAGGCGCGTGGTCATGGCGGGGTCCGGCTCGAAGTTCTTTGCCATCGAGCCCGATGTGTCGAGCACGAACCCGAGGCGGCTCGAGTAGATCTCGATGCCGTAGTACTCCTGCTGCGCGTACCGGTCGTTGGGGTCGGGCTTCTCGGGCTGCTTGGGACCATCGCCCGTCGGAGCGTCCGGTTCGTCAGGGCGCTTCGGCATGCCGCCCGGGGCATTCGCTTTCTCGCGGTCCCACCATTTGCGCCAGTTCTCCGGCTTGCGGCCGAGGTCGTCGCGCGTGATCTCCTTCAATGCGGCGTAGATGTCGCCGCGGACACGACCGGACTCGACCTCCATGCGCTCGACGAGCGACTCGACGGCCTCCATGCTGCCGATCTTCCCGAGCGCTTGACAGGCCGTGACGCGGAGCTGCCACTGCGGAGAGGTGAGGTGCCGCACGATGAGCGGCACAGCCATCTCGCCCTCTTCGCCGAACATCGCGACGGCGTCCATCGCCCCGACACGTGCCTTCTCGGCCTTGTCGTGGATCATCTTGCGCAGACCCGACATCGCGTTGATGTCGTGCATCAGTCCACACGCGACAGCTGCCTCGGCCCGCGCGTACCAGTTCTTGTCGTTCAACTGTTCTCGGAGCTTGGGCAGCGCGAACTCCAACTCGAGACTTCCGCAGATGCGAGCGGTGTACGCGCGGCACATGGGCTTCTTGTGCGCGAGGCCGTACTGCCACATGGCCTCCTGCACCTCGGGGTCCTTGATCTTCTTCAAGGTCACCACGATGTTCTCACGGACGAGCGCGCTGTTCCGTGGCATGAGATCGACGACGGCCTCGACCGTCCTCGTCTCGGTGATCGTGCCGAGACCGCGGATGAGGGCCGCCAGCTTCTGCGGCTCGGTGGTTGAGCGGAGCTTGCGCCGGTCCCGCGCGCCGGGCGTGTCGTTCTCCGCGACCTCGCCCTCTTCGACTTTCCGAGGGTCGAGGCTGCGGCGTCGGCCCATCACGCGGTCCATCCAGCGCTCGTGATAGATCTCCGGCGTGCACTCCATGTTCCGCATGAAGGTGTCGCGTGGCTCCTTCTGACGACGGATGTCCTCGAGCACCTTCGCGAATGGCTCGCGCCACTCCATCAGCGTGAAGTGCAGGTAGCCCCATGCTCGCTTGTGATCTTCGACCGTCAGCTGACCCAGCGCCGTCTTCCCGAAGAGTTCCTCGATGGGAGTGAACTTGTTGCCGCGGGCGAGCTTGGCGCAATCGCGGGCCCAGTCCTCGCCGCGTGCCGTGAGCGCGGCGCTCTCGTTTCCGCAGAACGTCACGTCGTCGCGGAAGCGCGGCTGCAACTTGCAGAGCCAGTGCCCGGCGCCCGCGTAGAGCCACTGCGGGAGCGCGCGGTTGTTCGGGTTCACCACGATCCAGCACGAGACGAAGATGTGCCCCAGCATGTGACGCATCGCCATGTGCATGTCGTGGTCGTCGCCGTACTTCTGGGATGAAGCGGAGAACCCGTTGAAACAGAAGCCGTCCGCCATCTTGCCGGTGAGCGTGCCGCCGAACGAGATGTTCGTACCAGTCGATCCCAGGTAGGCACCTTGGATCTTCGCGGCGTCGCGCTCCTTCGCCGGGAAGTACATCCCGGTGGGCTTCGTGATCAGTGGCTCTGCACCGAAGTGGTCGCTGAACTCGCGTCGCGCGTACTCCGCACGTTCGATCATCAGGTGGATCCACTCGTGCGTGTCGGCGATGCGGAAGCTGCCGCCGCCCTTCTTCTTGACCTTGAGGGGCGGGACGTCCGTCACGACGTAGAAGTTGCGGTTGTAGGCAACGATGACGTCCTTCGGCTTCTTGAAGTGACGCTTCTCCTTCTCGAGTCGGTCGAGGACGGTTTCCTTGGCCGGTCGGCCGTACGCGTCCCGCTCGAGCGGGTTGCTCTCGCCGTCCAGGCAGTCGGGGCAGTTGTGCGCTCCCTCGAACTTGCAGCACTTCTCGGTCTGTACGCACTCGCTGCAGGTGATGCCCCACGCCACGGCGTGCCGCTTCAGGTAGCAGTCCATGCTCTTGCTCGTGAAGCACAGGGCGTTGGTGTTGTCCGGCACCGTCTCGCCGTCGTGCTGCGAGTACGTGCGGCACTTGTGGCACCAGCACGGGTCCTCAGTGGCACCCTTCGGATTGCGGAGGAAGTGCTGGCACGCCCCGAACGCGTCTTCGCAGAGGCACTCCTTGTTCCGCTCGACGCGCGGGTCGTCTTCCTGCGCGTGGGCGGGCGAGGTGACCGCGCCCGCCACGATGAAGAGGAAGGCAGCGAACACAGCGGCAAGAAGGGTTGGGATCGGGCGCATGCAGGGATCTTCCTCGGAGGCGGGGAACCGTCAATCGAGACACGCGCCGTCCGTCGGCGCTAGGACGGCAGGAGACTCGCCCGGGTTCCGCGCGATGGCGCTGAGTCAGACTCCGTAGCGGCGCCGCGCGGAGTCGAGTCGGCTGATCTGCGTGGAAGACGAGCGCGTCTTGTGCGCCTTGCAGGTCAGCGTGCCCGATTCCGTGGGCTCGCCACACGGTCGCTCGGCGTCCTGGTCGTAGACAGGGCAGGGAATCGAGTCGTCGTCGTCGCCGGGAGGGGGGTCTGCGGTGCTGCCCATGCCCCGAGGATAGCACACGCCGGACGGCCTGCGAGCACCGCGGATCTGCCCTCATGAGAGACCTCCGGCGGTCCTCTTGGCGTCCTCGGGGCGGGCTGGTAGGTTGCCCGCCCTGCGGTCGGACGGAGCCCGTTCGATCCGCATGTGACGACCCGAGCGGAGAGATGGCTGAGTGGTCGAAAGCGCCGCATTGCTAATGCGGTGTGGGTGTTGAAGCCCACCTCGGGTTCGAATCCCGATCTCTCCGCCATCGGGGGTCACGGCGATTGCGGGCGCGTCGCCGGTGGGCGCGCGTCGACACAGTGGCAATCGCCGCGCCCGGTGTGTTTCTGGTCGGCTCCGCGGCTGCGGCGGCCCGCCAACGAGAACGATCCCCCTCGGTCGCAGCCTTGCGTGGCCTCATACCCCGCGTCACGCTGCTTGCGCTCGAGCGCAACCAGCGCGCCCCGGGGTTCGGACTCGGACCCGGTGGGTCTCCTCCGTACCCGTGGGCGCGCAACTCCATCGGTCCCGTACGGGTGGATCTCCTGATCCGCCCCGCCCGCTGGCGTGGCCGAACGATCCGGGCCCGATGGCGCTCCGCGAACGACTCACGTGATGCGGACGGCCATCGGTCCACTTCGTCACGGCTCGGCGACCCGCACGGCCATCATCCGTGCGCATCACTGTCTTCGTTCAGGTGCCCAGCCACCAACCTCGTGCGCGCGAACCGTCGTCGGCGCGGGTGGGTCAGGGGACCCACCCCTACGGCGCCGTTGGCCAAGCGGATCCCGCCGTACGGATCTCCTGATCCGCCCCGCCCGCTGGGGTGGGACGGACGATCCGGGCCCGATGGCGCCCTGCGGACGACCCTCGTCACGCGCACGGCCGTCGGTCGAGGCGCGTCGTTGCTGGATCCGCGATGGGGCACGGTGTCCCCTCGGGCTGTCGGCGCGGATGGCATGACGCCCGATCGGCGCTGGCGATCCCAGCGGCGGCGAGGAGGTGAATCGGTCCGGATACTCACGCCGGGGCGCGGCGGTTGCGCGTCAGCGCAAGCGCCGTGACGCGGGGAATGAGGCCACGCAAGGCTGCGGCCGAGGGGGTGGCTCTCGCGTGAGAGCGGACGCAGCCGCGGAGCCGACCAGAAACATGGAAGGCGCGGCGATTGCCGCATGTCCCCATCGGCGTCCACCCGCCAACCGCCAGCAATCGACGTGACCCCTCGCCGTGACGCGGGAGATGAGGCCACGCAAGGGTGCGGCCGAGGGGGTGGCTCTCGTGTGAGAGCTATCGCGCCCGCGGAGCCGACCAGCAACAACGGAGCGCGCGGCGGTTGCCACCCTCTCGACGTGCGTCCACCCACGACGCGCCCAGCAAGCGCCGTGACCCCTCCGGGAAGAACCCGCGTACCGTGCTTGTTCTCGGGTTCGACGGTTGGGGGTTGTCATGGAGTCAGAGCAGTTCGACCTCGTCGTCCTTGGTGGCGGCAACGCGATCACGGTGGCGATCGAAGCCGCGCGCGCCGGACAGCGCGTTGCGGTGGTCGAGGAGGGGCCGCTCGGCGGGACGTGCCCGAACCGGGGCTGCATCCCGACGAAACTCCTGATCGGCTACGCGGAACGCGCCCAGGCGGTGCGCGAGGCGGGACGCTTCCACGTCGACGCGCACCTCGAGGCCATCGACGGTCCCGCTCTGCTGCGCGAGACGTTCGACGCCACACGGCAGACCGACGGGAAGATTGCGTCGGCGCTGCCCGACAGCGCCACGCTCGTCCGCGCTCGCGGTCGGTTCGTCGGCGAGCGGACGATCGAGGCCGATGGGCGGCGCTTGCAGGGCACGCGCGTTGTTGTGGCCACCGGAGGGCGTCCGCGGCGCACTGCGCCAGGCGCGGTACCGGGGCTCGATGACACGCCGTACTGGACGAGTCGCGACGTGTTCGATCTCGAGGACCTGCCCACGTCGATCGTCGTCGTGGGCGGTGGCTACATCGGCTGCGAGCTGGCGCACTTCTTCCACGGCGTCGGCGTCGAGACGACGCTCGTGCATCGGAGCGAGCGCCTGCTTCCCGCCGAGGACGAGGACGTCCGTGCGGTGTTCCAGACGGGCTTCGTCGCTCGCGTGCCGACGCTGCTCGATACCAACGTCGTGGACGTGGCGTACGACGGCCGCACGTTTGACGTGACGATCGAGGGGCCGACCGCTCGACGCACGCTTCGCTCCGCGGCGCTGCTCTACGCCATCGGCCGGGTCCCCAACGCCGACGCGATCGGCGCGGACATCGCCGGTATCGCGACCGATGCACGCGGGTTCATCACCGTCGACGACCACCTCCGCACGAGCGCTGCCGGCGTCTACGCGATGGGGGACGTGACCGGCGGGTACCAGTTCACGCACTCGGCGGCTCGCGAGGCCACGTACCTCGCTGACGCACTCGTTCGCAATGCCGAGGGGCCCCTTGATCTCGGTCCGGTGCCGCACGCCGTGTTCTCGGAGCCGGAGGTCGCCGGCGTCGGCGCGACCGAGGCGGATCTCGCTGCCGGTGGCGTGGCGTTCCGCGCCGCATCGGTCCCGTACATCGCCGCGGCAAAGGGGCGCGCCATCAAGGAAGCGCACGGACTCTGCAAGTTCCTGGTCGCGCCGGGAACGGGCGAGATCCTCGGCTGCCACATCGTGGGGCGTGACGCGTCCATCCTCCTGCACGAGGTCATCCCGGTCATGCGCTGGCGTAACCGGATCGACTCGCTGACCGACATCATCCACATCCACCCGTCGCTCTCCGAGGTCGTGCGCAACGCTGCTCGCAAGGCGGCGGCGCTCGTCGACGCGCCGGCATGACCGCTGCTCCCGAGACCGACGGCGCGGTGCGAGTTCTGTTCGTTTGCACCCACAACGCCGCGCGGTCGCAGATGGCCGAGGGGCTGGCGCGGGAGGCCGGCGGCGCGCGCATCGTCAGCCGCAGCGCGGGCACGCAACGGACCCGCGTCCACCCCCTCGCGGTACGCGCGATGGACGAGATCGGTGTCGATCTGCGCGATCACACCTCGAAGACCGTCGACGAACTGTCCGGCATGGGCTTCGACGTCGTCGTCACAGTCTGTGACGACGCAGCGCGCTCCTGCCCGGAGTTCCCGGACTGCGTCGATCGCCGACACTGGCCTCTGCGCGATCCGTCGTCCGCCGTGGGAACCGAAGTCGAGCGCCTCGCGGCCTTCCGCGCCGCACGTGACGAGCTCCGCGAGCGCATCGACCGGCTGCTTGCAGAGCAGCGTCTCGGCATGCCCCCGGACCGGTAGGGGCGGGGGCGACCACGGTGTAGTCTCCGCGTGTCCGTAGGCACGGACACGGGGAGCCTCGCCATGTCGCTTCGGTCTCTACTGCTCTGCGCAACGCTCGCACTTGCGCTCCCGGCGCTCACGGGCTGCCAGTCGGTCTACTACGAGGCATGGGAGGCGCTCGGCCGCGAGAAGCGCGACATCCTCCGCAGCGAGCTGTCCGGGATGGTCGGCGACCAGGAGGACGCCGAGGAGGCGTTCACCGACGCGCTGACGCGGATGAAGCATCTGACCGGCTTCGACGGCGGCGACCTCGAGACCGAGTACGACAAGCTGAAGTCGTCGTACGACGACGCGAGCGGCGCCGTCTCGGACATCGACGGTCGTATGGAGGACGTCAACGACGTCGCCACCGACATGTTCGCGGAGTGGCAGTCCGAGATCGGTCAGATGCAGACACCGAACCTGAAGAACGCGAGTCGTCGCAAGCTCGCCGAGACGCGAGAACGCTACGCCTCCATGCGGCGCTCCCTGGTCGACACTCGCACGAAGATGGACCCCGTTCTGGCGCTGCTCAACGACCACGTGCTCTTCCTGAAGCACAACCTGAACGCCGCGTCGATCGGTTCGTTGGGACGCGAGATGCGCGAGGTCGAGTACAGCATCGAGGACTTGAAGGACCGCATCCAGAGCTCGATCCGCGAGGCGCAGGCGTTCCTCGCGACGATGCAGTAGCGATGCCTCCCGAGGTGCGCTGGAGCGCGTCGGCACGCCGTCCGGTCGAACTGCCCGAGACCGTCGAACGAGCGCTCGCGGCCTTCCTGAAGTCGCGCTTCCCGAAGGCGACCAAGGAGCGCCTGAAGTACGCCGTCCGGGATCTGTCCGAAGCGTTCACGGCAGAGCGGGCACGTCTGCCGGGCTCCTACCTGAACCAGCCACCTGTGCGGAGTGCGTATCTCGCGTTCGCACACCCGCAGCAGATGCTTCGCGGGTTGGCGGCGCTCGACGAGTCGGTGACGCGAGCAGGGTCGCGCGGACTCTGGCCCGAGCGAGTCGAACGCGTGCTCGACCTCGGTGCCGGTCTCGGCGCCATGACACAGGCGTACCTCGTCCATCGCGCCAGCGAGCCCTGGCCGTCGTTCACGATGGTCGACCATCAGCGCTCGGCGCTCAAGGACGCTCGCGCGCTGACCACGTCCGTTGCCCTGGCGCTCCACCCGGACCGCTCACCTCCGCACGTCCGCACGGCGCCGGATCGCCTGTTGCCGTGGCTGGCCTCGGAGCGCGAGGGCTCGTACGACGTCGTGCTGCTCGGCGCCGTGTTGAATGAGCGACGCGAGGCCTGGGAGCCTCTGTTGGCGGCACTGGTCCGCCTCGTTCGCCCGGGCGGTATCGTCATCGTCGTCGAGCCGGCGCATCCCGCAACTGGGCGCCGCCTGATGGAGCTGCGCGAGAGTGCGCTCGGGATGACGACCACGGTGGCGCCGTGTACGCACGCAGTGGCGTGTCCGCTGCTCGCGCTGCGGAAGGACTGGTGCTTCTCGACCCGCGGGGCGCGTCTGCCGGAGAGCGTCGCCGCACTGGCTCGCGTTCTCGGTCACCAGGCCGTCGAGGTGCGGTACGCGCTCTGGACGTTCGCTCCGCGCCCTGACGCCGCCCCGTTCGAGGCCGAGCCCGGAACGCTGGGCCGCATCGTCAGCGACGAGATGGACCGCGAGCGCGTGATCTGCGTGGACGGAGAGCGTCAGCGCTCCCGCGGGCTCGGCGTCGCCCAACGCGGCGATCTAGCCCGCTCACGCGGCGGTGTCAGCGACCGTCCTTCTTCAGGTCGAAGGTGATCCGACCGGTCGTGGTCTCGGTGTCGAACTCGGTCTCGAGCGGCTCGAGTCCCGACCCTCTCGGCGCGCCGAGCCGCACGCTCCATCGGCCGCGTGGCAGATCGTCCAGGTCCATCCAGGCCTCCGTGGCGCGGACCGCGAAGCCGCGCGGGAGCCCGGTGCGTAGGACGTGATTCGCGGCGGATCCGTCGGTCACGTCTTCGGTGGCTGACTCCATGCGAAGCTCGAGTCGTCCACCGATGTACGTCTTCGGCACAGTGATGCGCGCCTGGGTGAGCGCGTCACCGAGCTCCATCCGAACGGTCGCCACCAGGTTCGGACGTAAGCGCCAGTGCTCCGAGGCTACGGCCAGGCCACGAGGCCCGGCGATGCCAACCCAGATGCGCCCGGCGCCGATCTGCAACGCATCGCGCGCCGGGAGGTGCGGCCATACGCCGTCGTAGGTGACGACGACCTGCGGCTCGCCCGGCGCACGCAGCCGTCCGAGCGCCTCGTCCACGAGATTGGTTGCCAGCGCTGCGACGACCGCGAGCTCGGGGTCGCGTTCCCCCGGCGGGACGATCCGCAGCAGCGCGACAGGGCGAGCGGCGAGCTCGATGACGCCGACGTCGAGATCCTCACCCGCCGGCGGCGCCACGATCACGTGTCGCTGTCGAACGAGCAGGCCCGGAGGGGGAATGAGGATCAGCGTCGGAGACGCCGCCCCCTCCTCGAAGACCACTCCGGGCAGTGCAAACGTCCCGTCCGGACCGGTCTCGGTCGAGACACCCGCTGCCGCGACGACCGCCCCGTAGACGGGGCGTGCGCGTCGATCTCGGATGAGACCCCTGACGACGATGCCCGCCGGGTCCATCGCCTCGGTCTCGCCAGCCGGCGCCTCGTCCGACTCCTCTGGTTGCAGCACCAACTCGACACCGATCCAGGCGCCCTCTCGCAGGGTGAACGCCCTCGAGTGCGTGGACCCGGCCGCTGACGGAACGAACCGGTCGGCACTCGCGACGAGCCGTTGCTGCGTATCGAGCGGCGCATTGTCGAACCGGAAGCGACCCTTCATGTCCGAGGTCTCCGAACGTCCGGCGGGCTCCAGGCGCACGGTGGCATCGGGGATCGGTGCTCCCAGCGGGTCGAGGACGAACCCCCGGATGACGGCCGGGCGTCGACGCTCGAGGGGGACGTCCAGATCGACCTCGGTCTCCGGCTCGCCGTCGAGGCGCGACTCCCACGTGGCGTACCCGTCACCTGCCACGGAAACGAGCAGCGCGCCGGCCGGAACCCCGGTCACGCCGAAGCGCCCCTCAGCATCGGTCGTGACGGCGCGCTCGACGGCGCCGCCCGGGAGACGCACCGTGACGGTCGCGCCGGCGAGCGGGACCCCATCGGCGTGCACGCGGCCGCCCACCGACGTCCCCTGCGTGAGCTTGACCGTGACCTGCCGCTCGCCACCTTCGGTCACGCGAGTCGTGGCACGCCCGCGCAGCTGCTCGGTCTCGAGCTCGGCCACGATCTCGAGCGCGGCGCGCGGCGGGACGCGCTCGAACACCGAGCGGCCGAACGAATCGGAGGCGTCCGTCCGCGGCGCGAGCCCCTCGCCGGCGAGGATCACCCGCGCGGCCTGGACCGGCGAGCCGTCCGGCCGCTGCACCAACACCTCCAGCCGACCGCCGAGGTCGACGCGGCGCTCGAGCTCCACGTCCCCGCTCCCCGGCGTGAATCGGATGACCTCCGAGGGAGCGGCGGCGTAGACCGCGCCGCCGATGCGCAACTCGTACTCGCCGAACCCGGGCACGGCGAGATGCAGCTGACCGCTCTCGTCGCTTCGTTTGACGGCGATCATCCGACCGTTGGCGGACAGCATCACCTGCGCGGGATCGGGCGGCTCCCCCTTTGCGGTCTCCAGACGCAGCCGCACCTCGGGCATGCGGAGCAGGCGCGCGTCCTTTCGCAACGCGGCGCCCGCGGGCAGCGACACGTCGCCGAACACGCCCGTGAGGTAGCCCGGCGAGGAGAGTCGGACGACGAGCGGCGTCTCGTGGGGGAGCAAGGTCAGTCGATACCGGCCCGCGTCGTCGGTGACCGTGTCCGCGACGGGAGCACCCGTGAAGCGGAGGACCTCGACACGAGCGCCGGCGACGGCATTGCCGTCGACCGCGTCCACCAGCACGCCCTGGAGCAGACCCTCCCCAGACGGCGGAGGCGGCGGCGCGGGGGCGAGCGGTGCGGGCTCCGGATCGGGGACGGCCGGGGCGGCTGCAGGCGCTGCCTCCGGCTGGGAGCGCCGCCGTTCTCGCCGCGCTGCCTCGGTCTCCGCTTCGGTCGGGGCGACCGTCTCGTCGCCGATGCCACGCAGCACGACGAACGCCGCGACCGCTCCGAGGAGGAGCAGCACGACGCCCACTCCGAGAACGGCACGTTCCTGCTTCATGGTCCCTTCGTTGGACGCCAGAGGTGTCGCCTTCGTGCGCCCGCCCGCGTTCCTGCGGTAGGCTCCGCCGCATGAGCGCCCACGCGAACCCGGGCTCCGCGCCCGTGATCCTCGACCGCGATCGGGCCCGTGCCCGCGCCGAGGATCTGCTGAGTTATGTCGACGCGAGCCCGATGCCGCACCACGCGGTCGCGGAGACCGAGCGCCGTCTTCGAGCGGCAGGCTACCAAGAGCTGCGCGAGGACGCGGCGTGGGACCTGGCCCCCGGTGACGCCCGCTACGTGATCCGCGGCGGCTCCACGATCCTCGCGTTCCGGCTCGGCACCGAGGCGCCGTCCGAGACGGGTGTGCGAGCGGTCGGCGCCCACGTCGACTCGCCGAATCTCCGCGTCAAGCCCGTGGGCGAGACGGGGCGTTTCGGATACCGCCAGCTCGCGGTCTCGATGTACGGCGGCGCCATCGTGGCGAGCTGGACCGATCGAGATCTGGGCCTCGCGGGCCGCTTGATCGTCCAGGGCTCGAACGGACCGGAGTCGCGGCTCGTCACCATCCGACGTCCGATCGCCCGCGTCCCGAACCTCGCGATCCACCTCAATCGCGATGTCAACAAGGAGGGCCTGCGCGTCAACCTGCAGCACCACCTCCCGCCCGTCATCGGTCTCGGCGACAGCGATTGGTCCGTGCGCCGGATCGTGGCTGACGCCGCCGGCGTCGACGCAGGTGACGTGCTCGACTACGACCTCGGGCTGTTCGACGTCACGCCGTCCACGCTCGGTGGCCTCGACGAGGACTTCGTGTTCGCGCCGCGACTCGACAACCTCGGCAGTTCGCACGCGGCGTTGACGGCTCTGCTCGCCGCCGGCGAGGGCAACACCCCGCCCGAGAGCACCCCACCCGAGAGCACCCCACCCGAGAGCACATGGATCGTCGCGCTCTACGATCACGAGGAGTGCGGCAGCTCGAGTGCGCAGGGCGCGGCCGGAACGCTCATGCGCGACGTCGTCGCCCGGCTGGCGAGTGGGCATCCCGCCGCGGGGTCGAACGCTGCAGAGGAACTGACGCGCACGACCGTGCGCTCGTTGCTCATCAGCGCCGACATGGCCCACGCCGTGCATCCCAGCCATCCCGAGGTGCACGAGCCAGCGCACATGCCTCGCATGAACCGGGGACCGGTGATCAAGCGCAACGTCAATCAGCGGTACGCCACGGACGCGGACACGGGATCGCAATTCGCATTGCTCTGCCGCGCAGCGGGCTTCGAGCCGCAGCAGTTCGTCATACGCTCCGACATGGGCTGCGGGTCCACGATCGGGCCGATCTCCGCCTCGCGCGTTGGGTTCCCGACGGTCGATGTCGGCAACCCGATGCTCTCCATGCACTCCGTGCGGGAGATGGCGGGGACCTGGGACCACGACCTGATGATCGAGGCGCTGATCCGGCACTTCTCTTGAGCCCGGTATCGCCCTTGAGCACGGCACTCCCTTGATCCCCGCATCGCCCTCGAACGCTGGACCGACTCGTCGCCGCCATCGCGTCGTGGCGGTTCTGATCGGTCTGCTCCTCGCGGTGGTCATCGCCGAGGGCCTCCTACGGGCGACGGGCGCCGGCTCGTACAGCGCACGCTCCGACGACTACGGCTTCCGCGTCCTCTCCGACGAGCCTCTCTATTGGGGGTTCGATCCGGGGCACACGCCGTCGCACACCTGGGATGGCGACCCGTACGGGACGCTGCCTCCCGGTGCGCGCATGACGTACCCACACATCGGCGAGGACGGTCTGCGTGGGCCTGATGTCGCGGCGGACGAGTCGCGCCCGATCGCTCTGGTGGTCGGCGATTCGTTCACGTTCGGCGAGGGTGTGCCCCTCGAGGAGACGTTCGTCCATCGCGCCGAGTCGCTGCTGGCCGAGCGCGGCAGCACGCCCGCTCGCCTGGTGAACGCGGGCATCCCGGGGTACGGGACGCTCGAGGAGACGGCGCGACTGCCGTCCCTGGCGGAGCGGCTGCGGCCCCGCGTCGTGGTGCTGGTGTTCGTCCCGAACGACCCGATCCACGTCTCCGACTCGGTGGATCAGGTCGGTGACCTGATCCAGAGCCCCGGACGCGGAGAGACCGGACTCGAGATCGTGCGGCGGCTTCAGCAACTGACGGGGGCGTCGGCGGCCACCCGCGCCACCGAGGACTGGTACTTGGACCACTACGTCGGCGATCGCTCCCAGGCCTGGCTCACCGCCCAGACGCAGATCGGCGTCGCGCACGCCCCGTTGAGGACGTCCGGATGCGCCCTCGGCGTGGCCTACTTCCCGCTGCTTCACGATCTCACCGGCGGGCGACTCGATCCGATCCGCGACGAGGTCGCACGCTTCTGCCGCGCCGACGGCATCCCGTTCCGCGATCTGGGGGTGACGCTACGCGACCGGGCCCCGCGTGACCTGTGGGTGCATCCGATCGATCACCATCCGAACGCCCGTGCTCACGAGGCCGTGGCCCCGGCGATCGCCGATCTGGTGACCGAGCTCCTCGGGGAGTGAGTTCCGCGTTGCGCGGGCTCCCGTACACTCACGCCGTGTTCGCACGACACATACCCCTCCTTGCTGCGGCGACGCTCGCCGTGGTTCTCGTCGCTCCGGCGCGCGCCGATACGGAGCTGGCCGATCCGGCCGGCAACCTGAAGCTGACCGCACCCGGGAAGTGGCGAACCCACGAGACTGAGTTGGCGTTCTCGGCAACGGGCTTCCTCGGCGTCAAGCGCGCCGAGTTGTTCGCCGTCGTCTACGACGACGAGAAGGACGCCAACGGCGCCGCGAAGCGCTGGAAGGCCTGGCGTGAGAAGGACGGCGGAGGGCCCGTCTTCACGCACGACGACTCGGACGCGTTGCACTGGTCGGCGCACAGCGCCGAGCGAGGCACCGTCGACTATGTCCGGGCACTGGCGGGTGCCGATCGATCGGCGGTCGTCTGGGTGCGCCTCTCCGGAGCGCCGGGCGACGCTGCGGACGATTCGCGCAAACTGCTCGGTGCCGCGGTCCTGGCAGCGCCCGAGAAGGAACGGCCCGGCCCTGGTGGCGAGATGTTCGGCGGCGGGAAGGGCGACGAGACGGCGAAGCCCTCCGGCGTCACGCTCAAGGACCAGGACTTCCGCGTGGCGATCACGCTCCCCGCGGGCTTTACCGTCCGCAAGGAGATCGAGCCGGACGGGCGGCGCGTGCTCTCGACCGTTGGGCCCGTCGGAAGCGACGAGCGAGCGTTCGTGGACGTCTACGCGCTGGACTCGTTCCTGCGCGCCGATGCCGCCGGTCGGTGGTGGCAGATCTCTGAACTGCGCGGGTGGGACAAGGCGCCGGGCATCGAGGGCGATGCGATCTCGTTTCGCGTCGACCCGGCCGGCGAGCTCTGGTCGCGACACGTGCGCATCATCCACACGAAGGCCGGGGTCTACGGCTTGAAACTCGACATCGCGTCGCAGGCCGAGCAGGCCGCGACGAAGATGCTCGACGCACTTCTGCGCGACGGGATCGAAGTGTTGAAGGAGCGCCCCTCGCAGCCGTCTCCGATGCCCGGCACGAAGGCCGTCGAGGGCAACGGCGTGACGATGTTCGTGCCCAAGGCCGCGACGGACGGCGGTTCGATTCAGACGGCTGCCGAACGCGTCGACAAACTCATCGGGACCTCGCTCGGACTCGAGCCGTTCGAGGAACGACGCGGGTTCGTTCACGTGCACCGTGACGCCCCCGCGCTGCAGGCGGCCCTCCGACCGATCGGAGCCGAGGCCGAGACGAATGCGTACTGGGATGTCGGGAGGGGCATCGTCCACACGCACTCCGGCGTGCTCAGCGACGACGCCGGCCAGGACCGGCTCTACGAGGAACTGG
Organism: Planctomycetota bacterium; assembly: GCA_021776825.1. Classification (GTDB taxonomy): domain Bacteria; phylum Planctomycetota; class JAJSAM01; order JAJSAM01; family JAJVHW01; genus JAJFFG01. The sequence goes on from JAJFFG010000005.1 coordinate 17,804, forward strand.
CACGCGACGCCATCCATCGTCGCTTCGGCTTCCGACCACCGTGGTGGATCGAGCGCGGGCTCGCGCTGGTCGCCGCTGGTATGGCGCGCAACAACGGTCGCTCCGATCTCGCGCACCCGGGCTTGATCGACGGAGCGCGCAACGCCGCCGTCGGCAGCGTCGAATTCGAAGCCGCCCGCTGGTGGAGCGAGGACGACAGCTCCGGCAACGACGAGCGTGACGCCGTCGTCTGGAGCTTCGCGTTCCTGTTTGCCCAGCGCGGGCCGCTGGCGAAGAAGTACGAAACTCCGTTCACGGAGTACATCACGCGCCTGCGCACGTACGCCGACGCGAACCAGGCTGGCAAGGCCTTCGACTTCGCTCGCGAGCGGGAGTACATCGACGATTGGAAGAAGTGGGTACGCAAACTCTGACATAGAGAGATGGACACACGCTCGACGCTTCGCCGGCTCCGCCCGGACGCCGTGGCGCAGAGTGATAGAGTGACCATCTGAGCATGCGCACTTCCCGCCTCGCCGCGAGCCTCGCGAGCGCCGCGGCCTTCGGGGTCGTGGCGTGCTTCGTGTGGACTGCGTCGACGCCGGGCGCCCCCGAGCCTGGCCCGAGCCTGGCGGAGATGGTGGCCCGAGGCCGGATTGCCCGACCGGCTGATCCCGTCCTCTCGGCCGAGCCCGCAGCGGCCGCCTCCGTCGCGGCCCCTGTACGAGTTGTTCCGGGTCGCTCGCTCGTCCTCACTCATCTGCCCGCCCGTGACGGGGCACCGGCCCAGATTGCACGCGATCTGCTGGCAGAGCACGGCGCCGCGCTCGGCGTGACCTCCGCACCGGGCTCGCTCACGCTGCACCGTGAGATCACGTCTCTCTCGGGCGTCCACGTGCGCTTCCGCCAGACGGTTGACGGCGTCCCCGTCGTCGGGAGCGAGGTCAGCGCCCACGTGGCTCCGGACGGTCGTCCGCTGCTCCTGCGTGCGGACCTCTACCCGCTCCACGGCATCGCGGGGGAGCAGTTGGCGACGCTGCCTTGGATCGACGAGGCCGAGGCGCGCGGGGCGGCGGCGTCCTTCGTGACCGACGAGGAGTCCGATGCTCCCGCGCCGGACATTCGGACCCCTCGGCTCGCCATCCTCCCCGAAGGACGCGATGGCCGACTCGTCTGGATCGTCGACACCGTGACGCCCGCCGAGTCCCTGCGCCTCTACGTGGACGCCGTCGAGGGCGGGGTGGTCCGCTCCGAGAACAAGCGCGTGGCCGCCGACGGCGTCGCGCTGATCTTCGACCCCAACCCCGTGCACAGCGAGGGCGACTCGACCCTGCGTGATCAGAGCGACCGCGACTACGGCGCCGTCACGAACGCGCGCCAGCTCGTGACGCTGCGACGGCTCGACGGCACCGGCTTCCTGCGTGGCGATTGGGTCGATCTCCGCCGCTCGCCGGTCTCGACGTTCTCGTCCGAGCTCGATTGGTCGTTCGCCACGCGCAGCCACCACGCCTTCGAGCAGGTGATGTCCTACTACCACTGCGATCGCGTCCAGGAGCGGCTGCGCGGCCTCGGGATCCTGAACGTGAACGCGGAACGCCAGGACGTCAACGCCCACGCATCGTCGGCGGACAACTCGTCCTACGACACCATCGACGACGTTCTGAAGTTCGGTGACGGCGGCGTCGACGACGCCGAAGACGCGGACATCATCGTGCACGAGTACGGGCACGCCATGCAGCACGACCAGGTCGACGACTACGGTCGGACGGGCGAGGGCGGCGCGATGGGCGAGGGGTTCTCGGACTTCCTGGCCGTGCTCATGCACGAGTCGGGACGACCGTTCTGGGACCCACTCTTCGGATCGTGGGATGCGGTGGGGCTCCCCGGCGCGAAGGACCCGCCGGCACTCCGGCGCGTGGACCGCGACAAGGTCTACCCGCGTGACTTCGTCGGCCAGGTGCACGGGGATGGCGAGATCTGGTCGCGCTTCCTCTGGGACGTGCGGCAGGCCATCGGCGCCGACGCCGCGCTGCAGCTCGTCGTCGAGCACCACTTCTTCCTCGGGCCGAACTCACGCTTCCGCGACGCCGTGGACTCCTTGCTCGCGACGAACGTGGCGCTGCGGGACGGACGCCACGACGCCTCGCTGCGCGCAGCCGCGAGTAACCGCGGCCTGCCGTTCAGCGTGCCGCCGGCACCGTTGCCGCCGGAAGACGCGTTCGACGACAACGACGTGCTCGGCGACGCGGCGGATCTCGGCGTGGGCGACCATCCGAACCTGCTGCTGGCCGACGACGACTGGTACCGCTTGGTCGTTCCGCCGTTCCGGCGAGTGCTGCTGCGCGCGCTGTTCGATCCGGTCTCACTCGATCTCGACCTGCGGGCGCACACGCCGGACGGCCGTCCTGCCGGGCGTTCTGATGGGGTGTCGGGAGTCGAGGAACTCGAGATCGCCGCCGGCGCAGCGGGCGTCGTCGTCCACGTGCGGTGCTTCCGCGCCGACGGACAGACCGATCCGGCCGCCTACGATCTGACGCTGGTGGAGACCGACCTGCCCGCGTTCGGACCGGAGCAGACCGTCGTGCGCACGCTCGAGGTTGGCGAGGGCTTCGCGTTCCGCGTCCCGGTGGAGCCGCAGAAGGTCGACGATGGCTCGCAGATGAAGCTGAAGAGCCGCCGGCTGAGCCGGGGTGCGAAGAACGACCTGCGCGTCTATCGGCCGAACGGCACCGAGGTGCTTGGCATTCTCGAGACGCGCAAGCGGCGTGGCGCCAAGGCGATCGTGACTCCGGACGAGCCTGGCGACTGGATCGTCGAGCTCGTGCCGCGCGACGACACCTCCGGCCGCTACAAGCTGAAGGTGAAGTTCAAGACGCCGCGCTAACCCGCGCTAACCGGGCTAACCAGAGCTAACTCGGGCGTCGAAGCCGTCGCCATCGACTGCGATGCCCTCGATCGCGAGCAGCGCACGCTTCCACGGATGGCCTCCGCCGAAGCCTCCAAGGCGGCCACCGGCCGCCACCACGCGGTGTCACGGGACGACGATGGAGACGGGGTTCGCCCCTACGGCGCCGCCGACGGCGCGCGCGCCGCCGGGGCTCCCGGCCGCGCGGGCAAGTTCGCCGTACGTCACGAGCCCGCCGAACGGGACATCGCACAACGCGGTGAGCACGCGCCGCGCGAAGGGCGTGGCAAGACGGAGGTCCACCGGGACGTCGAACGAACGCACGGAGCCGTCGAGGTACCCGCGCAGCGTCTGCGCGATGGCGTGGTGGTCGTTGCGCTTCACGGAGACGCTCTCCGAGAACCGGGCGACATCGCGCGTGTAGCCGACGTCTCCGAACGAGAGAACGGCGAGCCCGGTCTCCGTCACGGCGCCGAGAAGAGGACCGACCGGGCCGTCCACGCGGAATGTCGTCAGCGCGATCACCGCTCGATCCTCCGGTGCCGGTACGGCTGCTCGAGGATCAGGACTCCGAGCGCCGTGGCGAACACGCGGCCGCCCGTCTGCCGCTCGTAGGTGCCCTTCGGATCCCACGACCCCGTCGCGCACCCCCGCTTCTCCTGGTGACCGACGAGCGCGCTCTTCGCCTTGCCGTACCAGCCGCTCCAGGACGTGCCGCCGGCCTGGAACGTGGCGACCGTGCCGTACCACCACTGGTACATCGACAGGTTGCCGATCTGAACGGGCACCTTGCCGCGCCCCGGCACGTTGACGTCCCGGAACGAGATCTTCCACGAAGGCTTCTGCTTCGCAATCAGGCTCATGTTCGCCCGATGGGCAGGCGTGGAGAGGCCGACACCGAGCAGGTGCCGGATCGCGGCACCGCAGTGTGCGTTCGACGAGGTGGGGGTGTAGCCGTACCGCCGCCCCTCCTTCATGTACGCGAGGCGGCCCTTCTTCACCTCGAGCGTCGCCAGGAACTTCTCGACTCCCGGGGCCAGGTCAGCGGGGAGTTCGACGCCGGCGTCGCGGGCCGTGACGAGGGCCTGGACGGCGAGCGCGGTGAACGGAATGTCCGATCCCGGTCGGTACGGCGCGGCGTAGCCCCACGCTCCGTCCGCCTGCCGACGCCCGAGCAGAGCCCTGGCGCCACTCTCCGCATCGTCCTGCCAGCGGCCCTTCCGTTCCAGAGCCTCAGCCTCGGCGAAGCACTGCGTCGCGAGGGCGAGGCCCCACGTGCCGCCCGCACCACGCAGCCGCTCGAGCGCCGCTTCGACAAGCGCACCGTGTGGGTCGTCGTCCGCGCCGGGCAGGTGTCCGCGTCCCAGGAACGCCAGCGTCGCGACGGCGGTGATCGCGTCGTCGAATGGGCAGGGCATGTCCTCGCCGTGCTGGCCCTTGCCGATGCCCGTGCAGGCCGTGCCCTCGGCGCACTGGTCCGCGAAACCGTCGGCGTCCCAGCCGCCGTCCTCGCCGACGTGGCGCGCCAGCCAGTCGAGACCGGCCGTGACCGCCCGCTCGGTCGCGGCGTTCCCTCCGCCCTTTTGCAGCGCCTTCGTCCGAGCTTCGTCGAGGCGGGGGCCGACCAAGCGCGGCGCCGGAAGTGTCGGCACCTCAGGCGGGGCCGGACCGTCGGTGGTTTCGTCTTCTGCGGAGAGTGGAGGCAGCGACGACCACGCGAGCGCGAGAAGGGCGGCAGCGATCACCGTGTGACGGAGCACCCCGACAGCCTACAGGCGGCTCGCGCCTACGGGCGCGTGTAGAGGTGACACGTGCTCTGGAAGGGGAGGTACTGCTCCCACTTCGTCGCGACGTAGTCGGCGCTCCGCTGGAAGTCGCGCCGGAACGCGTCGGTGCGGCGGCCGTCGATCTTGTGGCTCTGCTCGGAGCGCTCGATCAGCGTGCCGTCGGGCCGCACCAGTTTGTGGATCACGGGCGCGTCGATCACGTACGAGCGTCGGCCGGCGGCCCGCGCAGTCATGCAGAGGTCGGCGCCGTAGCAGTGGAACCCCGGGAGCTCCGCGTCGAAGTCGACGTCGTGGGAGGCGCGGACGCCGAGCCACAGCTCGTCGAGCACCTGAACCTCCAGGGGCAACCCGGCCCGCGGCGGCTTGTGGTACTTGTGCGGATCGCTCCAGTGCCCGACGTTCGGCGGCTCGCTGTCGCCCTCCGGGAGCGCTCGCCCGGCCGCACCGATGACCCCCCAGTCCGGATCGCGCTCCTCGAGGTCGCGGAGTGCGCGGAAGAGTCGGTCCTCCCAGTCCGGCGGGAACAGCACGTCCTGGTGGACGTAGAAGCGGAGGTCGTGCTGCGCTCGACGGGCGGCATCCCAGTACAGCCGTGAGATCGAGTCGCACGCACGGTTCGCGCGGTTCTCCACGAACAGCCACTGGTGGCCGCCGTGCTCGTAGCAGTCCGAGGCCAACACGTGGCGCCGCAGCTCCACGGGATCGTCGACGGCGACGATGAACGTGATGGGCTCTCGCTCGGCGATCTCCTCGAAGCGGCGGTGCCGCTCGACCGGGGGCAGTCGGCGCCGCGAGCGGATGGAGCGGGCGCGACGCTCGTACCCCTCGGCCGCCCGGAGCAGGCGCGCCTCGTCGGAATCCGAGCGGAGTCCGCGCCACGCTGCACGCACGGCGCCCTCGTCGCGCTCCGGCCGGCGCACCGGTCCGTGGGCTCCTCGCGCGAGATTCACCCGCTCGAATGGATCGAGCTCCAGGTCGTACTCTTCGGACCAGGTCTGGCGTCCCAACCGCAGGTCGATGCGCTTCCGCGGCCAGTTCACGGTGGCGCGGCTCTTGAGTTCGTGCGTCTTGTACTCATAGCGCCGGAGGCGCTCCGCGACGTCGTTCGTGGGCAGGTAGAGGTAGCCGAGGTCCTCGGCGATGAGCTCGCGCTGTGCAGGCAGGCGCCGCAGGTCGTGCCCCGTCAACTCGCCGGGATCGACGCCGGCGAGCCCCAGCAGGGTCGGGACGACGTCCAGGACACTGCACGGAGTGTCGACCACCGTGCCGGGTGCGGGTGCGTCAGGTGTGTCGGGCGGCAGGACGACGACGAGCGGAACGTGCAGCAGATCCTGGTGCAGGCGACCGCAGTGGTGCACGCGCGCAGCGGGGCCATCGAAGCCCTCGCCGTGATCGCTGACCACGATGACCGCTGTCGTCGAGAGATCCACGTTGGCCAGAACGGCGCGCAGCCGACGATCGGTCTCGGCGATGCAGCCGTCGTACTTCGCCTCGAGGGCCGCCGCGAGGGCGTCGTCGTCGAGGTCCCCCGGAGGCTCGCGCCAGATCCACGGGCCGTCGCGAAAGCGATGCACGGACGGCGGTAGGGGCGCCCCGAGGAAGCGCTCCACGTCCAGACACCAGGGCTGATCCTCGTCGTAGTCGTGGACGAGGTTCGTGTGGAGCATGGCGAACCACGGCCGATCGTCGCTCGGGCGCTCCGCGACCCAGTCCTCGAACGCGGCGAACGGCCCGTCCTTGTCCTGCTTGTGGAACCACCGATACGTCTCGAAACCCTCCTGCCACCCGAAGTGCTTCCAGACCTCTGGCCGGCGTTCGAAGCCGAGGGCGTCGAGCGTCTCCGCCGAGAGATCGTCCGGGACGAGGTTGCCGTTGTTCGCGATGCCGACGGTGGCCCAGTCCGGGCTGAGTAGCGCCGAGATCTTCGGCACGCGGAAGCGATGGTCGTGATGGATGAGGCCGTGGCTGCTGGGGAGGTGCCCGGTCACGATCGACGCGCACGCCGGGAGCGTCCATCCGCAGGTGGTGAGGCACCGCGTGTACCGGACGCCGCGAGCGGCCAACTCGTCGAGGAATGGCGTCTCGGCGCCGGCGTGTCCGTTCGCGCCCACGCGATCGAAACGCAGGTCGTCGACGATGACGAGCAGTAGGTTGGGTGGGCGGGCCATCGCCCTCACCTCACCGCGCCGGCGCGCGGAACGCCAGCCGAGAATCAGACCGCCCCGCGCCGAAGCGCGGGGCGGTGGGGCATGCCGGGGGAGCTGCGCGTTGGGGTGGGAAGGAAGGGAGAGGAGGCAACAGCTTTACGCGTGGGTCGCAACCCCGGCACCTTCACAACCGTCCGGAGGCCTCGGGCATTCCCGATGCAGCCTCCCCAACGCGGCCCCGCGAGTGGTATCGAGTTACCGCTCGTCCTTCGGCTTGAGGCCACGACCGGCCAGCATCTTCCGCACGCGCACTTTGCGCTCCTCGGGGGTCATCGTCGCCCACGGGTTCTTGCGGGGCTTCGAACTCTTCCTCCGAGGCTTCGGCTCGTCGGCCGACGCGGCTCCGCGAGTCGCGGGGCTCCGGCCACCGACGAGGGCGCGGACATCGGCGAGCGCCTGCTCCCGACCCTCGGCGCGGGCCGTCTCGACCAGCTTCTCCATGCGCTGCTGCAGATCTCTGAGCAGCGCGTCTGTGTTGTTCGCAATACGAGGCATAGTGTCTTTCCTTCGGCTCAAAGGAGTGACCGGGTCATACAGGAACCGGTCGCGCACAGCGGAACGGAGCTGCGCTTCATGCATACGTGCTGCACTGATTACAACAGACCCATAGTGAGTGATGACAGTTCATCCGGGTCTGTCGGTGCTGCTCGAGCGCCAGAGATCCTGATTACGCTCCTGTCCCCGAGGCTGACGGTGACGGAGCGCGACACCCGAGGGTCGACCGTGTCCTCCCGCGTGGCCGTGTCGAGATCCGTGGACGTCCGATGATGTGCAGATTCGTCGACATCCGCCCAAAGCCGCGTTCAGAAAACGCCATATCGTGGTGGCTGCCGGAGGAGTCCGTACCACCTCCCAAACCCCCCGAGAGAGGGATGGAAACGCACCGTCCACACATCCAGCCCTACCTGGCGGACTACGCCGCCGGCACGCTCGAATCCCGCTGTTTGCAGGAGCTCGAGGCTCACGTGCTGGTCTGCGACGTCTGCTTCGCGGCGCTCGTCGCACAGGTCCTGTTCGGTCCCACGAACGAAGAGGAGAGCGCTCCGGCATAGCCCTTGCCTAGGTCCTCCCGTCGGCAGGCACGTCCCCCGAAAGGACGTCACGACCGGCGAGGAGGACCCCCTTGGCGAAGCGAATCGCACGGACGACGACGCAAGGCGAGACGACAACTCGTCGTGCGCCCGCTCCCCGCCCCGCGAACGCGCGGCGCCGCAAGGAGGACACCTCGCACGAGGCGCTCATGCGCGCTCTGCGGGACGAGTCGAGCACCCACTCGCTCTTCTCGAAGGTCTGCTTCATGGCCCGCGCTCGATACGGCATCCTCCCGCAGGACGCCGAGGACATCTTTCACGAAGCCGTAGTCACGTATCTCTCGATCCACTCGCGTTACCCGCCGCGTGACAATCACTTCGGACTCCTCGTGGGCATCTTCCACAAGAAGTCACTCGAGCACCTCGGTTCACGTGAACGCACCGGTCGCGTGAACCGTCGTTTCGTGGCGCGCCTACGCTCCCACCGACCGAACGTCGCCCGCGGCGAGGACCCGAAGGGTGCTGCCGTCGAGCGCGTGATCCGCGGCGAGGACGCCGACCTGATCCGTGCGGCGATCGGCTCGCTGAACGAGGAGGGGCGTGAGATGCTCCTGACCCTCGCGGAGGGCCGGATGTCGCGCCTGGAGATGATCGAGTTCCTCGGCATCAACCGGAACACGTTCGACACGCGACTTCGCTCGCTCCGCCTGAAGCTGCGCTCGACCCTCGAGCGTCAGGGCGTCATCTAGCCTTTGACGCGCGGAGCGTCTTGATCCACGTCGTCAGGACGTCGATCGCCGCCTTGTCCGGGACCGCGGACGCCAGCGGTGGCATGCGACCCGGACCGCGCTGCTGCATGCGGTGCAGCACGATGCTCTCGCCGGGCTTGCGGGGGACGAGCAACCGAGCGTTACTCACGCCGAGGTCACCGTGAGTCGGTGCGACGTCCACGAGACCCGTCTCGGCGAGCGGAGTGGTTGCCCGGAGATCCAGATGAGTCACCAATGGCGCGCCCGGTCGGTGGCAGAACGAGCAGTTCGCATCGAGGCGGCGTCGAAGCCCTCGGCGCTGCGGCGGATGACCCGAGTCTCGAGCAGCCTCTGCCGCCCGCGCCTGTCCGGCACAGCGAACGACTTCACGACCGAAGCCCCGACGGGAAGCTCGAACGCTTCGTCGTCACTCCACGTCATCGCCGTGCCGGGTGCGAGGACGACGAAGCGCTCCTTCGACGCGCCGTCCGACCAGAGTGGAGAGCGGACGCCGTAGCGAAGGGCACCCGCGACGGGAGTACCCGCCGCGACGTCCGAGAACAGCCCGGTCTCCGAGAGCAGGTCCGGGAACGGAGGCGGAGGAGGCGGCCCGTCCGTGGGCTCCAACCGACGCACCGAGCCCGAGAGCAAGCAGACGGCCAGGGGCCCGACGAGGTCGCCGCTCGGCTCGGCGCCGCGTCGGAACGCCTCGAGACCCTCTCGCGCGTTCCAGCCGTGATTGCCGCCCCGCCGCAGGATGCCGACCTCCTCGAACCGGTTCTGACCGACGGCGGCGCCCCACATCTCGCCCGTCTCCCGATCGAACGAGAACCGCCAGACGTTGCGAAGCCCGTAGGCCCAGATCTCCGCGCGGGCGTTGCGACGCCGCGCGAACGGGTTGTCGTCCGGGATCCCATACGGACGACGTCCCGACTTCGCATCGACGTCGACGCGGAGGATCGTCCCGAGCAGCGTGCCGAGGTCCTGGCCGTGGCCGTGCGGATCGTTCGCCGCGCCTCCGTCGCCGAAGCTGGCGTAGAGCATGCCGTCCGGTCCGAACGCGAGCATCCCGCCGTTGTGGTTGCCGTACGGCTGCGGCACTTCCAGGAGCGTGCGCTCGGTCTGCGGGTCGGCGCGGCTGCGCGTGGCGTCCGGGGCGACGAACTCGCTGATGACGCCGCGTCGATCGCGGCCGCGTTGGAACGCGCGCGAGTAGTGCACGAAGAGGCGTCCGTTGGTTGCGAACTGGGGGTGGAACGCCAGTCCGAGCAGACCCTCTTCGTTGTGGCGACGGCTCACCTGGTCAGAGATGTCCAAGAAGACCGTTCGCTCTCCTGCGCGATCGACGGCCACGATCCGGCCGTCCTGCTCCAGCACGAGGAAGCGGTCGCTGTCGTCTGGGGCCTGCGTCAGGAAGACCGGGCGTCGGAAGGCGCCGCCCGGGAACGCCTCGGTGAGTCGCACGCCGCCGGAGCTCGGCGCGGCCTCCTGGGCTCCGACGGGGCATGCGGTCAGGAGCATCAATAGGATAACCAGCGCGATTCGCGGTGCCGTCACGTGCATGGCCGGATCGTATCCGGTCCGACATGGGGTGCAGGCCGTCGCACGATCCGACAAACCCGGAGGCGCAAACGAGCGCGAGCCGCTATCCTCCGCAGCGGAATAGGGCCCGGGCCCGCTCTGTTGAGGCGTCGTGACGGAGTTTGCGGAGGCCGCCGCGGTTCGTCCCCCGAGGCCATCGGGGATGTGGAAGACACGGCCAATTCGCCCCGCGTGCGGGGTCATCTGGAGGAGACCGTTCGATGGAGAACAAGAAGATCTTCGGTGCCCTGCGCGCCACCACGCTGGCTGCGCTGTGCGCCGGCGGCCTCATGCTCGTCACAACCGCTTGCTGCAGCGCCCAGAAGAGCGATGGCGGCGATTCGGCCGCCAAGAGCTCCGGCGAGAAGTCCTGCGGCGACAAGTCGTGTGGCGACAAGTCGTGCGGCGAGAAGAGCTGTGGCGACAAGTCCAGCGGTGAGAAGAGCTGCGGCGAGAAGAGCTGCGGCGAGAAGTCCTGCGGCTAGATCTCTCGATGACGAGTGATCGGGGCGGCGTCCGAGAGGGCGCCGCCTCTTTCGATTCCGCGCCGCCGCGCCGCCGCGCCGCGCCGCGCGGCGCGAACGACGATCGCGGACAGGAGCGGGGAGGGGCGCGGACGCGGTCCCCGTTGCGGGCGCCTCTGCCGGCGGGCGGGAGCGGAGCAGGAGGCCCCGGGACCCTGCCGGGTGCGTGCGGGGATCGGGCGGAACCGTAGGAGGGACCGGCGGCGTCGCGCGATCTCCATCTGCGCACTCGCGGGATGGACGCGCTTCAGCGGCGCTGCCTGAGCGGCGCCTACCCCGTGTCCATCGGGACCCCCGCCCCTCTGTCCACGGGGCCGCCTATCCCCAGGGCGACCCATCCACCGGGCCGCGTATCCATCGGGCCGCGGCGGGACCGCGACGCGGCGGCTCGTTCGACGACCACTGGGAATCGTCACGGGCGGCCTGCCGAAGCAGACCGCCCGTGAGCGTTGCGATGGATGAGGTCAGGCCGTCAGATCGATGAGGTCAGGCCGAGGCGTTGCGGCGTCGGAGGAGCAGCAGCAGGCCCATCAGGACGACGATGGCGATGCATCCGCCGCCACTGACCCAACTCGTGAGGTAGAGAAGCGAGGCTGACTGATAGGGGTACTCGCCCTCTCCGGCCGCCGAACCGGCCGCCAGGAGCGCCAGGCTCTCGTCTTCCACCGGCCGGATGACGCCGGAGTCGTCGAAGAGCAGGATGCGATCCGTCTCCAACTCGGGTTTGGGATTCGAGCCGTAGATCGCGACGATCGCCGCCGCGCGCTGCGGCTCCGGAACCTCGAGATCGGAGATCTCGCGTTCGAACTCGACGGTGGCCTCGTCGTTCACGGTCGCGAGCAGGATCACGTCCTGCCCCCAGACGCTGTCCGCGAGCATGCCGGCGGGATAGGCCAGGGCCGCAGCCGCGGCCACGATGAGAAGGAGTCGGATGAGCATCTGCACGATGGCGCCTCCTGGGGCTGGATGTCCTGAGTCGGAAGAATGCTCGCCGTCGGACGGGCTTCGGTGACGGCACCACAAGGCACCAGGCTCCCTCCAGCGACTCTAGCGAGTCAGTGAAGAGAGCCTGGCAGTGACGTGCGGGGCAGGGGAGAGCCGGCTGGCCGAACCCACCCGATGCGAGAACGAGCAGCCGGGTGGAACTCCCAGAGTCCGCGCCCGGTTTGGCCCTAGCGGCTGATTGCCTCTAGCGGCCGGGCTTCGTGGTCGAGGCGAACGCAGAGAACGCCACGTTCCAGGTCTCGCTGACCTTCGGACCCACCATGTCGGCGTTCGGGATCTTGATGTCGTGGTCGCCGAACTTCACGTCGAAGCGCGCCGCGACCTTGACCCAAGAGCCCTTGCCGAGCCGCTTGGCGACGGAGGCAGGGAGCTTCGTCACCGTCGCGTCGATCGTGCGCTCGTGCGTCACGCCGTGGATCGTGAGGTTGCCCTTCACCTTGGCGGTGTAGATGCCCTTGGCCGCGTTCTTCGCCGTGAGGGTGATGTCGCCGCTCTTCAGCGTGATCTCGGGGTAGTTCTCGGCGTCGAGCCACTGGTCGCTGCGCAGGTGCTCGTCCCGCGTCGGGAGGCCGGTCTTCAGCCCGGAGACGGGAATCGACAGGCTGCACTTGCCCTTGCCGTCTTCGAGGTCGAGGAAGCACTGGCCGCCCATCTCGTTCGAGCTGCCGTAGATCGTCTCGATCTCGGCCTCGGAGACGAACGAGATGTTCGTGTGCTTCGTGTGGCTGCCGAAGTAGTAGAGCGTGCCCGAGTCCTGCGCGGCGGCCGCGCCGCCGGCGAGCCCCGCGGTGACGACGAGCGCGAGCGCTCCAGCGATGAGTGACGTGCGCATTTCTGCCTCCTGTCGAGATCCGTTCCTGGCGGCTTCGCGCCGCTGGGACCTCCAACAGCGCTCTCCCGCGCGACATTCCCCGGCGACCCGGCTTGGCGGTTGCCGTCGCGCCGTGTACCACGGTGCGCCATGTCCGAGCCCGACGAGGACCCTGTGGTTTGTATCTGTTTCCACGTACCGCGTGGGAAGGTCATCCGGTACGTGCGACGGGAGCGACCGCGCGTCGTCTCGTTGATCTCGGAGTGCCTCTCTGCCGGCACGGGCTGCGGCTGGTGCATCCCGTTCCTCGAGCGCATCCACGAGGACGTCATCGCCGGGCGCGAACCCGAGCCGGCGATCAGCGCCGAGGAGTACAAGGCCCGCCGCCTGGAGTACCGCACGAAGCTCGCCTCCGGCGATCCCGACCCGCGCAGCTAGCAGCCCGTCGGAGTTTGCGCGTCGCCGTGCGTGAGACCGTCTGGGCGACAGGCTGCTAGTTAGACCCCGGCGGGCACCAGAGCGTCGCCGCCGAGGACGATGATCTGGACCTGAGTGCGATCTTGCGGCGCTGCCTGCACCGAGGCCTCGAGATGGTCTTGGCGGAGTGGACCATGCTCTGCATGGCATGATCCGGGACGGGGCACAACCTGCCGAAACGGTCCGCTGCGAGGGCGCGAGCGGCCGTTTCGAGACGGATTCGGCCAGGAACCCGTTCCAGAGCGCCCGCATCGGCCCGGGACGCCGCACGCGGCCCGGGCGCGCCACAATTCGACGCCGCTCGCCCACCAGTCGCCCTATGGCTAGCAGGCTGTCGCGCCAACCGCCGCGGCCCGTCGAGGCCGCAAGTCCGACAGCCTGCTAGTCGACGAAGTAGTCGCGGAGGATGTCCTTGGCGACCCCCTGGCGGTCGACCATCTCGGCCACTTGGCGATGATTGCTCGACTGCTTCGCGAGGCCGAGCTCCGCGGCCAGGATCGCGAGATAGACGTTGCCGTCGACGTTGCTCTGGGAGACGAACTTGCGCGTCAGATCCCACATCGCGTCCGCCGTGACGAACTGCCAGTCGATCTGGCGCGGCAGGTCGCCGGCCTTCGTCTGGACACCCTTGTCGTCCACGCCGACGACCACCTCGTCGCCCCCGGCGTCCGCCTTCACGACGCTCGCCGAGATGCGGCCGTCGGCCACGCCCTCGTTGGTGCGCCTCTGGAACTCGTCGGCGAGGTACCCGATCCGACGGCGCTTCGCGCGCCACTCCTGGATCGTCTCGCCCTCGATGTTCGTGTGGCTCGCCGCGAGCTTCTTGGCCGTCGCAAAGTCGAAGAGCTTCAGGGCGGCGGTGATCTCGTCGCGCCTCGCCTTCGTGCGCGCCTCGACCTCCGCAAGCTCCTGGCGGCGCTCGGCGATCTCGGCCTCTTGCTTGGCGCGCTCGCGGGCGTACGTGGCCTTCTCGCCGGCCTGCGTTCCGTGGGGTGTCGCGGCGTGATCGCGCGCGACGATTTCCCAGCGCCCGGCCTCGTCCTCCCACTGCTTCGGGTTGTCCTTCGCCCAGGCCTCGACGGCCTCGAAGGCGGTCCTCGCCGCCGCGGCCCGCGGGTCCTCCACGCTCTTCGGAAGCGGGGTCGTCGTCGTGCCTCCGGTCGTGCTCACGCCCCCAGCACCCGCGCCAGTCTCCGGCGCGGTGCTCGGTGCGTCGCCGTTGCCGGTATCCGTCGGCTTGGGGTCGTCGCCCATGATCATGAGGACGCCGGCGATGACGGCGATGAGTCCGACCACGGCGGCGATGATCACGCCGGTCGAGGGGCCTGACTTCTGCGCCCCGCGAGGTCGACGACCCTTCCCGCCGCGCGCTGCTCCGCGGCCTCCGCCGCCCGGCTTGCCGCTCTCGAGTAGCGGCTCGAGCAACGCGACGGCCTCGCCAGCGCTCGGGCGGTAGCCCTTCGACGCGATCATGAGCTTCTTCGCGACGTCGTCGAAGGCAGTGCCCAGGGCCGAGTTGACCTCGCTCGGGGGCACCAGCTCGGCCGCGATGTGCGCCTGCAGGATCGCCTTCACGGTCTTGCCGGTGTAGGGGAGCTTACCGGTGAGCATCTGATAGAGGCAGACGCCGAGCGCGTAGACGTCGCTCTTCTCGTCGATCCGCTTGCCCTGACAGGCCTCGGGGGACATGTAGAGCGGCGTGCCGGCCCGGTTCGCGAGCGCCTTGGGGCCGGCGAGACCGAAGTCCACGACCTTCACCGTCTCGCTGCCCGCCGCGAGGATGATGTTGGCGGGCTTCACGTCGCGGTGGACGACGCTCTCGGCGTGCGCGGCCTCGAGGGCGCGCGCCGTCTGGAGGGCGATGCGCAGCGCCTTCTTCAGGGGCAGCGGCTCTCCGTCGGTGAGTCGTTCCTGGAGCGTCTGTCCCGCGACGTACTCCATCAGGATGCAGAGGTGGCCCTCGTCTTCGACGACGTCCAAAACCTTCACCACGTTCTCGTGGTCGAGGCGGGCGATCGCGCGGGCCTCGCCTTGGAAGTGGTCACGGATCTCGGCCGTCTCGGCGAACTCGCCGGAGAGGATCTTGATGGCGATCTCGCGGTCCAGCGGCTCGTAGTGAGCACGGCAGACCCACGAGGTCCGACCCTGCCCGATCGCCTCGCCGACCTTGCAGCGTGCGAGCGTGACTCCGAGGAACGGATGCGCCGAGGCGGCGCCGGCAGACGGGTTCTGGGGCATGCGGAGAGGCTCTCAGACGTAGAATATGGGGTGGCGAGGATAGCCGTCTGCCCTGACTGTCGATATGGATGACGGGGTGTCAGTTCGTCGGGATCATAGGATCTGTCGCGATCGCGCGGCCAACCCTCGATCTTGAGGCTACACTGACCTGGACGAGCCAGGCTCGCCGTAGGCTGGCACGGCATGTGCCGTGAATGTCGCTGGAGGTACCCGTATGTTCGATCGTTTCACCGAGCGAGCCCGCAAGGTCATGAGCCTGGCGCGCCAAGAGGCGCAGCGCTTCAACCATGACTACATCGGGACGGAGCACATCCTGCTCGGTCTGGTGCAGGAGGGCAGCGGCGTCGCCGCCCAGGTCCTGAAGAACCTCGATGTAGAGCTGCGCAAGATCCGCATCGAAGTGGAGAAGATCGTCAAGAACGGGACCAACATGGTCACGATGGGCCAGTTGCCCTTCACGCCTCGGGCGAAGAAGGTCCTCGAGCTCGCGCTCGAAGAGGCCCAGAACCTCGGCCACAACTACATCGGGACGGAGCACCTGCTGCTCGGCCTGATCCGTGAGAACGAGGGCATCGCCGCGCAGGTGCTCATGAACCTCGGCACGAAGCTGGAGGAGGTCCGCGAGGAGGTCCTCGATCTGCTCGGCGCCGACCAAGGCGAGACGGCCGGCGGCACCCCGGAGTTCGCCAGCGGCGACCCCGACGAGTCCTCCGAGTCGACACCCTCGTCCGGCAAGTCCAAGACTCCGGCGCTGGACGCCTTCGGTCGCGACCTGACCGACCTCGCCCGCGAGGGCGAGCTCGATCCGGTGATCGGCCGCGCCCGCGAGATCGAGCGGGTCATGCAGATCCTCTCGCGCCGCACGAAGAACAACCCGGTGCTCCTCGGCGAGCCCGGTGTCGGCAAGACAGCGATTGTCGAGGGTCTCGCCCAGCTGGTCGTCTCGGGCAACGTCCCGGAGATCCTGCGCGGCAAGCGCGTGGTCACGCTCGACCTCGCCATGATGGTCGCGGGCACGAAGTACCGCGGTCAGTTCGAGGAGCGCATCAAGGCCGTCATGACCGAGGTCCGGCGCGCCAAGAACGTCATCCTCTTCATCGACGAGCTCCACACGCTCGTGGGTGCCGGCGGCGCCGAGGGCGCCATCGACGCCTCCAATGTCCTGAAGCCCGCGCTCTCGCGCGGTGAGCTGCAGTGCATCGGCGCGACGACGCTCGACGAGTATCGCAAGTACATCGAGAAGGACGGCGCGCTCGAGCGCCGCTTCCAGATGATCCTGGTCGAGCCGCCCAGCAAGAAGGAGACGTACGAGATCCTTCAGGGCTTGAAGGAGCGCTACGAACAGCACCACCGCGTCAAGTACACGGACCAGGCGCTGCAGCAGGCGATCGATCTCGCGACCCGCTACATCACCGGCCGCTTCCTGCCGGACAAGGCGATCGACGTCATCGACGAGGCCGGTGCGCGCATCCGACTGCGGTCGATGACCCAGCCGCCCGACCTGAAGGAGCTGGACGACGAGATCCGCACGCACGACGGCGAGAAGGCCGAGGCTGTCCAGGCTCAGGACTTCGAGCGTGCCGCGCGTCTCCGCGATCAGGTGCAGAAGCTCAAGAAGAAGCGCCAGACGATCCTCGAGAAGTGGCGTCAGGAGACGCGCGAGACCGAGGGCCTGGTGGACGCGAACGTGATCCAGGAGACCGTTTCCCGCGTCACCGGCATCCCGCTCACGCGGATCGAGTCCGGCGAGGCCGAGCGCCTGCTCCAGATGGAGGAGGAGGTCCAGCGGACCGTCGTCGGTCAGGAGGCCGCGGTCTCGGCCGTGTGCCGTGCCGTGCGTCGCTCGCGCTCCGGGCTCAAGAACCCGCAGCGTCCTGTGGGCTCGTTCGTCTTCCTCGGACCGACGGGCGTCGGCAAGACGCTCCTCGCGAAGGCGCTCGCGCGCTTCATGTTCGGTGACGAGGACGCGCTCATTCACATCGACATGTCGGAGTACATGGAGAAGCACAACGTCTCGCGGCTGGTCGGGGCCCCTCCGGGCTACGTCGGCTTCGAGGAGGGGGGCCAGCTCAGCGAGAAGGTCCGCCGGCGTCCGTACTCGGTCGTGCTCTTCGATGAGATCGAGAAGGCTCACCACGACGTCTTCAACATGCTCCTCCAGATCCTGGAGGAGGGTCGCCTGACGGACTCGTTCGGCCGCCACGTCGACTTCCGCAACACGATCATCATCCTGACGTCGAACATCGGCTCGTCGATCATCAAGAACCAGGCGACGCTCGGCTTCACGACGACGACGAAGTCGGCCGAGTCGAGCTACGACAAGATGAAGTCGCAGCTCGATCGCGAGCTCGAGCGCCACTTCCGCCCGGAGTTCCTGAACCGCATCGACGAGGTCGTGGTGTTCCGCCAGCTCCGACGTGAGGATCTCAAGGAGATCGTCGACATCGAGCTGAAGGGCGTTCTCGCCCGCCTCCGTGAGCGTGGCGTCGACCTCACGGTCGACGACAAGTCCAAGGAGATCATCATCGACGCCGGCACCGATCTCGACTACGGCGCGCGTCCGCTCAAGCGGTCGATCGAGAAGCTCGTCGAGGACCCGCTCTCGGAGAAGGTCCTGCGTGGCGAGGTCCCCGAGAAGAGCCTGGTCAGCGTCGTGGCCGAAGACGGGAAACTGCGCTTCGATGTCCGCGAGCTCTCGGAAGAGGATCAGATCGACCGTCCCGAGCGGCTCAGCGACGAGGTCACGCCGACCGAGACGCTGCCGACGGGCCAGTAGACCGGGCCAGTAGAGCGGGGCGACAGGCCCCCGGGACCCGACGCAGAGAGCGTCCGCGATGCATCGTCATCGTGGGCGCTCTTCCCATTCGGGTTAGCCTCGGCCCGGACGGACCCGATCCATTCCGTGGCTCATCCGTTCAGTCTGAGTGGGGCACTCCGTGTCCGCTCTCCTCCTCTTGAGCGCGCTGCTTCGCGCGGCGTGTCGAGGCCTGACCGACGATGACCAACCCCGACGCCTCCACCTCATCGCCCCTCTCCGGCTGGATCGCCGGCGGCCTGCTCGTGGTCGTGGGACTTCAGGTCTGGTCGGGCTGGACGACCCGCGCGGCGTTGCAGGAGGTGCGCGCCTCGGCGAAGGCGCTCGACGAGGCGGGCGTGTCGGCGGGGGAGCTCGATCGCATCGCCGCCCGCATCGAGAAGGCCGCCATCGACATCGAGCAGGTTGGGCGGCGCCTCGATCGCATCGACGGTCGCCTGGTGGAGATCGAGGTCATCGCGCGCGACTGGGAGTTCCTGGTCGACGACATCACCCGCATGCGGCAGCGCGTCGACGAGATCATCTCGAGCCTGGAGGGGCGTGGGGGCGCGGGCTCCGGCGTCCAGCAGCCCCCCGAACTCGACTGGACGCAGCCCGACCTCTTCGGCGCCGCCCAGCGCGCGGCCGAGACGGTCGGCGTGACGCTGACCGAGGACGAGGTCCGCATCCCCGCTCGCATCGTCGCGCGCGAAGGCATCCTCGAGTACTTCGCGGTGCTGAAGGGCGGCAAGGAGCACGAGGCGCTGATCTCGCTCGTCGGCAACGCGGGTCCGAAGGACGTGCGCCCGGCTCAGTTTGCGGCAAAGATCAACAACGCCGTCCAGGCGCTTGGATTTCGCCGCGGGCGGCCGATTCGCATCACGGCGTCTGGGACGTGGCCCGCCGAAGGGCAGACGGCCTACCTGTTCGTCGAGTGGGACGAAGACGGCGAGACGGTCGTCGTGCGCGCGGAGGACCTGGTCTGGAACCGTCGCCTCGCCCAGCCGATGCCGCGCGACAGTTGGGTGTACGTCGGATCGAGCTGGATCGAGGGCGAGACGCCCGACGAGCTGATCTTCGCAGCGGATATCACCGCTGAGGTTGTCGCGACGTACTCGGCCGTGAACACGATGTTCGACACGATTGCGGAAGGGGCGCAGGACGACACCGTCTTCCTGGCGGCCACCCCGCGCATTCCTCAGGAGATCGACGCCGCGACGTTCGTCGTGCGGTTCACCGATCGCGAGCCGACGCGCACCTTCCCGGCCATCGAGGACGATGCCGGCGATGAGTGAGCTCGACTCCGCACGACGTGTGGTGGCGCGCGCGCGCCGGAGGCTCGGCGCTGCGTGGGCGCTCGAGGGCGCCGTCACGGGCCTTCTGCTCGGAGCTCTCGTCGCCGTGGGCCTGGGCGTCCTGGGTGCTCTCGGTTGGATGGAGCCGTCCGGGGCCATCGCGCTCGTACTCCCCGCAACGGGCACCGTCGTCGGTGCTGCGTTCGGGCTGCGGCGCACGCCGGACCTCGGCCTCGCGGCGCTCACCCTCGACCGAGCCGCTCAGACGGACGAGGGCCTCGTGGCCGCGCTGACGGCCGTCGATGCACCCCCGGCGTTTCGGGAACTCGCAGCGGCACACGCGCTCGCGCGGATCGGCGAACGCCGGCTCGGCGAGGTGCTGCCGTTCGTGGCGCCGCGTCGGGCCGCCCCGTCGGTCGTGGCCGTCGGGCTCGCGTTGGCCCTCGGCTGGCCGGCGCAGAGCGTCGACGCCGCTCCGAGCGGCGTTCCTGGCGAGCAGGCGCTGACGACGACCGGTGCGGCGGAGGCCGGCTCCGACGTCGGCGAGTCGAGCACTGGCGAGGGCACCAGCGAGCGCGCAGACGCCGCCGCTGAGACCTCGTCCTCACAGCTAGGAGACCGCGCCCTCCGCGCGGTGGCCGAGGGCGATCCGGCCGGCGAACGGGCGCTCGCGAGCCTGAAGGAGGGCGATGTCGCGGGAGCTGCGGCGGCGCTCGGACCGAGTGACCCGGCGTCGACGGTGCCGACGGGCGGAGCCGGCGGCAGCCCGGACGGGACGGCAGCGGCCGCCGAGAACGGCGATCGCGCCCCCGAGGTGTGGTCGGCCGGACGTTGGCCGCTCCGGTACGATCGCGCCGTTCGCCGATGGTTCGAGCGCGCGGAGCGCGGAACCGATCGCGCGCCCGAGTCGGGAGAGCGTCGTTGAGCCGCAAGGTCGGAGCCTGGATCCTCGGAGCGCGAGGCAACGTCGGGACCTGCGTCATCGCCGGCGTGGCTGCGATTCAGCGTGGCCTCACGGACCTCACCGGACTCGTCAGCGAGACCCGGGAGCTCCGAGACCTGGACCTCGTCCCGCTGTCGGATCTCGTGTTCGGCGGTCACGAGGTGCGGTCGGGAACGCTCGTCGAGGCGGCCCGCGACTTCGGTGCCCGCAACGGCGTGCTCTCGAAGGAACTGATCGATACCGTGCAGGACGACCTCGTCCGCGCCGATGCGGCCATCCGACCGGGCGTGGTCTGGGGCGCTGATGACGACGTCCACGCACCGACCGCCGATGCGACGACCGCTCCTGCGAGTGCCGCCGCGGCGATCGAGCGCATCCAGGCTGACCTCCAGGCGTTCCGCACGGATCACGGCCTCGACGACGTCGTCGTCCTGAACCTGATCTCGACCGAGGCGCACCCGGGCGACGTGGCGTCGCTCGCGTCTCTCGAAGCCTTCCAGGCCGCGCTGGCGTCCGGCGAGGACGCCGAGATCCCGAGCTCCGTGCTCTACGCGTACGCAGCCGTGGAGGCCGGCTTCCCGTTCGTCGACTTCACCCCGGCGGTCGCCGCCGGCACCGCGCCGGTGCGAGAGATGGCTCGCCGCCGCGGCGTCCCGCACATGGGCCGCGATGGCAAGACCGGTGAGACGCTCGTCAAGACCGTGCTGGCGCCGATGTTCGTTGCGCGCCATCTGCGTGTGCTCTCGTGGCAGGGCGTCAACATGCTCGGCAACCGCGACGGCGCGGTGCTGCGGGGCGCCGGCGCCCTGGCCTCCAAGGTGCGCGACAAGGATGAGGCGTTGCGGCGCATCCTGCCGGACGACGATGCCGACAGCCGCGTCCACATCGACTACGTACCGTCGCTCGAGGACTGGAAACAGGCGTACGACTTCATCCACTTCCAGGGCTTCCTGGGCGCCCGGATGCAGATGCACTTCCTGTGGCAGGGATGCGACTCCGCGCTCGCCGCGCCGCTCGCCATCGATCTGGTGCGACTGGTCGACGTGGCTCGCCGTCGCGGCGAGACCGGCACGCTCCCGCAGCTCGCGTGCTTCTTCAAGACCCCCCTCGACGTCGAGCAGCAGGGCTTCTCCGAGCAGCTCGATCTGCTGCATCGATGGGCCGTGGACGTTCGTGCTGACGCGGTCCGTGCCGAGAGCGTCGCCCAAGACGATGGGCACGCGTCGGCTGCGTCTCGATGCCCTGCGGTCGATGAGCGCGTCAGCGCACGCGTCGACTCCGGCACCTGACCGGACTGAGTTCGACCGGACTCTCACCCTAGTCCGCCCGCGGGAGCCGGAACGCACCGCCATCCGTGGGGGAAGGTCGGAGGGCTTGGGTAATCTCTCCGGTCCTGCGCGCGCTCGCGCGCATCCCCGCGGCAGTGAACCCCGGAGCTCTCCCATGTGCGGCGTGATCGGCGCGATCGGCAACGGTCCGGTGATCGGCGAGATCGTCGATTCCCTGCTCTTCATCCAGCACCGCGGCCAGGACGCCGCCGGTGCGGCAACCTTCGACGGCACCACGTTCCGCCTGACGCGGCGCATGGGCCTGGTTCGCGAGGCGTTCGCGAACGAAGACCTCGGCCGGTTCAAGGGCAACATGGGGATCGGGCACGTCCGGTACCCGACCATCGGTGGGGGCGGCGTCGAGGACGCGCAGCCGTTCCAGGTGAACAGCCCGTTCGGCATCGTGATGGCCCACAACGGCAACCTCACGAACTTCAAGCCGTTGCGCGACGAGCTGCAACTCCAGCACCGTCGACACGTCGGCTCGAACTGCGACGTCGAGGTCATCCTCAACGTTTTCGCGCACGAGCTCGAGAGCCTGATCACCGACGGTGACGGTGACGGAGACGCCACGGACGCGATCTTCGATGCCGTCGCGGGCACGTTCCGCCGTTGCCGTGGGTCGTACTCAGTCGTGGCGTTGGTCGCCGGCCACGGGCTGCTGGCGTTCCGCGATCCCTACGGCATCAAGCCCCTCATCTACGGTCGCAAGCCGGACGGTGACGGCTGGCGCTACATGTTCGCGTCGGAGAGTTGCGCCCTGGTCTCGCTCGGCTACGAGGTCGTGCGCGACGTCCTGCCCGGCGAGGCGATGCTCGTGCGTCCCGGCGAAGAGCCCGAGTCGCGTCAGATGGCCGAGTCGAACCACCACCTCTGCATCTTCGAGTTCATCTACTTCGCGCGACCGGACTCGATGATCGACGGCATCAGCGTCTACAAGGCGCGCCTCCGGCTCGGCGAGGCACTCGCGCGGCGCTGGGGCGATCGCGGTACCGAGGTCGACACGGTGATCCCCGTGCCCGACTCGTCGCGTCCCGCGGCGCAGCAGATGGCCTTCGCGCTCAAGCGGCCCTTCCGCGAGGGGCTGCTCAAGAACCGCTACATCGGCCGCACGTTCATCATGCCGGGCAACGAGGCTCGGCGTCGCGGCATCCGCTTCAAGCTGTCGCCGGTGCGCCTCGAGATCGACGGCAAGCGCGTGCTGCTCGTCGATGACTCGATCGTGCGCGGGAACACGGCCGAGCAGATCATCCAGATGGTGCGCGACACCGGCGCCGCGGAGGTCCACATGGCCTCGTCGTGTCCGCCGCTGCGACACCCCTGCGTCTACGGCGTCGACATGAGCACGAAGAACGAGTTCATCGCATCGGAAAAGTCCGAGGACGGCATTCGCGACGCAATCGGCGCCGACTCGCTGCTCTATCAGGAGCACGCGGACATGGTGCAGGCGTGCACGCCGCCCGACGAGGACACGCCGCGTCAGTTCTGCATGGCCTGCATGGACGGGCGCTACCCGACGGGCGACGTCGACGACGAGGTGCTCTCGCGGATCGAGGCCGAGCGCCTCGCCGCCGGGCCCACTGTGTGATCTCCCGGTGTGATCTTCCGGTGTGATCTTCCGGTGTGATCCTTCGGCCTGATCTTCCTGGCTGGTCCTTCCGGTTGCTCGCGCCGGGCGTTCCGATGTCGGTCGTCGCCACGTAGGGCGCCGGATCTCGCGCCGCCCTCAGGCTCGGATGCGGGCCTGGCTCGGTCTCGGCCCTTCCCTCGAGTCCCTTGGGACACGTAGGATCGGAGCGACGGGTGGATCCGCGGCGTCCTCGCAGCCGCCGCGGCGCTCCACCTGTCGGCGGAGGTGACCGTGTCGCACGCGCGGATCCTGGCTGCCGCAGCTGCCCTCGTTCTGGGTGCCGTGGTTGCCGTCGGTGGTGAGATCGAGGTATTCGTCCCGAATGCGCACTCGCTGACGGGACGGCTGCCTCCGGGCGGTGAGCACTACATCCCGCTGGACCTTCCGGCGGGGACGTCGCTCTCGTTCCAGTACCGCGCGGACAAGAAGGCAGACAAGGCGAACGCCCTGCTGCCGGTCGCCGTCCTGGTCGGTCCCGACGGCGCGGACCTCGACATTCCGACCGCGTTGATCAAGGACAAGAAGGGCTTCGACGTGAAGAAGCTCGTGATCGACGTCAGCGGGCGGCACATCCTCGTCCTGCGCGGACGTGACGCCGCCGGCGGACCGTACGCGCTGAAGGTGAAGGCCAAGTTCCCGAAGAGCTACGCCGGCACGTTCGACGGCAATGGCGTGGATCTCGAGATCCCGTTCCCCGCGGACACCGATGCCGCGATCAAGGCCACGGTGAAGGGCGCCAAGGGCGGCGCTGTGCCGACGACGGCTCGGCTGCGTCAGCCCGACGGCAACGCGTTCGGCGCGTCGAAGTTCAAGCAGAAGAAGACCAGTTTCAGTGCGAGCGGTTTCTCGCCGAACGCCGGCTTCGGCACGTACGTCCTCACGTTCGACGTGAGCCGCGAGACGGCGCTCCTCGATCGCACGTTCTCGTACAAGATCGTCGTCAAACTGCCGAAGGTCGCGAAGGCCAAACTCGAGTACACGAACGACATCGTCGTCGCCCCGTTGGTCACCTCGATCGTTCCGAGCGTCGTTGACGTCCGTTCCGACCCGATCCAGATGACCGTGCAGGGCCGCTTCTTCCAGCCCGGTGCGACGGTCTTCCTGCGCAAGGGTGGCGAGCTCGACTGGATCCCCGAGGGACAGATCGTGACCGGCGCGTCGATCACGACGCCCATCCGCACTCTGTCGCGAGCTCCGGGCTTCTGGGACGTCATCTCGAGCAATCCGTCCGGAGGTCAGACCCTCCGCAACGGCGCCCTACTGGTGCGACCCCCGACGCCGACCGTGCTGACCGTCGATCCGACGTTCACCTCGGACGATCGCACGTCCACCGCAATCGAGCTCACCGGTGCGCAACTCTCGAACTCCACCGAGGTCACGCTCCGCCGCGACCTCCCGGGCGGCGGCGAGGAAGTCATCACCCCGAGCAACGTGGTCGACGCGGCGAGCGGGGGCATCAACGTCACGTTCAGCCCGTTCCGGCGCTCGCTCGGCACGTACGACATCGTGGTCACGAACCCGGGACCCATTGGGGTGCCGAACTCGGCGACGACCACCGCTTCGGACGTCTTCGAAATCCGCAATGCCCCGCCGACGCTCACCGCCGCGACACCGGATCGTCACTTGGCCGGTGGCACGTTCACGATGACGATCGACGGCGCCGAGATCGACGACGGCGCGTCGGCACGTCTACGCCGGACGGGACAGAGCGACGTCCAGGGCACGTTCGAGACGGTGCTGGACGACGGCGCCCAGATGACGGTGCGCTTCGACATGGATGGCCAGAGCGTCGGGTTCTGGGATCTCCTGGTCGAGAACCCCGATCTGCAGCAGGCGTCGCTCACCGAGGTCTTCGGCGTGACCGCGGACGACTCGATGAGCCTCTCGCAGAAGGTCCTCGGTGAGCCGTCGATCTCGATCGCCGAAGAGCACGACCTTGGGCTCATCGTCTGGATGGAGACGGACGAGACGGCAACGACGGGGTCCGACTGGGACATCCGCGGTCGTCGCTTCGACGCGAAGCTGAACCAGTGGCAGGGCGGGACGTTCACGATCTCGACCGGGAGCAAGGGCGCCCGATCGAAGCGCACGGTCTCGGCGTCGTACAACCCGGCCGTCGACCAGTGGCTCGTGGTCTGGACCGAGCTCACGTTCGTCCAGTCGATCAACGAGAAGGTCCGCGCGCTCCTCAACCCGGTGTCGGGCGACGTGTATCAGGTCTACGGTCGTCGCGTCGACACGGACGGCGGGCTCGTCGGGGCCGAGATCGACTTCATCGACGGCTCGCTGTCAGCCACAGGTAGTGGGCAGGTCTACGACCAGTTCGAGTACTCGTTCCCGGAGGTCCACTACGCGCCGTGGGACGACAACTGGTACCTGATCATGTCGCAGCAGTGGGACAACCTGTCCCTTCGGCCCGACAACTCGCTCACTGACGACTTCGACGTGTTCGTGTGGCGTCTGCCCAAGGACAACCCGCGGCTCGACCCAGGGTTCCACCTCGCGATCCACACGACGCAGAACCACGAGGGCGAGGGCGCGGCCTGTGTCAACGATGACGCCGACCGCTTCCTGATCGTGGCCTCGAGCGACTCGCGGCAGCTCACCGTGACGAGCCCGCGCGAGATCGAGGCCAAGTGGGTGACCGCCGGCGCCGCCACGCTCCCAGGCTCAGGTGGCAGCACCGCGAGCCCGTCGGGCGTCGTTCAGGTCACGAGCCGTGGGGGGAGCGAGGTGAAGGACTTCACGATCCCGCGCTGCGCGTACAACCCGGACGACAAGGAGTACCTCGTCGTCTACGAGCGCATCGACGAGGGCGGCTCGAACAAGAAGGAGATCCGCGCTCGGCGCCTGGACTCGACGCAGGAGTCGACGCTCGGCTCGGAGATCGTGATCGCCGAGAGCGCGACCATCGATCAGATCCTGCCGCGTGTGGTCTACAACTCCGTCGCGGGCGAGTACCTCGTCACGTGGACGCACGACGCCGGCGGTTCGGCGCGTGCTCGTGGGCAGCGCGTCACGGGCGGTACCGACACCCTCAGTGGCAGCGCGATCGACTTCGGGTCGGCGGGCAGCGGACTGCCCTGCGTCGCGGTCGACACCGCGCGCGGTTCGTACACCCGTGTGTTCGTGACGAGCCTCTCCGCGGTCGGCGCCGATCGCGCGGGGACCGGGTTCCGACTCGAGATCTTCGAGTAGCCGGAGCGAGTCGGCACGGCGCTCTCAGAGATCCCAGGGCAGCCGGAGGAGCAATCCTCCGGCGCCCAGGTTCTCGTAGGACGAACGCGCTTCCGGCGGAACGTCGGCCACCCACACGAACGCGCCGCGTCGGCGGAGCTGCGGCACGAGCACGTCGCGCACGCGCTGCGGAGACGTCGTCGCCGCCGAGACCATCAGGTCGTCGGCGTCGGAGGCAGCCCGGGCCAGGTTCGGCGCACGTCGTCGCAGTCTGGAACGGATGCTGGTCCCCGCATCGAGCTCCCTCGCGGAAGGCAGGTCGCCGGCGTCCCGTCGCAGCCACTTGCCGATGCGCGTCGACGGCACGACGACCAGATAGCGCCGGCGGAGTTCCGCCGGACCCTCGCTACCCAGGATGCCGAGCCCGCCTGCCAGCGAGGAGATGACGTCGGTCTTCGCGATGCGCACAACCAGCCCGAGGGACGCGCGATGCGCCGCAAGCATCACCTCCTCGAGCGAGGGGGCTCCGTCAGCGGAAGCCCCGCACGGATGGACGACCGCCCAGCCCTGTGGTCCCAACCACGCGCGCACCGCCAGTCGATCCGCACCGGCGGCCGAGGCCCACGTCACGAGCGACTCCGCGCTCGGACAGGGCGTCTCGATCTCCGTCGACGGGAACACGGGGTCCGCCACGATCAGTGACCGGTCGGTGTTCATGCGTTGGCGGTCATGTGTCGGCAGTCACGCATCGACGAGTCGTCCGCCGGCGTGCGCGTCGACCTCGGCCAGGAAGGGCTCGAGCGCGTCGCGGCACACGCGTGCGTGGGAGATGAACGGCACGTGCCCCGCCGAATCCAATTCGACGACGCGCGAGCGTGGGATGCGGGCGAGCGTCCGCGCGGCCCGTGGTGGGATCGCGCGGTCACGCCCGCCGTGGATGACCAGAGTGGGGGCGTCGATCTCGCCCAGGCGACTGCGCAGGTCCACGCCGCCGCGTCGACGCAGTGCCGTCACCAAGCGTTCGCCGTACGCCTTCGTGCGATGCCGCATCTGCTGCCGGAGCGCCTCGTTGACGGGGCTTCCGGCGGGGGCGTCCGCCGATCCTGGGATCAACACGCGCGGGAGAATACGCGGGTACGAGCGACGGGGGATCAGTCCGTGCATCCTCGCGGCGCACCGAACGCCGAGCCCGACCTCGCGCCAGCTCGCGGTCGTCCCGAACAGCACGAGACCGGCGACGCGTGACGGATCGAGCAGAGCGGCGGTCAGCGCGATCAGACCGCCGAGCGACGCTCCGCCGAGGATCAGGGGCCCCGAGCAGCCCGCGAGCGAGGCGTCCTCGAGCGCGAGCCGCGCCACCCCCTCGAGGTCATCCCCTGGCGGCAGCCGATTCGGCGGGTTCCAGAACGCCACGCGGCGGGCGGTCGCCAACGGGGCCAGCTCGGAGAACGAGCGGCCGTCGAGGCCGAACCCGGGAGCGAGGAAGAACGGTGTGCCGTCGCCGTGGGAGATCTCGGGGAGCCAGACGGACGCGGTGCGCTCACCGGTCGCGTCACGACCGGCCGGAAGCGTCTCGCAGCGCAACCCGTCGCCCACCACGCCGGGAGGATACGCCATCGGCAGCGGAAGCGGT
The DNA here is from genome assembly GCA_021776825.1 of Planctomycetota bacterium. Lineage (GTDB taxonomy): Bacteria > Planctomycetota > JAJSAM01 > JAJSAM01 > JAJVHW01 > JAJFFG01. The sequence continues at coordinate 45,898 of JAJFFG010000005.1, forward strand.
GGTGGCAGAGGGGCGTGGCGAGATACCTTCCCGCCGTGCGGACCGACGACTTCGACTACCACCTGCCGACCGAACTGATTGCGCAGGAGCCGGCGCCGAAGCGCGCCGATGCGCGGCTGCTCGCGGTCGACCGTTCGACGGGCGGTCTACGCCACCTCGGCATTCGCGACCTGGTCGACGAGCTCCGCGAGGGCGACCTGCTCGTCACCAACGACACGCGCGTGATCCCAGCGCGACTGCACGGGCGGCGTGACACGGGCGGCAAGGCCGAGCTCCTGCTGCTCGCACCGACGGCGGACGGCGACGTCTGGGACGCCATGGTGCGCTGCGGCGGGTCACTTCGCGCGGGAGAGCGGATCGACGTGCGCCACGGCGCGGCCAGCGGAGTCGTCGAGTTCCTCGCGGCTCCTGAAGGCGGTCGCTGCCGGGTGCGCGGCGTCGACGAGCCGCTGACCGACGTGATGACGCGCTGCGGCAAGCTGCCGCTCCCGCCGTACATCCGACGCGATGTCGAGGACACGCGGGACGACGACGACTCGGAGCGGTATCAGACCGTGTTCGCGCGCGAGCCAGGAGCGGTCGCCGCTCCGACGGCCGGCCTGCACCTCGGTGCCGGCCTGCTGGACACGCTGGCCGAGCGCGGCGTGCGCCACGTCTCGCTGACGCTGCACGTCGGTCCGGGCACGTTCCAGCCAGTGCGCACGGAGGACCTGGACCAGCACGAGATGCACTCCGAGTCGTTCGCGATTCCGGCCGAGGTCGCCGAGGCCGTGCGAGCGACGCGCGCGGCACGCGGTCGCATCGTCGCCGTTGGGACCACGACGGTGCGCGCGCTCGAGGCGTCGGCGGCGGGATCGACGGACGGATTGCCCGCCGCCGGTGCCGCTGACACGGCGCTCTTCATCCGGCCCGGCTACCGGTTCTGCGTTGTCGACGCGCTCCTGACCAACTTCCACCTGCCGCGCTCGACGCTGCTCTGTCTCGTCAGCGCGTTCGCGAGTCGCGAGCGCGTACTCGACGCGTACCGGACGGCCGTCGCCGAGCGCTACCGCTTCTACAGCTACGGCGATGCCATGCTCATCGCCGGGCCGTCTGCGACTTAGACGCTGTTTCAGAACTCCCCGCGGCCACGATCGTTCGAGGCCGCAGTGGAGCAAGGCGGACGGAGGAAGGCAGGTCCGCGATGTCCTGGTGACGACGTCCAACGCCGCGCCGCGATGGCCTCGGACGACCCGAAGGGCGCGCCTCCGGAGGCTCGTCTGCTGTGTTGGATCTCCTCCACAACCGGAAGGGGGGTGCGTTCGTCGATCCGCCTTGCATCCAAGCCTCCGGTGACGCGTCGTGGCCGTGGCGAGTTCTGAAACAGCGTCTTAGACTGCGTTCGATGTCCGACGACGTTCCCGCCGACGTACCGCCCGAGATCGCCGCCCGCGCCGCCGAGCTGCGCGCGTCGCTCGTCGAGGCCAATCGCCGCTACTACGAGCACGCCGATCCGCTGCTGTCGGACTTTGAGTTCGACGAGCAGTTGCGCGAACTCCAGGCGCTCGAGACCGAGTACTCCGCGCTCGCCACGGACGACTCCCCGACTCGGACCGTGGGCTTCACGGCGTCGTCGCTGTTCGCCCCGGTCACACATCGACGGCCGATGTTGTCGCTCGCCAACACGATCTCGGCCGAGGAGCTGGCGGCGTGGCACAAGTCCATGGCGGAGTTCGACGAAGGTGCCGACTTCGAGCCGAGCTTCACGATCGAACCCAAGGTCGACGGTGTTGCGCTGGAGGTCGTCTACGAGCAAGGCCGCCTCACGGTCGGTTCGACGCGCGGTGACGGGACGACGGGCGAGGACATCACAGCCAACGTGCGGACGATCGGTGCACTGCCGCGCACGCTGAACGGCGACGCGGTGCCGTCGCTCCTCGAGGTGCGCGGCGAGGTCTACATGACCAAGGCCGACTTCGCCGACCTGAACGCACAGCTTGTCGCCGCCGGTGAGGAGCCGAAGGCGAACCCGCGCAACACGACCGCGGGATCGCTCAAACAGAAGGACCCGCGAGTGACGGCGGCGCGTCCACTCACCGTGATGATCTACGGTCTCGGCGAGGTCGAGTGGGGTGACGACCAGCCGGCGTCGTGGAGCGAGGCGCGGGCACGTCTCGCGGCTCTCGGCTTGCCCGTGGCGCCGGACGATCTGTTCGAGCAGACCGCGGACGCGGACGCGCTCGGCGACCTCGTCCTCGGGTTCCAGGAGCGCCGCGACGAGCTGGCGTTCGAGATCGACGGTGCCGTGGTCAAGGTCGACGAGTACGCGCTCCGTCGTCGACTCGGCTCTCGATCGCGCAGTCCGCGCTGGGCGGTGGCGTACAAGTTCCCGCCGCGCGAGGGCCGGACCGTGGTCGAGGAGATCATCGTGTCGGTGGGGCGGACCGGAGCGCTGACGCCGGTCGCGGTGCTGAAGCCGCTCCCGCTCGGCGGCGTGACCGTCACGCACACGACACTGCACAACCGCAACGAGATCGAGCGCCTGGGTGTTCGGGTCGGCGACACCGTGGTGGTGATTCGTGCCGGTGACGTCATCCCGAAGGTCGTCCAGGTGCAGACGGAGCTGCGGCCCGAGGGCTCGGTGCCGTTTGTTTGGCCGGACGAGTGTCCCGTCTGTGCCGCGTCCGTCGACGCCGCCGAGGGCGAGCCGCTCTCCTACTGCACGAACATCGCCTGCCCCGCGCAGGTCAAGGGGCGCCTGCTGCACTTCGGCTCGCGGCGCGCCATGGACCTCGAGGGCCTCGGTGACCGGATCGTCGAGCAACTCGTCGATGTCGTCGGATTGACCGACCCGTCCGGTCTCTATCGTCTCACGCTCGAACAGCTCACGGAGCTGGACCGCATGGGCGAACGCAGCGCTGCGAACCTGATCGCGGTGATCGAGGCGTCGCGGACAAGACCGTTGGCGCGCTTCCTGTACGGACTGGGCATTCGGCACGTCGGGGAGTCGGGCGGACGCGACCTGGCGGAGCACTTCAGCACGCTGGAGCGCGTCCGCGCCGCGGAGGTCGAGGAGATGGCGGACGTGCCGGGGATCGGCGATGTCGTCGCGGAGAGCGCGCACCGCTTCTTCCGCGAGCCCCAGAACGTGGCGATCCTCGACGCGTTCCTCGCCGCGGGTGTCGCGCCGGCGCCCGCTGCAGAGCGCAGCACCGAGGGACCCTTCGTGGGCAAGACCGTGGTGTTCACGGGCAACTTCGTCACGATGACGCGCGACGAGGCCAAGGCGATCGTGCGCCGCATGGGCGGCAAGGCGTCGGGTTCGGTCTCGAAGAAGACCGATCTCGTCGTGGCCGGCCCGGGCGCGGGGAGCAAACTCGCCAAGGCCGAAAAACTCGAACTCGAGATCATCGACGAGGAGGCGTTCCGCGCGCTCGTCGACGGAGCCGACGCATGAGACATCTCGCACTCGCCGCCGCTCTCCTCGCGGGTCTCATCGTGGCGCTCGCCGGTTGCGGCGACGCCCCGCCGGAACTACGACTCCGCCCGACTCCGGGCCGCGAACTCGTCTACGACGCCCACCGCGTCGACGACTGGGCCGACGCCGAGCTCGGCTTCGGCGGTGTTCTCGCGAGCGACGCGCGGCTGCGTCTGACCTGCTTGGAGGCCGTCAAGGGCCGCGGCACGTACGAGGTCGTCGTGGAGCGGCTGGTGGTGTCGAGCCCCGAGCGGTTCGGCGTGCACCTCGATACGGCGACCGCCGAGCCCGATCCCGCCGATCGTCACGGAACGGGCGACGTTGCGCGTCGCCTTGTCCGACGCCGTGGAGAACTCGTCATCGGCGCGAACGGCGGTGCCTCCGAGCCGGAGGCGGATCGCGAACTGCGCGAGATCCTCCGCGAGTGGGGCCAGTCGGGTGCTGGAACGTCCGTTGCTGGGACGTCCGGTGTGGGGAGACGGCCAGCGATGATGCTCCTCGACGAGATGCTCGACGGACCGCGCGTCGCTGCGCGCTGGATGCAGACGTGCGGGCGCTTGTTGCCGAGCGAGGCCCGGCCCGAGCTCCCCGCGACGTGGACGATCGACCTCGCTCCCATCCCCTCGCGCGCCGGCAATCTGGCGATCTCCATGGAGGTCACGGCCATTCGCGCAGGCGAGCGCTTGGTCACGATCTCGGCGAAGTGCGAGCCGACGCTCGAGGCCGCGGCACCGGATGCCGTCGTCGACTACGAGTCCGGCACGCTGAAGATGACGCTGCAGCTCGACATCGAGCAGGGCGTCGTGCGCGACTACACCGAGCAGGCGCGCTTCGTGTTCCGCAAGCGGGACGCGGAGAAGACCGTGATGCCCGTCAGTTGGGAGCGCTCGCTCACGCTGGTCGATTGAGGGCGGACCGGATGGCCCGGGCCGCGGCCTCGGGGTCGGCGGCGCCGAGGATGCCCGAGCAGAGCGCGAGGCGCCGGAACCCGGCCGCCGCCGCAGCTTCCGCCCGTGCGACGTCCAGCCCTCCGATGCCGAACGCCGGGACCCCGGCCTCCTCCGCGTCGAGAGCCAGCGGCGCGAGTAGCTCCGGGCTCCCGACCGGGACGAAGCGGCCCTTCGTCGCGGTGGGGAACAGACTGCCGACGCCGACGTAGTCCGCGGCGTCGTCCAACGCTCCGCGGAGCTCGACTGCATCGTGCGTCGAGACGCCGAGGAGCACGGATGGGCCCAGGTGCTCTCGCGCCGCCGCGACGGGAGCATCCTCCTGACCGAGGTGCACGCCGTCGGCCTCGATCGTCCGCGCCAGGTCGATGCGATCGTTGACCACGAAGAGCGCCCCATGACGTCGACAGAGGTCCCGCAGCGTCCGGGCGAGATCGAGGAGCGCCGCGTCGTCACCCCGCTTCTCGCGCAGCTGCACCATGTCCACCCCGCCGCGCAGGGCCCCCTCGACGGCGTCGAGCAGGGGCCGCGCGCCGATGCCCGGGGTCGCAATCAGGCACAGTCGCGCATCGGCCAGTCGCGTTCGCAGAGTGGGGGTGGAGGGGGAGCGGTTCACGCGGTGTCCTTCGATACGGTGTCCTTAGATGCCGGCGCGGTCCGGTTCGGATGCCACGTCATGATAGGATCGGACTGGATCCATCGAGGTACAGATGACCGCCACACGCCGCTTTCCGACCGCCCTCACCGCCGCCCTGCTGCTCCTCTCCACCGTCGCGATGGCCGATGACGTCCAGCTCGTCAACGGCAAGACGATCGAAGGCAAGGCCCGTCGCGTTGGCGACGAGGTCATCGTCGAGACCTCCGCCGGCGAGCTGCGGCTCCCCGCCGACGAGGTGCGTGAGATCGTGCCTGGGAAGACACGCGCCGACCGCTATCAGGAGCGCGCCAAGGCGCTCCCGAAGGACGACGCCGAGGGTGCCGCCGACGCGCACGCCGCGCTGGCTGACTGGTGCAAGGAGCAGAAGCTCAGCGTCCAGGCTCGGCGCCATTGGAAGCGCGCGGTTGAGATCGACCCGGACCACCGCGGCGCCCACGCGGGCCTCGGCCACGTTCGCTACGAGAGCCGATGGCTGACGCAGACCGAGTACTACGAGGCGCGCGGCTTCGTCCGCTCGAAGGGCGCGTGGGTCCACCGCGACGAGTTGGCTCGCCGCACGGCGATCGCCGCCCGGGACAAGGCGCTGCGCGAGCACGTGAAGACCATCCGCGACAGCGTGACGAAGATGTCGTCGCACAAGCGCAAGACCCGCCTCGTCGGCCGCGTGGCATTGCAGGAGTACGCCGAGGGCCGCGGCGATCTCGAACTGGCCGCCTTCGCGACCCGTGTCGCTGAGCACTACAACGCCGCCTGGCGCGTTCAGCGCATCCGGCAGCGCGCGACCGCACTGACCGAGATCCGCGCGACGCACAGCCAGCTGAAGCGCCCGATCCCGACGATCCAGACGAGCCTCGGCGCCAACTCGACTCCCGTCACCATTCAGCTCCCCGAGCTGGCGATTGCGCAGATCAAGACGACCGTTCGTGTCCCACTGAACATCGAGCTGGACGAAGACGAGTAGGAGCGGGTAACGCCGATTGCGGAGCGCGTCGTCGGTGGGCGCGCGTCGCGAGATGCGGCAATCGCCGCGCCCTCGGTGTCTCTGGTCGGCTCCGCGGCTGCGTCCGCTCTCACACGAGAGCCGCCCCCTCGGTCCCAGCCTTGCGTGGGCCTCATTTCCCCGCGTCACGGCGCTTGCGCTTGGGCGCAACCGCCCCGCCCCGGGTGAGGATACGGAGCGGTGGGGTGTCCTCCGGTCCGGCGGACTGCTCCACCAATGACGCCGTAGGGGCGGGGCCCCTGGCCCGCCCGCGCCCGCTGGGGTTGCTCGCGCGATGCGGGCCCGATGGCGCTCGGCGAACGACCCTCGTGGTTCGCGCGGCCATCGGTCGACGACGTCACGGCTCGGCAACCGCGATCGCCATCCATCGTGAGACCCACGGTCCTCGCTCGCGTGCGCCAGCCACCGACGTCGCCCGCGCGACCCGTCGTCGGCGCGGGAGGGTCAGGGAACCCACCCCTACGACACCGTCGGTCACGCGCATCCCCTCGTACGGGCGGATCTCCTGATCCGCCCCGCCCGCTGGGTTGGCGCGGGCAAGGCGGGCCCGATGGCGCTCCGCGGACGACTCGCGCGACGCGTTCGACCAACGGACGATGGCGTCGTGGCCCGAGACGCGCGCCGTCTTGGCGCGACTGCTCCGTGACGCCGTAGGGGCGGACCCCCTGGTCCGCCCCGCCCGCTGGGGTGGCGCGGGCGAGGTCGGCCCGATGGCGCTCCGCGGACGACTCCGGTGCTGCGCGCGGCGACCGGTCGATTCTCGCCGCATCGCGGCCACTCGGCGGCTGCCAGCCTGACAGGGCGGATCCTCGGCGCCTCCCGATCTGCCAGCTTGGCACGCGTTGGTCGACGCCGCAGGTCGTGATCTAAGGACTTGTTTCAAATGGACTTACGGATTCAGTCCTCGCCGCGCCCCCCGTGGTACCGGCCTTGCATCTCGGCGAGCGGAGATGGCGTGGCGATCGGGGATTCCCGTTCGCTCTCAACGAACACGACGGCGCGGACGAGCGGGAACCCGCTACCGCGGACCCCGCGAGGAGATCCAGGACCCATGGCGAAGATCAAGCCGATCAACGACAAGGTGCTCGTCAAGCGCCTTGAGGCCGAGAGCAAGACCGCGGGCGGCATCGTCCTCCCCGACAACGCCAAGGAGAAGCCCAAGGAGGGCACGATCGTGGCGATCGGGAACGGACGCCTGCTGAAGAACGGCGAGCGCAGCCAGTTCCAGGTCTCCAAGGGCGACCGGGTCATCTTCAGCTCCTACGCCGGCACCGAGATCAAGGTGATGGGCGAGGACTTCCTGGTGCTCGGCGAGGACGACATCCTCGCCATCGTCGAGGGCTAGTCGCGCCCTAGCGCGCCGACGACCGAACTCCGCAGCAACGAAAGCGAGACGACCATGAGTGCCAAGAAGATCGCATACAGCCAGGAGGCGCGGGAGAACACCCGCCGGGGCGTCAACGCCCTCGCACGCGCCGTCAAGGTCACCCTCGGCCCGCGCGGCCGCAACGTCCTCATCGAGAAGTCCTTCGGCGCGCCGCAGGTGACCAAGGACGGGGCGACCGTGGCCAAGGAGGTCGAACTCAAGGACCGCTACGAGAACATCGGCGCCACGATGGTCCGCGAGGTCGCCACGAAGACCGCCGACGTCGCGGGTGACGGCACGACCACCGCCGTCGTCCTCGCCGAGGCGATCTTCGAGGAGGGCCTGAAGAACGTCGCCGCCGGCGCCTCGCCGCTGGGCATCAAGCGCGGCATCGAACTCGCCGTCGAGTGCGTCGCCGAGCGTCTGAAGCGCGACTCGATCAAGATCGACGCCTCGAACGAGCAGCAGATCGCCAACGTCGCCGCCATCGCCGCGAACAACGATGCCGAGATCGGCAGCAAGATCGCGGAAGCGATCACGCGCGTCGGCAAGAACGGCGTCGTGACCGTCGAGGAGGGCCGCGGCCTGACGACCGAAGTCGAGTGGAAGGAGGGCATGCAGTTCGACAAGGGCTGGCTCTCGCCGCACTTCGTCAACCAGCCCGCCAACATGGAGTGTGTCCTCGAGGACGCACTCATCCTGATCCACGAGAAGAAGATCGGCTCGATCAAGGACATGCTTCCGCTGCTCGAGAAGGTCGCGAAGGCCGGCCGGCCGCTCGTGATCCTCGCCGAGGACGTCGAGGGCGAGGCACTCGCCACGCTCGTCGTCAACCGCCTGCGCGGCACGCTGCACGTCGTCGCCGTCAAGGCGCCAGGCTTCGGTGATCGCCGCAAGGCCATGATGCAGGACATCGCGGTCCTGACCGGAGGCAAGGCGATCTTCGAGGACCTCGGCATCCAGCTCGAGAACGTCGAGGTCGCCGACCTCGGCAGTGCTCGCAAGGTGATCGTCTCGAAGGACGTCACGACGATCGTCGAGGGTGGCGGCAAGGCGAAGGACATCAAGGCGCGCGTCGCCCAGATCCGCGCCGAGCTCGAGGACACGTCCTCGGACTACGATCGCGAGAAGCTCCAGGAGCGCCTCGCGAAGCTCGCCGGCGGCGTCGCGCAGATCAACGTCGGCGCCGCGACCGAGGTCGAGATGAAGGAGCGCAAGATGCGCGTCGAGGATGCGCGCGACGCGACGCACGCCGCACTCGAGGAGGGCATCCTCCCCGGCGGTGGGTCCTCGCTGCTGCGCGCCCAGGCGGCGCTCGACACGCTCGCCAAGAACACGGACGACCAGGATGCGCACGTCGGCATCAGCATCATCCGTCGGGCACTCGAGGCGCCGATCCGTCAGATCGCCAGCAACGCCGGCGTGGACGCTTCGATCGTGGTCGAGCGCGTGCGCAGCGAGAAGGGCAAGCGCTTCGGCTACAACGCCGCGACCGAGGAGTACGGCGATCTCATCGAGATGGGCGTCATCGATCCTCGCAAGGTCGTGCGCACGTCGCTGCAGAACGCCGCCAGCGTCAGCACGCTCCTGCTGACTACCGAGGCGGTCATCACCGAGATCCCCGAGAAGAAGCCTGCGATGCCCGCCGGCGGCGGCATGGACGGCGGCGGAATGGGTGGCATGGGCGGAATGGGTGGCATGGGCGGCATGGGAGGGATGGGCGGCTTCTAAGCGCTCGTCGTTCGCTCGTCCGAGCACTCGAGAGAAGGGCGGCGCCGGAGACGGCGTCGCCCTTCTCGATTCCCAGTTCTCGATTCGCCGCCGAACGAATCGAAAGGGCCGCTGCGCCCCGATGGCCACGCCGCCTGTGTGCCACTCTCGAAGAACAAGCGCTGGCAGGCTGTCGGAGTTTCGGCCTCGACGGGCCACGTAGGCTGGCGCGACAGCCTGCTCACTATCGGCCGACTGGGCGGCGAGCGGCGGCGAACTGCGGCGCGGCCGGGCCGCCTGCGGCGCCACGTTGTGATGCGGGCGTTCCGGAGCGGATCCGTCGCCGAATCCGCCTCGAAACGGCGGCCCACGCCCTCGCAGCGGCCAGTTTCAGCAGGTTGTGCGCCGTGCAGAGCATGGTCCACTTCCCACGGAGGAAGTGCCTTCTCACTCATGCCCAGATCATCGTCCACCGCGACGGCGCTCTGGTGCCCCGCGGGACCTCTAACTAGCAGCCTGTCGCGTCGACGGACTCGCGCACGGCGACGCCGAGACTCCGACAGGCTGCTAGTTGACCTGCTTCCACTTCGCGCCGTCGCGGCCGATCGTGCCGATGGCCATGTTGCCCGTGATCACGTTCGCGTGACCTCCGGCGATGAACGCTGCACCCTGCGACGGGTACGCGCCGGTCCCGTCGTCTTTGGCGGAGACCTCACCGGACTGGTTCGTGAAGAACACGCGTGAGCCGCTGTTGGCATAGGTCGTGGGGTACGCGGCAGCGCACCAGGTCGTCTCGGCGAGGTTCGAGTCGACCGTGCCGATCTGGCCGGTGCCGGTCTCGCCGGATCCGTGGCCGTCGCCCTGGGGCAGAAAGCACTGGAACGTGTAGCCCGAGCGCGACACGCTGCCGTCGGCCGCATAGGCGCGGAACGCACCGGAGAGGACGGTCGGATTGATCACGACCCCGCGCGTCCCCGACGCGTCGATGCGCACGCCCTTCGAGCCGGACAGCTCGCTGAAGAAGCCGAACTCGCCGGTTCCGTCATCGTCCAGGTCGCACTTGGAACTCGTCTGGAACTGCGCCTGGGCCGACGAGATGGTGCGCAGCGTCGAGACGGCGGAGGTCTCGTTTGCGTTGAGGCGCGCCGACAGCAGGTTCGGGATGGCGATAGCGGCGATGATGGCGATGATCGCGACGACGATCATCAGCTCGATCAGCGTGAAGCCCTTCTGGTCTCTCGACATGTGGTTCTCCTCCCTGACTTGCCCGGCGCAGGGAACGCGTCCGGAGCGTCCTCCGGACAGATGGGCGTGAGAAGCGCGGACACAGGTCGTGTCGACACCGCGGGCGCGTTCACATGAGAGAATTCGCGGATAGATATCGGCAACGCTTGCCGCGACCTCGCTGCGACGTCGCCGGGCGCGAGACTCGACGCCGTCGACTCGCTACGATCCGGTCGTCGGTCAGGCGCTGAGCGCCCAACGCCCAGTACCCAGCGCCCAGTACCCAGTGCCCAGTGCCGACGCGTCGGGAGAGTGCATGAGCGCGAAGAGCCCCAAGTCCCACCGACTCGTGTGGATCGACCTCGAGATGACCGGACTCGATCCCGACCGGCACGTCATCGTCGAGATCGCAACGATCGTGACGGACGGCGAGCTGGAGCTCATCGCCGAGGGACCCGAGCTCGTTGTGCACGCCACCGACGCGGAGCTCGACGAGATGATCACGCTCGTCCGCGACATGCACACGAGCAGCGGGCTGCTGCCCGAGATCCGTTCCGCGTCGCTCAGCGTGACGGAGGCCGAGGAGCAGACCCTGGCGTTCGTGCGCGAGCACTGCCCGCGCAAGGGGCAGCATCCTCTCTGCGGCAACTCGATCGGCACCGATCGCCGCTTTCTCGCGCGCTATATGCCCCGGCTCGAGGACCACCTCTCGTACCGCTGCGTCGACGTGTCGACGATCAAGGAGCTCAGCCGACGGTGGTATCCGGGGTCCTACCGCGACCGACCGGGCAAGTCGAAGGGGCACCGCGCTCTCGCGGACATCCGCGAGAGCATCGAGGAACTGCGCCACTGGCGCGCGTCCGTGTTCCGCGCGGAGGCGTGACCCGCCCCGGCGTGCTGCGATACCGGAACGGCGACCCGGTCCCGCGCTTGGGTCAGGGTACCTGGCGGATGGGGGAACAGCGCCACCGACGAGCCGATGAGGCCCGCGTCCTGCGGTGTGGCATCGACTTGGGCATGACGTTGCTCGACACGGCGGAGATGTACGGCGAGGGCGGTGCGGACGAGGTGATCGGCGACGTCCTCGCGGAGCTAGCCCGACCTTCTCAGTGCGCCACGCCTGACACATCGCGGGGACCACGATCTCTGCGTTGACACAGCTCGTTGGGGGGATCAGCCCCTGACCACGCAGCGTCCGCCTTGATCTCGCGGCCCCCACTCGGTCAGGACACGCTGTCGTCGGTCCAACACCAGTCTTCACGTCGTACATCCTTCGTAGTCCCGGCGTTCCGGCCGCAGGCCGCGCCGACGTGGTGAGAAGGCCGGGCTAGGACCGACGCGAAGAGAGAGCGGCTTCGTCGTCGCGAAGCTCTATCCCCACGACGCATCGACGGCGGGAACCGTGGCCGCGGCCGAACGCTGTCTGCAGCGGCTTCGCACGGACTACATCGACCTGTTCCTCTACAACCTCGCGCGGCGGGGGATCGAGCTCGACTTGCTGCCGTGGTGCGGTGCTCACGGTGTCGTGCCGATGGCGTACTCGCCGCTCGAGCAGGGGCGGCTCGACTGGGGCGGTGCCCTCGGGGAGGCCGCGACCGCGGTCGGTGCGACGCCGCGTCAGGTCGCGCTGGCCTGGACGCTCCGCCTGCCACGGATCGTGAGCGTCGTGAAGTCGGCGAACGAAGACCACGTTCAGGAGAACTCTGCGGCGCTCTCGCTCCGTCTGCCCGATCCCGTGCTCGGCCTGCTCGATCGGGCGTACCCGGCGCCGAACGCACCCGTGCCACTCGAGTCGCTCTGACGGCGCAGGAGGCCCACTCCGCTCCTGCTTCCCGCCGCCCGCCGCATGCATCCACGGAGAACGCGCACCGGATTCCTCTGGGCCCACCTGTGTCGCCACGGCGCCACCACCTTGCCATCCGGAGGGAATCCGGGAGCGCGCCGGGCATCGCCCGGGTCGTGACCTCGCTGACGGACACGTCGGCGCCGAGGTGACCGTCCAGGAGAAGGACGCACGGGAGGCTCGAAGGTTACATCGCCCTCCTCAACGCTCCGATCCCACGTCGGGCTCTCCGGCCGCTCCGCTACCCTCGGGGGCTTCGCGGAGGAGAACGATGAGAACGCTCGAGAACTACGTCTGCGGCGCATGGAAGCGCGGCGAAGGCACGCTGCGCAAGCTTCACAACCCGACCACCGGCGAGCAGTGCGCCGAGACTGGCACGGGCGGCGTCGACATGAAGGCCGTGATGGATCACGCCCGTCACGTCGGCGGTCCCGCCCTACGAGAGATGACGTTCTCGGCGCGCGCCGCGCTGCTGATGAACGCGTCGAAGGCGATCCACGCTCACCGCGAGGCGCTGATCGACCTCGCGGTCGAGAACGGCGGCAACACGCGCAAGGACGCCAAGTTCGATCTCGACGGCGCGACCGGCACGCTCGCTGCGTATGCGCGCTTCGGCGAGACGATCGGCGACACGCGCGTGCAGTTCGACGGCGGGGGCGTCCAGCTCGGCCGGACCTCCCGCTTCTGGGGCGAGCACGTGTTCGTGCCGCGCGAGGGCGTGGCCGTGCACATCAATGCGTTCAACTTCCCCGCGTGGGGACTCGCCGAGAAGGCCGCTGTCGCCTGGCTCGCCGGCGTCCCGGTGGTCACCAAGCCGGCGACGGCAACCGCCACGGTCGCCGAGGCGATGGTGCGCATCCTGATCGACGATGGGGTCGTGCCCGAGGGCGCGCTGCAGCTGCTCTCCGGGTCGGCCGGCGATCTGCTCGATCACATGGAGTCGCAGGACATCCTGGCGTTCACGGGCTCTGCCGCCACCGGCTTCATGCTCCGCAGCCACGAGAACCTGCTCCGGAAGAGCGTGCGCGTGAACATCGAGGCCGACAGCCTCAACTCCGCCGTGCTCGGGCCGGACGTCCAGCCCGGTTCCGAGACCTGGAACCTCTTCCTCCGCGACGTCGTGACCGAGATGACGCAGAAGGCCGGTCAGAAGTGCACCGCCGTGCGGCGTATCTTCGTCCCCGAGGCGATCGCCGACACCGTGCAGGAAGAACTCTGCGCACGACTTTCCGACATGGCAGTCGGCAACCCGGCCTTGCGTGAGGTTCGCGTCAGCCCGCTGGCGTCGGCAGCACAGCGCGACGACGTTCGCGCGGGTGTCGAGCGACTCGCCGCCGAGGCCGACATCGTGTTCGGCTCGACCGACACACCGGAGGTCGTCGATGCCGATGCCACCGCCGGCTACTTCGTCGGTCCCGTGCTGTTGCGGGCTCGCGACGCCGCGTCGTGCAGTGCGGTCCACGAGCACGAGGTGTTCGGGCCCGTCGCGACGATCGTGCCGGTGGCCGGCGATGCCGCCTCGGCTGCCGCCGAGGTCCGCAAGGGCGACGGCAGCCTGGTCGCCAGCGTCTACAGCGACGACCGTGAGTTCATCGGAGCCATGATCCTTGGGATCGGTGCCTGGCACGGCCGCCTCTACCTCGGTAGCGCGCGCGTCGCCGACCAGACGCTGGGCTCGGGCGCCGTGCTGCCGGCTTCGGTGCACGGCGGACCGGGTCGCGCCGGCGGCGGCGAGGAACTCGGCTTCGAGCGCGGGATGCGGCTGTATCAGCAGCGCGTCGCGCTGCAGGGCGATCGCGGCATTCTGCAGCGGCTCTTCAAGTAGGCCGACAGCTCGCGTTCGCCTGTCCGCCCGGCTGCCCGAGCGCCCGTCTGCCTGGCCTGTCCGCCACAGCACGGCGCGCTCGTCCAACGCCGCTGCGACGTCACCGCGCCGGCTGGAGCGGTCGTCGGATCAGCGTCGATGATGCGTCGGTAACCTTCCGCCTCGTTCCCGAGTCCTTACCCGGGAGGGAGGGGGGTGGCGGGTGGGCTCGTCGCGCGCGCGAGCCGACTCTGCGGTGGAGCCGTAGAACCGTAGAGCTGTGGAGCTTTGGAGCCGAGGAACGAGCGATTGCCCGCGATCGGCTCCCGATCGACCTCGATCAGTTCGAGAGCCGCGCCTCCTCAGCGCGCGCCGAGCAGCATGCCGTCGCGGAGCGCCGCGGCCGTGTCGCCGTCGACGAGCCGTGCGACCAACGCCGTCGCGAACTCGAGCGCGGTCCCGGGCCCCGCGCTCGTCACGATCGGGCCGTCTTCCACCACGCGCGCATCGGACCGCTCGGACGCCGAGACGAGTTGATCCCGAAACGACGGGTAGGCCGTGGCCCGCCGTCCGGTGAGGAGTCCCGCCGCCTCGAGCGCGATGGGCGCGGCGCAGATCGCTGCGGCCGTCCCGCCGGCGTCGACGACCTGGCGCAGCGCCGCGAGCACGCGCGAGTCGTCGCGCAGAGTCGCCGCGCCGGGCATGCCTCCGGGCAGCACGACGGCGTCGTACGCGTCGCCCGCGATCGCCTCGTCCAACGTCGCGTCCGCACTCACGATGATCCCGTGTGCGCCCCGCACGCTGCGCTCGCCCAGCGAGGCCGTCGTCACGTCGACACCGCCGCGGCGAAGGACGTCGATGATCGTCACGGCCTCGATCTCCTCGAAGCCATCGGCCAGCGGAACCAGGACTCGGACCGGCATGCGTGCCTCCGCCTACTCGTCGTCGCCGGGTGTCCCGGGCGCGTCCTCGTCGGGCACCGATTCGGGAGCCGGAGCACCGACCAGCGACTCAGCGTCCGGCACGAACGACGCGCCGTCGACGGTGAACGCGTGGCCGCCGAGTACGAGAGTGAGGCCGCCGTCGTCGGAGTCGTGAACGACGAACGTCAGCGGCTCGCCCTCCTTCCGCTCCACCGTCACCGACTGTCCGGCGCTGCTCGGAGAGGCCGCGATTGCGGTCACCTCGAGCTCCAGGAGCTCGTCGACGAAGCGCGTGACGCGCAGTCCCTTGCTCGGGCCCTCGACGCCATCGCGAACGAGCGTCCACTCGCGCTCGCCCTGGACCAACGCGAACTGCTCAACGCCGGCCGCCGACACGGCGATCCGCGTGATCGCGTCGCGCTCCCACCCGTCCATCAGTCGCGTCTCGAAGAGACTCAGCGGATCGGGGATCAGGCGCTCGACGGAGTCACCGGCCAGCGCCATGAGTCGGGACGGATTGTCCGGGAGGATGGCGATGCGGTCGGAGCCGGCAGCGGGCTTCGCGCCGACGCGGATGGTCCTCAGCTCGTCGTCGGCCACGCCGTGGGCGCCGTACGCGATCGTGATCTCGGTCTCGAGCTCCGCGGGCCCGTCGACGAAGTCCACTGGGCGCAGCGAACGCAGAAGCGAGGGCAACGAGCGCAAGAGCTCGTTACGTGGCTCGAGCGGCCAGTTCGGCGAGTGCACGGTCCAGTCGGACTGCGACCGTCCGTCGGGGCGACGCAGGTCCAGCACGCCCTTTGGACTGGTGATCAGAATGCGGCCGAGCCCATCGTCGACGACGTCGAGCGTCGGCAGGTCGAAGATGGACCCGCCGGTTGGGAACAGCCGGTCCCAGGGGTACTTCGCGCACTCGTAGACGACGTCGGGATCCTGCTCGACGTCCAGCCGTGCGAAGAACGTCCCCGAATCGCGATCTGCCGCACCGACTGCGGAACGCCGTGTCCCGTCGGCGAGCACGGCGGTGACGCGATACGGCGCTGCGTCGAGCCCGAGGTCCGCACGCCGCGCAGGATCGACCAGCGTCTTCGCCTGCAGCCCGCCACCGAGTTGCGACAGGAGCGCCTGGACGCCCGACGGCTTCAACGGAAGATCCGCTGCGCCCTGGATGACGCTCCATTCCGGTCCCGTCTTGGCCATCACGATGTGCCAGCGCGGCGACGTCAGCTCGATGCGCTCGACGCCTGCGAGTGCGAGCGGCGCGACGCCCATGTCGTAGAACGTCTCGGGCTGGGGCGCCGTCGGCGTTGACTCGCCCGCCGGCGTGCGGGCCAGCCCGAGCACGCTCCGTAGATCGCGACTCACGAAGTACGCGACGGACTCCAACTCGGGACTGTGCCGAAGGCGTACGAACGCGCCATTCTGTCCAGAGCTGCGTCCGACGAGCACCGACGCCAGATCGCCGGACGCGCCACGCAGGATGACGCCCACACCGCGATCGTCCGAGAGGTCGAACGACGCGAGCTTGGCGGGATCGTCCAGGCGCTCCTCAGCGCGCGCCGAGGCCAACGTCTCGATCAACTTCGCGACGACGCCCGTCGACGCAGGAGCGCGGAACGGGTCGAGCACGAGCCAGCGATCGCCGTCCTTCTGGATGCGGAATGAGTCCGAGAGTCCCGGACCGCGAATCTCCAGCTCGAGGACGTCGGCGGCCGTGAACGGCGCGCTGCCCAGTCCCCGCAACGCGACCTGATCGCGCAGGGCGCCGGCCTCCGGACGCGAGACCTCCTTCTTCACGACCGCTGCCACCAGCAGTGCGAACAGGATCGAGAGGATCACGATGTGACGCATGGTGAGTCCTCCTACCTTCCGTGCTGAGCGTTCCAACGCTCACGCGTACGCATGCGGCCGATGCCGATGCTCAGACCGATGGCGATGATCAGCACCGGCACCACGCCGAGCGGCACGGCCATCCAGAACCAGTGCTTGGCACTCGACGGCTCCTCGAACTGCCGCGACCGCGCCGTCTTGCTCCGCACCGTCGCGAGCTCCGGATCGAGGGTCAGCGCCGAGAGCGAGTTGACGAGCAGGTCCCGGTTGCCGGGGCTTCCGAGGATGCCGTTCCGCCACATGGAGGCAGAGCCCGCGATGATCAGGCGCCCGGGCCCCGGGACGATCGCGGTTTCCGCGAGATCGGGCGGCGCCGGCAGGGGCCGTCCGTCACGCGACATCTCGAGCTTCGGCGTCCACTTCGGCCGTGGCTGACCCGCGAACGTGTCCTGGAACTGACCGACGACCTCGACCATCAGTGGGAATGTGCCGAACGCCTGACCCTTTGGCTGGAGATGCGGGGTCCGCAGCGGAATGTCCGCGGGGATCTGCCACGCTTCGTTCGTCGTCGAGAGCAGCGTTGTCGACTCGAGGAGCAGCGCCGCGAGCCGCTCCTCGTTCAGGTCGAGCGCACTGCCCCAGAGGTAGTTCACCGGGGCCAGCCGCTCGGTGATCGCGTGGTCCGTGTTGATCTGCTCGGGCGCCACGAGGATGTGCATCGGCGGGTCCACGCGCGGGCCGCTGCCGCGCATCCGCTCCAAGAGGTTGTTCGGCGACGGAGGCAGCGTCAGCACGAACTTGCCCTTGTCCTGCATGAGGATGTCGGTGCTGAGGTTCACCCCCTGCGGTGAGAGCACGGCGTCGAGGCCGGGGTCCACGTCCTCGCGGCGGATCGAGATTGCACCGTTGGTAGAGCGTGGGTAGTCCCACCCGAAGCGCTGCGCCGCGATCAGCACCGGCTTGCCGGAGACGAGCGCCTTGTTCACCTCGTAGCGTCCGCGATCGTCGAGCTCGACCGGTCCGATCAGGACGAGAGCGTCGTAGTCCGCCGGCATCGGCTCGTGCTGCGTCAGCCCGATGCGGACGACGTCGAACTTCTGCTGCTGTAGAAAGCCCGCGATCTGGGAGTACGGATCAGGCAGAGGCTGGCCTTGCTGCCGGTACATCTGCTCGAGCTGCGGGTCCATCGGCTGTTTGCCGAGGTGCAGGGCGATGCGCGGCGGCGCGTCGCGGACCAGTCGGGAGACCGTGCCGGCCACGAGGGACTCGAGGTCCGGCAGCCGCTCCGGAACCATCTGGTGGATCAGCTCCTCGTCCTTCTCGCGGTAGGTCAGACCGAGCGTCGCGTAGATCCACTCCTGCGCGACGCGCGTGGCCTCGTAGCTCGCGACCTGGAACGGCTGCACGCCGCGTTCGGCCAGGCGCTTCTCGATCTTCTCGTCCTCGGTGAGCTGGACCTCGTCGCGGCCCTCCTCCGCGAGCACCTCGGCCTCAGGCCGCGCGGCGAGGTTGGCGGCGGACATGTGGAGGACGTGGATGTCCAGCATGCCGCCCGACCGCAGACGCATCTCGTCGAGCCGGTTGCGCAGGTCCTGTTCCAGGTCCTCGTACCCGGACGGCATCTGCTCGCGTGGCGAGATGTAGAGCGTCGCCTGCACCGGCACGTCGGCCTTGCGCAGGATCGCGACGGTGCCCTCGCTCAGCGTGTAGAGCCCCTCCTCCGTCATGTCGATACGGGCGATCGACGTGTCGGAGAGCAGGCGGCTGCCGAGCAGACCGCAGCCGATCGCGAGGAACGTGCAGACGGCCAGCACCAACTCGCGTTGCGGGCGTCGACGCCAGCCGATGTAGAGCACGTTCAGGTAGAGGAACACTGCGACCCAGACGACGAAGAACAGCACGTCGGCGAGCTCGATGACGCCGCGTGACATCGCCGAGTAGTGGCTCCACGTGCCGACCATCGAGTTCAGGAGCGAGCCGACGCCCTGGGCCTTCGCGTCGATGAGGAGCAGCGCCTCCTGCGTGCCGAGGAACAGGCTCGCCATCCCCAGCACGAACGACGCCAGCGCCGCCAGAAGCTGCGAACGCGTGAGGCCCGAGAAGAAGACGCCCGTCGCGCACCACATCGCGGCGATGAGGACGGCGCCCGCGTAGCCCGAGACGATCGGGCCGGGATCGGGCTCTCCGAGCGCGGCGACCATCATCGGGAGCGTCAGCGTGCACGCGATCCCGACGATCAGGAACAGGAACGTCGCGAGCCACTTGGCGATCACCAGTTCCCAGTCCTTCATGGGGAACGTCAGGAGCATCTCGAACGTGTTCTCTTGTCGTTCCTCGGCCCACGAACGCATCGTCACGAGGGCGGCGAAGATGACGACGAGCCACGGCAGGAACTCGAAGAAGCGCGACATCGACGCGTTCTGTTCCTGGAAGAACGTGAGCAGATAGAGCAGCTGCACGATCACGACGAACAGGACCAGGAAGACGTACGCCAGCGCGCTGCGGAACGTGTGTCCGAGCTCGCGACGGAGAAGCGTCAGGACGTTGGTCATGCCGCCTCCTCCTGCGCCGGGGGCGCGCTCGAGTCGTCGTCCGTCGGGGTCTCGCCGCTGGCTGTGTTGACTCCGCCAGTGCTGACCCCTGCCGTGCTGACTCCGCCAGTCTGGACTCCGACGGCGCTCGCGCCGGCCGAGAGCGCGGCGTCGTCGGCCCAGTCGTCTTTCGTCAGCGCCATGAAGACGTCCTCGAGCGTGCCCGTGACGCGGCGCAGTTCGGTCAGCGCCAGTCCGGTGTCCCTCGCGAACTGACCGACCTCTGCGGCCAGCCGCTCGTCGGACTCGTCGATCGTGACGCGCATCCGTCCGTCGATGTCGCGCTCGGCCGTCACCTCGCCGGCGCCGTCGAGCGTTGCGAGACGCTCGTTCAGGTCACCGGGGAGCTCACCCGCGAAGATCGCGACGACCGTGGGCTGCACGCCCGTCGACCGGAGGAGTTCCGCCGGCGATCCGGTCCCGACGATGCGACCGCGGCTGACGACGATCAGTCGATCGGCCAGCGCCTCGGCCTCCTGGAGGATGTGCGTCGAGAGCATCACGGTGCGCGACTCGGCGAGCTCGGCGATGAGCCCGCGGATCTCGAGGATCTGGTGGGGGTCGAGGCCCGTCGTCGGCTCGTCGAGGATTACGACCTCGGGGTCGTGCACCAGGGCCTGGGCCAACGCAGTGCGCTGGCGATAGCCCTTCGAGAGCTGCAGCACCGGTGTCCGGAACATGCGATCGAGCCCGCACTTGGCCACGACCCAGTCGACGCGCTCCTTCAACTCGCGCCCGCGCAGGCCACGCGCGCGGCCGACGAAGCGCAGGCACTCGCGGACCTCCATCGCGAGGTACAGCGGCAGCGTCTCGGGCAGATACCCGATGCGCCGGCGCACCTCGAGGGGGTCGGTCACCACGTCGTACCCGGCGACCGTTGCCGCACCCGCGGTCGGGTGCTGGTACGTCGTCAGGATGCGCATGGTGGTCGTCTTGCCCGCGCCGTTGGGGCCGAGCAGGCCCACGACCTCGCCCTTGGACGCCTGGAAGGTGGCGTCCTCGAGAGCGGCCACGGCGCCGTAGCGCATGGACAGCCCGCGTGCGTCGATCACAGCTCCACCTCCGTCAAGCCCACTCGCTCAGGACGATGAGTGCCGCTCCCACACGAAACGGAATCTCGCGAAACGGATTCTCGCCCGAGCCGTTGTTTGCGATCGTCGCTCAGTAGATCCAGCAGTCGCGCTCGTGAGACCACTGCTCGATCGAGCCGCCGATGCAGCCCGCCGCCTGAAGCAGTGTCGCCGCATCCGTCTTCGTGAACCCCGCGAAGCGCGAGACGACGTCGGCGATCTGCCCCTCGGCGTCCATCGAGGGCATGACGAGCAGATAGCTGCGCAGCCCCTTGAACTCCTTGGCGATCTCGACGACCGATCCGGCGACGTCGCGGAGCCAGCCCAGGCGCGCGCGGTCCCCGAGGAGGCCATCGCCCTCGGCGAGGCCGTCCAGGTCGCCGTCGGACAGACCGGAGAGCACAGCGGCGTCCCACTCGCCGAGCGACTCATAGATCGCCTGGCGGCAGTCAAGGACCTCGCCGAGCGGCACGTCCCGCTCGAAGCAGGCCAGCAGGACGCGCTCGAAGCACGCCTCGTCGCCGTCGGGCAGGCGACCCCACTCCGCGTCGTGGAAGAAGTAGTGCTCGGGGCGTCCGCGAACCCAGGCGCAGCGCGTGCGCCCGTCCTCGAGCGTCTCCGCCTCGACCGCTGCGTCCACCGCCGCTTCGTCCACGTCAGTCTCGACCGCCGTCGCCTCGTCGCTCATCGTGCCGTCCTCCGCTCGTCTCGCCCCGCACGCGCCGGCGCGCGCGAGCCGAAGCGGCGGAGGATACCGTCGGCGAGGAGCCCAACCGAGGACCAGCGGAGCGTCCGGGCCCTCGCTCGGGCTGGCAGGTGGACGCGCCGTTCGTGCACTCCTACCGTCGTTCGCTGGTCGCGCCGCTCCGGCGCGAGCCTGGGAGACCACGATGACCCGACCGCTCCAGGACTTCGGCCGTGTGATGGGCCGACTCCTCCGCTTCGCGCGCCGCGCCTCGTACACGGTGATCGGCTTCACGGCGTACCTCTTCGCCGTGCACATCTGGCAGGCGTTCCAGGTCCTGGCCGAGGTCCACATTGCGCTGGCGTGGCTGTTCGTGGCCGCGGTCGCGTTGGCGTTCGCGTGGCTGATCGGGCGTCCCGTGGCGCGTTTCCTCAGCATGCCACCGACGCTCCGGCCCCCAGAACTGCCCCCGAAGGAGGAGCGCGAGCCGAAGGACCTCGTGCGTCACCTGGCGTTCCTCGAGTGCTATCTCGAGAGCCTCGGCCGGAACCCCGCGTGGGATGGATCGCGCGACGAGCTGGAATTCACCCTCGTCGCGTGCCGGGAACTGCGCGCGGAGGCCCGGGCGGCTGGAACGGAGCGGCTCGAGGAGCTCGGCAAGCGGGTGTTCGACCTCGAGCATGGCGCTGTCGCCCGAGCGCTCGCGCCCCTGGATGCGCAGGTGAATGCCCTGATCCGCAAGGAGGCCCTCGGTGTCGGCATCGCGACCGCGCTCTCGTGGAACGGCATGGTCGACGCCTTCGTGGTCCTCTGGCGCAACCTCAACCTCGCGACGCGGATCGCGTGCATCTATCACGGCCGACCCGGGGTCCGCGGAACGCTGTCGATCCTGCGCGACGTCTCCGCCGCGACCGTGGCGGGCGCGTATCTCCAGGACCTGACGGACGTCGCCGCGTCGGGGATCGGCGCGCTGTTCGGCAAGACGGTGGGCGTCGTCGCCGCGCCGGTCCTCGACGGCAGCCTGAACGCCGTCGCAACGCTTCGCATCGGGTACGTCGCGAAGGCCCGCTGCCGCGCGCTGCAGAAGTGGACCGAGCGCACCGCCCTCGAGGCGGTCACCCAGGCCCTCACCGACGCCGGAGCGCTGACGAAGGGCATCGTCACCGAGGTCGTGAAGACCGTCGGCGGGGGACTGATGAACCTTCCCGGCCGCGCCCTCGACACCATCCGCGAGTCTCTCTCCGAGCTCTGGCGCCGCATGGGCGGCGACGACACTGAGGCAGGGGGACCAGCGGCGGGCGGACCGGCGGCCGCCGGCGGCGCCTAACGCTGGCCGAGTGCGTCTGCCGCTTCCGTCGCAGACGCTCGTGCCGCACCATCGTGCGCATGAACGTGACCGCGCGGCCCCGCTGGCGTCGGATCGTCCTCGCCGGGGCGTTTCTGGCGGCGTTCGTGCATCTGGCCGCCGCGCTCGGTTGGGGCCTCGCCATGCCGGGCGGATTCCCGTGGCTGCACTCTCGGACGTGGGCGAACACGACGATCCCGTTCCTGGTGGCTGCACTGGCGGTGGTGGGGCTCGTGGCCGTGGTCCTCGGACGCGATCTCGTCGCGGGAGCCGTGACGCGGGCGTGGTTCATGGGGTGGCTGGGACTGGCCGTCTCGGCGGCGATTGCGTTCCCAGCGAGTCAGCGGCGCGTGGTGCTGGGGACGCTCGTCCCGCTCGGCGGTCTCGGCCTGGGGCTCGTCGTCTGGGCGCGCGTCCTCGGAGCGCGCACGCTGATGACGCGTGGCGGGATCGGCCTTGCCGCGGTGGCGATGGCGGTGGGGGCCTGGTTGCCGCTGACGCAGCGTGCCCCGGCGCCGACGACGCAGCCGGCCGCTTCGGGCCCACTGCCCGCCGCGCCGGCGGGCGTCGGAACGATCGGCTCCGTTGGGTTCTCGTCGGTCGGGAAGATCGACGGGCGTACCGCCGAGATGATCCTCCCGGGCTCGCCCCAGCTGACCGTCCGGCCGCGCCTGCGCTTCCGATCGCGGTCGGCCGACGGCGGCTGGAGCCTCTTCGCGTCGAGGGAACTGCGCGGCTGGACGGACACGTCGGCCTCCGCCGGTCGGATGCGGCCGACTGACGCCGAGCTCTGGCTGACGGGCGAGGTCGAGCACCACGTCCGCATCGACGCACGGGACGACCGCGTGGTCGAGGTCACGACGCTCGCGACACTCGCCGAGCCCGTGCACGCGCACATCGCCACATGGTGCGAGCTGGTCCTCACCGACCACGTCGGCGCAGCGGTCTCCTTCTCGCCGTGCCCGGACGTCGTCCTTCCGTTCCTCCCGTACGACTACCCCGTGGGACGCCCCGCACATCTCGCAGTGCTCGACCCGGACGGCACCTTCCGCGTGCTGGTGGCGACGAGTGGCGAGAAAGGCCCGTTCCATGAGCTGGGTCGCGGCACCCTCGGCCGCGACGACGCGCTGGTCGTCACACTGCACAGCGACGACCAGCCCGCCTTGCGTGTGACGCTCCACGACTGGGCCTCCCAGGCCTCGACCGACCTCTCTCCGACCGCCGGCTGGGGCCTGCCCCAGAACGCGATCCAATTTGAGCGCACCCGCGATGCCGCCGACGCCCCGGCACGACTTCGCGCCACCCTCGCCGACACAGCGATCGGCCGCGGCTTCGACACCGTCACGCACACGGCCGGCACGTACCGCAACCGCATCACGATCGAGCGCCTACGTTAGGCAGCCGACCCGCGCCGGTTGGTCGGGGCGACGTATCCGCCGCGAGCTCGCCCGGTTCGCGGAAGACGCTCCCGAACGGCGCGACTTCGTCGGCATGAGCCCGGAGGAACTGCAGAACGCCGTTCGCCTCGTGGAGGAGTGGAAGAAGGCGAAGATCGAGCCTGTGACGATCGCCGCGCAGCGACGTCGCCGGAGGCCGAGAGCGTATGAAGGCGATCTCATTCAATTCTCACACGGCGAGCGCCGATACGTGCAGCGTTGGCGCGATGGCGTGCGAGCGTTCGGCGTCCGGACGGAGTCCGGAGCCAGCCCGAGGAGTCGCGCCCGGATCGACGAGCGGGGTCGCGATGCCGGAGTGGAGAACGACAGGCCGCGGGAGGAAGCGCGCCGTGACGGCGGGGCGCTCCCGTCGTCCGCGTCGTCCGCGTCGATGCGTCGTCGCGCTCACGCTGCTCGCCAGCGCGTGCCTCTTCGCAGGCGCGTCGTCCGCCCGCGCCGAGGAGTCCGCGGATCCTCAGGCCCGCGACACGCACGAGGGCGAGGTCACGCTGGCTCTCGGAGGCACGGTCTCGCGCCGCCAGAGCCGCGGGCCCGACTTCGGCGACGGCCCGTGGGGCGCCGTCCGCCGCGCACTTCCCGGCACGCTCGCCGAGAACCTGCGTCTTGGTCTGGACGTCGTGTCGCGGGCGGGCGCCGTGCGCGGAAGTGGACGCTCGGTGCGCCTGAACGCTGTCGCGTTCGACCTGCACAAGGTGTTCACGGGATTGCATGGCGATGTCGGCACACTGCTGCTCCAGCCGTACGTCGTGCGGCGCGACAACGCCGTCCCCGCACCACCCCACACGGACGGGCCCGACGACGTCGAGGTCGGGTTCCACGATTTCCACTTCACGCTCCCGCATGGGGGACGCGGCCGCACGAATTTCCGCGTCGGACACTTCGACGTCCCGTTCGGGCTCGAGCCGTCCGAGGACACGCACTTCACCCTGCGACAACTGATCCCCGTGCCCAACCTCGGCTTCAAGAAGGACTGGGGTGTCTCGCTCAGCGGCGCGCTGCCCACGTTCGACTACGCGGTCGCGGCCACACGCGGGTCCGGTCGCGAGATCGAGCACACCGGGGAGAACTACGCGTTCTCCGCCCGCGTCGGCACGCCGGGGGATGACGATCCGGCGTTCGGCCTCTCGGCGCTGGCCGGACAGATCTACGATCCCCGGCGTGTGATGCGGTGGCGCGCCGGGATGATCGACGCGCGTGCGGCTCCGGGATCGGGCCCGACGGGTTCGCGGCGCGACGAGCAGCTCGCTGCCGAAGGCGTCGTGCGACGCTGGCGGGTGGGCGCAGACCTGCGCTGGCAACTCGGGGCGTACACGGTCAGCCAGGAGTTGTCGGGCGGGCGCGACTTCGACCAGCACGTCGTGAACTCCCTGAGTGAGGTGCGATGGACGTCACGCGCCGAGACCGTGTCCATCTACGGACAGGCTGTGGTCCTCGGTCAGGACCGCGCGCCGTTCTGGGATCACGACCTGTTCACCCGGCTCGGCCTGACGTGGACGCTCGACGAGCATTGGTCCGCGAGCGCCGAGTACCGACAGGACTTCGCCACGTTCGGAGCGCGCCCGGAAGGGGTCTCCGCGCAGGTGCAGCTCCGGTTCGAGTTCTGACGGAGTCCATCTCATGCGCTGCATACGCACTGTCGCGATCGTCATCGGCCTGGCCGCCCCGTTCGTTCCGTACGGGGCGGCCGACGCGGGCAGCTGCGCGCTCCGCGATCGCACACGCAGCGTGTACGAGCTGTACCCGGAGAGCACCGCCTTCAGCACCTTCGTCGGCTACTTCTCGCTCTCGCAGGGCAAGCGGCTCGAGAAGGAGGTCGGCGTCGACGTGCGGCTCGCCGATCTCGGAGCGACCACGGTGTGCGTCCCGCTCATCGACACGTCGCCGGTCGGGTTCCTGCAGGCACGCGCGGATCTCGGCGAGTTGGGCCTCGTGGAGCTCGTGTGGGCGCTCGATCTGGATCTGCGCGTTCGGGAGGTGCGCGTGCAGCGGTCACGGGAGACGCACTCCGCGACGATCCGCGACGCGTCATTCCGCGAGCAGTTCGTGGGCAAGGGGTTGCGAGATCTCGTCGCGTGGAAGAACGACCCGACCACCGGCGTCGTGGCCTCGGTCCCGAAGGACGCGCGACCGCTGGTCACGTTGTTCGTCGAGAGCGGGATCAAGGCGGCGGCGATTCTGAGCAGGACGTTCGACGACGAGGTGCGGAGCGCGCGTCTGCTCGGCCACATCCACCGGATCTTCAAGGGCACGAGCGAGGTCAAGCGTGTCACGGAACCGCTGAGTCAGGATGCCATCGATGCGATCCGCGACATGAACGGCTGCCCTCCCGACCAGATCGCGAACGACACGTTCGTGTTGCTGCGCGCGGTTGGTGACGACGGCACCCTCGGGTGGCTGGCCCACGCTCGGCTGCGCGCCGAGCCGACGAGCGAGGTCTGGTGGGCGGTCTCCCCGGAGGGGACCGTTCGCGAGACCCTCGTCCACGACACGAACGACGCCGGCGCGCCCGAGAGTGCGGAGGAGCTGCACGGCCGGGATCTCGGCACCCTGACCGTCTCGGACGACGGAGCGGCGAGTCCTCTCATCGTCGCCACGCGTGAGGTGCTGTGCCTCATCCGCGCGCGGACCCGTCCCGCAACACGGCGTGAGCGCTGATGGCACACCGTCGTGGCGTCGAGAGTTTCGTGGCCGCCCTGCTCGCGACGGTTGTCCTGGGGGCCATCGTGCTCGTCGGCGGCGCAGCGTATGCCTACCACCGGTTGGACGTCCTGGCGACCAGCAGCGGCGAGGCGTCGCGTGACGTCCAGCGCGTCAGGACCCTGGCGGCTAACGCGCGCGAGCTCCTGATGGTCGCGGACGTGCTGAGCCTGGAGTCGAGCGGGGTCTACGTGGTGGTCGACCGGCTCCTCGAGCGCTGTGACGCCGACTTCGTTGCGCTTGGCGGTCACGGTGTGTTCGCGACGAGCCGGGAGTTCATCGAGACCCACGATCGCTTCCACCGGCTCGAGCGCACCGTGCTGGACTTCGCGGTCGTCGACGACCGCGAGTCCGTGGGAGCGGTCCAGACAGACTACGAGGCCGCGAGCGTGGCGTTCGCTGAGCAACTCGTTCGACTCGAGGACCGCGCCGACACGATCACGACGACGCGGCGGATGGAGTTCGCGGGGCGGCGCAGCACCACGAACGCGATCGTCGCGTCGCTCATCGCGCTCTTCGGCGGCCTCGCCGTCATCGCCTATCGCCGCACGGCGACGAGGCTGGTCCGACCCATCCAGAGGCTCGCGGAGGCCGCTCGGCGCTGCACGGAGGACCACGCGGCGTTCTCGTTCTCGGCCGAGGGCCCCCGTGAGGTGCACGAGCTCGGTGGCACGCTTCAGGTGCTCATCGGAGAACTGGAGGGCCTGGTCGCGGGCCGCACCGCCGAGCTCACGGGCAAGCAGCGCGAGTTGCAGTCGACGGTCGCCCGCCTCGAGCGTACACACGAGCAACTGGACGCCTCGCGTGAGCGCGAGCTCGCGGCGCAGCGACGCGTCCACCAGGACGAGCGGCTGAGGGCGCTCGGCAGCATGGCCGCCGGGGTTGCGCACGATCTGAACAACATGCTGACGCCGATCCGCGGGTACGCGGATCTCCTGATCGACAGCGACCGGTCCCGTCACGACGACGCGCGGCTGGTGCGCTACCTGTCGCTGATCCGTACGGCCGCGGACGACGCCGCGCTGGTGATCCGCCGCCTCGGTCACTTCTACCGGCCGCGGGATCCCGGCGATTCGATGGGTGAGGTGGACCTGAACGAGATCGTCCGCGCGGCGGTCGAACTGACGGCGTTCAGTTGGCGCGACGAGGCGCAGGCCACGGGCGCCACGATCGTCGTCGAGGAGGAGCTTGGAGATCCGCCGTCCGTCTGGGGCAAGGCTGCGGAGCTCCGCGAGGTCCTCACGAATCTCGTCCTGAACGCGACCGCGGCGCTGCCGCACGGCGGCACGATCACCTTGCGAACCGGACGGGACGGCGGGCAGGCGGTGGTGGTGGTGGTCGACACCGGGATCGGGATGAGCCGGGAGGTCGTGGAGCGGTGCATCGAGCCCTTCTTCTCGACGAAGGGCGACCACGGCTCGGGTCTCGGACTCTCGGTCTCCCACGGCGTGATCCGTCGACACGGCGGCCAACTGATCGTGGAGAGCGCGTTGGACGAGGGTACGTCGGTCACCGTGCTGCTCCCCGCCGCGGCGACGCGGCCGAGTCCGGGGCCGACCGAAGCGCCGGCGCCGGCGCCGGCGCCGGCGACGGCGCCGATGAACACCCTGAAGATCCTCGTGGTCGACGACGCCGACCTCGTACGGGATGTCATCGCGGAGTGCCTCGCGATGGACGGCCACGACGTCGACAGCGCGAACTCGGGGTTCGCAGCGCTGGAGCTGTTCGAGCGCGGGCGGTACGACGTCGTGATCACGGACCGCGCGATGCCCGGGATGAGCGGCGACGAACTGGCTCTTGCCATGCGCGGGGCAGCGCCAGAGCAGCGCATCCTGCTCCTCACCGGGTTCGGCGACATGATGGAAGCCGTCGGCGACGCGCCCTCCGCCGTCGACCGCGTGCTGTCCAAGCCGATCGCGCCCTCGGACCTGAGCGCCGTCATCGCCGACGTGATGAGGCGCCCCGGGGGAACTCGCGCCACTCCCACCTGGAAGTCGGGGCACTCCCAACTGATCAGCTAGCGCGCCCGCCCGGGCACGCTCCGGCCCCGCCGTGCGCCCGTCGCTCGCGGGGGTACCGAGAGGGGACGGAGCCGAGGAGTTGGAGCGCCGCGTGCCACCGGCCCGAGCGCGTCGGGGGTTCTCCTGACACCGTAGGAGAGGATGCCAGGCACCCGATGTGGGCTGTTCGACGGCGTCCGCAGGAGGCGAACCGATCGGTGTGGTCCGGGCTAGCCCGGCGCGCCGTGCGCAGCAGGGAGGTCGGGCGCGCGCATCGAGGGCGGAGAGATCGTACGCCCCCGATCGGCGACTCCGCTCTCGGGCTACCGCGGGCTGTCTCTGCTGCCGCGCCACGCCTCTGTGTCGACGAGGGCCGGAAGAGTGGGCCAGAACAGTGGGCCCGGAACAGTGGGCCCGGAACAGTGGGCTGGAACAGTCCGACAACGGCAGCGTCGCGGCGCGGGTTCTTCGCATAGCCTCGGTGCCGTCGGCGGCGTGATCGCTGACCCGGAGGGAGAGACCGATATGAGCCTCATCGCGGTCATCGCAGGGATCGTCCTGTACGTCATCTTCAAGGTCGGCATCGCCGGCTTCTACACCGTGCGACCTGACGAACGGGCGGTGAAGACCAGTTTCGGACGCGCCGACCGTCTGCCGGAGGAGCCGGAGCCCAACGCCTTGCTCAGCGAGGACGAGCGGGAGCGATATCGCTATCCCGCGGTGCGTGTGATCCAGCCGGGCGGGCCGTATCTCAAGATGCCGTGGCAGGAGATCCACAAGGTCACTGTCGCGACGCAGGCCGTCGACATCGTCTGGGACCCGTCGAAGTCTCAGAGCACGATCGAAGCTGTCACGAAAGACAACCTGACCACGGGCGTCAACGGTCAGATCCGCTATCGCGCCGACGCGAACAACCTCTACCCGTATCTCTTCGGAGTCGAGAGCCCACTCGAACACGTGATGGGCTACTTCGTCTCGGTGCTCCGCGAGCGGATCGCGAACTTCGTCGATCCGCGCGGCGCAGAACTGCTGGCCGATGCCGGCGGCGAGGGCGGCTCGGCGGTCGAGCTGTCCGAGGGCGTCTCGATCAACGACCTCCGCAAGAACCTGCCCCTGCTGAACGGATACATGGAGCAGCAGTGCAAGAGCACGGGGGGGCGCTACGGAATCGAACTCGACGCGGCCCTCGTGACCGAGATCGACCCACCGCCGGAAGTGGACCACGCGTTGTCGGCGATCAACTCGACGCGCAACCAGGTCGCCGCCGATATCTCGACGGCCCGGGCCGACGCGGAGCAGCAGATCACCATGAGCGAACGCGCTGTCGAGATCGCGCAGAACAACGCCGAAGCCGAGGTCGCGCCGCTGCGTGAGTTGGCGGTCATCCTCACGAGGATCAAGGCGGCGGGCGGCTCCACGGCCCTCCGCGCCTACCTCCGCAACATGCGCGTACCGCTCTTCGGCCGCGCCCGTCGCCTCGTCATGAAGGGGAACTAGCCATGGGAGAACTCTTCACTCTCGGCGCCGCGCTCTCGTTCGTCGGCGGCCTCGTGCTCATCCCCCTGTTCCTGAAGCTCACGACGGTCTTCGGCGTGTACACGATCGTCGGGGAACGCGAAGCGCACGTCTTCACGCTCTTCGGCAAGGTGCTCGGCGTTCTGGACGACCCGGGATTGCGTTTCCCGATGGCCCGCTTCGGTCCGCGCGCCATCCTCATCCCCTTCTTCGGCAAGCGCTATCGGGTCTCCACGGCTCTGCGCCAGCACTACCTCCGCGGCCAGATGGTGAACTCGGAAGAGGGCACTCCGATGGGCGTCGGCATCTGGTACGAGACGACCGTCAAGGAACCGGTCTCGTATCTCTTCGTCAACGCCAATCCCGAGGGTTCGCTCGAGGCGAACGTGGCGAGTTCGGCGATCTCGACGCTCTCCAACCTGGAGATGGAGGCGATGCTCGAGAACCGTCACAACCTGTCTCGCACCGTGCGTGCCGCGGTCTCGCCACTCAGCGAGAAATGGGGCTATCAGGTGGGCTCGGTCTACATCCGGAAGGTCGCGTTCACGGATCACTCGATGGTCGACAACATCACCGAGAAGGTGGTGAAGCGACTGATCCAGGTCACGAGCGCGATGAAGCAGGACGGTGACAACCGGGTCGGTCTCATCAAGAGCGAGACGGCGAAGAAGGTGTCGCAGAAGCTGGCCGAGGCCGCAGCTGCGCGACCGGCAATCGTCGGCGACGCCCTCAACGAGATCTCCGAGCGCGACCCGGAGATCCTGGACTCGGTGATCGAGGTGATGGAGACGGAACAGCTCATCGCGTCGGGTGCCCGCGTCGACATCGTCGCGGACGGCTCGTCATTGCTCGTGCAGCTCGGAGAGGGAGACGCGCCCGCGACTCGACCTTGATGCACGAACGCCGACGTCCACTGGCGCGCATCCACGTCGCGGAATCTCAGTGGCGTTGCAAGGACCGTGGCGGCGCCTCGACGTGAGACCGAGCTGCTCGCGACTCGCTCTGTTGGCGGTGATCGCACTCACAGCCCTCTCGTGCGGAGGGGAGAACGAGGCACCGACACGAGCGCGAGCGCCGCAAGTGCAAGCGCCGCAAGTGCAAGCGGCTCCAGCGCAAGCGCCACCAGTTCAAGCGGCACCAGTGAAGGCGCCACCGTTGACGGGCTCTGTCGTTGCGGCGGCTCTCCTGCGGGAAGCAGGGCCAGAGCATGAGAGCGCCTTCGTGGCGTGGCTGGCAGAGCGAGGAGCGCCCGCGGCGGACCCGGCGGCAGCTTCCTGCATCGCGATGGTCAGGTGTTGGCCGATCGCTTCGGCCATCGCGTTCGTCACCACTGGCCGCGAGACCCGAGGGCTGGCGTGGGATGTGCCGGCGGACTGGACCGAACAGCGAGAGCCTGCGGCCGTGTGGCGCCTCTCGCGCGATGCGGTGATCGAACACGCCCGTGCGGCCATCCTGCTGCACGAGTACAGCGGAACGCACTTCGATCGAGAGCACGCGAAGGGACCGGACGGTCGGCGCAGCGGGACGACGACGTTCAGCCTGGGCAGCAGCGATCTCTCACGCGCCTA
Source organism: Planctomycetota bacterium (assembly GCA_021776825.1). Taxonomy (GTDB): domain Bacteria; phylum Planctomycetota; class JAJSAM01; order JAJSAM01; family JAJVHW01; genus JAJFFG01. The sequence continues at coordinate 77,588 of JAJFFG010000005.1, forward strand.
CTGGGTTGCGCGACTCGATCCCGACCGGAACTGGGACACCACCGGTTTCGACTGGGGCTTGGTCGGAAGAGGCGCCGACGGTCCGCTGAGGTCAGGCGTCGCCCGCCGAGGTGTCTACGACGTGATGTCGCAGCTGGGCACCTTGGCTTCCGAGCCGGGCACGATCGACGGTCCTGCTCTTCTGGAGGGTCGATTGGAGCTGTTTCGCGCCGTCGTGGCCATGGCGATGAGCGATAAGGGGCCGTTCCAACTCCCCGCCGCACGCTCCGCACTCGCACTCCCGTTCAGCGGCGCGATCACTCGTGAGACCGCGAGCGCGTGGCGCGAGGCGGCGGCTCCACTGCAGTCGCTGGTCTCGAGAGAGACCGGCCCTCTCGCTGACGAGCTCGACGCCTTCGACGCGCTCTGCACCGCTCTCGGCGGGGGCCCGGAGCACTTGCTCGATGCACTCGACTTCGAACTCAGTCAAGACCGCCCACGGTGCGTGATCGTGAGCGCGATCGCCGACCGCTGGACGTCGACCAGTGGTCGGACTGCGGAGGCGGCTCTCCGCGTGCTTGCTGAGAAGTACTCCGCTCGGCCTTCCCATGACCCGGCCACAATCGACGTGCTTCGGAGCTACTCTCAAGCTCGCGATGACTGACGCGCCTGTCGGGTCCCGATGCGGTGTAGCCACCGTCGCGCAGACCCAGTGCAACCCAGTGCAACCCAGTGCAGCGGCCCCAGTCCGCGCCCCTCGTCGCGCCCGGCCGACGATCGGACCGCGTGCTATCCTGACCGCATGCTCGACTGGACCCAGTGCCCCGCGGTGGAACGCGTCCCCGGCAAGGTGGGCGGCGTCTGGATCTTCAAGGGAACGCGAGTCCCGGTGAGCGCCCTCTTCGAGAACCGCGAGAGCGGCGCGTGCATCGACGAGTTCCTCAAGTGGTTCCCCGGCGTGAAGCGCGAGCAGGCGGAGGCCGTGCTCGAGCACGCCGAGCGGAGCCTCGCCGAGGCGCTGGACGGACTCCGGCCCGGGAGCATCGACGACGTGACGTTCGAGGCCTGAGAACGGCGTCTTCGTGGTCGCAGCTGCCTCTGTTCCCATCTCCATGGTCGGCGAGTCGCGGGTCACATCGGGCAGCGGAGTGCGCGACGCCGTCGGTCCGTTGGCAGCGTCTCGTCCGACGAGCACGCCGGCAGCGATCAGCGCCGCCAACGCCGCTCCGAGCAGCAACAGGGCCGGTCCGACGCTCTTCGCCGTCCCTTGAAGTTGGAACCGGTCGCGATCAGTCCTTCGCAGGCGATTTCGTCGACGTCGGGGCGTCTTCGAACGTGTCGAGCCAGTGGCCTGCGACCGCCGACAGACGCGCGCCGTCGACGCGATAGTGACGCTCGCGTCCCCGCTGCTCGACGGTCACGAGACCTGCGTCGCGAAGGATGCCGAGGTGTCGCGTCGTCGTCGGCCAGGAGCAGCCGAAACGCCCTGCGATGTCGCCGGCGGTCATCTCCCCGCCACGAAAGTGCAGCACCAGCAGGATGTGGCGACGCGACGCGTTGGCCAGCGCTCCGAACACGGCATCGACGTCGGCCAGTTGGCGCTCCGCGTCCGTGGGAACTCGGGACGCTGCGTCGCCGGCGGACGTCGGGATCACCCGTGCAGGTCGAGCGGCTGGTACATGGGGAAGTCCAGGTGTTCGCAGATGGCGCCCATCGGTTCCCAGACGGCCATGATCGATGGCGTCTCGTGAGCGATCCGCGGACCGTCGGGACTCGTCCAGCGGAACATCTCGATGTACCAGCGATCCGCCCCGTGCGGTCCGCCGGGCTGGGGACTCGGCAGGCCCTTGAAGACCGTCGCAGGCTCGTCCGTCGCGAGACCGGCGTCGCGGAGCGCGGGCCAGTGCGCCGCGAGGAGGCGCTCCATCTCTGCCTCATGGCCTGGCTTGACTCGGTACTGACAGATGTTGATCGGGGCTTCGTTGTGGCTCATGCGGTCTATGATTAGCCATCCCGCTAAGCGAGGCAAGGGATAGTTAGGGTATCGGCTAAACGTGTCGCCGCGGATCGGGTTGCTGGCCACCGGGCTCCTGCCCGCCCATCGGGAGGGCGCGCGGCACCGAGGAGAGGGACGCGCAGGATCGCAGGGGAGGTTCGGCGGCGGGGGCGAGAAGTTGGGTCAGTCGGAGTGTCCGAACTTCTCCGGACCCCACTACCACTACCAGAGTGCGAACCACCAGCCGGACGGGTGGAACGCAGCGGCCTGGACGCGAATCGCGGCGAGTTGAATGTCGTGGTAGTCGCCGTGGGAGATCGACTCCCCGGCGCGCAATCGGGTGCGCAGACTCTCCATCGTGCGTCGGTCGGAGCGCAGAGCGCTGCGGAGCAGGGCGGGATGCGCGCCAGGGTCGATGCCTTCGTGCAATCGCAGAACCAGGTCCACGTCCGCGACGGGGTCGGCCCGTCGGTCGTTCCAGGTCAGCGGGTCCGGGCTGTCGGCCGCCTCTGTCAGGAGCCGTGCGACGTATCGCGTGTTGCGGGCGAGCCGCTCGTAGTCCAGGGAGTCCGCCGTATCCAATTCGGTGTGGTAACGGTGCGTGCGGCCCGTCGAGAGGAACAGGAACGGTCGAGCCCCGGCGTCCCTCAGCCCGTGGTAGTCGCTGGCGGAGAAGCGCTTCCACGGCACGTACGGATACGTCTCGACGACCGCCGAGCTCGCGAACAGCAGCTCCATCCCCGGCTCCGGAGGGACCCCGCGGGCGAACTGGGCAAGTTCCGCGCTCGCCTCCGCTCCGGTGACGAGCAGCGCGCCGCCCAGACCGGCTGCGCGATGTGCGTCGGAAGCGCGTCCCGCGATCAGGTCGATGACGATGGCCAGGTGCAATCGCCCCAGCGGGAGCGGCGGGTGGTTCCAGAACCACGTGGAGCCCATCACATCCGTGCGGACGGACGGTGGTTCCTCGGAGTCCGGGAACAGGACGGCGACGTGACGTCTGAACGGAGGCGGGTCCCGGGCGAGCCCCTCGGCGAGGGACAGGATGAGCGCCACGGCGGCGGCGTTGTCGTCGGCCCCGAGGTGTCCGTCCCCCAGATGGTCATAGTGGGCGACGAGCACCACCCAATCGGCATCGGGGTCGTCCGTCGGGTAGACCGCGCCGACGTTGGTCGAGTACGCCTCGTCGCCGTCGAACACCGTCTGCTCGTAGGTGTCCCCGAACAGAGGCGACAGACCCGCACCCCGCAGGCGCTCGATCAGGTACTCGCGCGCCAGGCGACTCCCTTCCGAGCCGGGTCGCCGACCATCGAGCCCGGGCGACGCCAGATATCGGACCGCGGCCTCCTGACCGTCCGTGATCACCGTGAACGCAGGTGCCGGATGGTTCCGCCCCAAGTCCACACGCACCGGTAAGGGGCTGGACAACACGTTCACGTGCTCGTAGCGGATCGCACAGCCCGACACCAAGAGTCCGGCCAGCAGGGCGACGACGGGAACCAGCTCGCGTTTCACGCGCCCAATCCTATGGAAGGCGGGACACGTTCCACCAGTCAGCTGACGCGCTGGCGCCGGGGACCTTCGGCGCCTCCCTGTTTGGCATGCCTCGCGATGTAGGGCGGGAGCGGGGTGGCGAGAACTCGGGACGACTCCCGGCCGGTACACCACGCGACCCGTGCTGTTGAGCCTGACCGTCGTGGACGCGCAACGGTAGCGGCGCGGGAGCCGCGAGCCCGGCGGGCCGGCTGCACTGGGGTGGCCGGATGCTCGCGGCGACGTCCGAGAGCTCAGTCTCCCCCGACGTGCGACCGCGCCGAGCGTGACACGATGTGGAGGGCCCAGGCCGCCGATCTGGGCCCGGTACGGCATGGCGACATCCTTGCCGCGGATCGCGTGGCGGGAAGCGAAGGACGGCCAGCCGGCGGATACCTGGCGATGGCCGCGTGAGGGTCGCTTCTTCAACACGCTGCTAGCCGGCGGGTCTGGCTCCAGCGGAACCCGATGTCCCTGGTATCGGTTAGTCAGGTGATCGAGGTAGGACGTGCCAGACGCCAAGCAGATCGAACTCCACCGACAACTGCGGACCGCACGCGACAAGTACGCGTACTTCCTCCTCGCGGCGGCGGCTTCGGCGACTGCGCTCGCGCTGAATCGGACAGCAGGCAGCGCCCTCACTCCGTCGATGGCCGTACTGGGAGTTGCTGTGTTCTGCTGGGGTATGAGTTTCTTCTGTGGGTGTCGGTGCCTCCGACTCGAACACTCGAACATCTTCGCCAACTTCGAACTCCTCAGAGTCCAGCGGGGCGAGCACCCGGAGGCGGGCACGCACCCACAGGTGATCGCGGCAGCGACGACCGGGGTCACGAGCGCGATGGAGAGCAACTCGGAGAGCAGCGGATCGAGCGCGCGGTGGCAGTTCCGCCTCTTGGTCGGCGGAGCCCTGTTCTACATCGCCTGGCACGTACTGGAGATGGCGCAGCGAGCCCCGAGTCCGGGCTAGGCTGCCGACCGTACTCCAATGGACCTTCCGATCAACTTGGGCGGTGAAGCGATGAGCCTAGTGAGCAGTCGTGGGCATCTCCGCAGGATCACGCCGGGCGTGGTCGAACGACTGCGACTCCGACGCCGAGAGCCGAGGACCGCATGAGCGGGCTTACACCGGACGAGCGGGAAGGTGTACGTCGCGCAGCGTGGGACACACTGAAGCGCTTCGCAGACGACCCACGGTCGGACGATCGAACGAAGGCTTGGAGTCTGAGCGGAAGCACAGTTGGACATGCCCTTCGGAAGCAGACAGCCGACGCTGCGATCGCGTCCGGTGTGAACCTCGACTTACAGCGACTGATGTCCAGGCCGATCTCGAGCGAAGCGCCGCGAGAACTCGACGCGAACGCGACTATTCGCGAGGTGTTCCTAGATGCTCTGCATCAGGGCTTCGTGCGGCTGGGGATGTCGAGGGATGAGTACTGGCCAGCGAGTGCTCGCCAGGGCGAGTTCCAGTTCACGGAGCGGGGGCTGGCCCAATTCAGGCGATTGGGGCCGTCCCCTAGTCGCGGGGGGAGCGTGCGAGCCGCCGTTCAGGCCATGGCGAACTCGGGAGTCAACGTTGCTGCTGGGACTCTAGACCTGCTCGACGAGGCCCAATCGTGCTGGCGTTCGATGCATAACCGAGCGGCAGTCGTCCTGATCGGTCTGGCGAGCGAGTCGAACTGCATCGGATTCCTCGATGCTCTTCGCGCCCACTGGTCGGCGCCCGCGCCCGGCTCGCCGCTCGTCGCCGCGTGGAACAACCTCGACCCGAGCAAGGCCTTCCAACTGCGGTGGTCAGCGGCCGGGGACCTCCTCGACTCGTTGGCGCGGCAACCACGCTCGTACTACCGCGGCACTCCCTACTTCACTGCGTGGCAAGCATATCCGCGAGCCCTGCAGGCGGTCGTCGACGCCGTGCGCGTGTCGCGCAACGCCGGAGCTCACCACGCGGCCGGGTCGTTCTCCGGCGCGGAGACGGCGCTCCTACTCGCCTCCATGCCCCACATTCTCCGCTCACTCGCTGAACTCACAGAGTCGTTAGACCCATCCGTGGCGGCGGTACCACTCCCCCAACTGTGAGATGACCCGATCAGCGAAGCGGCGTTACGCCGTACACGCGAACAACGGACTCGCCGGCGGGCGCCTGCTCGAACGGGAACCACTCGCGATCCGCGTCCGCGGTCAGCGGGGCGATCGCGGGGTAGTCGTTGCCGCAACGGTGAGCAGCTCGCACTCGGCATACAGGTACCAGGCCCAATTCGGCGACCTGAGCGCGCCACTTGGTCTCAGGCTCTCGCTCGTGCGCCGTCGTAACTCGACGCCTTAGCAGCGTCCTGCATTGGTTCGGCAGGGCGAGCGAACGCTGACCCGAGGCGCCCGAACACGAGAGGGCTGACGGCAGCTTGGCTGCTCGATCGGGTCCGGCGGAGGCGAGTCCGCCTGTGTGGTCGGGGCGACTCCCGGTGTGAACACCACGCGACCCGTGCTCTGGAGCCTGGTGGTTGTGGACGCGCGACGGGAGTCGTGCGAGTGCCGCGAGGTGGACGCCCTGTGACGGGGTCGGGCGTCCCGGCGTGCTGCGACACCCGTCGTCTCCCACACACCGGCTGGACGCGTAGTTCGCCGGGGAGTTCATCGGAATCAGCCGATGGTCGACCGCGCGAGCGATCCGCGACCTCCGGGACCGACTCGTTGGGCGAGGAACTCGCTCTGCAGCTGGAGCTGACGCGAAGGGACCGCTGCGACCTACAGAGCTGAATTGACGCGCGGGGAGTTGGTCGTCGTCGTGGCCGCTATCGTCACTTCCCAGGTGCATCGCCGGCAGACGGATGCAAGATCCGGCCGCGACCCAGAGTCGGCCACCGTCCGCGCCGGAGCAGCACCGTGGTCCGCCGGGAGCCGTAGTGGACGTACTCGCGCTGGCGGTAGCACGCCTAGGTAGTGATCTCGAGCTGCTTCGGGGGTTCGCGACCCTGCGGCCCCGCCCGATCTCGAGCTCGGTTTGCTGGGGCTTTGCAACGATCTGCTCCGACGGGCGCGTCTTCGTCGGCAGCTCCTGCCCCTTCATCCGGCCGGATCCTCACATGTAGGGTGGATCGGAACCTCGGGGCAGTTCACTCGTGCGAGTCCACTCGCAACGAGAAGGGGGTGAAGTGGGTGCTACGGTCGAAGACGTCGACCTGCTCTCGCGCCTTGAGCCACCGAACGATCGCGTACGTCGCGGGGGTGGCGACCACCTCGTACAGGACCTTGAACAGGTATCCGGACCAGAGTGCCGTGATCAGGACCTTGAGCGGCAGCGTGCCCCAGAACCCGATGGCCAGGAACACGGTCGTGTCCACCGCCTGCCCGACGACTGTGGAGCCGATAGTCCGTGCCCAGAGGTGGGCTCCACCCGTGGCGACCTTCATTTTCGCCAGCACGTACGAGTTGGACAGCTCTCCGGCCCAGTACGCGACCACGGACGCGACGACGATTCTCGGCACGTAGCCGAGAACGGCCGCGAACTGCTCCTGGAGTGGCCAGCCGTCTGCCGGAGGCAGAGCGATCGAGATCTGGAGAACCACGACCAGCAGGACGTTGCACAGCAGCCCCATCCAGATGACCCGACGCGCGCGCTGATAGCCGTACACCTCGGTAAGGACGTCGCCGAAGATGTAGGCGATCGGAAACACCAGGATGCCGGCCGTGAAGACAAATGGGCCGGCCGCGAAGAGCTTCTGAGCGGCGATGTTCGAGATGAGAAGTACGGCGACGAAGACGACGGCGACGCAGTCGAAGTACTTCAGGCTCACTTGAGGCTCACGCCCTCGCGCAGTCATGCTCTCTTCCTCGCTGGATACAGCTGGCGAAGCCAACATGTGCGCTCGCCGGCCCGGTGATCGAACTCCGCGTCCATTCGGGTGATCTCCTCCCAGAGTCCGCGCAGCACTCCGGCCGCCTGCGAGTCCGGCACCGGGATCCGGCGGTCATTCGGGCCGATCACGGTGATGGACTCGGCCCTCTGGGGGCCAGGGTTGTGAATCGCGAGGCGCAGGTGGCAGAGGGAAGCTGGCGCCTCGAAGATGCGGACCGACGCCTCGAGCGCACGCCGTTCGACGTCCCGCTCCAGTCGCGCGAGCAGCAGTCTGCCCGAGCTCTCCCATCCTCCCGGGGGCAAGAAGTACCACCGGGTGCGACCCGCGCGGATCGCCTTCACGGTGGCCTCGTAGTACGTCTGAAGCGTCAACTCGGCGAGCGTGTCGGAGAGGATCCAAAGGTCTACGTCCGCTGTGACCGGGGCGTTCGGCAAGCGCTCGTGCACGAGCACGTCGTCCCCCGGCGCGCGCCCTATGCCAGCCAGCGCTAGCGTCACGACGTCTAGGGAGGATTCCGCTACTGCTGAAGCGATTCGCTCTAGCCGGGCCAGGCTTACGCGCCGCTTGCCAGACTCGAGCATGTTCAGCGCGGGCGCACTCATGCTGCAGAGGAAGGCGAGGTCGCTCGGCGAGAGGCCTCTGGCCAGTCGCAGCCGCTGCACGATGCTCCCCAGACGCGGGGGGCGGGGTTGAAGGGGGTACCGGAACCATGTTGTGGAGTACGCCGAGCCAGTCTCAGTCTCGATCGCCGGCCCCATTCGGAGGACGCGAGCAACGCGCTGGCCAGCCAGATTGTCCGTGTGCACACGCGAGACGGCGAGCGCATGCCCTGGCCAGGGTGGTAGCCGCGGGCTGGTAGCGTGACGCGACTCGAACTTCTGCAGCGCGCGCTCATGCGCGTAGCGCGCAAGTGTGGCGGCAACCCCGCGCCGCCGCGAGTCGGGAGCCACGACGAGGCGGCCAATCTCGAACTCGGCCGCGGCGACGTCGCGATCGGCCGGCGCGATGTTGATGAACCCCACGGTTCGCGCGCGCGGGCCCTCAACTTCCGGTTCACGTTGCTGAAGGATGAAGGCCTCGACGGAGTCTTCGATCCACGAGCTCACCTCCGACTTCGGCACTGGGAAGGTGGACGCGCCGACGAACCTCGCCTCGGTCGGGGACGCGATCCAGCTACGGACCGCATCAGCGTCCTCCGGGCGAGCGCGACGGAGGCCGAATTCGGACCACGTCAACACGTCCCTCGTGAGGCCATCAGCGCCAGATCGCGGGCGACCGCGGAAGCTCAGCCACTCCGTCGGCCCGTCACGGCGGCTCACGTGCGGCCTCTCACGGCGGCTGACCTGCGGACCTTCGCTGCGGCTCATGTGCGGACCCTCACTTCGTCTGACCTGCGGACCCTCACTACGGCTCACCCGAGCAGCGTACCACTCAGTTCGCCGAGCCCTCCAGCACGCATCGCCACGACCCACGCGTGGCCGGCCTTGTAGTTCACTTGTAGTTACTTTCTCGACAAAAAACGTTGGTGACCCTTGTCGTTGGTAACTCCGTGGCCGACTATGTGAGGGAGGGGCGGCCTCACCGCCTTGAGGGAGGCGCACATGGTCAGGAAGCCCAACTCGGACAATCCGGCGAGACGATCGGCCGCTGACACCGACGCTCGGGCGTCGCTCGATGCGTCGCCGCGGAAAAACGTGACCGGCGAGCGGGCCGCGCAGGACCCCGGGCGCGACGACCGGCCCGAGTCGGCGGCCGCGACGGATCAACCCCGCCGGTGTTCCACCAGGTGGGTTCCCTCGATCCGTGACTCGCGCGGCGTCATCGGCGCAGCCTCACTCAGCGACGGAGCGACCGAGCGCGGGGTAGCTCCCATGCGAGACCCAAGAACGGGCGGCGCAGGCCGGGCATTGGATGGGAGCTACGTACGCAAGCACCTGTCACGCTACCTTCAGTGGCTCTGGCATTTTCAGGACTACAGAGTGCGCGGCGCACGCCATGTGCGCAGTGACAGCGGTGCGTACGTCGTCGTTGAATTCCAGCCTAAGTACTCGTGGTTCTATCGGTTTGCCCAGGCCGTCCTGGGACGAAGCCCACGTCTGTCTCTCATTGCGTCCATTCGTCTAGCGAACGCAGCGGCGATCATCGCTGCGGGAGCTATCCTTGGGAAGCCGAGGAAGGACGGCGAGGTGATCGCCGGCGATCTGACGATGCGATGCGCCGATCCGATCGACTGCGATGGTTCGTCGCTGCTTCCCATCACGGTATGGCTCACCGACATTCGAGACACTCCCCGCTTCAAGAAGTACTGCGTCCACTTCGAGGTCGGCTCTAGTGCCGAGCACTACGGCCAGATGACGCACTTCTACGAGAATCCTGAAGCGCGGAGCAGCGATGCGTGACTTCGTTCCGGCGATCTGTCGCGATCTGCCACGTGTTTCCGAGCTCCGGCTTCCCCTGCTCTCCGGCGAGACACCGGTGATTCACTTGTCGAGGCTCGCCTCTCGACTAGGCAGGTCCGACCTCTGGTTGAAGAACGACGCCGCCACCGGGAAACTCTGTGGAGGCGGGAAAGTGCGCAAGCTTGAATTCCTATTGGGCGCGGCTCGAAGCAGGCAAGCATCAGAGATTGTGACCTTCGGTGGCGTGGGAAGCAATCATGCGGTCGCAACGTGCCTCTATGCCCGGAGCATCGGAATGAACGTCCGTCTATTCCTAAGCCCACACCCGCTGAGCGCCGGCGGGATCGCCATGACGAACCTGCAGGTTTCTCACGCCTGCGGAGCGCGTATCTCGATTGTGACCTACCCTCACCGCGTGCTCCGGGAGCGAGGGTGGCAGGTAGCGGGCCGAGTGCGCCGCGACGGGACGACGGTCTCCATCCCGTCGGGCGGGTCGTCGCCAGTCGGCTGCATTGGCTATGCGGCTGCGGCCTTTGAGCTGTGCGCGCAGATCGCTCGCGGACAAGTGCCGCGGCCAGCAACTATATTCGTCCCGGTAGGGTCCGGTGGCGTGCTCGCCGGCCTTCATGCAGGGTTCGCGATTCTAGAGTCCCCAATCGAACTCGTGGGCGTTCGGATTGCGCGTACCTGCGCAACGGCGCGTGTCGTCGCCAACCTATCAGCACGAACGATGCGCGCGCTGGGCTTCACTGCTCCCCCCGCGAGCGTTCACCCCCGAGCGCTCCCAACGATGCGGGTCATGTCGGGGTTTTATGGCGTCGGGTACGCGCGTCCGACCCCGGCGAGCCGCCACGCAGTACAGCTACTTGAGGAGACCGAGGGGATCCAACTAGAGAATACGTACACCGGGAAGGCGATGGCGGCGGCCTTGGAGTACCAAGGACGCAAGCGCGGGCGGCGCGGGCCGATCTTGTTCTGGAACACTGCGAATGGCGTGGATCTTCGACGGCACCTACCGATCTCAGACTCGGAGCACGGAGATCACGACTGTGGCGGTCTGCCGCCTCGCATCCGGTCGAGGCTGCGTCGATGGATTCACCCGCTGCATGGCTAACGATTCAACGAAGGTTGGAAGCGGCGATGCCGTCGTCGCTCAGGGGCGATCTCGGCGTCTTCAGAAGTTGATCGCGCTGATGTTCTGGGCGCTTGCGGTGCTTTGCTTCTGGTTCTGCATCGAGCGTTCAGGACTTTCATCGTCGGAGCTGCTCTATCGCGCGACCGTGTTCTTCCGGAGTGGGGCAGCCGGTATTGTCGTATTCCTCCTCATCTTCTGGTTTCAACCGATCGTCTTCTTTCCGTCCGCGTTGATGGGTGTCGCGGCGGGTCAACTATATGGTCCGGTCTACGGCACGCTCTATACGATCCTCGGAGCGGCCGGGGCGTCTGCCGTGGCCTACGTTGCCGGACGCTTCCTCCGCGCGGGATTGGTCGGTCAACGTGGATCGGCGTGGGCTGGGAAGCACGTCGCTAGGCTTCGTCAGAGGACGTTCGAATCTGTGCTTGTCTTGCACCTCGTGTACATACCGTTCGATCTGATCAACTACACTTCCGGATTCCTCCGCCTACCGTGGCGGCCATTCATGCTTGGAAGCGTAATCGGCTGCGTACCGTCGGCCGCCTCCTTTGTATTGCTGGGCGCATCGGTCGAGGTGTCTTCCACTGGTCAGAAGTGGGGATTGAGTCCTGAGTTGATCGGCTGCTCGGCGTTGGTGCTCGTCGTCAGCCTTGTGCTCTCACGGCGCCTGAGGCGGCGGTTGCAGGGTTGCCATACGGCAGCGCGATACGGTACCGATCCCAGTTCGGAGGATTGATGGCTGCATCATGTTCCAGACTCACTTGGAGGTGGCATTGGCGCTTCGGGAACTCGTGTCAGGAACCGGAGTGCGGAACAGTGACGACTTCGTCGACTAGCTCAGCGTTCGAGATGGTCGCGAGCGCACGGATCCTGACCTAGTCGCTGTTGACCCGCTTCGAGCCGTCGTCGTCCAATCGGCGACTCTCAACATGGCATCCTTGCTCTCGGGTGACCGCTGGAATGACGACGCGGCAGCGCACCCCGCGGCCCATCGCCGTCGCCGGCGCTTCACACGGGCAGGATTGGCCGCACGGATCGAGCGGCGCAGTGCAGCGGGTCGCCAGCACCGCGCGGTCGAAGCGCACGCCAAGGCGGTGGCCGGCGGGGTGCGCGACGTCGTCGGCGCTGATGGCGCGCTCCGTGACCTAGCCCGGATCGCTCACGAGGTTCGCGCGCGTCGTGACGACTCGCCTGCGCCCTTAGATCCCGTCCACCCTCCATGTTTGGATCATGCTGGTCCGGTTCGCCACGGTAGACCTCCTCCCCGCCAGCGTGCTGGCCGCTCCGGCAGTCCGCTGTGCCGCGCCTTGTCGCCCGCGAACGGGAGCAGACGAAGCCTCCTCGCAC
>JAJFFG010000041.1 GCA_021776825.1 Planctomycetota bacterium
CTAGCCCGGACTATTCATGAGGCTCGCGCACTCCGTGACGACCATCGCCCAGGAGTCGAGGAGCCGCCTGGATGCGGGGGCTACGCCACGCGCCGAGTGGCCCGTCCTGAGCGAGGACAGAACGTCGAGATCAAGGCGCGCCGACGACTGCGACGCCGTTCCGTCTCGGAGGAGGCGCTACGCAGAGATCGGCGGTCTGGACCGCTCAGGTGTGTGAGTCGTCGTGAATAGTGCGGGCTAGATCCGGCCCGCCCTCCATGTGGGGATCCGGCCGGAGAAGGAGGCGGCGTCGGCGTACTGCCAGCGAGACAGAGTCGTTCTCGAGTTGCGGAACCACCGTCGTCTCCTGCGACACATGCGACACATGCGACGGGGAGAGCACGCTCGCGAGCCTGGCGGTCACCGCTTCGGGAGCAAGAGGATTCGACCCTACGGTTGCCTCCTGTGCGCGAGCACTCGGCGAGCGAGTTCGGACCCCCTCGGCGCGCATCCTCGGCGTCGCCTCCGCTGCGCTCCGGCGTGCGAATCCTCTCGCATCTCAGCCCGAGTGAACGCGCGTCGCGCTGCCAGTGGACCGGCGTCGAGCGAGTGCTGGGACGGCTCCCCAGTGCGGAGCCCGAGACGAGGTGGAGTGACAAGCCCGCCGAATGGGGCCTGGTACCGTACGGCGAGGTACGGCATGGCGTAGTCCTCCTCGTCAGGGAGTTCGCCACGTGCGCGAAACAGCGACGTACTCCAGCGAGTCGGCGTTCTCACTCCACCACGCGGCGTAGCGCTTCGCAGCAGCTCCGATGTCGCCCGGCCGAAGGCGATTGCGGCGCCAGCCGGGGAGCGTTCGCGGAAGTCCTGCAACGCTCAGCGGGTCGTAGAGCGACTGTCCCGTCAGCCGATTGAGAGCCAGCGCCGCCCGGTGGCGCGCCCACTCGGCACCCGGCTCGTCCGGCGCCGGCTCCTCGCTCAGGACGGAGACGAGGCGAGCCATTCCGAGACGCTCTCCCAGGATGGCGGCGGCCTCGGCCACCTGTCGTCGCTCCCGGATCTGCGAGTCGACCTCGAGATACGGACGGATCGCAGCGAGTCCCTTGTCGTAGCCGGCGTCCGCGATCAGGAGACTCGCCACCCCCACGGCGAGGGCGAAGCGACCGTTCACGGCATCGAGGTACTTCGCGACGGCCTCGGGGACGCGCGGATCGTCGGAGCGCACCTGCAGCGCCTCGATGACGTCGTTGGTCACCTGGAGTCGAGCCGCCGCGGCGATCAGGGCATCCGCCACTTCGGGGGCGTCCAGGTCCTTCAGAACGGCTGCGACGATCGAGGACCCACGCTCCAGCACCGCGATCAGCACGGGCGCGTCTTCGACCGTGCAGAGTGCCTCCAGCGCGTCGCGCGTCACCCAGTCCACAGCACCCTGCGCATCGTCCGCGTCGCTCTCCGCCTCGCGCACGAGCGATGCCGCCAGCGCCGGGATCGCCGAGCGGCCGAGACCGATGAGCCGCCTCAAGTCGGCGTTCGGCTAGGTGTAGCTGCGATCGCCACGGAACGTCTCGAGGATCTCGCGCACCTGCCGCTCGACCTCGGGGGGCGAGTGGCCGCCGACGGCGAGCGGTGCCGTGGAGTAGACGCCTGTGCGCAGCGCCTCGACGAGAGCGGTCAGCCGCGCTTTCGACTCCCGCGGCCACTTGGTCCTCTCGGCTTCGACCTTGTCCGCGCTCTGCTCAGCCCCCATGCGGTCCAGCGCCCGCCCCAGATGAGCCCACGACGCGTCGCTGTCGAGCCTCTTGCTGAACGCGATCACCGCCGGTACGCACTCGATCCCGAACGACGTCAGCGCATCGCCACCGCTGGTGCGGATCCGGTCGTTGTCCGATGCGATCGCGTCCATGCACTGCTGGGCCCACTTCCGCTCGGCAACATCGAACTCCGCGGCGCGCACCGGTGCCGCACTGACGACCAGGACCAGAACCGTGAACACGCACGCCAGCAGTGTCCGCGCGCGTGTGGAGACCGGCGCCACTCCACCGCGATCAGAGATGCACTGCGCCATTCCGACCTCCCGTCAGGCGGATCGTCTCGGCGGGCGGGGACTCCGGACCGGACTCCTGCTCACCAGCGTCACCGTCACGATCCTAGCGTAGTCCTCCTCGAGGTCTCGCACGACCGCGACCTCCACTGTCCCCACTCCCACCAGACGCTCCGCGCTTCGGGACGGAGCCACGCCGCGCGAGGAGGCGCAGCGCGTTCGCGCCACTGATGCTGATCCAGAACGTCGCGTAGTGGAACTCATCAGGGTCCGCGGTCGGCGGCGGATCACACGGCGGCGGGTCACTCGGCGTCGTGACCAAGGCGACGTAGCCGGGCGTGACTACGGCACATCGATCCTCGGGCGGCGACGCGCTGTCGTGGATCGCGATCAGCAACTCGACGCCACCACCGATGTCCATCGTGATCGCCGAAGCGTCGATCGGGTGACGCTTCGCGCCGCCGATCACGAAGAGCTTCGGCGTACCATCGCCGGGGCCCGCCGGAGTCAGGACGGCACCGTCAACACTCGAGTGCGTCTCGACCGAGACGTGGACGGCGTTTCCTCACGTCGGACGCAACTGCAGGGCGCCGAACGTGTCGCGCGCCGCGGTCGCTAGCGACGGCGGCGCGTCCTCGGGCACGAACTCCGAACGGACCAGCACGCTCCCCGGTTGGTCCGTCACGCTGCGCGGCGCGATGCGCAACGCGCGCCCGTCGCCCAGCGTGGCGATCACGGCGTCGCCACGCAGTTCGACACGCGATCCGCTGCGCTCTGTGACGTACAGGGCGGCTACGCCTTCGTTCGGCGAGGCGGTCATCCCCCCATCGTATCCGGCGAGGGATGTCCACAGGGGACCTCCTGACGGCGCCGACCTCCGCGTGCTGCCCGGAACCGCAGAAGCCCGGACTGCGGACTGCGGCGACCGTGGAGACCACGACACGCGACTCCGACGAATCAGACCGGGTCCCGTCTCGCGGTCCCTACTTCT
>JAJFFG010000042.1 GCA_021776825.1 Planctomycetota bacterium
ACCGCCGATCTCTGCGTTGCGCCTCCTCCGAGACGGAACGGCGTCGCAGTCGTCGGCGCGCCTTGATCTCGACGTTCTGTCCTCGCTCAGGACGGGCCACTCGGCGCGTGGCGTCGCCCCCGCATCCAGGCGGCTCCTCGACTCCTGGGCGATGGTCGTCACGGAGTGCGCGAGCCTCACTGAATGGTCCGGGCTAGAACGTTCGCGACGCCCGATCTGCTCCCCGTATCTGGGTTGAGTGCGGGAACGCCAGGCGCGGTCCCCCGGCGTCGTGTGCAAGTGCGTCGAGACGTCGTCGCTGGGAGGGGCGAACGGATGTGCCCCGTGATGGGCTTGCCCGGTCTCGATACTGCGGTCTCGGTACTGCGGGCCTCCGTACTGCGGACTTGGCGTCCACATGAGACCCGAGTCGCACGCACGGAATCCCCGTATCAGGCGCGCGGGAAGTGGACCGTGCTCGTAGGGGCGCCCGAGCGCGTCGTGCCGACAGCGGTCCGTCGGAAGTCGCCACAACGACGCTCTGCGATTCGCATATCCTTCCACGCGTATCGGGCGCTGCGCCGCGCCCCGATCACCAAACCCATGGAGGCTCTCCGTGTCCACGTCGCACCTGCTCCGCCGTTCGTCGGCCCTGGCTCTCGCGGCCGTACTCGCGCTCGGCGCGCGCGCGACGGCCTACGAGACGACCCCGAGCCTCGAGCCCGAGTGGATCGGTCCGGAGCTCGTCGAGGCACACCCCGGTTCGACGTACTCCACGGTGGTGGACGTCAACGCCTCCGCGGACTGCGTGGGCACGGTGACCATCGATGGACAGCTCCGCGGTTTCTACCGACCGGCACGTGGGACTCCCGTGTTGCTTCCCAACGAGGGTGAGTTCGGCACCGTGAGCGTCGTCGGCCTCACGGCGCGGGACGCAGCGGGCGACGCCTACGTCGTGGGGATGGTCGGGTCCAGCCCCAACGCAACGCCGGGCGGTGCGCGTCGGTGGCGCGTGCGCGCGCTGACGGGCGAGGTGCTCGCGACCGAGACCCTCGCGCCGTTGCCGGGCGACGACGTCTTCACGCCGCGGGCAGTCAACGCCGCCGGCGTCGTCGTCGGTTACTCCCACGCTAGCAACGGCCCTCCGGGCTGGCGCCCGGCGCGCTTCGATCCCGCGGACGGCGCCGTGAGCGCACTCGACTTCCCGGCGACCCCGGCGGCGGTCAGCGCCGCGGGGCACATTGCCGGCGGTGGCTTCGTCATGGATCCGCAGGGCGAGCTCCTCGCTCTTAGCCCGTTCCCGGACCAGGTCACGGGCATCTCCCTCACGGCCGTGAACTCGGCGGGCCATGTCGCCGGAAGCGCCGGACGCTCGTACACGGACGGGGCCGGCCGCTTCGTGCGAAATCTCGCGCTGCACGATGGCGCGTGGCGCCTGCTCAGTCTCGGTAGCCCGTACGACGTGGCACACGACATGAACGAGAGCGGCGACGTGGTCGGAGAGGTCGGCTTTCGGGCCTCTCTGCAGCCAGTGGTCAGGGTCGCTGCGACGCGGCGCGTGCACGTCATCGACGAGCTGCTCGCGCCCGGCCACCGCGACGGGGGCGGCGTGTTCGGCGTCGCGGCCATCAACGACGACGGCGTGATCGGCGGCAGCGGCTCGCGCGGTGCTGTGCTCTTGCACCCGGTGGGGCCGCTGCCGGCGCCACCGACTCCGGGCGACTTTCTCGCCGCGGCGCACCCGCCGACACCCCAGCGTCCGTTCAACGGCATCAGCCTTTCGTGGGTGTCGGCTGGGGAACTCGCCGTCGCCTACCGCATCGAGCGGCGCCTCGAGGGGGACACCGAGTGGACGGTCCTGCATCCGGGATGGAGCGGGACGACCTTCACCGACGTGGACGTGGGGCTCGGCGTGTCGTACGAGTACGCCCTGCAGGCGCTCGGTGTCGCCGGAGCCTCCGCCCGTACGCCGGTCACGTTCGCCACGTCCCCGAGTGAGCCCGTCGACGACGTCGCGCCACAGGTGCGCATCGTGTCCCCGGCTGACGGGACGTTCGTGAGCGGACGCGTGCGCGTGGTCGTCGAGGCGACGGACGATTCCGGTCGGGTCGAGTACCTCGACCTCCACGCCGTGGGGCAGCTCGAGACGCGCCGCATCGCCGCACGGATTCGGAAGCCGACGCTGCGCGCGCGGTGGCGCACGCGCCGAATGACGCCCGGCACGTGGGTCCTGGAGGCGTACGGATCGGACGCGCTCGGCAACGGCGGGAGGGCTTCGGTGTCCGTGTTCGTCGGCCTCTCGCACACGCGGCTGCGTGTGTCGTCGGTGCGTCTTCGCGCCGCACGCGGAGCCGCGCCGCAGGGCGATCTGCAGGGTCGCATCGTCGTGCGCGACGCGCGCAAGCGGCGGGTTCGCGGTGAGACGACGGTGATCGGCGAGTGGCGCGGTCCGCAGGGCTTCGTCGAGCGATTCGCGCTGCCGACCGACGCGCGCGGAGTTCTCGTGGTGCGGCGCTCCACGAACGGGGGGAGCTGGACACTGCACGTTGTGGACCTCGTTCGCGAGGGTGCAACATTCGACGCAGAGGCGAGCGCGGGTCCGGCCGAGAATCGAGCTCGGTAGCATCGGTCGGTGAGACGGGGACAGTGTCCCGACTGCTCAGGTTCTCACTCCGTCTCGATCACTCGGACCAAGTCGTCTGGCGAGAGCGGAACCCGTGGACGCACAAGCGCCTCGACGGAGGTTCGAGACCGGAACCCGGCGCGGGCGCCGAGCCCAGCTGGTGACTCAGGTCATATCCCGGCGCGCGGCGCGTGCCGATGATGGGAACGTGCTCCGACGCGCGTTCCGCCGCGGCAACGCGGCGCTGGCGGCGCGCACGGAGCCGTACGCAGGAGTCCCGCCATGCAACGCGCTGTCATCGCCCTTGCCGCCGTCGTCCCTCTGGTCGC
Source organism: Planctomycetota bacterium (assembly GCA_021776825.1). Classification (GTDB taxonomy): domain Bacteria; phylum Planctomycetota; class JAJSAM01; order JAJSAM01; family JAJVHW01; genus JAJFFG01. The sequence goes on from JAJFFG010000042.1 coordinate 2,932, forward strand.
CGTCGCCGCCTTCTCGCTGTCTCCGTCACGCGCCACCGCACAGGACGAACCGGCGACGTACGTTGGCGCGGAGACGTGCAAGGAGTGTCACTACCAGGAGCACAAGGCGTGGAAGGGCACCGGGCTCGCCAAGTCGCTCGACGCGCTACGTCCGACGACGGAAGAGAGCAACGCGAAACTCTTCGCAAAGAAGACCAAGGCCGAGCTCGATCCGGCGAAGGACTACACGACCGACGCGACGTGCCTGAAGTGCCACACGACTGGGTATGGACTACCGGGCGGGTACCCCGAGGACCCGGCTGCCTCGGACGAAGCCAAGGCGCGCGCCGCGGAGCTCGGCTCCGTCTCGTGCGAAGCGTGCCACGGACCGGGCAGTCGCGTCGTCGCGTTCAAGAAGGCTGAGACGGCGAAGGACAAGGACGCGAAGTTCACGTTCGAGCAGATGGCGCCGTACGGCCTGATCCACCCGAACGAGGACAACTGCGCCGTCTGCCACAACGCCGACAACCCAACGAACGCCGACGCGACGTTCGTCTTCGACGCCGAGAAGAAGAAGCCGCACCCCGAGAAAGAGAAGCGGAAGAAGAAGAGAAAGAAGAAGAAGAAGGACTGACGCTCGGGAGCGACGGGCGCAGCGCGTCTCGCGACCCCGACTCGTCACCGCGCACACAGTGGCGACGGCGCGCTTGCGGCCGAGGGCAATGGCCTCGCGCCGACGCACTCCGGCACGGAGCCCCATGTTCCTCCGGCCCGATTCGCCGACTGGGCGCGTGGTTCCGTTCAGTTGTTGCCTGGGCTCAGCCGGAGACAGGCTGCGCATGAGTTCGGGGGCAGCGTTCGATGCGGTGCACCGTGACGCCGTCGCGAGCGCCCCTCCACAGCCAGTGCGAGACTCCGCGCTCTTCCTCGGTGGTCTCCTCCGTCGATGCTCCCCAGACCTCTGGATCACAGCGCCGTGAGCGCCTGCTCGAGAGACGCCCCGAGAGCGTTCGACATGCGCTGCTCGATCTTGCTGATCGAGCCGGACGGCCCGCTTGCACGGTGATGGTCGGATCGCGCCGACATCCCTTCGCGCTGCGCTGGATTCCGCCGCGCGACCGCAGCGAACCGATCAGGCGACCGTGTCCGGTCGCATGACGAGTTCGCCATTCGTCACCGCGATCGCCACACGTGACGTGAACGTGAAGAGCAACGCGCCCACACCGAAGATGCCGAGGCTCACGCCGATCTCGGTCCACGTCGGCGAGTACTCGTAGATCTCACCGAGCACAGAGGGCGTGAACCCGGGCACGACGAGACCGATCCCCTTCTCGATGAAGACGCCGGCGAAGATCATCACGCAGCCGATGTTCAACGTGCGGACGTCCTTGCGTGTCCGCGGTACGAGGAACAGGACGAACGCGATCACGTTCAGCGCGACGCTCGTCCACGCCCAGGGCACGAGCGCCGTCTTCCCCTCGAGCCCCACGAACAGGTACTCGAGGTGCTTCAGGTGGTGCGTGTCGGAGTACACCTCCTTGAAGACCTCGGCGCCGAGGAAGAACAGGTTCACGAACATGGCGTAGGCCATGAGCTCGGCGATCTTCCAGATGGCCTCACGCTTGAGTTTGATGCGCGTCGAGCGCTGCAGGATCTGCAGCACGATCAGCATCACCGCTGGGCCGCTGCAGAACGCCGAGACCAGGAACCGCGGCGCCAGGATCGCGGCGTTCCAGAACGGCCGGCCGGGGAGGCCGTTGTAGACGAACGCCGTCACGCTGTGGATGGCGACGGCCGCCGGGATCGAGAGCAACACCATCGGCATGAAGATGCGCGGGTTCGGCTGTCGGCCGCGGAACAGGCTCACCAGCATGTAGGTGACGACAGAGAGGTTCAGGAGGAAGTACCCGTTCAGGACGATCACGTCCCAGCCGAGTAGCGACGACGGTACGTTGGTGGTGCCGATGAGCGGGATGATGTGCAGCAGACGCTCGGGGCGCCCGAGGTCCACCGTCACGAACAGCATGCACATCACGATCGCCGAGATTGCGAGGAGCTCGCCGAGGATCACGATCTCCTTGATCGGCTTCCAGTGATAGACGTACGCGGGGATCACGAGGATCACAGCCGCCGCGGCGACGCCGACCAGCATCGTGAAGTTGCCGATGTAGAACCCCCACGAGACCTGGTCGCGCATGCCGGTCGCGGCCAGTCCGACGCGAAGCTGGTGCGAGTACGCGTACGCGCCGATCGCGATCATGACGACGCAGCAGACGAGCCAAGCGAGGTAGGCCGGGGAGCCCCGCAGCCCCACCGAGAGGCTGCGCGACGAGAAGCGGCGGAAGGCGTGGAGGAAGCTCATCCGTAGAAGTAGAAGAACCGCGGCAGCGTGTTCAGCTCGGACTTGAAGATGAAGACTCGCTTGCGCGCGATCAGTTGGCGGATCGCGGAGTTCGGATCGAGCAGGTTCCCGAACACCCGGGCGCCGGTCGGGCACGCGTCATGACACGCGGGGAACTTGCCGGCGCGCGTGCGCTGAATGCAGAACGTGCACTTCTCGACCACGCCCTGCGGCCGCGGACGATTCCCCAGCACGTGCGTTGTCGGGTTCAACTCGTCGGCGGGGAGACGCGGCTCCGACCAGTTGAAGTGACGGGCGCCGTAGGGGCACGCGGCGACGCAGCAACGGCAACCGATGCAGTGGTCGTAGTCCACGACGACGATGCCGTCGTCCTCTGCCCACGTGGCCTTGACGGGGCAGACCTTCACGCAGGGCGCGTTCTCGCACTGCTGGCACTGGACGGGGAAGTAGTGCTTCCCCGGCGCCGGCACCGTTTCGGAGTCGTAGTACGGGTCCGAGTGATCGAGATCGACGCCGCGGGCCTCGTCCATCTCGAGGACGGTGATCCAGTGGATCGCCCGTGCATCGTCGCCGGACGCTGAACCGCGCGATTGGTTGTTCTCCTCGATGCACGCGTACACGCACGCGCGATTCCCGTTGCAGCGCGAGAGGTCGAGTCCGTACCCGAAGACCACGTCGGGCAGCGCGGGCGTGCCGGCGACCGTCACCTCACGGTCGAACTGCTCCGAGTACCGCCGCTCGAGGGCCGCGAGTCGACGGGCGAGTTGCGCGGGGTCCATCTCCTGCAGGCGCGTGTTGACGAACATCTCCAGCGTCTCGTTGCGGCAGCCGGTCGCTGCAAGCGCGGCCGTCGTGGCCGCCATCTTCAGGAGATGCCGACGCGTGGGGTTCGGGCTCATCGGGCGTCCTCCGGGCGCGGCGGCGCGGGCAGCGGCTCGACGGGATCGTGTCGCGGACGATGCGGGTCGTGGCAGTGCGCGCAGAGCAGGTACTCCTGACGTCCGTTCCACTCGCCGGAGCGCTTGCCGTGCAAGCCCAAGCGCCAGTCGCGCAGCTTCGGTCCGTGGCACTGACCACAGAGTCGGTAGGAGGCCTCGAACGACACGGGCTCGCCGTTCGCCAGTCGGAGCGTGTCGCGATCCTCGGCGTCGTGGCAGTCGAGACAGCCGCGCTGTTCCTCTGCGTGGTGGAGCGTGAACGCGTGCATCTTCTCGGTCGTCTCGCGATGACAGGTCGCGCACTCGTTCGGCGCTTCCTCGGCGACGTGACACCCCACACAGCGTTCCATCAGCGGCACCGACCGCGGCTTCGTGAAGGCGTTGTCCGTCGCGGCGCCGTGGCAGCTCTCGCACTCGACGTCGGCGTCCCAGTGCGCGCCGTGCGCCGGTTCGACGTCCTGCGTCCGCCAACGCTTCGGGAAGGCGTACGTGCCATCCTCCTGGCGGGTCGCGTCGAAGTACGCGCGCGCCCGCTCGGAGTCCGCGGAGAGATCGTCGTGGCACTCCTCGCAGACGTCGAAGGTGGGGATCGAGGGGGCTTCCTGCTCCTCGTCCTCGAAGTGACAGTCCTCACACTCGAGGCCCTTTCGGCCGTGGGCAGCGTGAGCCAGCGTTGGCGCACCGTCCGGACCGGCGCCGTCCTGATCGGCGTCGCCGCCGAGATGGCAACGGGAGCACGGGAACACGCCCTCGCTGAGTGGCGGCGGCTTCGCCGCGACGACGCCGTCTGCGTCGAGCGACACAGCGACAGGACGGGCGAGCGCGAGATGCGCGTCGTGCAACGCCGGCTCCTCGTGGGTGCACGCACCCATGAGCAGTATCCCGACCGCCAAAGCGGTCGCTGTCAGGCGTTGACCGGTCAATCTCTGATGCCTTTCCATGCGCTCGCGCGAGCGGCTCCAGAGTCCCGCCCCGCGACGTCAGGACCCTACGGTGCACGCATCGCGCTGTACGTGACGCCGATCACAGGCGAGGCGGCAACGACACCGTGGAGATGGAGACCGTGGAAGCGACGTCACCTGCGGGGCCTGAGCCGTGCGCTCGACCGCGATCCTGCATGACAACGCGATCGTCTGTCCGGGGGCCGCCTTCGCGACCACGTTCTACTTCCCGCCAGGCAGTTTCTTGATCGCCGTCGCGAGGATCTCCTTCTCGGCCAGGATCGTCGCCCCGGCGACTAGGTGGGGCCGCGGCGCCTTCGTCCACTTGGCCTTCGGGCCGTAGAGGAAGAACGCGTCCCACGTGATGCCGCCGCGGAAGACCCTCTTGTTCTCGAGGCGCTTGATCTCGTCGACGACGTTCGTCTTGAACCAGCGGCCGGTCTTCGCACCGGGGTCGTAGAACTGCTCGACGCGAGAGTCCGCGAGCACGGTCGTTGCCTTCGCCGCCGCCTCACGGTTGTCCGTGCCGAGCACCGGGAGCCACACCGCTAGGACGCGAATATCGAGGTCCTTGTGAGCATCCAGGACGTTCTCGCGCACCCACCGGGCGCCGTCGACGCACACGCCTCAGGTCGGTGAGAGGAAGAGGACGAGCCTCGGCTTGTCCTCGATCGCCAGGAACGCCTTCTTGAGATCGTCCGGCCCGGCCAGGTCGACGAGTGGCGGCGCCTTCTGGGCCGGCTCCGGCTCCTCGTCGTCGTCGAAGAAGGTCTCGAGTTCCTTCACACGCGCTTCGAGGTTGCGCACGTGCTCTCGAAGAAGAACCACCTCTTCGCGGAGGAGCTCCACCTCGCTCTTCTTCTTGCCTGGGCGGTCCTGCGCGAAGGCGGCAACAGCGACGAGCGCGATCACAGACGCGACGATCAACCAGGACTGCTTCATGGCGACCTCCTGCAGGTTGTGCTCACCCAGATCGTACGCTCACTCCTTCGCGTCCGTGGCGTCCGCTGATCCGGAGCGTGCTCTGGCTCGCTACAGTGGAGCCGTCGTGCCGACCTCACCGAAGTCCCGCGTTCGTGTCGCGCTCGTGCTCGTGCTCGTGCTCGGAGCCATCGCGCTCGTCGTTGCGTGCCTGATGGCCGACCGGTGCGCGTTGCGTGCGCCCGACGACGAGGCCGCGCCGCCGACGCCGGTGGAGGAGCACGCCACGGACGCGGAGTCCGGTGACGCACGGGCTCGACGTCACGCTGCGCACAGCTCGGACACGTCGCCCCCTGAGGAGACACACACGGAGGAGACGCCCGCCGACGAGTCGCACGACGAGGCCGCCGCAGAGACCCCAGCGCCGCCGGCGCTGCCGCGCACGCCGCTGCCTCCCGGCATGGTCGAAGGCCTGCGGGAGATCGCGGTCCTCGTTCGTCATGAGGGCGGCGGTCTCGCAGCGGGCGTCCCGGTTCAGCTGCTGTCGCCGAACACGAGCGGCAGTGGGCTCGGGATCACGCGGTTGCGGTACGAGCGTCGCACGAGCGACGAGGGACGCGCCCACTTCCAAGTGAAGCAATGGATGCAACTCCGCGTCATCCGCATCGTGGCGCGCTCCGGCGACATGGTGGCAAAGAGTGACGTCATCGAGCTGTACCCGCGCACCGATCACGACGTGGAGCTCGTCCTCACGCCGAGCGCGTCAATCGACGTGCACGTGACGGACGAGCGCGGCGAGTCCGTCGCGGGGGCCGAGGTCCTGTTCTCGCCGACCGGACCGATCACGGGGTCCGAGACGTTCGGAACGTGCGTCACGGTCGAGACCGACGCAGCGGGTCGCGCGGTCATCCCGGAATTCGCGCTCGCGACGTTGCACGTGCATCCCTACGTGCGGGTCATGGCGCCCGGGTACCTGACGTTCTGGAGCGAGTTCCGTCGCGAAGGGCTCCTGGCGGACGGGCTCGCGGTGCGGCTGACCACCGCCGGAACCGTGACGGGTCGGGTGGTCGACGAGGTCGGCGACCCGATCGACGGCGCGACGCTGCTCCTCCGCGAGAGCATGATCCAGGCCCGCAGCGACGACCAGGGTCGGTTCTCCCTGGCGGGCGTGCCCCCGGGGGGCGGCACGCTCATCGCTTGGGGCCAGCGCATCGGTCCCGTGGTCGTCGGAGACATCGAGCCCCGCGATCTCGGCGATCTCCGGCTCCACACGAACGTGTCGATCTCGGGCCGCGTCGTGCGCGAGAACGGCGAGCCGGCGCGAGCCTCCCACGTCTGGCTCTCGATCGAGGGCGTGAACACCCGCGCCGAGCGCGTCGATCCGAGCGGTCGCTTCACGTTCGCGCACGTCGGTCAGAGCAGCGTTACCCTGCGGACCATGGGTCCCTACGAGAGGGGCTTCGTTCCGGACAGCGGTGTCCTCGAGGACGTCCCGGCCGGATCCGACGGCATCGAGCTCGTCGTCCGGCCACGCGCGGCGCTTGCCATCCAATTCGTCGAACCCGACGGCGAGACGCCGCTGTGGGTGCTCGGAATCACGGCGACAGCAACCTCGGACAGCGGAGAGTTGATCACGCGAACGGTGCGGTCGATGCGTTCGCGACGCTCGCGGCGGCTCCAGCTCATCGTCCCGCCCGCTGCGACGTACACAGTGCGCGTCGACGTCGACGGCTTCCTGCCGGCGCACCGCGAAGGCGTGACGGTGCGTGTCGGTGAGTACACCGAGCTCGCGTTCGCGCTCGAGTCCGACGGCAGCGGCGACTAGCCCACTCGCAGATCCGACGCTGGACTCGCCGTACGGCACGACGCCATCCCGCACCAAGCCATCCCGCACCAGGCCATCCCGCACCAAGCCCAAGTCGGCGGACTCGGCGCTCCATCTCGTCCCGAGCTCAGTACGGAGTCAGGACCGAGTTTCCGGAGTTCGTAACCTCTCGCGGTCCTCACGCTCCTCTTCGGACGTACGGCATGGCGCAGCGAGATCGCAACGAGATCGTGTGGACGAGCCTGGCTTCCGACGTCAGGGTGCGGCCGTCGAGGGAGCGAGAGCCGGGGGCGGGCGGAGCCCCTGCGCTGCTCCGCCGACGCGCGTTGCTCGGGCCGGCAAGGGAGGTTGGCGCCCAGAGCGAACGACCCCAGTGGGGCGGGCGGCCACGGGCGAGACAGGTCGCAACTCCATGCCGTGTCGCGTGGCGTCGTCGATCGGCGGTGATGCCCTCGACCGAGAGCCGCCCGCAGCACCAGCATCGCCCGCAGAGCGCCATCGCCCCCCCATCGACCGCGCGCATCCCAGCGGGCGGGGCGGACCAGGGGGTCCTGCCCCTACGGCGTCATACGGAAGTCAGTCGGCCCCGTCCTTCTCCGTGCCCTCACTCTCCTCGCTCACCTCGTCCGCGCTCTCGCGCGTCTTCCGCTTCAGATCCCAGATCTCGGCCCAGCGGGTCCACGTCTTCTCGGAGAGCTCGTCGATCGCCAGCTGGTCCTTATCCACCTCCTTCTGGAGGGTGCGGATCTTCGCCGAGTTCGAATTCCCCTGCGCTTCGTCCAGGCGCCGCTGCTTGATGGCGAGCGCGTCCTGGGCCGCGTCGATTCGGTCGAAGCTGCCGAGCAGGTTGCGTGCTGCGCGGACCGTGGCGGGGACGCTCGTCTCGTAGTCGATCTGACCGACCTTGCAGAGCACTCCGTAGACCTTCATCGCGGCGGCCCGGCCGCCGGCCACGACGTGCTCCTTTCGGGTCGACTCGAAGGCCACGATCGCCGGGGCCTTGAGCTTGACGTCGGCGAAGAGCGGGAGCTCCCGCGCATCCTTGTCCGACATCTCCACGCACTTGAAGAACTTCGCGGCGAGCAGGAGCGACTCGTTCGCCATGACCACGTCGTCGAAGCGGTCCTGGTCCCGGCTGTCTCCTGCGCTGCTGACGTAGACGAGCAGCGGGTCGCCGGGTTCAGGAATCGCGCGGACCCAGGGGAGTTCGAGGAGCGCGGCGCGTTGGGTCGCGGCCGCGGGAAGGCTGATCAGCAGGGCGAGCGCGACGGCCCCGAGCAGCACGGTTGTCTTCCGCATGGATCCCTCCTGCGGGGATCTTATCCGCCCCTGGTCTGAAGCCGGCCAGGCGCTCCGTTGGGATCCAGCGTGGCCGAGCGCAGCGCTGCTTGTCGTCGCCACCACTGCCCTGCGTCCCGCGAGGTGGCACGCTCAGGAGGGCTCAGGAGCCGGAGGCGTGCACCACAACTCGGTCCCGATCGGCAGGTCGGCCTTGGTGGCGGACTTCGCCGAGGCCTGGCACCGGAATCCGATCGGATTGAGGTGCGTCCAGCCCACCCAGATCTCGACCTGGATCCGTGTCCCGTCCGGACGAACGGCCTCGGCGCGGTGAGTGGCTCCGACGAAGAGATCGACGAGGGAGTCGTCGACGTCAGGGGACAGAACCAGGCCCCATCCTCTGAGGTCGAACCGGTCCTCGATAGTGATGAGGCGGACGGCACGGCCGGAGGAGGTCACGCTAGGTCAGCATACGTCGCCGAGCTCGACGATGAGGACTAGTCCTGCTCTAGCCAGCCCACCCGCGTCGCCAGTTCGCGCCCGACGGATCGTTCACTCGTGGGATGCGGGAGCGTGGTCCAACGCGTGAGTGCGCCCCTACGCCTCCACGATCCCTCGCAGGGCCACCAGGTGCTTCGCGTCCCAACCCTCCTCATACCCTTGAAACGTGTCGGCGGCGAGCGCCCCGAGACGCTCGAAGCCATGGTGCAGGACCTCCACCAGGGTCGACTCATCGAGGGGCGTCAGGCGGATGGTGATGAAGGTGGGAGCCGGCCATGCGTGAGCTCCGCGCCAGTTGCTCTCGAAAGTGAGTTCCTGGACGGTCTGCCACACCACGACTTGGCCGCCGAAGTGACGACGTTCGCTGCCGACCGCCACGCTGAGATCCACCTGCGCGCCGAGCTCCGGCTCGAACTCGTGAAGGCGGTGGCCGCGTCCGAACCACGCCGCGAACCGGTCGAAGGACTCGAACTCCTCCCACACCCGGGCGGGACCGGCGTGGATCAGGATGCTCCTGCGCACATGCAGCGGGCCGATCGGTGCACCCATGTCGTCAACTCCCCTACGGCGTGTCCGGCAACGGTACGGAGTCAGGACAACATCCGCAGTGTTCGTGAGAATCTCCCCCGTGATCGATGCAGGAAGTTGAGTCCTCAGTTCTCGTGAAACGTTGACCTCACGGGGGATCGAAGACGTCGGACTGCGGGATTGGTGTACTCGGGTTTCGACTCGATGACTGCGCAACCTGGCCTGACCCCGTAGCGTGAGCACGGGAAGTGGCTCGTCGAACCGCACGGCCAGAGACGCGGTCTCTGAGTCAGGCAGGCGGGGATGCGCCCGAGCGGAGGATCACGATGGGACGAGCGACAGCCACGACTGTCTTTGTATTGCTCTTGGCGAGCGCGACGACCGCGTTTGGGTTCGGTGACGAGCCAGCGACCGAGACACCAGCGCAGATTGAGGAAGCGACCGAGCTGAAGAAGGAGCTCGGCGCCAGCAACAAGCTGGACGTGAAGAAAGCGCTCGAGGGACTGGGCAGGCTACGCACGGCCAGCGCGCGCGACATCCTGATCACGTACATCAAGAAGTCGAAGAACGTCGAGTGGACGACCTACGCGATCAGAGCGCTCGGCTGGAGCGGCAACACCGAGGCGGTCGACTTCCTGTGCGGCAAGAAGTGCGTCCGCGAGAAGAACATCCTGGTCGCCGAAGCGTCGTGTGAGGCGCTCGTCGCCATCGGAGATCGGCGCGCCATCCCGTCTCTGATCGAGGCAACGAAGAGCAAGAAGGTCGTCATCGTTCGTGCTGCGGTGAAGGCGGTCGTGCGCCTGGATCGCGACGCGAAGGGGCTCGGTGACCTTCTGCTGAAGCTCGTGAAGCGCAAGGAGTCCCAAGTCCGTGAGGCGGTCGCCGAAGCGATGGCGGACCTGAGTGACGAACGCATGATCGAGCCGCTGATCAAGATGGCGACCCGAGACGGGAACTCGCTCGTGCGACTCGCGGCGTGCCGTTCGCTCGGCGATCTGCGTGCGTCGAGCGCGCGTACCGCGATCGAGCGCGTCGCCGAAAAGGACAAGAGCGGTGACGTGCGGCGCGCTGCGAGGGAGGCGCTGAGCCGGATCCCGGTCGTCGAGGACGCCGAGTGATGCGTCGCGCCGCGTTCGCTCTGGCACTTCTCGCCGGGACGCTCGTCTCTGTGCCGCTGCTCCCGCCAGAGGCCGCGTTCGGTCGATCGCTCGCTGCGATCGACTGGGACAAGCTGGCGCAGATGGAGCAAGCCGGTACCGACGCGTTCAACCGCGCGGGTGATACGTCGCTCTCTCGCAAGCAGCGCAACGCGGCCATCGTCGAGTCGTACGGGCTGCTGAAGAAGGTCTACGCGGTGCTCGACGCGCACTGCGATGCCAACCCGGATCAGATCGAGGCGCTCGACCAGCGCATGGTCAACCTGAACATGATGACGTTCTGGTTGAAGAAGGACGCGCCGATGACCCTGATCGGCGAGATGAAGGCCGCCGCGCGCGGCGGCGCGCCCAGCAGCGGCCCCCCGCGGGCTGATCCCGACCCCGATCCGCGGCCGGGCCCGAAGCCGGACCCAGAAACGGACACCGAGAAGGACGACGAGAGCAGTGGCATCGGCGGGTCCTCCCGGCGCGGCGACAAGCCGAAGCCCCCGTCCCCCCCGACGCCCGACCCCGGTTCGGATCCGACGCCGGACCCGCCGCCGAGCACGGACGACGAACCGTCCGCACCGGCCCCGTCCCCGACGCCCCGGGCTGCGACGTCCGGGACAGCGGCGCCAAGCGGGTCCCCGGCCGACATCGCCCGCGCCCACGAACGCGCGAAGCCGCACGATATCGGGGGCGCCGTCGAGCGTTGGCTCGACGTGCTCATGGAGACCACCGACACGTCGTCTCCCGACTACGTCGAGGCACTCAGCCGCGTCTCGGAGCTCTCCGCTCGACTCAAGGACTTCTATCGCAAGGCGCGCAACGAGGACCCTGACGCCGTCGCGCGCAACGACCAGGGGGGACGCGAGTCGTCGATCGCCGCGCAGATCTCGCCCGGGCTGAGCTCCGACGTCGCCAGCGAACGCCGCGACGCGGCCGATCAGTTGGCGTCGCTCGGCTGGACGCCGGCTGGGCTCCCGATCCAGTCCGCCTTGCGCCGCGAGCGCGACGACGGCGTCCGCGACGCCATGTTCCTGGCTCTCGTGCGCCTCGGCGGCAGTCGCACGTGCGAGACGCTTGCGCGCTTCTCCAAGGAGCGCAACGACGCCCTCGCGTTGGGCGCCGTTCGCTCGCTCTCCGCGCTCTCGCGCAAGGGACCCGTGGAGGCGCGCTACGCCGCCGCGTCGCTCGGGACGTTCGTCGCCAAGGCGAAGTCCAAGCCCGCCCCCAAGGCGGCGCTGGACGTGCTCCGCGGCATGGCCGGCGCCGGCGTGCCGGGACTCGTCTCCGGCATCGAGTCGAAGGACCGCGCCATCCAACTCGAGATCCTCGCGGCGATGAAGGCGGCGAAGGACGGTCGCGCTGGCCCGCCGATCGCGGAACGCCTGACCGAGAAGGTGGACGACGAGATGCGTCGCGCGCTCATGTCCGCCGCAACGGCGATCGGCCAGCCCGCCGTTCCGGCATTGATCGAGGCCCTGAAGAAGAAGAAGACCCGTCGCTACTGCGCGATCGCGCTGTACGAGATCACGAGCCAGCCATTCGGCGAGGACGCCAAGGAGTGGCAGAAGTGGTGGCGCGAGCAGAGCGCCGACTGACGTCGCCACACGGAACCAGTGCCACCCCGACTTCTGGTGCGGCCGTGGACGGAGTCCCGCTACTTCTGCAAGTTCCACGAGCGGCTCGTGAGCAACACGGGCGATCGCGAGCGGGTCGCCCAAGTGCACGCGGATCTGCACGACGCGGTGTCTTCCGTTCTGGGACTCCCGTAGCACGGGGCAGGCCCGCGTTCCACGCGATCAGTAGTCGAGTTCGAGTTGGTCCACTCCGGCGATCTTCTTCATGTAGCAACCGTGCTCCGATCCATCGTCCACGTGGAAGTCGACCTCGACGTGGCTGGGGTCATCGCAGTTCAGTCTCAGCGGTCAGCGCAGGCGTCGAGGGAGTCCAGTCTGTCGCCATAGCCAGCAGGACCTCAGCCTAGCGACCCTCGCGGACCGGACGCTCGTCCTCGCGCAGGAGTCCCTGCGTCATCGCTGCTTCACGCCCCCGGGGGGTCTACAGGCGTGGGTCCACCGGCTCGCTCTCGAGAGCCAACACGCCGAACGCACACTCGTGCACCCGGCGGAGAGGCTCATGGGCCACGAAGCGACGCAGAGCCTCGATGCCGAGCCGGAACTCCCGCATCGCCAGGGAGCGCTTGCGTGAAAGGCCACGCTCACGCAGACGCGACAGGTGCTCGGGCAGCGTGTAGTCCGGCCCGTAGATGATGCGCAGGTACTCACGGCCACGGCACTTCACGGCCGGCTGCACGGGCTTCCCCCTGCCCTCGACGATGAAGTCGAGCGGCTTCACGACCATGCCTTCACCACCGCTGTCCGTGAGCTCGGTCCACCAGTTCACGGCGTCGGCAACGCTGTCGTCGTCGCGGAGATCCACGACCCGGTGAGCGGTCGCATGAAGGACGTCGGGTGCGGCAGCGCAGAGCTCTGCCAGCGTGGCCATGTGCCACATGTGATCGCGATCGGTGTGAACTGCCCCCTCGGTGGCGAGCAGGTGGAACGGCGCCAGCTTGAGGTCGGCCACGCCGTTCACCGGCCAGCAGTAACCCCGATACGCCGCCCCGTAGAGCTCGGCGCACTCGGCCCTCTGCCGTGTGCGCTCGAGCCACTCCGAGAGATCGACCCCGTTGCCGTTCGCACGCTCCAACTCGGCAACGGTCAGCGTCAGGTCAGCTCGTGCAGCTGCGCCCACGGCTGCGTACTGACCCCGCAGGAGGTCCTGTGCCTTCGCTGACCACGGCATGAGCTCGCAGTCCAGGACCGCCCACGACGTCTCGAATCGGTCCCACCACCCGGCGCCCTCAAACGCCGCGTGCAGACGCTGCAGCAGCGCCGTCTCCATGTCGGCATCCCGGAAGAACGCCCGACCGGTTCTGGTCATGATCTTGCCGATGCCGTGTCCGGCCAGGCCGAACCGCTCACGAACCGCATCCTCGTCGCGGCAGATCACGACGACGGCCCGGGAGCCCATGTGCTTCTCTTCGCAGACGACGCGATCCACGCGACGGCTGCGGTAGTAGGACAACGCCTCCTGGGGATGCTCGAGGTAGCCCGGCTGCTTCGATGTGCTGCACGGAGACATGGTCGGCGGCAGGTACACGAGCCACTTCGGGTGCACCGCGAATCGGCTCGCCACCTCCAGGGCGGCGGCGTTCTGCTCCGCCTCGATCGTGACCGTGCGGTTGCCCCAGGTCTCGATCCGACGCTTCCCGGTGACATCCCGGATGTCGAGCAGGTCGTCGTACTGGTGCTGCGACCCGAGCGTTCCTCCGCGGGCCTCGACAGCCAACGGCCTGACGGGCTCGTAGTACTCTTTCGCGGCCGGCACGGACACGAGCTCCCGTTCCGGGTAGCGCAAGGCGGTCAGCTTCCCGCCGAAGACGCAGCCGGTGTCGATACAGATCGTGTTGTTCAGCCACTGGGCCTCGGGCACCGGCGTGTGTCCGTAGACGACCATCGCCTTGCCTCTGTACTCCTCCGCCCACGGGTAGCGAATCGGCAAGCCGAATTCGTCCGTCTCCCCGGTCGTGTCGCCGTACAGGCAGAACGATCGGACCCGCCCGGAACCGCGACCGTGCATGGACTCGACGAGTCCAGCGTGGGCGACCACGAGCTTCCCGTCATCGAGGACAGCGTGGCTGACGATGCGGTACAGGAAGTCCTGCAAGCGCTTGCGGAACTCCGGACTCTCGCCCTCGAGCTGTGCGACCGTCTCCGCCAGGCCGTGGGTCAGCTTGACCTTCTTGCCCCAGAGGTGCCTGAGCAGCTTCGCCTCGTGGTTGCCGGGGACGCAGATCGCCACTTCGCTCGCCACCATGTCCATGACGAGGCGCAACACCTCGTTGCTGGCGGGGCCGCGATCCACCAGGTCTCCGACGAAGACGGCTCGGCGACCGTCCGGGTGCGTGACGGAGTTCGCTGGCGCGTCGCCCTCGCTGGACGGCTGCACGTCGTACCCAAGAGTGTCGAGAAGTTGGCGGAGCTCGTCGTAGCAGCCGTGGATGTCTCCCACAATGTCGAACGGCCCATGCTCGTCGCGCCGATCACTCCATAGGGGAGTCCGCTCGATCTGGACCTTCTCCACGTCCGCGACGCTGTCGAGCACGTGGATCTGCCGGAACCCCTCTCGCTTGAGCCCGCGCAGCGACTTCCGCAGCTGCTGCGACTGGCGTCGCACAACGTGGGGACCGAAGTCGCGATCCGGCCTCTCGTTGTTGCGCTCCTGACACACGCTCTCCGGGAGGTTCAGCACGATCGCCACCGGGAGGCAGTGGTACGTCCTGGCGAGGGCAACGAGCGGCTTGCGTGCCGACTGCTGCACGTTGGTTGCGTCGATCACCGTCAGGCGCCCGGCTTCGAGGCGCTTGCTCGCGATGAACTGCAGCACCTCGAACGCCGGTGCCGTTGCCTCGAGGGAGTTCTCGTCGTCGGAGACGAGGCCTCGGCAGTCGTCCGAGGAGATCACCTCCGTCGCCTTGAAGTGCCGGGACGCGAACGAGGACTTCCCCGATCCGGATGCTCCGACGAGGAGCACGAGGGAGAGCTGGGGGACGTTCAGGAGTCGGGTGTCATCCGCCACGACGGAACACCCCCATCTGCGTCGGCGCACCCGTGTCGCGATGCGCCTCGCCGATGTCATCCAGGCGCACGTCGTAGCCGAACCGCGATGTGACGCCATCGCACCACTGACGGAACTGCTCGCGGGTCCACTCAAAGCGGTGATCCGCATGCCGCATCTCGCCACCAGCGAGGGCCTCGAAGTGGACGTTGTACTCAGCGTTCGGGGTCGTGACGACCACGGTGCCCGGCCGCGCGAACTCGAAGACCGCCCTCTCCAGCGCATCCAGCCGGTCGAGATCGACGTGCTCGATGACCTCGACCAGCGCAGCTGCGTCGAAGCCCTCCAGGCGAGGATCGCGATACGTCAGCGACGCCTGCAAGAGCGTCACCCGCTCCCGCTGCCGGTCGGTCATCTCGTCCACGTGCAACCGTCGGGCGACGATGTCGAGCGCGCGGGGCGAGACGTCGACTCCGACGACTCGCTCGAACTGGCCGTTCCGGATCAGTTCGCGGAGCAGGCGGCCCTCACCGCAGCCCAGATCCACCACGCTCCGAGCACCCGAACCCAGGAGCTCCTCGGTCACGCGCGAGATGCGCAGGTCGTTCAGCCGGAGAGGTCGTTCGAGATCTCGCTCCGCGACCCCTTGCTGAGCAGCCTTCTCGTCAGGCGACTCGGCTTCGTCGTCGACGAGCCGAGACAGCGCCAGACGGGTGAGGCCACGCTGCCGCTTGAGGTAGCGATTGGCGATCGCCTCACGCTCCGGGTGTTCCTCGAGCCAGCCCTTGCCCTTGGCGAGCAGCTTCTCGACCTCGTCGTCGCCAACCCAGTAGTGCTTGCCATCGTCGAGAACCGGCACCAGCACGTAGAGATGCGTGAGCAGGTCGCAGAGACGCTGCACTCCCCGGATGGTGACCGTGTAGTAGCGACTCTCGCCCCACTCGGGGAACGCCGCATCCAGCCCGTGCCGAACTGCCTCGACCTCGTACCCGAGCGGCTCGAACAGGCGACGCAGGAACGCCTCGCCGCCGGTACAGGGCAGAGCGGAAAGTCGAGCCTCGATGGGGATCGCCGTCTGTGCCAGCTCCGGGCGCTCCTTCGAACGCCCATTCATCGCCGTGCCGAACAACTGAGCGAGAGCCACCGAGAGCAGCGACGACGCTGCGTAGGGTCGGTCGTTCACGTACTGGCTCAGCGTGGCTCCCCGGCCACGCACGAGTCCGATCGGGTCGACCTCGAGCAGGAGAGCTGCCGTGCAGCGTTCCTCCGACACCTCGGGGTAGAACACGAGCGCGGTGCCGGAAGCGAGGGCCTTCGTCTGCGGCCGCGATGGGTTCTTGTGGAGGAGGTACCCGAGATCGGTGGCCGGCTGGTTGGTGGTGGTGATCGTCAGGAGCATTGGAGAGTTCGTCCTCGAAGCAACGACTGCTCCCCACTCTGCCTCTCACCAGGCTCCGCTGGAAGGGGAGACTGGCCGATCGAAGCACGTCCGCGCTGATGGGACCCACGTCCTCGTGTAAGTGTCTCCGATACGGAGCCAGGACAGCGTCTGCAGTCTTCGCGGAGATCTCACCCATCTCCGATGCAGGAAGTGGCGTCCCCAATCCGCGTGAAGCGTCGCCGGCACGAGGCGTCGTGGGTGTCTGACTGCGCTGTCGGCGTCCGATTCGAAGACCGCCGAATCTCTCGTGACTCCGTACTCGCATGCGCCTGAGCCGCGTGCCCGAGTACCGAGCTCGTTGTCGTCGGTTCCACTGTTCCGCGCTCCACTGTTCCGCGCTCCACGCGCTCTCCGGCCGCGGCGATTCCGTGACCGGATCGACGAGCACCACGGCCGGGCGGGTACGCTGCTCGCATGCGTCGGTTCCCGCGTCGAGAGGCCGTGGCTGCGGCTGCCGTGCTCGGCATCGTGCTCCTGATCGCAGCTCGCTCATGCGGCGACCCGCCGGCGCGGCCCGCGGCGGAGCAACCGTCGGACGATGCACCGACGCAGCGGCGCGCACGGGAGCGCGCGATGCCCGGTCGCTCCGAGGCGCTGGCATCGGCGGTCGTGGACGCGCCGACGACGACCGCGCCCACGACAGCCAGCGACGAGCAATCCGAACCGGTCGCCGCACTGGACAGCATCCGGATCCACGGGCGCGTCGTCGACGATGTCGGTCGCGGCGTGGCGGGCGCCAAGGTCGAGATCCGGGCCTGGTCCGGAGCCGAGCCCGACGTGCGCTGGTTCACGACGAGGACCGGCGCCGATGCAGCCGGCTTCTTCGAGAAGCTCGTGGACACGGAACGCGCGACGATGGGGTTCGGCGTCGAGACGTCCGCGGACGGGTTCGTCGAGGGCTGGCGCGCCGTCAAGCCCGACGAGTACGACCCGTCACAGGGCATCGAGGTCGTGATGGAGCCGGCGCGCGCCATCTCCGGACGCGTGATCGACGCTGACGCTCGACCGATCCCCGGGACCGCCGTGCAGCTCTGGTACGGATCGGAGTCGACGTGGCCCACGACGGTCGACGAAGACGGCCGGTTCCGGACCCCGTCACGCGCCCCGCGTCGCGCGCTCGAACTCGTGGTCGAGGCGCCCGGGTTCGCGCGTCGGTTGATCCCGATCGCCGCGGCAGACGAGGACATCCACGACGTCGGCGAGATCGTCTTCCACCGCGGCGGACAAGTCTCCGGCGTCGTCGTCGACGTGGACGGGCGGCCTCTTGGGGACATCCCTCTCGAACTTGCTGTGGTCACGACCCGCACCGCGTCCGCGCCGACGTGCCGTTCGGACAGCGCAGGGCGGTTCGCATTCGACGGCCTCGGAGGGGACGTCGTCACCATCTCCGTGGATGGGTCGCAGCGCGGCGGCCCGCCGGGCGCGTGGCGGTACTTCCGCGGGAGCGCGACGGACGTGGAGACCGGACGCACGGACGTGCGCATCGTCGCGCGGGCGTCCGCGACCCTGACGCTGCGCTTCGTGGACCCCGCGACGAACGCTCTCGTGGACCTGCGGCGCGCCACGTACGGCCTTCGTCTCGAGGGGACGCCGGAGCCCGAGCGTCTGGGACAGGGAGCCTCCTCGTCCGGCGCGCTGACGAGCACGACGCTCTCCGCCGAGTGCGGCCGGCGGTACGACGTGACGGTCCGCGCGGCGGGGTTCGAGGACGGCCACGTGAACGGCATCGACGTCGGCGACGTCGCGAAGATGACGATCAACGTCCCGATGCGCCGCGCGAACTAGCCCGCGGGGTAGGCGACCAGACGGCGCGCGTGTGACACCGCGCGACGACGCGCACCGGATCTCGCGGCCTCTTCCTCTGCGCCGCGGAGCGCTGCCGCCCGGCGGATCGCGCGATCCAAAGGTCAGCCCGTTGGCCGGCCTACGCCACTGTCATTCACGCTGGCTGTACTGCGACTGCCGCTCCCTCCGATTGGGCGCCGTTGGGCGTTCTCTGCCCGGTGATGGTCGCGTCCTCGCGGCGCCTCAGCGGTCGGCGATGCGGACGGGGATGGCGGGGAGGTGGCCGACGAAGGCGCGGCGACCGCGGAGGGTGGTCCACACCTCGACGATCAGGTTGTCTTCGGTGCGGCGAACGACGCGTGGGGGGACGCAGCGCAGGAACACGGAGAGGCGGTTCGTCGCGACCTCCCAGCCATCCAGCGCCAGGCCGTCCGGTGGCGCATCGAGGCGCAGGTCGAGCACGCTCTCGGCGGTGAGCCCCGGAACGCCCAGGTCGACGCGCGCGCGGCGGGTGGACGGGACGAGCACCGGCAGATCGCTCGCGATCGATACCGGAGGCGCCGCGCGGGACCCGCTCCGTGGCACGGCGACCAGCCACTCCTGGGCGGGCACCAGGTGGCGGTAGATGAACGCCTGCATCCGGTCGTCAGCGGGCACCGCCTCGCGGACCGCCTCGTCGCCCCCGAGCCGCGCGCGGCCCTCGAGGCGCAGCGCGAGCAGAGTCTCCTGCCGACCGCGCGGCGCCGTCAGCGTGAGACGCACGGAGTCGGCGGTCGCAGGGATGCGGGCTCCGCTCAGCACGAAGCCATCGGGCGCGTCGCGGAGGGCCAGGTCGATCGGACCGGCGAAGCCGTCGCGACGGATCGCGTGCACGTGGATCGGGACGGTGCGTCCGGCGGGCACGCTCACCCCCGACGGCGTGACCACGAGATCGAAGTCGGGACGCGGCGCGCCGACTCTCAGTCGGTAGTCGTGACGCGCGCCTCCGTGGCCGCGCACGTCCGTGACCTGGACGGCGTACGCGCCGTCGTCGGGCAGCCGCACGCGCAGATACGGATCGGCGTGGTGCGTCAGCAGACCCGGCCCTGCGTCGTCGCGGTCGTCGCTCCAGGCAGTGACGGTGCCCGCCGGATCCACGAGCCGCACCACCGCGTCGAGCGGTGACAGCCGCCGCCGCGCCTCGACCTCGATCACGATCTCGTCGCCCGCGGCACCCTCGAACACGTACACGTCGACGTCGCCCGGCCAGGCGATCTGTCCGGCGACCGCAAAGGGCAGCAGGCCTCCGTGGGCGGTGGCCACGTCGTCGTTCGGCTCGACCTCGTTCTCGGTGGCTCCGCCGACGCGCTCCGGAGCCACGAGACCCGGTGGACCGTCGTGGCGGGACGGCGTCCACGCGCGGGCCACGTCGTCGCGGACGGAGAGGCGGTACACGAAGTCCTCGCGCCCCCGGTGGATCGAGTCGCGAATCTCGACGACATACACGCCGTCGGCGGGCACGTCGAGCACGAGCCGCGGATCGGGATCGAAGCCGCAGTCGTCGGAGAACGCCACCTCGCGACCGGCCGCGTCGCGCACGCACACGACCGCCTGGAACCAGCCGGGCACGGCGTCGGCAAGGTAGGGCACCAGATCGCGCGCCTCCCCGTCGATCACCAGCCGCTGGCCACCCGTCGCCCGGATGCGGAATCGATCCACATCGCCCGCCAGGATCTGACCGTTTACGAGCAGCGGGAGCGCGCGAGCCGTGAGATCGTGGACGGGGCGCCCGATCGACTCGTCCTCACGTACCTCCGGGACGTCGCCGACGCGGAAGCGCACCGGGTTTGTCAGACCCTGCCGCGTCTGGAGCCGGATCTCGCGCCAGCCCGGCGGCGTCCCCGGAGCGATCTCGACGGAGAGCTCCACCATCTCGGCGAGCTGGGCGTTCGGCTGTTTCTTGCGACCGGGGCCGATGAAGCGCGTCCACACCGCGTCGAGTTGCCGTTCGTCGAGGGCGGCGAGGTCGTTGAGCAGAGGGTGATCCGGCAGCTCGACACGCTGCGTGTCCTTCTTCGGCGCGGGTTGCGGCTTCTTCTTCTTCCCGCGATCAGGGCGTCGCGCGCCGTCCGCGGCCTTGTCCTGACGGGCCTTCCGTGTCTTCCGCTCCGCGGCGATGCGCCGTGCCAGCTCCCGCTGCTGCTGGAAGTTGAGTGCCCGAATCGTGCGCACCACCTCGGCACGGACGCCCTCGCCGGAGACGTGGACCGCGACGACGCGGCGGAGGTTCTGGCCGCCGACCACGACCGGGACCACGGTTCCCGCGCGGCCGCCGGCCGGATATGCATAGCCGACGGTCGGTCGCGTGCGATCCAGCGGCCCGTCCGCCGCAGCATCGGCACACGTCATCATGGCGAGCGCGGTGAGCACCAGCGTGGCGACGAACGCGCGCGTGCGCATCAGAGGAGCTCCGGGAGCCGCCGCGCGCCGCTCGCGGTCGGTTCGGCCACGCGCACGTCGAGTGCGCGCGGGTTCGGCAGCGCGCCGTCGGGATCGATGCCCATCTGCGAGAAGATCGCCCCGTGCAGCTCGCGCGGGTGGACCGGGCGCTCCGCCACCTGCTCGCCCTTCTCGTCCGTCGCGCCGAGCACCTGACCGCCGCGGAAGCCGCCGCCGGCCACGAGCGCGGAGAAGCAGCGGCCATAGTGCCCGCGGCCCCCGTTCCAGGGCGCCTCCCACTGCACCTTGGGCGAGCGCCCGAACTCCCCGCAGCACCAGACGATCGTGCTGTCCAGCAGGCCGCGGTCGTCGAGGTCAGCGAGCAGCGTCGCGACGCCGCGGTCGAGCTCCGGGAGCTTGCGCCGCATGCTCTGGAAGTGCTGCTTGTGGGTGTCCCAGCCGCGGGAGTTGATCTTCACATACGGCACGCCCTGCTCCACCAGGCGCCGCGCCATGAGGCAGGACTGGCCGAGCGTGTTGCGCCCGTAGCGGTCGCGCTCCGCGTCGGACTCTTCGCGCAGGTCGAAGATCCGCCCGGCGTCGCCGAGGATCATCTCGTACGCCTTGTCCTCGCAGCGGTCCAGCCGCTCGAACGCCGCGCTGTCCGGCAGCGCCTGGCCGAGGGAGTCGAGCTCGTGGAGCAGCTCGCGGCGATTGCGTTGCCGCTCGTCGGTGATGCCGTCCGCGACGATCCCCTCGACGGCGAAGCGGGCGCGGTTCGGGTCGCCGCCCGTCACGAAGGGGCGGTAGCGCGGCCCCAGGAACCCGGTCTCGGAGAAGCGGCCCTGCAGCGTCGTCATCACGACGTACGGCGGCACCTCCCCCTCATAGCCCTCGTCGTAGCCGCGGAAGCGCGACACCACCGCGCCGATCGACGGGTAGACGAGGCGCCCGCCGGGGTCGCGGCCGGTCTGGGTGATGTACGAGGCCGTCTCGTGACCGAACTGCCCGTGGGTCATGCTGCGGATCAGCGCGTAGCGGTCCGCCTGCGCTGCGAGCAGCGGCAGCGAGCTCCCGACCCGGATGCCCGGGACGCTCGTGTCGATCGCCTGGTTCAGCGGACCGCAGTAGTCGGGCCCGGCCCCCGGCTTGGGATCGAACGTGTCGAGGTGCGCCGGACCGCCCCACAGCCAGATCTCGATGACGGAGCGCGCAGACGCGGCGCGGGTCGCGCTGTCGCGCGTCGGCTCCTCGCCGAACACCGTCCCCGCCCCGAACACCTCGATCAGCGGCAGAGTCGCCGCTCCGAGCACGAGTCCCCGCAGCGCGGCGCGCCGTCGGATCAATCTCGATCGGTGGCGTACGGACATGGGTTGGCTCCGTCGGTCAGTGCCGATACAGGAACTCCTTCGTGTTGATCAGCGCCCAGACCAGATCCGCTGCGGCCTCGCGCGGGCGCCGCTCGCCACTCACGAAGTAGGCGCGCACGGTGCCGATCTCGTCATCTGTCGGAGAGCGCGAGAGCAGCGTGATGTACGTCTCCGCGATCAGGCCGTTCAGGTCGCGCCCGGCCTTCTTGACCAGCGCGCGCAGCCGTGGGCTGCCCTCGAGCCGGCGCCGCATCGCGGTCGAGTTCAGGAGGTAGAGCCGCTGGTCGTCGGTCGGCCGGTTGCTGCGCTCCACGAACAGGCCCGTGTCCCGCGACGGACGTCCGAACAACTCGAGGAACGGGCTCGTGATGCTCCCATCGGCGAGCGCAATCGTGCGGTCCTCCTCCGGGACCCACGTCCACGGCTCGGGGATGCGGCTGAGGTACGTCTCGCCCGTTCCTCCGATCCAGTCGAGGGCGTCGATCAGCACCTCGGCGTCCAAGCGTCGCACCGGGTAGCACGCGAACAGGCGTGCGGCCTTCTTCGGATCGCCGCTCGGCACCGGGGACTGCTGATAGGTTCGCGAGCAGAGGATCAGTCGCAGCACGTGCTGCAGGTCCCAGCCGGAGTCGACGAGCTGCTCCGCCAGGAAGTCCAGCACCGCCGGCATGACGGCCGGGTTGCCGGGGCGGAAGTCGTCGGGCTCGTGAACCAGTCCGCGACCGAACACCCACGCCCAGAGACGGTTGACCGCGCACCGCGCGAACCAGGGGTTGTCCTCGGTGATGAGCCAGTCGGCGAGCGCGCGCCGTGGATCGACGTCGGCCGGCACGACCAGCTCTGCGCCGTCGGGAAGCACAGTGCTCAGCGGCCCGAGCGGCGCCGGGTCGTGGAAGACGATCTCCTCTTTCCACTCCCGGGTGCGCTTGGTCCGGATGCGGGACAGGAGCGCCACGAGCCCCTGGCGACGCGCCGCCGGCCACGTCTCGATCCGCGATCCCATGAACGTCAGCGCCACGGCGCCGGCGAGCGCGTCGGGCTCACGTCCCTGCACGGCGCGATAGAAGTTCACCGCCGGTGTCCGAAAGTTGCTGCCGCTCGACGTGAGCAGCTCGCGCGCGAAGAGGTCGTAGGGGAGATTGCGCCGGACTGCGTCGCGGATCCAGTGGTGATAGGCCTGCACGGCGTTCGGCCACAGGTTGATCGGGAACTCCGACTTGACGCGCAGAGCGTCGCACCAGCGGAGCGACCAATAGTCGCCGTACTCCTCGCGCCTCAGCAGGTCGTCGATGAGCCGCGTGCGGCGGTCCTTGCCCCGATCCGCCAGGAACGCCCGGACCTCGCGCGGCTCGGGCAGCGTGCCGATCACGTCCAGGTACGCACGTCGCACGAACACGGCGTCCGCGCACGGCCGCGCCATCTGCACGCGCTCCCGGCGCTGCGCGGCGAGCACCAGCTCGTCGAGGGGCGTCGTCTCCGCGGCCGTCTTCGGACCGTCGAAGATGCGTCCGGCCTCGTGCTCGCCCGAGCGGGCGTCGCGCGCGGACAGCAGTGCGACCACGGTCACGACGGCAAGCACGCCCGGCTTCACCGGACGCACCGGACGGTCACGGGGGTCAGTTCGGATCGCACGACGTCCATCCGCGGGAACAACCCCCGCGCGCTCCCCAGGTTCCGGCGTCGATCGGGAGTTCTGCGCGAGTTTCGGCTTCTCGGCACAGGTGTCGGTCCGACCGCGTAACCAAGGTCACGCACCGGGCGACGTACAGTCGCTGCAGACTCTCGCCCGGGCGCCGTCGTCGCTGCGGGTTAGCCGCCCTGCTCGCGAGTCAGGCGGATCTCATCGTCGGCTGCGCGCGAGAACCACGCGGAGAAGGACATCTCCAGAGCCTTGATCTGCTCGACCTCCTCGAAGAGGTAGACCGGTGGATCGTCGCCCTCTCCGAGGCGGAAGAACACGAACGCGCATCCCTGGTGCATCGCGAAGACGAACGCGGTGTCGGGGATGGAGACGCCGGACTCCAGCGCCACGTCGCGCCCGTCCGAAGTCAGCGGTCTTCTGCATTCCGGCCGCGCGAGGTCGGTGCCGCACAGGAACCTGCCAGATCGTCCAGCGTCAGCGCCGAGAGCGCGGAGGAAGGCTGCGAAGGCGGCTGGAAGGTCGCGCTCGACGTTGCGCTCCATGAGCGCGATGGCCTCGTCCGAGCACCCGGATGATCTCGCCGGCCCACACAACCCCGCCGCTCGGAGTCTCTCGGTGGCAGCGGCGACGGTTGGGTTCACTGACCCGCACTCCCGGGGCGTGGAACACGCTCTGACGTCCGCACCGCGGGCCGGCGTTAGAATCGGGCGCACGGGGAGGGAGTCGGCACGAGCATGAAGCGATCGATCATCGTGGCCGCGCTGGGCGTCGCCGCACTGTCGGCGGCACTCGCATGGTGGAGCCACGATGATGCCCTGCCGACCCTGCCGACCGTGCCCGATGCGGTGGAGATGCCGCGCCCGCAGAGGACGCGCGCGGACACGAGTGTCGAGCGCCCCGCCGCGGCACTCCCCGCGACGCTCCGCGGCACGGTCGTGGGCGGTGCGCAGGAGCTGCCCGACGCGGGCCGGGTCGTCGAACTGCTGCGCGACGGACGCGTCGTCGCGCGCGCCACGAGTGACGGCATCGGCCGGTTCGTGTTCCGTGCCGTCACGCCGGGCGCGGCGCACGACGTAAGGGTCACGGCCGACGACTGCCTCACGGTGCTCGTCCCGTCCCTCACGTTGCAGCCGGGTGAGCACCGCGATGTCGGCACGCTTGTGCTCGCGCCGCCACGCATCGTGCCGGTCACGGTGACCGACGAACGCGGCAAGCCGGTACCCGGAACGGTCGTGGACGTGTTCCGCGAGGCGCGCGGCGAGACGGGGGATTCCGAGCGTCGTCGCGTGAACCCGTTGCCTGCTCCTGTCGCGACCGTGACGGTCGACGAGCGCGGCGAAGGCGAGCTCGCGCTCTGCATCGGCAACGCCCACACGGTCGTCGCCCGCGCCCCCGGCCACGCCCGCGCCGACGCGCCGTTCGTCGAGTGGCTGCTCCTCGACGGCGACGGCCGGCTGCGGATCGTGCTCCCTCCCGCACAGACGCTTCGCGGCACAGTCCTCGATCCCGCCGGCGATCCGGTCCCCGGCGCCCTCGTCCTGGCCCGACGGCGGCCCCGCGTCCGGGGCTACCACGGTGAGCGCGCCGACAGCGCCGCGCTGTGGGTGTCCACGCACGCCGACAACGCCGGTTCCTTCGAGCTGACGGGCCTGCCGCCCGGCACGATCGACCTCTGCGCCGGCCGCGACAACGCGCTGCCCGGCGAGGTGACGTCGGTGGATGTCCCCGCGATCGAGCACGTGCGGCTGGTCCTCTGCGCGACGGCGTCGATCGGCGGCCGCATGAGAGCCCACGAGACAGACGCTCCGATCGCGGGCGTCGTCGTCGCCTACCGAGTCGGCATCGTTGCGGCAACCACGGTGACCGGCGCGAACGGAGAGTACCGCGTCGACGGCCTGCCGGCCGGCGAGCTCGTGCACGTCGACTTCTCGGCTCCTCCCGGCTGGAGTAACCCCGTGGAGCGCGGCGCACAGCGGCTCGTGGCCGGCCTGGTCGGCGGTGCGTTCCAGGAGTGGCTGCACGCTGGCGAGCACCTGGACATCGACCTGACGTACCGGCGCGCCGCGGCGGTCCAGGGCACCGTGACCATGAACGGCGAGCCCGCCGCCGCCGCGTGGGTGTGCGTCTACACGCTGCCCGATCCGCCGTTGCGCGGAGGATACCGCACGACGCGCTCCGACGCCGGCGGGCACTACCGGATCGATGACGCGGTGCCGGGCCGTGCGTACGCACTCGCACTCCCGTCGATCGTCTCGTCCGACGACGAGAGCTCGGCGTTCAACGCTCTCTCGAAGGAGCGCTTCGACTCGGAGGGATCACGCGAAGCAGCCGCCGTCGCGATCCCCGCGTCTGTCGTCACGCAGCTTGACGTCGCGGCCGCGCTACCGGGCGACTTCAAACCGTGGCGCGAGAGCGTCGCGGGCATGGACGAAATCGACACAGCAGGCGGGATGCGGCGCATCTCCGTCATCGGTCGCGTAACGACGGCCGACGGCCTCCCGCTGCGCGAACTGCGCGTCGGCAGCGGCGAGGGCGACGTGGATGACCCCGTCGACGTGGACGAGGACTTCGCGCCGTGGAGGCTGCTGCCGGTGAGCGCCGACGGCCGCTTCAAGGGCACCGTCGACGCCTATCCCAACCTGCCGGGCGCCCTCGATGACCGCGACTCGGTCGTCTCGTTCACGTTCCACGTCTCGGCTGTCGACGCGCGCCACGGAGCGGTGGCGCAGAACGTGACGGTCCGCCCGGAGAACACCGACGAGCCGATCACCGTCGACCTCGTCCTGCCGCCGCTCCCGAGGCTTCGCGGGACCGTCGTGTGCGACGGGGAGCCGGTGTCGGGCGCCGATGTCTACTCGGACCACTCGGTGGTCACGCGGACCGCAGCCGATGGCACGTTCGAGATCTGGCTCGCCACCGGATTGCACTTCCTGGAGGCGCGGGCCACGGGATACGTGAACTCGGACAGCTACGACGTGTGGCCGCCGGAGCAGCAGGAGGTGGAGATCGAGCTCGTGGCCGCGCGCGAGTTGTCGGGCACCGTCACGGACGCCGCGGGGCGGCCCGTACGCGGGATGCTCGTGCGCCCGTTCGACAAGGACCGCGATCGGTTCCCCGGCTTCGGCGACGACTGGGAGGGAGGCAACGTGCCGCTCACCGACGCCGAGGGACGCTTCCACTTCCCCCGCCTGCCGCGCGCGCCGGTGTACCTGCAACTCGAGGCGAACGGGAGCGGCCCACTTGTCACCGCGCGCTTCCTTGCCGGTCCGTTCGTCCCCGAGGATAACGACGTGCGGATCGTCACGCGCGAGCCGCGGCGGCTGACCGGCCGGATCGTCTTCCCGGAGGGCGCCGAGGTGAGTCGCGTCCGCATCTATTGCACGCCGCTGGAGGACGCGCTCGCGGCCGGCGGCGGCGATCGTGAACTGCAGACCAGCAGCGGGACGTTCACATTCGACGACCTGCTCTCTGCGTCCTATGAGCTGAGCGTCGTGCCGCCGCCGTCGAGCCGGCTGCAGCCGGCCGAGGTCACGATCGCCCCCGATCAGGACGAGGTGGAGGTGGAACTCGAGGGCGCGGCGGTCATCTCCGGCGTCATACGCTGGAAGAACGGTTCGCCGTTCACCCCGGACCTGCAGCTGCGGCCGGTGGACGACCTCCCGGTCGGAGCGAGTAGCCAGGACCTGCGGATCGACGTCGAGGACGACGGCACGTTCGCCGCGTACGTGCGCAGCGGCACGCGCTACGCGATCGATCTGCGTCGCGGCGACTGGTCCAACGCGATCCGTATCGAAGGCGGCGAGACGGTGCTCGCGGGGACGACGGGCGTCGTGATCACAGCGACGCGCATGGTGGGAGACGTCGACCCGGAGGCGCTGCGCGCGGGAGAGATCGGTGGGTCCATCGTGACGACGGGCGGCGACGGGATCGAAGGCGCCGACGTGCTCCTCGTCCCCAACGAGGGCGCGGTGTTGCGCGCGTCGACGGACGCAGAGGGACGATTCTCGGTCACCGGCCTGTCGTCGGACGCGCGGACCGCGAGCGTTGCGGTGTTCGCCGACGGACGCTGTTCGGTGCAGGTCGACGACGTGAAGGTCGGGAAGACGAGACTGCGCATTTCGATGTCGCTGGCGCGCACGATCTCGGGCCGGTTGTTGACCGCTGACGATGCCCCCGCGACCGGCTACCGCATCCGCGCGTGGCGCAGCGCGAACCCGATCCACGACCTGTGGCGCGCGGACCTCGATGCGGACGGCCGCTTCGTGCTCACCGGCGTCGCTCGCGGCACGTGGACGCTCGAAGCGATCATCGAGCGCAGCGATGGCATCCACGAGGTCGTCCCGCTGGGCAACGTCAAGGGCGGCGCGAAGAACCTCGAACTGCGGCTGCCCTAGCCCGGACTATTCATGACGACTCACACACCTGAGCGGTCCAGACCGCCGATCTCGGCGTTGCGCCTCCTCCGAGACGGAATGACGTCGCAGTCGTCGACGCGCCTTGATCTCGACGCTCTGTCCTCGCTCAGGACGGGCCACTCAGCGCGGGCCGTGGCCCCCGCATCCAGGCGGCTCCTGGACTCCCGGGCCCCGCTCGTCACGGAGTGCGCGAGCCTCATGAATAGGCCGGGCTAGACCCTCATCGTCCGGGCGAACGGCGGCATGAGATGGGGCGCGGGAGTCCCGTCGATCGCAGCGCGCGTGACCTCGTCCAGGTGGTCGAGGCCTGCCAGGTCTCTCCTGACTCCGTACCGCGGACTCCGCACCGCGGTCACTCGGCGGAGCGATGCTGGAATCGCAGGCGCACCGCGCGGACGAGCGGGATCGGACCCGCGCCGCCCGGACCCACATACGGCGGCTCGAGCATCCGGATGCGGACGCGGAAACGCACCAGCCGGAACCCGCGGTCGTTCAGCGAGTCGAGGGAGAACGCCCGCTGGACGCCGATCTTCTGCCGCAGCAGCCCGAGGTCGGCGAACGCCCCATCGCTCAGGCTCCGGCGATCATCCAGCAGGAATGGCAGCCACTCCGAGGCCGCCGTCGTGTCGGCCTCCTCCTCGAGGTCCCAGTCACGTGCACGGCGGCCGGGAGCCGCCTGCACCTCGACGAGGAGCGCCGAGTCGCGCGGAACGTCAGCGTCCACATCGGCGAACGACGCACTGGCGAGCACGGGATCGTTGGCTTCCAGATCGATGAAGCGCGTCAGAGCGACCGCGTCCTTCCACGCGACCTGTGTCGGTTCGAGGCCGTCGACGCCGATGCGCAAGGTGGATGCGCTGGACAGCACGATGTCGCGGTCGTTGAGCGGGACGGTCGACGCCCCCGGCCGCAGCGGGCGCAGGCCGCGCTGCACGTACCCCTCCACGCGGCCGCCGCGCACGAACAGCGCGTCGCCTGAACCGGGCAACCCGTCGGCGTGGACGGATCGCAGCGAGCCGAGGAACGACGCCACGAGGAACCCCGACGGCGCGTCGTACGCCTGAACGGTCAGGATGACTTCGCCCTCCCCGAACCAGCGCTGTGGTTCGGAGGCGAGCGCGAACCACGAGCGTTGCCGCACGGAGGCCCACTCTGCCCGCAGGGCGGTCGGCGCGCGCAGCGACGCGTCGAACACGTCGAGGACCTCGAAGCGCAGGCGCGTGAAGCCGCCATCCGGATTGAGCTCGCCAACTGAGAGCTCGACGGTACCGGCGCCCGTCGCACGCACATCAACCGGCCGGTTGGACACCGGGAACCGCGAGTCGAAGCCGAGCGCCCCGAACGGCCGGAGATCTCTCGTAGACAACGCGTAGAGCTCGGAGCGCACGCGCAGCACGCCGGGGGACGTCACGCTTCCGGCCGCCGTCTCCACGGTGACGGGGTAGTCGCCGTCGGCGATTCGTCGCGGCAGTTTGACGGCGACCCCAGGCGGCGAACTCCAGCCCATGACGCGGACTCGGCGCGAACCCACCCGGACGCGGGTGTGCGTACCGCAGAGGAAGCGGCCGGGGACGACGACCCTCTGCCGAGGACGATGCGGCCGCGGCGGCAACGGCGTGAGCTCCGGCGCGCGTACGTGGATGTCGGCGAGGTCGCGGCCCGGCCGACCCTTGCGCGAGCGTTCGCGCACCCGGAACGTCCCGGCGGGCACACGCCCGATCGAGAGCGTGATGGCACCGGCCCCGTACGGCCACGCGCGACGCGCGACCCGGACCTCTGGCGGACCACCCTCGTCCGATGGGATGCTGACGATCTCCACGCGGGCGCGCCGCGAGAGCGGCGGCGAGCCGTAGCCGTCGCGATAGAGGTTGATCCACCCGCCGGATGCGACAGTCCACGTGACCAACGAAGAACCGCCCGTGACCGGAACGGCGAGCAGCAGCGTGATGAGCCGCCTGGATGCGGGGGCCACGGCTCGCGCCGAGTGGCCCGTCCTGAGCGAGGACAGATCGTCGAGATCAAGGCGCGCCGACAACTGCGACGCCGTTCCGTCTCGGAGGAGGCGCAACGCCGAAATCGGCGGTCTGGACCGCTCAGGTGTGTGAGTCGTCGTGAATAGTCCGGGCTAGCGCCTCTCGGAACACCTCGGCCGCCCCAACAGAGATTGGAGCCTGATACGAAGTGGAGCGCTGAGACCGCCGAACTGGGCCTGGTACCGTCTGGCGATGAGCAACGCACGGCGGCGGCGGCGAGAACCCGGGGCAGACGGATCCCGTGCAGATCGATCCGGCGCACGCGCTGGCAAGGAACCGCGCGCGCCGGTAACGCGTCGCGCGTCCCGCCGCGATGCCAAGCCATCGACGACGGGCCTGCACAGCGTCGCCGTCGGGCTCGACGTGCTTGCGAAACTGATCCTCGGCGCCATCGGCGTCGGCGGCATCCTCGTCGGCGGCGCGGGGACGCTCTTCGGCAGCCTGTTCCTCGTGTGCGCCGTCGCGGGCATCACACTGAGCGTGCTGTCGCTGCGCTACGTCCGCGGCATCCTGATCGGCCGACTCGCGCTCGGTGGAGTGTTGCTCGTGCTGTTCGTCCTCGCCCTCGTGGACACCATCCAGCCGATGTTCATCGCGCATCTGGTGACCGAGTGCCTCGTGATCGCGGCCTGCGCTCAGGCGCTGTGGAACCTGAAGAAGCGCCAGGCCAGGCTCGAGGACCTCGACGAAGCCGCGCTCGACACGTTCGCGTAATGCGGCGTGCAACGCGGTGACGTTCGCGGCCCTACGGGTTCGGCAGTTCGGTCCGACGCCGCGCGTGCGCGATCTTGCGCAGAGCCACTACGGGCCGCCGGCCAAGTCGGTCCCGTCCATCCAGCGGCTTGCTGAGGTCCCAGCCGTCCCACCAGCCCACGAACTCCAGCGCCGCGACCTGCGCGACGACACCGAGAAACTCCTGCGGATCGAGCAGTCGGAAGCGGTCCACCGACTCGAACCGCCGTTGCGCGTCGCCCTCGGTGCAGTCGACACGAATGCGGTACTCGACCAGCTGGCGCGGGCCGTCGACGAAGGACAGGCTCGCGAGCACGTTGAGGTGTCGCTGGCCGAACTCGAGGGAGTACTCACTCCGCATCGTCGGGTCCTCTTCGGGAGCCTGGATGCAGGCCTCCAGGATGAACAGCCCTCCGGGCCGCAGACAGCCGGCGACGGACTCGAGGATGCGGACCGCCCCGTCGAGGGTGTGCGGGAAGAACGACCCCGAGAGGATGGTGGCGATGTCCACCGGTTCCGGCAGGGCAAGCGCCTCGACGTCGCCCTGCCGAAACTCAGCGCGGTCGCCGAGGTCCCGGTACCGATCCCGCGCATACGCCAGCATGCACTGGTTGCGGTCGACTCCGACGTAGCGGTACCCCAGACCCACGAAGTCCGCTGCGTTCGGCGCCGTCCCACAGCACAGATCCAAGACCGATTTCGGTTCGAACCCGAGGTGCGCCGCGGCGATCCGCTGGACACCCGACGCCTCGACCGCCGTGTCGCGGAACGAGCAACACGCCTGGTCATAGACGTCGGGGGCGTCGTAGAGGGGGTACGGCTCTTGAGTCAACGAGGGTCCTCGCGCAGTGCCGGGCTAGCCATACGCTACCAGGCCCGATTCGGCGGCCGCGGCGCTCCACCTCGTCTCGTCGAGTGGTCGGATCAACCGGGACCCCGAGAGGTTGGGTTAGCTGGAACTGTCCCGCGCTCAACTGTCCCGCACTCAAGGGTCCGGCACTCAAGGGTCCCGCTTTCGAGCGCCGGACGACTCGATCGGCGCGCGCCCCGTAGGATCTGACGTCGTCTCCTCGTTCGCCGCGTGACGTCCCGTCGGAGACTCTCACCCCCTGGAGCGGACCCTGTGGAGCGGACCCTGTGGAGCGGATCATGAAACGGATCGCCATCCTCGTCGCGGTGCTGGTCTCAGCGGCCTGCGCGACCACCATCGAGCCGCCCCCAGTACACGAGCCGTCCGCAGTGCACGAGCCGCCCGCGGGGGTCGAGCCCCCGGTCGAGGCGGTCGGCGAGACCGCCGTCGAGCTGCCGACGATGCCCGCCGAGTTGCCCGCCGAGCCGCCCACGGAGTCGCCGATCGTGGAGCCTGAGCCCGCCGCCTCGACACCGCGCGCTGTGGTCGAGATGTCGCCGGAGCTGCCGCGCCCTCCGCGCAACACACTCGGCACCCGGATGTACGCCTTCACCGAGGCCGAGACGGCGTTCGGCGAGAAGCTGGCGGAGGACGAGCACGTCACGGGGAGCATGTTCCAGGAGTACGCGATCACCGGGAAAGCCGGGGCGTACGTGGGGTGGTTCGGGATCGTCCGCGGAATCCGCGAGGACGTAGAGCGGGATCAGACGCGAATGCTCGTGGAGATGAAGTACTTCGACGGGCTCACGGACACCCACATCCAGTGCGTCTCGTTCAACGGCGCCGGCGACTTCGTGGCGATCCTCGACGGCCGCGACCACGGGGTGCGGCCCCTCTCGCTCGTGAAAGCCTACGGCACGGTCGCATCCGAGACGGACGGTGTGCCGCGACTGGAGTGCGAGTACCTGCGCGTGTGGGATCAGGGGCGGTTCACGTTCATGATGGCGTACGGGAAGCAGTCGGGGAACGTGGCGTTCCGCAAGCTCAACATCATCAAACTCGACGACATCTACGCCCCGTTCCCCGACGAGCGCTACTACCGGCTGCGACTCGGGCGGCGCGCGCTCTTCGAGTCGGGGATCATCGACGTGCCCTGACGTGCGACGCCGCGGGGGCGCCGTCACGACCCAGGACGTCGACATGCGTCACACGCTACCAGGCCCAATTCGACGGCCTCGGCGCTCCACCGCGTCTCGGGCTCCGGACGGCACAGCCGCCACGGCGCTCGCGCGACGCCCGTCCACGGGCAACGCGACGCGCGTAGATTCACGGACAGTTCCAATGCACGGAACTTGCCGAGTCGGGCGACTTCGACGCCGGATCGGATGTTCGCGTTGGTCGCCGCTCGTCTCGTCACGTGGTCGGATCAACCGGCCCCGCGAGAAGTCGGGTCAGTTCGAACTGTCCGGCACTCCAGCAGCGAGTCCGGGTCGCTCCGCGCGTTCGGCGCCGTGACGCACCGTCATGGCGATTTCCGCTAGTCTCTTCGTCGGACGGGTTGTGGGGCGGCGGAGGACCCTTGCGATGCGCTGTGCCCTGTCGTTGCTCGCTCTCGCGCTGTTCGCGTGTTCCGCGTACGCGACGGAGCCCGTCCTGATGACTCCGGAGAGGGGCGCCGGCGCGATCGTGCTAGTCCGGCGCGGAACGACATCGAAGACCCAGATCCCACGACGTACGCGGCTCGAACTCCTCCGAGTCGAGCCACAGGGCGAGCCACGCCTCCGAGTCGTACGGCGCACGCAACGGGCATCCGCCGGATATGTGCGATGCCGGTCGGGCCGACTCCCGGCGGGCACGTATCACGTGCGACAGCTCCGCCGCGGCGGTGGGTACGGATGGGACTTCGGCTTGCTGACGATCCGCGCGCCCGTCCTGCGAGACCCGCGCGTGTTGCCGTACGCCCCGGGCGATGAGATCAATGTAGGAGGGGGCTTCTTCGGGCCGCGGCATGCCCGCGTCTACATCGACGGGCGCCGAGTGCGCATTCGCGAACCGCGCGGACGGACCCCGTCCCGGCTCCGGATCCGTCTCCCGCGCGACCTCGCGGATGGCGACCACACGCTGACGGTTCGCACGCCGGCGGGCACGGTCACCGGGAACACGCCGCTGCGGATCGACGCCAGCTTGCACACCGCGTCGGAGCGGTTCGTCTGGCCCGGTGGCGACATCGGCTTCGGCGCGGACTCGTACGTACCCGACGACGAACTGCGCGTGCGTCGCATGGGGCACGGGCTCCTGCACGTGGCGATGACGCAGGGGGGCCCGGGTGACGCGCGCCGCGATCTGCGGATTGCGTTCCGCGACGTGCTTCGAGAGGGCATGAGCACACCCGTCAACTTGCGCGCCGAGTGGGCTGTCGTCCGCGATCGCGCACAAGGTCAGGATCCCGACGACCCACCCGACACCTGGCTGCGCGCCGCGAGCCTCGAGATGACGGTGCTCGCGTACGACGCGCGCGCCGACTACCTCATCGCCACGTTCGTCGGAGGGCTCACGGCCGTCGATCCGTTCGGCGTTCCGACTGGCGCCGCGGGCCTGCAGATTCGCGACGGAGCCGTGCAGGAGTTCATCGACAGCGAGGCCACGAAGCGAGCACACGTCCACCTCCCGGTGCGCTTCGATGACGCGGGCGTGCTCGACGCGGACCTCTCGGACGTCCCGATCGTCGGAGGTCGCTTAGCGCCGTGGTCGGGGGACTCTGTCCACACCGTCGCCGTGACGCGCTGGCTCGACACCGAAGTGGACGACCCGGAGTTCCTGCCGCCAGCCATGCGCCGCCTTCGATTCGGCACGCGCGTCCGCGCGCCGGTGGGTACACGCATCGTCGTGGAGATGCAGGCGGCCCCGCCGCTCTCCGCGCGCTCCGCGCCGCTTGCGGCCGTGCCGGACTTGGCGGCTGTGAGCGAGTGGGTGCCCTATCTGAGCTACGGAAACCGGCCGGCCGAGGAGATGGAGGGCCCGGCACCCGAGCCCGCGATCGAACTTGCGCAGGATCCGGCCGCCCTGAACGGGCACGGGCATCGGTTGGTGCGTCTCCGTGTGCACCTCTACGCGGATGACCCGTCAGGGATCGGGAGCGGCTCAGCACTCCCGTATGTGGAACATCTCGAGGTGCGATTCCTGCACTTCCTGCCGCGCTGACGCGTCGTGTCCGTCCACGAGTGAGTGCGGGGCGGACGGTGCGGGGCGGACGGTGCGGCGGAGATGCCGCGTTCACCGGATGTCGCGCTTCGCCATGCCGTCACGCGCGGTCGCGATGGACCCGACGACGCGAACCGGCTCGCGACGACCGAGCACTCGTCTTGGGACTGGGGACGGTGGAAACGACCACGACATCCGAGCCTGAGCGACCCGCCCCAGCACCGAGTTAGTTGTCGGAGTTCCCACCGTCCGCGGGTCCAGAGTAGCTCCCGCACCGGCCTGGGCGCCCCGGGGGGACATGGGAGAAGCGGAGCCCTCCCCGTACCGTGAAGGCGTTGGGCAGTGCGATCGGTCGGAAGCGACTCGTGACCGATGCGCATCGAACGCCACACATCGCCACTCGTGGCCGCTGCTCGTGGAGCACCGGCCGGCACGTCGGACCCGCGCTGCGCGCAGCGTCCGGCGAGGTTCGCGGGCCGAGCACGGTCCCGTGACCGCCGCGAGCCGGCGCGAGGCAAGGCACCCGGGGAACCAGTTTGCAAATCGAACCCTTCATCGCGTCCCTCTGTGATCGCGTCGTCCAGTACATCCAAGCGGCAGACGCACCCGGGAAGGTCGTGACCGACGTCCCGCACGAGACGAGGAAGCGATCCGCCGACCTCCGCCTGCCCGTCGAGGGCCGCGGCACGGAAGCGGTGCTGGACGACATCGACGACTACCTGCGCGCGTGCGTCAAGACCAACCGAGCCGAGTTCATGAACCCGCTCTGGGGCGGCCTCAACCTCGCTGGGTTCGCAGGCGAGATCATCGCCAGCCTGACGAACACGTCGATGTACACGTACGAGCTCGCTCCCCTCGCCACGCTCATCGAGCAGGCGATCCTCCGCCGCATGGCCGAGATCGTCGGGTTCCCAGACGGTGCCGGGACGCTGACGACCGGCGGTTCGAGCGGCAACATGCACGGGATGCTCTGCGCACGACAGGCCATGAATCCCGCGGCGACCACGCACGGAGTGGACGGACGCGCCCTCGTCGTACTGGTATCGAGCGAGTCGCACTACTCGGTGCTGATGGCGGGCGGAGTCATCGGGATCGGGCACCGCAACGTGGTGCGCGTCGCGTGCGACGCCGATGGCCGCATGGATCCGGACGCACTCTCCGACGCGATCCACCGCGCGCGGGAACAGGGCCGGTCGCCCTTCTGCGTCGTGTCGACGGCGGGCACCACGGTGCGGGGGGCCTTCGACCCTCTGCGAGAGATCGGTGCGATCGCTGCGAGGGAGAACCTCTGGCACCACGTGGATGCTGCGTGGGGCGGCAGCGCGATGTTCTCGAAGACGCACCGCACGTTGATGGACGGTGTCGAGACCGCGGACAGCGTCTGCTGGGACGCGCACAAGATGATGGGCTTGCCGCTGATCTGCAGTGCGTTCATGACCCGCGACGCCGATGTCTTGGCCCGGGTCTGTGCGCACGGCGACGCCGCCCACTACCTGTTCCACGAAGACACGCGCGACATCGACCCAGGCCGGTACTCGCTCCAGTGCGGGCGTCGCAACGACGCGCTGAAGCTGTGGCTGGCGTGGCGCGAGTGCGGTGATGACGGTTGGGCCGAGATGGTGGACCGTTACGTCGCTCTGGCGAACTACCTGGAACAGGGAGTCGCGGCACACGCTGACCTCGAGTTGCTCTCCGCCCGTTCCTGGACGAACGTCTGCTTTCGCTACAGCCCCGAAGATGCGGACGTCGACCTCAACGTTCTCAACTCCGCTGTGCGACAGCGCATCATGCGCAACGGCGAGTTCATGGTCAGCCGGTCGAACATCGGCGACGACGTGATCCTGCGACCCGTCATCTCCAACCCGAAGGTCTCGAAAGCGACTATCGACGGGCTGATCGCGGAAGTCGTGCGCGTCGGCGCCGACATCGTCGCCGACCTCCCGAGCGCAGGCCGCTACGCCATCGCACGGCGCAGCGCCTGACCGGGCCTCCCGGCCATCCAATCCCGAGACCTGCGGCGGCCTCCGGGGGCGTCCCGTGCCCCTCGCGCGGTCCGAGCCGCCTCCCGCCCCCGCGGCTCCGGGGCGGGAGATCGCGTGCCATGGGCGCTCGGGTGTGGCGATCGTGGTGAGAAGTGCGGGCTAGCGACTCCATACTCCACGCCTCGTCACGATCACGACGGGAACCACGTGCACGTCGCGGCGTCCGGAGA
>JAJFFG010000043.1 GCA_021776825.1 Planctomycetota bacterium
CCCCGCGCAGACGCGCGTCGAGATTCGAGAAGGGCTCGTCGAGCAGCAGCACGCGCGAGCCGCGGGCCAGCGCGCGGGCGAGCGCCGTGCGCTGGCGTTCACCGCCGGAGAGTGCGTCGGGCATGCGCTCGCCGAGGGCGGCGAGACCCGTCAGCTCGAGCAGTTCCTTCACGCGGCGGGCGCGCTCGTCGGTCGGGCGATCGGCGAGACCGAAGCCGACGTTGCGGCGCACGTCGAGATGCGGGAACAGCGCGTAGTCCTGGAACACCATGCCGACCGGGCGCTTCTCGGGCGGCACCCACGTGCCGTCGCCGGCGACCCGCAGATCCTCGATCGTGACGGACCCGGCGTCGGGCGTCTCGAAGCCGCTGATCAGACGCAGGACGGTGGTCTTGCCGCAGCCGCTCGGTCCGAGCAGCGCGTGGATCGTGCCGGCCTCGACGCGCAGATCGACGTCGCGGACCGCCGGCGTGTCGGCGAATTGCTTCGACAGACCCGTGCAGCGGATGGCGGCGCTCACGCGAGCGTCTTCCGTCCGGCGCGACGCGTGAGCAGGAGGGCGAGGGTGGGCAGACCGGCGAACACGACGAGCGCCACAGCCGGCAGCGCCGCCTCGGCGAAGAACCCCTCCTCGATGTAGGACCACATGCGGATCGCGAGGGTATCGAGTCCCGTCGGGTGGAGGAGCAGCGTTGTGGGAAGCTCCTTCATCGTGGTCAGGAAGACGAGGAGCGCGCCGGCGACGATGGCGGGAGCGATCAGCGGCAGAGTCACAGAACGGAAGGCCCCGAGCGGCGTGCGGCCGAGCGACCGCGCGGCCTCTCCGAGCTGCGGGTCCACCTGCAGGAGACCCGAGCGCGTGCTCCCGAGCGACTGCGGTAGGAAATGCACGAGGTACGCGACGATCAACAGCGGCAGCGACTGGTAGAGCCACCGCACACCGACGGAGAGCGAGACGAGCGAGAGCGCGATGACGAGGCCCGGCAGCGCGAAGCCGACGTGCGCGGCGCGGTCGAGCAGCGTGGCCGCCCATCCCGGCCGGCGAGCCGCCACGTACGCGATCGGCAGCGCGGCGACGGCGGTGGCCAGCGCGGCCAGCGACGAGACCTTCACCGAGTCCCACGACAGCGCACCCGTCGCAGCGAGCGCATCGCTGCTGAAGTCGCCACGCGAGGCCCACACGCCGAGCACCGCCAGCGGCACGCCGACGGCCAGCGACGCGAACGCGCCGCACGCCAGCGTCGTCGGGATCTTCCAGCGACCGAGGGGCTGCGTCGTCGGACGACGCGCTGCGCGGCGCACGTACAGCGAGTGACTCCCGCGGACGCGTTGTTCGAACGCGACGAGCAGCAGACAGACCGCCACCAGCACCAGCGCGTACAGCGCGCCCCCCATGAGGTCGGCGTTCTCGAAGCGACTGAAGATCGCTGCCGTGAACGTGTCGCAGTCGAGGAGCGCCACCGCCCCGAAGTCGCTCAGCACGTACAGCGCGACGAGCAACGCACCCGACGCCGCGGCGGGACGCACCTGCGGCAGGACCACACGGATCAGCGCCTGGAATGGCGACAGACCCAGACTGCGCGCGGTCTCCTCCACCGCCGGTGGCGAGCGCAACAGCGCGGCGCGGACCGGGAGCAGCACGTACGGGTACGTGAGCAGCGTCAACACCCACCACGCGGCGACGAAGCCACGAACGGGCAAGACCGGCGGCAGCAGACCGCCGGCTCCGAACGCCCCGATCGCCGTGTAGGCGCCGACGTACGACGGGATCGCAAGCGGAGCCGCGAGCACCGCAGTCCAGACGCGACGGCCCGGGAGATCCGAGCGCGTGGTCAGCCAGGCGAGCGGGAGCCCGATCGCCAGAGCCGAGAGCGCCACGAGGACCGCCAATCCAGCGGACAGCCCAGTCAGTTCCAGGGTCCGCATGCGCTGGAAGCTCGCGAGCGCCTCGCTATCGGCGCCACTCGCTCGCACGACGAGATAGACGGCCGGCATGAGTGCCGCAGCCGCCACCAGCGTCGCCGCCGTCCACAGCGCAGCGACGCCGTGGCCCGGGTAGCGGGTCTTCATTCGACGGCTCCGCCCGAGACGCCTACTCCAGGATCTCCGCGTCACGGAGCATCTTCACCGTCGCCTTGAGATCCGCGAGGCCGTTGAGATCGACGTCGGGGTGACCGATGTCGGCCAGCGGCGTCAGCAGTTCGTGGATCGCAACGCCCGCCACCATCGGGTACTCGTACGTCTCCTGCGTGAAGAACGTCTGCGACTCGTCCGACAGCAGGAATTCGATGAGCTGTGCGGCGCCGCGCGGGCGCTCGGACGTCGAGAGCACTGCGGCGCCCGCGACGTTGATGAGGTTGCCGGCGTCCTTCGCGGGCATCACGTAGTTGCGCGCCGGCGTCGCCTCGCCCTTCTCGGCGAGAAGGCGGAACAGGTAGTAGTGGTTGACGAACGCGACGTCGATCTCGCCGTTCGCGACAGCGGCCGCCGCGGGCGTGTTCTTCGGGTACTCCTTGGGCTCGTTGGCCACGATCCCGTCGAGCCACTTGCGAGCACCGTCGTCGCCCAACTGCAGACGCAACGACGTGACGAACGCCTGGAACGACGCGTTCTTCGGCGGCCAGCCGATGCGCCCCTTCCACTTCGGATCGGTGAACTCGAGGATCGACTTCGGCAGGTCCGCGGGCTTCAGTTTGTCGGTGTTGTACGTGACGACGCGCGCGCGGCCGGAGAGTCCGACCCAGTCGCCCTTCGCCGAGCGGAATGCCGCCGGCACACGGTCGAGCACCGACTGATCGAGTGGCGCGAGGCGACCCTGCGCGGACAGCGCACCGAGGGCTCCGGCATCCTGCGCCCAGAAGACGTCGGCCGGGCTGGCGTGGCCCTCCTCCATCAGCAGGGCAGTGAGTGCACCGGTCTTGCCGTCGCGCACTTCGACCTCGACGCCCGTCGCTGCGGTGAAGCGCTCGACGAGCGGCCCGACCTGAGCGAGAGAACGACCGCAGTACAGGACGACCGCGCCGTCCGCGTCGGTGGTTGCCTGGGTCTTGGCGGTGTCCGGTGCCGGCGTCTCCGCCGTGCACGCGGCACCTGCGAGCAGGAGCGCGACTGCGCCCGCGATCGGTCCAACTCTCATGGTCTGCCTCCTGACCGTTCGGCGGCGGGGCACCGTGCCCCACCGCCTTCACGGGTCCAGCCGTGCCGGAGAGTCTCCGACACAGGCGCTAGAACTCAATCTCCAAGCCGACCCAGCCGAACACCGGCTTCCCGGGTCGCGGCCCATCCGGATGACGCGACACCAGGTACTCCTCGTCGAAGAGGTTCTGGATGCCGCCGATCAGCGTCACGGTCTCCGACGCGCGGTAGCGAGCCGAGACGTCGACGACGAAGTAGCTGTCCGTCTCGCCGAAGCGCGAGTCCGGTGAGCCGTCGGGTGCGATCTGCGCCGACGTGTTGCTGGCGGTCGTGTACGTCTCCGCGACGTACGTCCCACTCACGTCGAACGCCCAGTTGCCGCGCTCGAGCCCCGTGCCGACAGAGAACGCCCAGTCGGGCACGTAGGGCACGTCGGCACCGCGCCGGCCGCCCGCGAAGATCGACTCCGCGTCGGTCGATGACGAGTCGCTGCGCTGCTCAGCGTCGGTGTACGTCGCCGTGGCAAACCAAGGGTTCGACCACTCCCAGCCACGCGCAACCGACGGGTCCCACTGCACGCTGAACTCGACGCCACGCGTGCGGACCTCGCCCACGTTCTCGGATTCGCCGTTGCCGGCGCCGCCCAGGTTGTCGAGGACGATCAGATCGTCGAGATCGGTGCGGAACAGCGTGGCCGACGCGCGGAACGCCTCGTCGTGGTCCTCGTAGCGCGCGCCGAGCTCGTAGCCGAGGCTCGTCTCCTCGTCGAGGCCGTCCTTGACGTGGGCGCGCGGGCTCGGGGGCGAGAAGCCCTCGTGCACGCCGCCGAAGAAGGTCCAGAGATCGTCGTGCTCCCACGTCCCGCCGATGCCCAGCGCCTTCATGTCGAGCCGGTCGCGACCGCGCGTCGAGAGATCGTCGAAGTCGGTGTGGTCGAGACGCAGGTCCTCCATGCGGATGCCGGGGGTCAACGTCAGTCGATCGATGCCGATCTCGTCCTGGAGCCAGAGCGCCACGGAGTCGGTGCGCTGCCGACGGTTGCCGGCATCGCCCGGCGTCCCCGGGTCGCGTGCAGTGATGGCGCCGTTGGCGGCCTGCGTGAAGTTCTCGTCGCGCTGGAAGCGGCGGATGCGGTCGGTGTGGACGCGGATGCCGCCGGTCAGTTCGTGCAGCACGTCGCCGTTCTCGAACCGGTACGTCGCCGCCGCCTCGTAACCCGACGACGTGTAGGTCCGCGCGTTGTGCCGCACGCGCAGTTCGCCGGCAGCCTCACCGCGGATCGTACGGAGGTGCGAGCCGCCGGCCGCCAGCGCCTCGGAGAGGCTCAGCCGCGCTCCGCCCGCGTCACGAACGTCCTTCAGTTTGAACCAGTCGCGGTCGAACGAACTGCCGTAGAGCGTCAGCGTGAGGTCGAGGTCCTCGTTCGGCTCGGCGTACCAGCGCACGTGCCAGCGGTCCTGCTCCGTGTCGATCTCGTCGAAGCGGCTCGCGGCGTAGCGCCGGTTGGGATCGGCGTCGAAGTCGTCCTCGGACAGCCCGAGGTATGTCTCGTTCGCCTCGAGGTCGGTGCGGCCCCATTTGACGTCGACGCGCTGGTAGAAGCCGGGCGAGACGGGCTCCCACGCGAGCTTGATCATCGGCTCGGTCTTCGTGAAGCCCGTGTCGTCACCGTCCGAGAAGTCCGGCGCGCGATCGATCGTCTTGAAGCCGTCCGTCTCGCGCCGGTAGCCCTCGAGCAGGATGCCGAAGCGGCCGAAGCCCTGGCTGTCCCACCAGCCACCGTAGTTCGCGAACAGGCGCGTCTCGCCGTCGCCACCGGCGACGATGCGCGCGAACCCACGGCGCGTGTCAGGGATCGGCGTCGAGATGTAGTTCACCGCGCCGCCCGTCGTGTGCGGCCCAAAGCGCACCTGGCTCGAGCCCTTGAGCACCTCGATCGCGTGCATGCGACCGGCCGTCGGCGAGTAGTACGCGGCGGGTGCGGCGTAGGGTGCGGGGGCGGCGAGCACGCCGTCCTCCATGATCGTGACCTTGGCCGAGCGCGTCGTGTCGACGCCGCGCAGGCTCAGGTTGGGGAAGAGGCCGTAGCCGTCTTCCGGGCGCACGATGACACCGGGAACCCGTCGCATGACCCGGTTGATGTCGTCGTAGCCCAGTCGCGTGATCTCGTCGACCCCAACGTACGTGCCGGAGCCGGCGAGCGTGCGCTCGCCCTCCTCCGAGCCGATGACCGTGATCGGTGCGAGGCGGATGGCCTCGTCGAGATCACTCTCCGCCTCTGCGGGTGCCGCGTCCTGCGCGAGCGCGGGCACCGCCGCCACCGCGAGCCCGAAGGCCGCGAGTCGGCCGACGCGGTGGTGGCCTCCCTGTCGTCGTCTCATGCTGATCACCGGATCCGTCTCCTTCCACTTCCGTGCTGACTGGGCCCCGTGAGCCGCGGACGATATCGAAACTGAGACTCATTCTCAGAAAGAAATTCGACGGAACGTGAACCTCTGCGATCCTCATGCGCTGAAGAAGATCGATGCCGCTCGCGCCCAACACCCTCCGCCCCCGCTTCCGGCACCCCGGCCTGCGCCCTGCGCCGTCCGGATCGCGCAAGCCGCTGCTGATCAGCGCGTGCCTGCACGTGCTGCTGCTCTCGGGGATCGCGCTCGCGGTGGTTCCGGAGATGCGGCGCGCGGCGACGACGGCCCGTGCGGCCGCGCCGAGCCTTGCTCCGACGCTCGTCGAGCCCGATCGGCCTCGAGGTGACGAGATCGAGGTCGACGACACGCTCGACCTCGATCCGGTCGAGATGGACGTCGATGTGCCGCTCCCGCTGGACCTTGCCGCGGCCTCGGCGCCATCGGTGATTGCCGTGGCGACGCCGCTCGCGCGGAACGCCCGCATCCCCCGCAAGCTGCGTCGACCGCCGCCCAGGCCCGCGGCCTCGAACGGGAGCGGCAACGGCACCGCCTCCGCGCCTCCGGTGATGGAGCCGGTCGCCGTCGCGCCGCCACCTCCGTCGCCACTTGTCCGGCCGGTCCCCTCAGAGGACAACCGGCAGCCGCGCTACCCCCGCCTCGCGAAGCGCCGCGGATGGGACGGCGTCGTCGTGCTCGCCGTGCACGTCGCCGCAGACGGTTCGGTCAGCGACGTCGAGATCGCGGAGAGCAGCGGTCACGAGTCCCTCGACGAGGCCGCCCGCAAGGCCGCCCTCGAGTGGACGTACACGCCCGCCCATCGCGGCGACGAGCGCGTCGCCCTCGTCGTCCGCCAGTCGATCCGCTTCGTCGTACCGCGCGGCTAGCGCGGCCTATTCATGAGGCTCGCGCACTCCGTGACGAGCGGGGCCCGGGAGTCCAGGAGCCGCCTGGATGCGGGGGCCACGGTACGCGCTGTGAGGCCCGTCCTGAGCGAGGACAGAACGTCGAGATCAAGGCGCGCCGACGACTGCGACGTCGTTCCGTCTCGGAGGAGGCGCAACGCCGAGATCGGCGGTCTGGACCGGTCAGGTGTGTGAGTCGTCATGAATAGTCCGGGCTGGCAGCCCGTCGGAGGTTCGGCGTCGCCGTGTGAGCGACCGCCGGCGCGACGCGCTGCCAGTTAGACCGCCCACCGGGTAGCCCGTACCTGCTGAACCTGGCCGCTGCGAGGGCGTGAGCAGGCGTTTCGAGCCCGATTCGGCGAGGGATCCGGTCCACAGCGCCCGCATCGGCGCGTCGCGCCGCCCGCGCCCCGGTCGCGCCGCAGTTCGCCGCGCACCACCCAGTCGGCCAATGTCTAGCAGGCTGTCGCGCCAACCTGCGTGGCCCGTCGAGGTCGAACCGTCGACAGCCTGCTAGCTCAGAAGCGCATGTCCACCGCGAGCACGAGGTTGCGCCCCGGCTCGTTCAGTCCGGACCCGTGGATGCGGTAGTTCGTGTTCCGGAGGTTCTCGAGGGCGATGGACAGGGTCACGTCGGGGCCGAAACGGAACGCTGCTCCGACCGAAACCACCGCGTAGCGCGGCGTGCCCCGGGCCGGGATCCGATCGGTGTCCGTCTCGTCTCGCAGTGAGAGCTGGTCGGCCCGGTCCGCCGCGCGGCCAGAGACCCAGGCCTCGACGTCGCGCGAGCCGGAGTACGTCAGCGTCGCGAAGCCCGTGAGCGGCATGAGTCGCGAGAGCGGACGGTCGACCTCGCGACCGGCGGCCGTGAGTTGCTCGACCTCGCCGTCCATCCACGACGCACCGCCGGAGAGCGACCACTGCGAGCTCAGCGCGACGCGTCCCTCGACCTCGACGCCGCTCACCCAGCCGTCGCCGACGTTGTCCTTCCGCACCTCGGGCGTACCGCCGATGGAACGGCCGGTTGGTGACTGCACGATCGAGCCGTCGATCTCCGTTCGCCAGACCGACGCGGCGAGCGTCCAGCCCTCACCGGCTCCCTTCACTCCCGCCTCGATCGTCAGGAACTCCTCGGGGTCCAGTCCGAGCGATGGGGTCTCCACGGCGCTCGTCGCGTCGAGCCGGGTGAGGTCGCTCAGGTTCGGCGCCCGGAACGCCTGCGACGCCCCGCCGTACGCATTCCACGTGTCGTCGAGCGGTCGGATACC
Source organism: Planctomycetota bacterium (assembly GCA_021776825.1). Taxonomy (GTDB): domain Bacteria; phylum Planctomycetota; class JAJSAM01; order JAJSAM01; family JAJVHW01; genus JAJFFG01. Next base: position 7,714 of record JAJFFG010000043.1, read on the forward strand.
ACGGAGGCTGAAGACGACGTCCGTCCACGAGTCGTCGAACGAGATCACGTTCCCGGCAGTGGCCGGATCGGAGCCACCGACGAGCGGGTTGTCGACGCGTCCCGCGTCGGCCTTGGCGTACGTCCAGCGCGCGCCGGCGATCACCGAGCCGTCCTCCCAGGGGATCTCGTCCTGCAGGTACACGCCGAGCAGGTCGTAGTCCGCGTCGTCGGCTACCGGACCCTGGACGCGTTCGAGCGACAGCGCCCCCGCGGTGAAGTCGCGGCGGAACGAGTCGACGGAGTCGGTCCACGCCTCGACGCCGTAGACGAGCAGCCCGTGATCGAGTTCCCTCTTCGCCTGCACCTGCACGCCGAGCGTCCGAACCTCGAAGCCCTGGATGTCGGTCCGACCGCGATCCCGATCGCGATGCCTCCGCTCGCGCTGTCGCTGCCACGAAAGCGTCGCCTCGACGTGATCCGCCCAGCGCCCGCCGACGTCGTCGCGCTCGGTCCGGACATAGACCAGATCGCGCGTCTGGAACAGATCGCGCCGCAGCTCGGAACCGACCGTCGTCCCCTCGAAAGGCACCGCCCGCACCGTCTTGTGCGTACGCGGCACGGCGTCCTGATCAACGTGCTGGGCGGCGAACGTCCACGTGGCGCGCTCCGACTCACGCCAGTCGAGTCGCACGTCCCCATCGGTGTCGTTGTAGCCCGTGTCCGGCTGGAGCCGCGTACCGCCGCCCGCGACGAGATCGCCGTAGGACCGGTACGTCCCGCCGACCAGGAACCCGAGGTCGTCGACGTTCCCGGACACCTCCGAGCGGACGACCCACGAGCGCTCGGCATCGGCCCAGCGTACGAACGTGCGGCCAGCCACGTGACTCCCGGGATCAAACGTCGTGTGTCGACGTCCCACCGCGTTGACGGCGCCGCCGATGGCGTCACTCCCGTAGAGCACCGACGCCGGACCGCGCGCGACCTCCAAGCTGCCGACGGCGAACGGATCGACCGTCGACCAGTACTGGTTCGGCCCCGAGCGGAACACCGAGTTGTTCAGCCGGATGCCGTCGACGAGCATCACGTTGCGGAACCCGGTGAACCCGCGGATGAACGGCGACGCCTGACCGTGGCCGGTGCGCTGCACCATCACCGACGGGACCTGGAGCAGAGCGTCCGGCACCGTTCGCCGGAGGTGCCCCGAGTCGAACGCTTCGCCGCCAACACGAGTGACGGCCACGGGCACGTCGTGCGACGGCGCGGCGTGGCGCGTGGCGACGATGACGATCTCGGCGGCTTCCTCGAGCTCGGTGGCGCGGGCAGCGTCCTGCGCGAGCGCGGGCGTAGACACGACGACGAGGAGCGCCGCGACGCGAGTGATGGAGGTCGGCATCCCCCAGCCGAACGGATCACGGCCCGCGCGGTTCGCACCATTTTCTCGAGTGGCCGGATTCCAGGTCTCGATCGCCTGATCTTGGGCCCCTTCTCTCGTCATCCCCCGTCTCCACCGATGCCGGCCGCCGCCAGCGGCGGCGTGTCGTCGTCGAGATCGTCGAGAAACCCCTGCGGCAGCGCGACGACCTGCGGCGAACCCGACTTCCCGCGCGCCATGCGCATCGCCGCAAGTGGGAATGGCGACTCCGGACTGATCCCGGCCGCCACCTCGGCAATGTCCTCGACCGTGTGCACGCGCGGCAGCCGCTCGCGAAGCTGGGCGCCGCCCGGGAACCCCTTCGAGTACCACGTGAGCTGCCGCCGCATCTTTCGGATGCCGGGCACCTCGCCGACCCACTCAGCGAGTGCGCGCGCATGCTCCAGTACGACCGGCAAGATCTCGCCCCACGTCGGCGGGTTCTCCGGCGCGCGGCCGTCGAACACGTCGGCCAGATCGCGGAACAGCCACGGTCGACCGAGGCAACCGCGCCCGACGATGACTCCCGCACAGCCCGTGGTCCGCATCATCCGGAGCGCGTCCTCGGCCTCCCAGATGTCGCCGTTGCCGAGCACCGGGATCGAGACGTGTTCCACGAGGCGCGAGATCTCGTCCCACCGCGCCTCACCCGAGTAGAGCTGAGCCGCCGTCCGCGCGTGCAGTCCCACGGCGACACAGCCCTCCTCCTCGCCGATGCGCCCCGACGAGAGATGCGTCTGGTACTCGTCGTTGATCCCCACCCGGAACTTGATGGTCACGGGCACGTCGCCGGCGGCCTGCACGACAGCGCGAACGAGCCTCCGCAGCAGGCGCGGCTTGACGGGCAGTGCGGCGCCGCCGCCTTTCGACGTCACCTTGCGCACCGGGCAGCCAAAGTTCATGTCGATGTGGTCGACGCGCCCCTCCCCCACCAGACGTCGCGCGGCCTCTCCCAGCGCGGTCGGCTCGACGCCGTAGAGCTGCAACGACCGCGGCGTCTCGTCAGGTCCGAAGCGCGCGAGGGACTCCGTCCTGCGGTGGCCCTCGACAAGGGCGCGGGCCGTAATCATCTCACTCACGTAGAGCCCCGCCCCGAAGCGGCGGCAGATGCTCCGGAACGGCGCGTTCGTCACGCCGGCCATCGGCGCGAGCACGACCGGTGGCCAAACGCTCAGCGGACCGATCGCCAGCGGCGCGAACTCACCGGTCCCGGCGGGCGCGACGTCGCGGTTCATCTCGGAGCGATACACGGCATCCACGTCCGCATCCTCCTCGAAGCAGGTCGCGCCGCCGAGAACGCAGAGTTCTCGCGCCGCCTCCGCCGTCACGCGAGTCCGACGCGACGGCGCACCCGGGTCCGCGCCGTAGATACTGAGACTCAATCTCAAAAGGTTCTCGTCTCGCGTCATGCGGGGTGGCTAGGGTGCCGGAGTGGTCGGTGGCAACGCCTTCCGACTCCTGCGGGCCGCGGTGGCTCGCAGATGCAGTGAGGCCGCCCGTTCCGTTTGGCAACAAGAGCCGGGCGACCTCGAGGTCCAGACGGGAACCCGCCTGGGTTCCCGAGCCTAAACGTCTCGGGAGGACCCCGTATGTCCAATCGACGCGCGACGTGGCCGCTCGCAGCCATCGTCGCCCTACCCCTCGTCCCGTGCCTCGGCGTCGCCGCACATGCACAGGACGCGGAGCCCGCCGGCGATCCGGTGGCCCCGGTCGTCGCCGACGAGATCGTCGTCACGGCTACGAAGAAGAACCGGGAGCCCGTGAACACGCCCGGTGAGGTCACCATCGTCGACCTCGGGTCTCAGGATCACGTCGCCGACACCGACCTCGCGGAGGCGCTCCGGTACGTGCCGGCGCTCGAGTTCTCGGATGCTCCGCGCTCACTCGGGCTCCGTCCGAACATCCGTGGTCTCGGCACGTCGCGCGTGCTCGTCACGACAGACGGCGCGCGCAGCGGCTTCCAGTCAGGTCACAAGGGCCAGCTCTTCGTGGAGCCGGCCTTCCTGCGCCGCGCAGAGGTCGTCCGCGGACCCTCCTCCGCGCTCTTCGGCTCGGGCGCACTCGGCGGCGCCCTGCTGCTGGAGACCATCGACACCGACGACATCGTCGGTCCCGACTCCCGCTTCGGCTTCCGCCAGCGCCTCTCGCACCGGAACAACGCGGACCTGTTCGGGCGCTCGTCGGTGGTCGGCGGACGATTCGATCCGAGCGACGACGTCACCCTGGGCTTCGTGCTCGGCTGGGCCGGTCGCGACAGCAACGACGTTGAACTGAGTACCGACGACGATCTTCCGTTCAGTGAGGTCGACCAGGGCAACACACTGGCGAAGTTCGAGGTCAGAGTCACGGACGAGTGGCGCTTCGAGCTCGGTGTCCTCGGCTTCGACGACGACACGCGCGCTCCCGCGAATCTCGACCAGAACACGACGGACCCGACGCTCCTCACGGATCGGACGACGGAGCAAGACACCGTCACACTCTCGGCCCAGTGGACGCCGCGCGACGAGGACTGGGTGGACCTGCGGTTCACCGTCTACGAGACCGACCTCGACATCCTCGAGCGGCGTCTCGACACGGGCGCCCGAAACACGATCGAGTACGAGACCGAGGGCTTCGACGTCCACAACGTCTCGAACGTGAACGTCGGTGAGTTCGACACGATCCTGACCGTGGGCCTCGAGTACTTCGGCGAGGAGCAGGGCTCGAACATTGCCCTCGGCAACACGAATGGCGCCTTCCCGAGCGCGGACTCCGAGCACTGGGCGCCGTACGCCCAGGCCGAGATGGAGGTCGTCGAGGACAAGGTGTTCGTGGTTCCGGGTGTGCGATTCGACGACTACGAGCTGAAGTCGCCCGGCCTGCCCAAGTCGTCGGAGGACGAACTGTCCACGAAGTTGGGCGTCGTCTACCACCTGGGGGAGGAGCTCGACCTCGACGAGGGCGACTACTTCGCACTCACCGCGAACTACTCCGAGGGCTTCCGGGCCCCGACGTTCCAGGAGCTCTTCATCGACGGCCCGCACTTCGCTGCGTCGCCGTTCTTCCCGTTCGACGGCTTCTTCATCGCCAACCCCACCCTCATGCCCGAGACGTCCGAGACGTTCGAGTGGGGTGCGCGCGCCAAGTTCGGCGACCTCCGCGTCCACGGCGCCGTGCACCGCACCGATGCCGAGGACTTCATCACGTCGGACGTGACGACGAGTCCCCCGGCGGGCCCGCCGCCGGCCGCTGGCCGCTTCGAGCTGACCAACATCAACTCGCAGGATGCGGAGCTCTGGGGCTACGAGCTCGAGAGCGAGTACGTGCACTCCGAGTTCGTCCGCTTCTGGGCGAACCTCGCGCACACGCGGGGCGAGGACAGCGACACGAACGAGGACCTCAACCTGCCGCCGCGCGCGGCAGCGGCAGGAGTCGAGTTCGGCGGACCGGATCGGGGCTGGACGTTCGGCGTCCGCGGGCGCTACGCGAGTTCGCAGAACCGCATCCCCACCGGCGGCACCGGCAGCGATCGCTTCAAGCTGCTCGACGTGGCATGGACAGTCGATCCGGCGGCGTTCGGCATGGACTCGCTCGATGGCTTCACGTTCACGCTGGGAGCGAACAACCTCGCAAGTGAGGAGTACACCCCGTTCCTCAACGGCCAGCCGGGCCCGGACCGGGACGTGTACTTCGCGATCTCCTTCGCGACGGAGTGGTAGTGAGTCGCGGCCGCATCACCGCTGTCTACGCGCTCGGCGCAGCCGCGAGCATGGCCCAGGAGATGATCTGGGTCGAGTCGCTCTCCCGTCTGTACGGGGGAGCGACACTGGGGCTGACGCTGGGTATCGCCGTCTACGTGACGGGCCTGGCCGCCGGCGCCCGCCTGACGTCGGCGCTCACTGCACGAGGTGAGTCGCCGGGACGGTGGCTGGTTCGCAGTCAGTGCGCCGCGGGAGTCCTGCTCGCGGCCTCGCCCCTGCTCTTCGCGGGGCTGGAATGGATCGACGCCGCGTTCGGGGCGGCAGCCACGCCGCTGCGACTCATCGCGCCGGCGCTCCTGCTGCTCCTTCCGGCGACGTGCCTCGGGGCGCTCTATCCGCTCGTGTCGGGCTACGGTGCGCGCCGACTGTACGGCATCGGTCTCGCCGCCTCGGCGGCCGGAGCACTCGGCGCGGGTCTGGTCACGCTCCCGTCGCTCGGCATCGCGGCGAGCTGCCTTCTCTTCGGCGCCGTACAGTGCGTCGCCGGGCTACTCGCGCGGGATCTCCGCCCGGAGGAGGCACGGGCCGGCACAGGTGGCGAGACCGCCCGAGTGAGGGCCGGAGCGTTGGCCCGAGCGGCGATTCTGGGGGGCGTGCTCTTCGCGGCGCACGCCGCGTGGTGGCGCACGCTGTCGCAGGCGGCCGATGCGACCATCCACGCCGAGGTGGTGATGCTCGTCGCGGTGCTGATCTGGATGGCCGCCGGCGCGGCGCTCATCGGCCGCTCCGACCGCGCGGCCGCGGTCTCTGCCGTCGTGGCTGCCGCTCACCTCGCGATGCTGGTCACGCTTCCCGGCCGTCTCGCAGGGTGGAGCCAGGAGCTGCTGGGACCCGCCGACACCCTCGGCGATCGGATGGCGGCGCTCACGCTGGTCGTGAGCACGGTCGTCGCCCCGGCAAGCGTGGCGGTCGGCGCGCTCATGGCCCGCCTCGTCAACGGACACTCCCGGGCCGACGTGGCGCGGCTCTGGACGTGGCACAACGTCGGCGGGACGGTCGGGCTGCTCTCCGCGGCGCTCGCGGCGCTGCCCACCCTCGGGATCGCCGCCGTGCTCGCCACGGCGGCCGCGCTGCTCGTCGCCCTCCGCTCGCCGCGCACGGCGCTGCGACGGCCGGCGCTGACGGTCGGGATCGCAGCGGCCGCTGCCGTCGCCCTCGCGTTCGGTGGAGACGCGGCACGGCGCTCCGACGTCTCCGCGCGCGGCATCGAGATCGTGCTCGAGCGCGAGGGTCTCGGCGGACTCGTCGAGGTCTGGCAGCGTCCGGACGGCGTGCGCGAACTGCGCTCGAGCCGGCTGCGCCGCGAAGGCGCTGACGGCTCCGAGTCCGTGGTCGTCGCGCGCCTCCAGGGTCAGTTGCCCTCCCGGATAGTCGGGCCCGTGGAGCGGTCGCTCGTGATCGGCCTCGGCACGGGGGTGTCGCTCGACGCGCACGCGCGGATCGCCGGCGGGCGCACGACCTGCGTCGAGCTGTCGCCCGAGATCGTCGAGGCCGCGGAGGCGTTCGACCATGTGAACCGCGGCGTCCTCGACCGGGACGGCGTCGACGTCGTCGTCGCCGACGGGCGGCGTTTCGTGCGCACGAACGGAGACCGATACGACCTGATCGTCCAGGAGTTGTTCTTCCCGTACCGGCGCGGCACCGCAGCGATGTACTCGCGCGACCACTACGCCCGCTGCCGCGAGCGGCTCGTCGAGGGTGGTCGCGTCGCGCAGTGGATCTCGCTCGCGCAGATCGCCCCCGACGACCTGCGCTGTCTCGCGCGCGGATTCGCCGACGTGTTCCCGCACGCTTCGGCGTGGGTGATCGGCGGCTATCTGATGCTGCTGGGCGGCGACGCGCCCGTCCCGGCCGACGCGCCCCCGCTGGCGCTGCGACACCTCGTCCTCGACGACGCGAGCCTCTGGCGCTGGTGCGGCGACGGGGACCGGAACACCGATGACCGGCTGCTCCTCGAGCACCGGGTCCCGTCGACGGCGGCGCTGCTCGACACGACGGAGCTGACGGTCCGCAACATCGAGGCGCTCCTCCCCCATTGGACGGACGGCGCCGGCCGCGACCTGAACGAGGGGATCACCGCAGAGTTCCGGGGTCGGCGCGCCAAGGCGCTCTCGCTCTACGCCGAGGCGATGCGCCGGGACGCGTCCTGGGTACGGCCGAGGACCTCCGTGCTGCGGCTGGCGCACGACCTCGCGGCGTGGGCCCTGGCCGTCGAGGCCGCGCCCGGCGACCTGCCCGGGCGCGTCGCACTCGCGGCGGAGGCGTACGCCCGCCGCGACCTCGGCGCCGCGCTCGCTCACCTGGCCGCGGTCGACGACGCGGAGGTCTCGAGGTCGAAGGACGCCCTGCTGCTCTACGGGAACTGTCTTGCGCGGCAGGGCCGCGCGCTCGAGGCGGTCGCGCGGTACGAGGCGGTTCTCGCTATCGATCCCGACCACTCCCGTGCCCGGAACAACCTCGACCAAGTCCGGCAGAGTGGAATCCGATGACCGCCGTCCTGGTCGTGCTGGCAGGCATCGGCGTCCTCTCGGCAGCGCTCTCGGTCTCGCTCGTGCCCCGGCGTGGCGCGGCGGCCGTCCTGGTCATCGTGACGGGACTCGTCTGCGTCGCCGTCCACGAGCGCGTCGCGGCCGTCCATCTCGACGACCTGCTCGCCTGGCTGCGCGATCCGCGTACCGCGACGCTCGGCAGCCTGCTCCTGCTGGGCGAGGGGCTCGGGACCATCGTGGCGTGGCACACCTACACGGAGCGACGTCATCCTCTGGGCGCTGCCGCGCGACCGCTCTGGCCAGGGCAGCGCCGCCTCGCGGCAGCGCGCCGGATCGCGACGTCCGCCCTACGACTGGCGGCGTTCCTGCCGTCCGCGCTGTTCGTGCTCGCTGCGCTCGTGCTGCTGTCGTGGCTGTACCACGTCGTCAGCGGCGTCTCGTTCGAAGCGATCGCGGCGGCCCATGGCGCCGGCACGGCGGCGGTCCTCGCCGCTGCGACGCTTCTGCTGGCCGCGCTCCTTCCCGGCTGGCGGAGCCGCGTCGAGTTGCGCGTGATGCTCGCTCTGTTCCAGGCGGGCGTGGCGATGCTCCTACCCGTCCTCGCCATCGGCGGACGCAGCATCGACGCGCTGTTCCCCGTCGACCTCGTGACGACGGCGAGCGTCCTTACGGCCGTGGTGGCCGTCGCCGCTGTCGGCTTCCTCCTTCAGCGCGCCGAGCTGCGGCGCCTGCAACAGCGAGTCTGAGATGAGTCTGCTCACCGATGTTCTCTACTGGGTCACGACAGGCTTGATGATTCCGGTCGTCATCCTCCTGCTGGTCGCGCTCGGCTGGTCCGTTCTGACCCTCGGCGGCTCGTACAGCAGCTACCTCGCGCGGCTGCGGCTGCGGAGGGCCGTCGCGGGCGCGCTGTCAGAGCTCCGCACGAGGACTCCGCGCGAGTTGGACTACGCGGGCATCGCCTCCCACCACCCGGCGCTCGGTGTGGCGCTGACCGGCATCGCGGACCACCGCTGGGACGGCGTCCACGCGGACAAGCTCGTCGCGGACTTCGCCCTCGACGGGGAGCGCGTCCTCGGGCCGTTCCGAATGGTCGTGCGCGTCGGTCCGATGCTCGGGCTGATGGGCACGCTCATCCCGATGGGCCCGGCGCTCGTCGGCCTGGCCGCTGGCGACATCGCGTCGATGGCGTCGAACATGCAGATGGCCTTCGCGACGACGGTCGTCGGCATCTTCACGGGCGGCGTCGCGTTCGTGACGCTGCTCGTGCGCGGGCGCTGGGTCGCCGAGGACCTCAACAACCTCCGGTACCTCGTGGAGCTCGGGTGCGATGGCGAAGCGTAGACGCCCGGGCCTCTACGAGACCGCAGACGTCCCGGATGACGACCCGTTGTCCGGGATGGCAAACCTCTTCGACGTCGCCATGGTCTTCGCCGTGGCGCTGATGGTCGCGGTCGTCACGCGCATGCAGATCGCCGAGATCTTCACGCAGGAGGACTTCACGATGGTGAAGAACCCAGGTGAGGAGGACATGCAGATCGTCGTCAAGGAAGGCGACGAGATCCGGCGCTTCGAGGCGACCGGCGAGCAGGGCACGGCGAAGGGCAAACGGGTGGGCACGGCCTACCAGATGGAAGACGGACGAATCATCTACGTGCCGGAGCAGGCACGCGAAGGACGGCACTCACGTGAGCAAGAAGGCAGTTCTCCTCGGTATGGGTCTCGTGGTCGCGCTCATCGCGGGCGTCTTCGGGTACGAGCGCTTCGTCGCCCCGACCCGTGTGGCGTTCATCAACTTCATGGACTTCCACATCGATCACTTCATGAAGGTGGACGACAGTGCGTTCATCTCGATCGACCGACTCGCCTACCGGGGCGACGAATTCCCGGACATCGGCGGGTACGACGTCGTCTTCCTGTACGCCCACGGCAACGTCAACCTGAACGACGCCCAGCGCGAGACGATCCGCCAGGCGACCGCCGACGGCATGAAGATCGTGTTCGTGGCGCCGTCCGCGACGGAGAACCTATCGAGCGTCACCGAGGAAGAGCGCGAGTTCGTCCAGACGTGCTTCCAGAACCCCGGCGCCCGCAACTGCCGCTCGATCCTGAACCACGCGCGGAGCGTTCTCGACGGCAAGCCGCTCTTCAGCGGCGACGTGCTCGAGCCGTTCGTGTTCCCGTCGGACTACTACTACGGCTTCGGCGACGACGACATCTTCGAGAGCCTCGCGGAGTATGAGGCGTACTACGAGAGAAGCGGGCGCACGACCGTCGGCGGCCCGAAGGTCGTGATGCTCAGCTCGATCATCGGGCTCGACAGCGGCACCGGCTTCCTCGAGCCGCTCGCCGAGAGCCTCGAGGCCGAGGGACTCAACGTCTACCCGGTCTCGGCGCGCCGCAAGCGGATCGAACTCGCAGAGGCCGTGAAGCCGGACCTCATGGTCTACGTCTCGCACGGACGTCTCTCGCGCGATCAGGGGGTCGCGTTCCTCGAGCGGGCCAACATACCGATGCTCTGCCCGATCGTCGTGTTCGCACCGTACGACGACTGGATGGCGAACCAGCGTGGCATCGACGGCGGCATGCTCGGCCAAGACATCGTGCTCCCGGAGCTCGACGGAGGCACCGCGCCGTTCACGATCGCAGCGCAGTTCGAGAACGAGCGCGGTCTCCAGGTCTTCAACGGGCTGAGGGCCCGGATCGCGCGCTTCGCACAGCTCTCGCGCCGCTGGACCGAGCTGAAGCGGAAGCCGAACGACGAGAAGCGCGTCGCGATCTTCTACTACAAGGGCGCGGGCAAGAACGCCCTCGTGGCCGAAGGCCTCGAGGTGGTCCCGTCGCTCTTCAACCTGTTGCAGCGGCTGACGGCCGAGGGCTACGACACCGGAGATCTGCCGGACACCGCGGCGGGGCTCGAGGAGCGCATCCAGCGCGAGGGCCCCGTGCTCGGCACGTACGCGCAGGGCTCGTTCGAGGAGTTCGTCGCGGATGCGGAGCCGGCGCTCGTGGAGGCTTCCACGTTCCGCGGCTGGATCGACGACTACATCGAGCCCGAGCAGGTCGCCGAGCTGGAGCGCGACTACGGCCCGATCCCCGGCACGCACATGCGGGTCGCGCGCGACGGCCGCGCCCACGTGGCGATCTCACGCGTCGACCTCGGCAACGTCACGATCCTCCCGGTCCCCGCCGCGGCCGGTGGCGACAACGCTGATGCGACGGAGTTCGTCCATGGGGTGAAGCAGCCGCCGCCGTACCCGTACATCGGTGCGTACCTCTGGGCCCGTGAGGGATTCGGCGCGGACGCGCTCATGCACTTCGGCACGCACGGCAGCGTCGAGTTCACCCCGTCGAAGCAGGTCGCGCTCTCGGACAACGACTGGCCGGACGCGCTCACGGGCGGCATCCCGCACGTCTACGTCTACTCGATCAGCAACATCGGCGAGGCGCTCATCGCGAAGCGCCGCACGTACGCCGTGATGAACACGCACATCACGCCGCCGATGATGCAGGGCGAGGTGTACGGCGACATCGAGGCGCTCGACGACGCGCTCGAGAGCTATCACACGGCGACCGACCCGCTGCTGAAGACCGAGCACAAGAAAACGGTGCTCGGCCTGATCGAGAAGACGGGGCTCGGGGACGACCTCGAGATCCAGGACGCGCTCGAGGACAACGCCCTCACCGACGACAAGCTGATGTACGTCCACCACTACCTGCACGACATCGAGCAGGCGAAAGTGACACGCGGCCTCCACGTCCTCGGCCGCGCGTACAGCAAGCAGGAGGCGTACGAGACGCTCGAGCAGATGGCGATCGACCCGCTCGCGTTCAACCTCGCGCAGATGGATCTCCTGAAGGGCCGCGCGACGCAGGAGCAGGTCGACGACGCGCACTATTTCGAGGACCACTACCGGTTCCCGGCGATCGAGAAGATCGGGAAGATCGCCCGAGAGGGGGCGGCTCCGGAGTCGTTCCTGAGCGAGGAGGATCGCGCGCTGCTGGCCGCCGACGACGCGACGGGCCGCGACGGCACGGCGCCGTCAGACGCCGAGTAGGTCGAGGCGCTGACGAACTACGCGGAGACGCTGCAGTCGATCCACGAGTTCCACGCGGCGATTCTCGAGTCGCCGACGAAGGAGATGGAGACGATCGTCAACGCGCTCTCGGGCGGGTTCGTCCAGCCGCAGTCCGGCGGTGATCCGATCGTAAATCCGCACGCGCTGCCGTCAGGCCGCAACACGTACGGCATCAACGCCGAGGCCACTCCCACGCGCGAGGCCTGGAGGGTCGCCGGCGAGCTCGTCGACCAGCTCATCGCATCGCACCGCGAGGAGACCGGCGAGCTTCCGAACAAGGTCGGCTTCACGCTCTGGAGCAGCGAGTTCGTGCGCCAGGAGGGCATCACGATCGCGGAGATTCTGCACCTGCTCGGCGTGGAGCCGGTGCGCAACAGCCGCGGCGCCGTGCACGACGTGAAGCTGATTCCGATCGCGGAGCTCGGACGGCCGCGCATCGACGTCGTCGTGCAGACCTCCGGCCAGTTCCGAGACCTCGCAGCGAGCCGCATCTACCTGATCAACAAGGCCGTCCGGCTCGCGTCGAACGCGGAGGACGGCGACGCGTTCCCGAACCGGGTTCGCGAGGGCACGCTTGCCGCCGAGACGGTGATGAAGGAGAAGGGCACGGCCCCCGCCGAGGCGCGCGAGCTCTCGACGATCCGTGTCTTCGGCGGCCTGAACGGCAGCTATGGCACGGGAATCATGGGCCTCGTCGAGTCCGGCGACCGCTGGGAGGACGACACCCAGGTCGCCGACCGCTACCTCGGCAACATGGGCGCCATGTACTCGAAGAAGCGCTGGGGCGACTACGAGCCCGGCATGTTCGAGGCCGCCCTGCAGAAGACGGACACCGTCCTGCAGCCGCGCTCCTCGAACACGTGGGGCCCGCTGTCCCTCGACCACGTCTATGAGTTCATGGGCGGCATGAACCTCGCCGTCCGTCGCGTGACCGGCGAGTCGCCGACGGCCTACTTCAGCGACATGCGCAGTCCCTCCAACCCGACGGTGCAGAGCGCGAAGCGCGCCATCTGGACCGAGGCGCGGACGACGGTGCTCAACCCGAAGTTCATCGGCGCGCTGCAGGAGGAGGGAGCGTCCGCTGCGGAGTCGTTCGCGGAGACCTTCCGCAACTCGTTCGGCTGGGACGTCATGCACCCCGAGCTGATCGACGAGTCCCTTTGGGAGCGCTACAACGAGGTCTACGTCGAGGACGTGCACGGGCTCGGCATCGAGCAGTTCTTTCGCGAGAAGAACCCGTACGCGCTCCAGGAGATGACCGCGATCCTGTTGGAGACGGTGCGCAAGGGGCACTGGAACGCCAGTCCCGCGGATCGCGCGCGCATCGCCGAGCTCCACGCCGACCTGATCGAGGATCACGGCGCCGGCTGCAGCGGTTTCGTCTGCGACAACGGCAAGCTCCGCGAGATGATCGGCGAGCTCCTCGAGGAGGCGTCGCGTGAGCAGTACGCAGGCGCCATCGCGAAGGTGCGTGAGGCCCAGGCCACCGACGGACCCGAGGGCGTCACGCTCGACGCCGTCGATCCGCCTAAGGCGGCGCGCACGGGCGAAGACGCCGACGGCGATGACTGGCGTGTGCCGTCGGCGCTGATGGCGCTGCTCGCCTTGGTCGCGTTCTTCGTGATCCGGGGCCGGCGCAGGGTCGCCTAGCGCGTAGGGCGTCGGAAGCGAGACCGGGCGCCGTCGTGGCTACGTGGCGGTAGCCTTCGCGGCATGGAAGCCCGCATCGCCTGCCTGCCGTCCGAGCGCACGCTCACCGCCGAGGCGGGCGGGATCGTGATGGATGCGATCTACGCGGCCGGCATCCCCATCGCGTCGTCGTGCGGGGGCCAGGGGGTCTGCGGGGACTGTCGGGTCCGGGTCGTCGCCGGGCGCACGCACCTCGCTGCGGCATACCCCGACCCGGGGCCGTGGGTGTTGCGCCACGGAGAGCCTGACGGCGAGGTCCTCTCGTGCCGGGTGACCGCAACCGGCCCCGTCACGCTCGCCACCTCCTACTGGTAGGCTGCGCGTCGTGTCCGCGTCCCACTCGGAAACCGCTCAGTCCCGCCAGGCACGCGGCGCCCGCCTGCGAGCGAGCGCCGTGGCGCTGGTCGCGGGCACTGCGATCCTCGCCGCCAAATTCATGGCCTGGCGCGCGACGGCCTCGCAGGTCGTCTTCTCCGACGCCATGGAGTCGATCGTCAACGTGGCGGCAGCCGGGTTCCTGATCTTCGCCGTCCGCTTCGCGGCGATGCCCGCCGACGACGATCACCCGTACGGCCATGGGAAGATCGAGTTCGTGACGAGCGGCTTCGAGGGCGGCCTCATCGCGTTCGCGGCGCTGGCGATCGTCTACGAGTCGATCATCGCGCTGGTCGACGGCAGCGTCCCGGTTAAGTTGGACCTCGGCATGCTGATCGTCGGCGGCGCGGGCGTCGCCAACCTGGCGCTCGGTGCCTACCTCGTGCGCACGGGTCGGACGCACAACTCACGCGCGCTGATCGCCGACGGCGAGCACGTGATCAGCGACTTCTGGACGAGCGCCGGCGCCGTCTTCGGACTGCTCCTCGTGAAGCTGACCGACCAGGTCTGGCTCGACTCGGCGGTCGCCATCGTGGTCGCGCTCGTGCTGCTGCGCACCGGTGTAAGACTGGTCCGCGAGTCCGCGCGCGGGCTGCTCGACGAGCAGGACCCCGAGCTGATCGCGGAGCTGGCGGGTGCCCTCGAGACCGCGCGCATCGAGGGCGTAATCGAGGTCCACGATCTGCGTGTCATCGATGTCGGCAACCGCATCCACGCGGACCTGCACGTCGTCGTGCCGGAGTTCTGGACGGTCGACCAGGCGCACTCCGCCATGGACCGCTACGAGCACCGCGTCATCGCGGAGCAGGTACGCCCCGGCGAGTTGCAGTTCCACATGGATCCGTGCGAGCGCCTTTACTGCCGTAACTGCGACCTGACCGACTGTCCGGTCCGCGGCGACGCGTTTGAGGTGCGCCGTCCGATCTCCGCCGACAGCGTCGTCGACGGACCGCGACCGGCGTCGGGCCAGACGCACGAGGACCCCGTCCCGCTGCCGTCCGCACGCAAGGACGGGTAGCGCCGAAGAGCTGTACCCTCCGCTCTGTGCCCTCCGCGCTACGCCAGCAGGGCGGCGCGAACGGTTGCCGCGTCGGACGGTCGGTCCGACTGCTCCTTCGCGAGGAGCGACAGCACGATGGCGTCGAACTCGGGTGAGAGCAAGGGCTCATGGACGCTCGGCGCAGGTGGCAGGTCGTGGAGGTGCCGGCGCATGACGACGCGGAAGTCCTCGTCCGAGAACGGGTGCTTCGCGGTCGCGAGCTCGTAGAGAAGCAACCCGAGGGCGTAGAGATCGGCGTGGTGGTCGACCTCGCTGCGCGGTCCGCGGAACTGCTCGGGCGCGCCGTAGAGCACCGAGCCGACGAACACGCCTGTGGAGGAGAGCTTCTCGACCTCGTCGGTGATGCGCGCGAGTCCGAGATCGGTGATCTTCAGATCGCCGTCGGGGGTCTGGATCACATTCGCGGGCTTCACGTCGCGGTGGACCACGCCCTCCGCGTGGATAGCCTCGAGCGCCTCGGCGATCTGCGCGCCGATCCGACGGCACTCGGCCTCGTCGAAGCGACCGTGCTGGCCCAGGAGCGAGCGCAGCGTGCGACCGTCGACGAACTCCATGACGAGCATGTGCAGCATGCGACCGTTGAGCACACGGACCGCGGCATCCAGTGTCCGGACCACGCTCGGATGGTGGATTCGCATCCCGATCTCGGCCTCGCGGCGGAAGCGCTGGAACCGCTCGGGGCTCGAGACCACGTGCGGATGCAGCACTTTCAGCGCCACCTGGACCCCGGCGTCTGGGGGCTCGTCGTCACGGCCGCGGGAGAGCGCCGTCGCGAGGAACACCGTGCCCATGCCACCACGACCCAGACGGCGCTCGATCCGGAATCGACCAAGCTCCGTTCCGGGTTCCAGGCGAACCCCGGGCCGCGACCCTGGAGGAAGAGGGGCGTCTGCGTTCATATGGCTCACCACGGAGGCTACGACGCGGTGGGCCCGGTTCCAACGGGCGCTGCGAAGGGGAGGCGCAGACCTCAGGCTCGTTCGAGCCTGAGTATCCAGTCGTCCACGAGCTCGATGACGCGCTCGGAACGGAACTGCTCCCACTCGGCGAACACCTCGGGGGCGTTCTTCGCGAGCCGCTTCAGGAAGCGCGGACCGGCGCCCTTGCGGCCGTCGAGGAAGCCCTTCACGCGCTTCTCCGGGTGCTCCGCCGCGAAGTCGCTCATCCAGACGAACTCACCGCTGGTGATCACGATCGGGGCGTCGAGGAAGCGCGCCTCGTCGTCCTCGACCGCCTCCGGGGTCAGCTGCGGCCAGTCGGTTCGACCGTCGCGCACGCGGATGACACGGGGCTGGACGGTGTCCAGGTAGTAGACCGCCTCGGGATCCAGGTCGTTCGCGGCGACAATCAGGCGTTCGCGAAGCTCCGCGTCCATCGCAAGCTCCCGCGATCAGCTGTCGCTGCGCGGAACTCCGCGTAGATCGCGCATGCGGAGTCGCCGGCGATCGCGCTCGTTCTCCCAGCGCGCCACGATGAAGTGGATCTCGTCGCGCTCGCCACCGTCCTCGGTCTCGACGCGCATCGGAATGATGTCCTGGAGGTCCCACTCAGGCCCGAGGGCGAGCCACTGGTTGGCCTCGTCATCGGTGCGGCAATAGTGCACCTCCGCGATGCGCTCGAGCTTGGCGTGCGGACTACGGCGACGACGGCGACGCGGCTTCTTGTCGGTCGCGCCAAGTCCCCCGGCGGACTCGCTGTCCGAAAGGTCCTGCGGCTGCTGGTCGGGGTCGTCGCGCGGTTCCATCACGAGGGGATCGTCCGCGGGGGCGTCGCGAGACGGCTAGGAAGTTCCGACGGCGCGCGGCCGTCGCAGGACCATCCACCACGCCGCCAGAGCGGACATCAGGAGCGTGGCGATCACCTCGGCCCAGGGGAAGGGACGGCCCTTCGGGAGCCCATCCCCGGACGCGCCGCGGAGGCCGGGGCCGATCGCAGGCTGCCACGGCGGAGCGGCGACCGTCGTCGGATCGCCGACGTCCCACGAGGCTGAGGAGCGCGCCAGCCCGTCGCTCGGCTCCGTGCTGCTGCGACGCCCCACGGCGACCGTGAGCGGCCCCGCGAGCCCGGCGCGCGCGACGAACACGCGTTGGCGCGTCACGCGTGCGACGGAGCGCACGACGCGCGCCTGCTCCGGCTGCGCGCAGGGGATCACGACGTGCACCCAGCGCCGAGCAGCCTCCTCGGGAGCGCGAATGGTGACCCGCGCGCGGTCCTGCGGAGCGTCCGCGTCGCGTGCGACGTGCAATGGGCGCCAGTCCTCGCCGTCGGGCAGCGGTCCGTCGGTCGCGGTGACCTCGGACTCGGTCAGCATCGCCACCTCGAGCTCCATCTCGAGCCCCGGGGCGCGAGCGACGCGCAGATCGAACATCAGCGAGAGTGCTCCGCGCAGGTTGCGGCGCCCCACCTGACGTGCCTCGAGATCGACGCGCCGCATCGGTCGAGGAGCACCCCACTCGGCCTCGATCCGCTCGATCGCCGTGGCGTCAACGCGGAGCAGGCGCCCGGCGAACGGAGGCAGGTCGAGCAGCAGGTCGCCACCATCGGTCATCGGCGTGGCCACGTGCGCGAGCGCCACGAACGCGGTCGGATCGACGGCGGACGACAGGTCGACCGGGCCGCCACCCGCCGCGCCGCCGACCAGCCGCAGGCGCACGGGAGCCTCGCCCGAGTCGCGCAAAACGACACCGACGCGCTCGCGACCGTCGTCCAGCCGCTCGCGCCGGAACTCGCTCAGCTCCTCGGTGCGATCGGCCGCGATGCCGCGATCCGCCACGACGAGGCGCGGGATCTCGGTACCCGTCGCGTCGAACACGCGCAGGTCCGCCGAGCCCTCACGCAGGTACTGGTAGAACACGGGCGGCATGTCGAATCGGATCCACGGCGACTCGCCGGACGGCACGGCGACCTCGGCCTGGTAGGCGAACTCGCTCAGCTTCGGCTCGTCGGCGCCGCCGACGGCGAGGCCCACGAGCAGCACTCCCGCGATCCACGCGCTTCGTCTCACGGCAGCAACCGGTCTCACGGCAGCAACCGGTCTCATGGCAGCAATCCATCTCATGGCAGCAACCGGGGCCGCCAGCCGCCGAGCGGCGGGATGGGGAAGTAGAGGAGCGCCGCGCGGCCCAGGACGTGACTACGCCGAACGTAAGGTCGCGCCTCCGGGCGCCCGATCTCGGTGACCTCGGCAGCGGCGAAGTCGCGCGGCACGCCGTCGACGTCCTTGAAGCGCACGCGGCCGCCGGCGCGACTCAGGTTCGAGACGCGCTCGCCCGTCTCATCCGGCACGGACGGCGCCACCCAATAGGTCTCGCCCGACGTCAGTCGCACGGGACGCGCGGTCCACATGCGGCTGTCTTCGGAGTTGGTCGTGTTGTCACCGAGCACGACGTATCCATCGGCCGGAGTGTCGAACACCGAGAGCCCGGACGCCGGGAGTGCATACCGAATGTCCTCGTCGAGGCGGACCTCGGTGAAGCGCACCTCGCCGCTCCCGCCTCCGATCTCGACGCGATTGCGCCCCGTGCCGACGACCGCCGTCTCGGCCCGCGCCACCTCGTGGCCGTCGAGCAACGCGCGCACGAGCCCGTCGGCCACCTGCAGCTCGACACGCGTCGCTGCGCCGATCCCGGTGGAAACCTCGACCGGGGGATCGTCACCCACCGTCAGCGTTCCGCCCTCGCCGCCGACCTCTAGCACGACCGGTACGCCGCGCGTCGTGATCCGCGCCGCGGCCACGGCGGCGGCATCGGTCGTGCGCGCCGTGAACGCGATGCGCACGTCGCCGACGTCGAGTCGGGCCAGGAAGCGCGCCCACGTCAGGTGATCGCGGCCCCGAAGTTTGAGACCGTCCTTGCCGTCGCGGCGCCAGCCATCGTCCTCGTTGCCGGTCCAAGCCGCGGTGATCGACTTCGCGCGGGAACGCGCCCCAGACTTCGGGAAGCGCTCCCGCCACAGTGACTCCTGGACGAGCGCCGGCTTGCGCGCGACGGAGCCGTCGATCCAGATGTCGCCGTCGCGGATCTCCACGTGTTCGCCGGGCAGTCCGACGATGCGCTTCACGAATCGCACCTCCCGCTGCAGCGGGTACTCGAAAACGAGGATCTCCCAGCGCCGCGGCTCGCGTAGTGCGTACACCGCCACGTCGGCGAAGAGCCGATCCGGCAGCGTGCGGTCGGTCGCACCGAGGATCGTCGGCTTCATCGAGTCGGTCGGCACGACGGTGTTCTCGGCAACGAAGTGCCAGAAGATCAGCACGGTGACGATCGAGTACGCGATGCTCCCGATCCTCCCCGGCCAGCCCTCGCGATCCGGCGGCAGCGGATCGTGCTCGTGTTCCGGACGCGCCGCAGCCGGGAGGCGCGAGTGCGCGTCCGAGAGCGCCGCGTGGAGCAGCGCAATCGACCCGAGGAGCAGCCCCCACGAGGCGGTCATCCCGCTCGTCACGAACGGCGCGATTCCGGCGAGCGCGACCCCGCCCGCGGCACGCCACCCGGCGTGCGACTTCTTCATCTGCATGTGCGCGGCCACGGCCGCGACGGCGTAGACGCCCATCAGCAGGTTCGCGTCGCCGACCGTGCCGGTGCCGAGCGGGCCGTAGCGCGGGAGCAAGGGCCCGAGCACCGCCGTCGCCGCGGCAGCGTTCCGCACGCGTCGCGCAACGCGCGCCGGGTCGCGCGGCGCGAGTGCCGCGAACACGGGCGAAAGCACCTCCGCCAGAAACGCCGACACTCGGACTACTCCGGGTCGCCGGCGAAGCGCCAGGACGGCGTGTGATCCGCACTCAACGGGGCATTCGTCAGCGCCGCGCGCACCATGTCCACCGGGATCGAGTTCTGACGCAGCACAGTGTCGTGGAACTCGCGCTCGGTCATCTTGCCCGCGCCGACGAGCTCCCCGTGCAGCGCGCGGAGCTGCAGGCCGCCGAGCATGTACGCGCACTGATAGAGCGGACCGTACGCACCGGCGATGTAGCGCCGCACCTCGCTTGTCGCGCCGTCCTTCTCGTGGCCGACGCGCTCGACAAGGAAGTCGATCATCTCCTGCGGCGTCATGTCACCGAGGTGGAAGCGCAGCGAGACGATGATCCGTGCGCAGCGGTGCATCCTCCAGAAGAGCATCCCGACCCGATCCTCCGGGCCGCGCGACCAGCCGAGATCCCAGAGCCGCATCTCCCAGTAGAGCGCCCAGCCCTCGACGAGGAACGGCGTGCGGAAGAGACGTCGATGGGTCGCGTAGCGGTCGGCCATGAAGAGTTGCAGGTGGTGGCCGGGGATCAACTCGTGCGGGGTGACGATGCGCGAGAAGTGCTCGTTGTTCCCACGCATGCTCATGAGCTTCGACTCGTGCGACATGCCCTCGGTCGGGTACGCGACGAGCATGCGGTTGCCGGAGTACGCCGCGAACGGCAGCGTCTTCTGGCCCTTCGCCGAGATCATCTCCAGACGCCAGAGCTCCTCGCAGAGCGGCGGGATCGTAGCGAGGTCGCGGTCCTTGACGAACGCAATGGCCGCGCGCGCCTGCGTCGCGACGAGGTCGTCCATCCGACCCGGCGCCGCGTGCAGCCCCTTCACGTGCTCGACCGTGCGCTTCCAGTCGCCCTCGAGCCCGAGCTCCTCTGAGGCCTTCCGTGCCTCCGCCTCGCACCAGGCGAACTGCTGCTCCGCGATCGCGAGCAGTTCCTCCGGCGAGTAGGGGATCATCTCGAACCCGATCTCGGCCACCAGCGCGTCGCGTCCGATGGGATCGCCGACCAGCGGGGCGGCACCACCCGACTTCACGCCGGCGAGCTTCTCGCGCAGGTACTTCGCGTAGTCGCGCAGCGCCTTGTCGAGCTCGGCGTGCGGCTTGCGCGTCCACCACCCGAACTCCGGCTCGTAGCCGTCGCGGTACGTGAACCACTCCTTCAGGCTGCCGCGCAGACGATCGACGGCGCCGGCCGCGCGATACGCGACGTGCTTCGCGACGGAGATCGCGTCGTCGTCCTTCCCGTTCTCCGGATCGGCTCGACGGCGGGCCTCGGCGACGAGTTTGCGGGCCGCGTCGAGCGCGTCGGCGGCCGCGCGCGGGTCGACGGGCTCGAGCCGGCGCCGCGACTCCTCGAGAGCCGTGAGTTCCCTTGCGAACGGGAGCAGGATCAGCGTCTCGGCGTCGCGGGCCCGCGCGTACGAGAGCCGAACCTCCGAAGCCGCGACGTGGTTGCGCAGCAGCAGGAAGTCGACCTGCGAGGCGCGGTCGAGCGCGTCGAACTGAGGCGCCAGCTCGTCGAGCCGCTTCATCCACTCGATCAGGTGGGCGTTGCGGCGCTCGGCAGCGCCGCTGGAGAACGGCACACGGTAGAAACTGCGCAGGTCCTCGTCATCGACCTGGAAGCGCTCGATGAGGTCGCGCATGTCCGGCGCGGGATCTTCGGCAGCGCGGGCCGGGGTGCCCAGGGCGACGAGCGGGAGCAGAAGCGCGAGACGGTAGAGCTGCACGGGTGCCTCCAGACGGGGTGAGCATAGTCCCTACCGAAGGGCACAGGGCGTCCTGACTGGCCTCGGGAGATTCGGCATCGCGCTTGCGAACCCGTGCCCATCGCCGTCGGTTGGACGGCGGATCACTCCACGGAGGAACGACATGAAGAGCATCCCTCGCGTCCTGGCGCCAGCCCGCATCGTTCACGAGGCCTCACGCGCGCCTGAGCGGTCCAGAGTGCCGATCTCCGCGCTCGTGGCGGCAACGACCCTGCTGTCCGGCTGCGCCATCTCGCTCGGCTCGACGCACACGTCGACCGAGACCGACCAGCTCGATCAGTTGGAGGAGCGCATCGAGCGCGCCGAAGAGTCCCTTGGCATCGAGCACGAGGACACAGAGCGATGAGGCGCGGCACGATCGCCGCGCTCCTGCTCGTGTCGATGGCCGTCCTACCCGGCTGCTCGGTCTCGCTGTTCTCGAAGAGCGACAAACAGCCCGGCGACGTCACGCGCATCGCCGAGATGAACGCCCGCGTCGACGCGCTCGAAGAGGCGATGCGGAACCACTAGTTCACCCGGTCTGCGAGTGCGGAAGCGCCGCGCCCGTGGACCACTCAAAGTCATGGCGGCGGTGAAATCGATCGTTCGAGTCGACACGCACGGAGTCCCCCTCATCGGTGCACAGCCATGAGTGGGCGGCCAGGACCACCGTGGCTCCTCCACGCACTATGCCTTCCACTCGGGCAGTGGCAACGGCGGGTCGACTAGATCGAGGTATCCCAGGCTCACGAACGCGTGATCCGCTGGCGGCTCGTCGGCGACATCGAAGAACCAGCTCGAGACGGGGTCCTCGTCCCGGTCCATGCTGCCCTTGACGAGCGCACGGAACTCGTCGTCCGTCATGGAACGCTCTTCGCCGCTGTCCTGCCGACCGGACTTCAGCGCGATCGCCTTGCCGATCGCGAGCCCGATCAGCAGGCCCCCGACCCCCATGACCGTGAACCCCGTCGTCGGGCTGTCGAACCAGTGCATCGCGGCGCTGGCGAGACCGCCGACACCTCCGACTACAAGCAGGCCGCAACAGCCTCCACATCCGAGGTTCGTCGTCAGCGAGCTCTTCACCATCCACGGCTGATAGCGCCGACAGCGCGGACAGATCGCCTCTCCGCGTTCGGCGGCGTTTGCGTGTCTCTCGAGCGCCTTCTCGGCCTTCTTCGTTGCGCTCTTCCGCATGCGGTCATCGCTCGACATCACCGGCACGCCCGTGACCCCGACCGACTCGGTGTCGTCGGTCAGGTACGTGAACGGCTGTCGGCAGAACTCGCAATCGATCCGTCGCGCTTGCACGTGGCGGACGTTCAGCGTCATCTTCTTGTAGGCGACTACTGGCATCGAGCTGGCTCCTCGGCGACTTCGGGCGCGTCCGTCGGTGCGTAGGTCTGCGCGATCCGTCCATACTCGAACGAGTCGAGATCACGAGTCGCTTCACGAAGTGCGCTCCGCTGTTGCGCATCCGCGCGCTGGAACCTGCGCGCACCGACACACAGGAAGTCGGGTGATCCGCAGCCGAAACCGGGCACCAACCGGTACGCCACGCGCTCACGCCAATCGACGCCACGCATCAGCGTCGGGTGGATCAGGCAACCGACGGTCTCGTCGTGCGAGACGCGCCCCAGGAACGCGCAAATCGTCCGGCCGTGGTGCCACGCGTGAACGCGCCTACCGACGAGTGGAAGGTGCAGAACCACTGCGAGGAGCAGGTCCAGACCACGCCTCACGCGCTGCTCGTGGAGAGTCAGTGCCAGCGCTGTCGGCTGCTCGCCGACGTGACGCCGGAAGAGGGCCGTCTGACGACGGAGACGAGTTGCGAGGCGGTCCGGGCGCACCCGGGAACCGTGGCAACACGCGCCGCAGGTCTTCCCCGCGAAGCGGCAGAGCGTCGGCGTCTCTCGTTCGGACTTCGTCATGGAACGCGATCTACGAGCGGAGTGGTCCGCTTCGGCTGCACGAGTCTGCCGGATCCGTGTGTCGCGTTCTCGGATCGGATTCTCGGTCATACCGACCCAGGGTCAATCCGCCGGACTCAGCGAACCCGGCGGATTGACCCTGGGACGGTATGGAGGGTTTGAGGGTTTGGGGGGTGCGCGCTCGAGGACGGCCGGCGGGAGTCAGCTACGGATGAGCAGCGCGTCGCGGAGCTGGCGGCCGATCAGAGACAGGCGCAGCGAGTGGTAGACGCGGCCGTCCGAGGCCAGCGGCATGGAGCCCGGCGGGCGCTCGAGCAGAGCGAGGGCCTGGAGGCGCTGGAGGCCGGGGTCGACGTCGAGCTCGACGTCGATGGCGCCCTCGGCAAACTCGACGCACCAGTCGCGGAAGGCGCGCGCGTCGTTGCCCGACATCGACGCCAGCGTGCGGACGAAGATCGGGTGGTGGTGACGCGTGTCGTGGACGGCGCCGCACAGCAGTCGCGCCCAGAGCTCGCGCACCTCGCGATCGGCCGCCTCGCTCGCGGCGGCCACGAGCGGCAGCAGGTGTCCCGCGGGGACGGGTCGCATCGGGACGCGCAACTCGGCCACGACCTCGGCGGTGCGATGTGCCAATCGGATCACGTTGCGCCAGCGCCACCAGATGATCTGGTCGTCCAAACCCGTCTCGGGCAAGCGCCACGCGTCGCCGAGCAGATCCTCGAGGACGTTCAGAGCCTCGGAGACGATCGGCGCCGGCAGACCGAGGGCACGGGCGAGTTGGGTACGCGGAGTCGTCGTCTCGGGCGACATGCGCTCATGCTAGCCCGGATTGTCCGCGAGGGTCGGGCGACGCGTGGCGAGCACCTCTGGACCGTGAACACCGGAGCGGATGCGGAGACTCGCGCACGCCCGCAGGGGAACACGCTGAGCGAGGACAGAGTCCCGAGATCAAGAAGCGGCCGCGCACGCCGTGGCGACCGCGAGCGCAGCGAAACGAACGCGACGTAGGAGCGTCTCGGAGGAGGCGCGACGCGAAGCTCGGTGCTGAGTCTTCCGCGCAGGGGACCGCTCAGGCGCGTGACTCATCGTGAACGGTCGGGGCTGGAGCGAAGTGTCAGATGGTGCGTCCGCCATGGGCGATCCAGTCGCCGCTCGGGACCCGTCGTCCCGCCTCGGCTTCCGACGCCGGCAGCGCGTACGTCCAGCACCGCACCGCCGCTCCGTCGGCTCGTGCGGCCTCGACGACGATCCGACGATAGTGGTGCTCCGCGACACCGAGCGGCGCGTCGCCGCCCGGCCGAAAGCCCTCGAGCACGTCGATGCGGGCGAATGCCGCGGCGGTGTCCGCGAACGTGAGCAGCGAGCCGACGGTGCGGACCGTGGGCACCGTGAGATCGAGCACGATCGCGGGATAGCCGTCCGGCATCTCGACGAGACGCGCGGCAACGGATGCGTCGGCGGACGCGGCTACGTCGGCGCAGTAGATCGCGTAGTTCCCGAGACCCGGGCGCAGCGTGCCGTAGACGAAGAGCGGCAGCGGCTCGGTCCAGTCGATCGTCTCGGAATCAGTCACGGCGCCGGGATCGTATCCCGGCGCCGTGACGTTCTGGTCGGTGGACGCTTTGGTCCGCGAGCGAGATCGGCGCGAGCTACCGGATGCCGCCACCGCCGCCGCCACGACCGCCGCGGTTTCCGCCGCGACCGCCGCCCGGTCCGCCACCACCACCGGGACCGTCCGGCCCGGTCGAGTTAGCGATCGTCTGCGCGGTCTCGGCCGGCAGGAACGAGGTGAGCGTCGTGGCGAGCTCCTGACGGAGGCCCTCCATGCTCGCGCGGATGTCGTCGCGCTCGAGCCCGGCCTCGCGACCCGTGCGGAACGTCTCGCGAATGCGACCACGGTGCGCGGTCATCTCTTCGCCGACGCGCTTGCGCTGCTCCTCGGTCAACTCCACGCCGAGTCGATCGAGCATCCGCTCCATCCCGCGAGCTTCGCGCTCGGAACGACGGTCCTGCTCGACGCGCTCCATCAACTTCTTCAGCCGCTCGACGGCGAGGTCGTCGTCGACGGGCAGCGTCTCGGCGACACCTGCCGACGCCGCCGGAGTGGCCCGCACGGGATCGCTGGCGACGGCCGCGGTGTCGCTCGTCATCGGCTTCGCGCCGGCCTGCGCAGTCACGCGCTCCTCCAGCATCGCGATCCGCGAGGAGAGCCCGCGGTCACCGCGGTTCGAGTCGGCGCGGACGGCGCGCTCCAGATCGGCGACGCGATCGGTCAGCTCCGAGAGGTCGACGCCTTCGGCGGCGGCAGGCTCCGGAGCGGTGGTCATCACGTCGTAGAACAGGATGCCCGTCCCAGCGACGAGCACGTTCAGGGCCAGTACGGCTAGGAGCTTCATCTCATCCTCCCGGGTGGGACAGACTCGTGGGCCAGACTCGCGCGCGGAGGCATCTCGCCCCCCGGCCCACGACGCACAGCGTGCCATCCAAACGTTACGGGACTCTGAAGTCGGTGGCGACTGTCCGAGGACCGCGCCGCGCGGCCGATCTGCTATCCTCCGCGCGCGACCGTCGCTCGTCGCCAGGAGGACTCCATGCGCATCCGCATCGCCGCCACTGCACTCGCTCTCGCCGCCGGCCTCGCGTTCACCGCGGCCCCCGACGCACTCGCGAAGGGCGCGAAGGATCGCCTGAACGAGAAGGTCGAGCTGCCGCGCGTCCAGAGCACGCTGTTCTCGAGCCGCGACGCTCGCGTGCGGGTCACGCGGCGCAGCCTGAAGCGCCAGTCGATGCGCATCGATCTGCGGCGGGCCGCCGGCGGGTTCGACGTCGAGGTCTGGATGCAGGACGGCGACGGGGCGATGGCGCGTGTCGGAGCCATGCGCGAGCGCGGTCGCGGGACGTATGTGTTCACGTCGCGCGCACGACGCGGCCAGGCGCTGCCGTTCGGCATCGCCGACGTCGGTGCGCTGAGCGATCGCAGTGTCGAACTCCGCATCGCGGGTGGCGCGGCCGTCGCGACCGGGCGTCTGCCCGTCATGGAGACGGCAACGCCGAACGCCGACAGCAAGATGAACGTGAAGTCCGCCATGCTTTTGGCCCGCGACGACGAGGGCGTCGGCCACGAGCGTCCTGGCGACGCGGCGATGGACGTCGACGAGGCCTACCTGCGCGTGCGTCGCGGCAGCGAGAACCGCGAAGAGCTGAAGATCGAGGTCGAGGGCCCGCGCGGCCTGCGTCTCGACGCCTGGATCGACGACGGCACCGGCGCGTTCGAGCGCATCGACGATCTGATCGAGTGGTTCGAGAAGGAGGGCTCCGAGTACGAGCTCGTCCTGCGTAACGACCTCGGGACCTTGCCGCTCGGAGCGACGTCGATCGGTGAGCTGGCCGGCCAACTCGTCGAGGTGCGTCTCGAGAACGGCGACGTGGTGGCGCGCGGCTTCGTCCCGGACATCGGCGTTCCCGGAGCGGACCGCGATGGCCATGATGGCGACGTCGACCACGACGCTGACCACCACGACGCTGACCACCACGACGCTGACCACCACGACGCTGGCCACCACGACGCTGACCACCACGACGCTGACCACCAC
>JAJFFG010000044.1 GCA_021776825.1 Planctomycetota bacterium
GCGCGCGTTGATCTCGACGTTCTGTCCTCGCTCAGGACGGGCCACTCGGCGCGTGGCGTGGTCCCCGCATCCAGGCGGTTCCTGCGCTTCCAGGCGACAGTCGTCACGAACTGCGCGAGCCTCATGAATAGGCCGGGCTAGGCGTGCGTTGCTGGATCAACCCGCGGATCGAGCGATCGTGGTAGCAGGTTCTCAGTGTCGTCCTCGCTGCGTGCTCTTGCCCGCTCCTCCGCCTCCGCCGCCGTCGCGCCATCTGCGTTATCGAGGAACGCGTATCGCTTCGGAAGCCGACGCCGCGCGACGCCGCGGATCGATCGCGTGAACATCCTGAGGACTCGCACGCCGCGAGCACCGTCCAGGGTGTCGAGTCGCAGCGCCGTCGCGTCGAGCAGCCTCTCCGCGCGCGCAAGCTCGGCGATCATCCACTCCCGCACTGCAGGCAACCGGAGTAGTTCATCGTGTGTCAGGTGGAACGGGTCGGCGGCGGAGACGGCGAGGACCTCCTGCGGGACGTTCACGAGGCCCTTGGTCAGGTCCTCGTCGAGATCGCGCATCACGGAGCACCACCCGAACGCCTCGATGAGTTCGGGAACGTCTACCGCCCGCACCGTCGAGCGACCCGCGACGAGCATGAGATCGATGGACAACGTGAACGTTCTCCGAAGGTGGGTTCGGAGATCCGCCGCGTGCGATAGGCGGCGCGTGAGCACGCGACGCCGGTCCTCCTTCATCGCATCGATCAGATCCAGAGCATCCGCCATCGCTGCGTCGCCACCGACTCCACGCAGGTCGGCTGCGAACGCCTCGGCAAGTCGGTCGAGTCCCCCCTCGCCGAACGCTCCACGCCGAAGCGCGTCGTCCACCCGACCGACGTGCTGGAGCGGCTCTCCGTCGCAAGCGAGGTCGCCGTCGAGCAGATCGTCGATCCATTGGAGGAACGCGAAACCGGTTCGTAGGACTCGCCGCTCCCTCCATCGCGGGAGGCTCGCGACGCAGAGCGCGGCTCCGATCAGGGCGTAGCGGCGGTGCCGCCTCGCACACCGTGCGAACGTCCGCAGACAGAGCCACTCCACATCGATCGCGATCCGCCATCGTGTGACTAGCCACCACGTCCCGCCGGCCAGCACGAGTCCAGCCACGACGTCCGCGAGATGATGCTCGTGCATGAACACCGTGCTCGCTGCGATTGCAGCGGCCCAGGAGCACAGACCGGCACCGACCCGGCGAGACGCGGATGGGAGGAACGCAAGCACGGCGGTGGCGGCGAACGCGACATGGAGCGACGGTAGGAAGTTCCTCTCCAGGTTCAGCGTGTCGGCGATGAGGAAGAACCACGCCGCACCGCCGTCCGCTACGCGCTCGGGGAACGTCGTCTCGACTGGCAACGCCACGAAGAAGACGGCTGCCAGCGCAGTCTGAGCGGCGAGGGCGAACGCCAACAGTGCGAGTTCCCGCGTCCGACGGATCACGAACGGTGCGAGCGCGAGCAGCACGAGCATCGAGAGGTACGGCACCGCCGACCACGGTACGAACGGGATCGTAGCTTCCCACGGGAGGTCCACGCGGATCCGCCACGGCACGTGTGCGCTCAGAGCGCTCGCTCCTCCGTACACGAGGAGGAACCACGCACTCACGAGCACTGAGAGCGTTACCGCCGTACGGAGATGCGCGACAGGCGGGAGCCAGAAGAACCGACGAGCTGGTCGCTGCTTGGAGAGGCGGTGGCCGACGGCACGCGCAGCCGCCGCGGATCGCGGGCCGCGCCACATCTCTCGCCAGACATCCCAGAACAGCGGCTCCGGTGCGTTGGGGTCGGTGTGCCGTCGCAGGTGGATCCACGGTACCTGCGGATCCTGGTGGTGAGTGAGGTGGCGGTGGTAGTCGAGGAAGAAGATCCGTGCCACCGGTCCGACGCCGAGGTTCCACGCCCCAGCGGTCGCGTCGAGCGGCGAGAACGCGTGATCGGCGTACTGCAGCGAACTCCACGTCAGCGCAAACGCGGCGTAACAGCTCGCCCATCCGACGAGCGTCAGATCCAGGACCAGGAAGAGCGCGACCTGGAACGCGACTGCGAACGCGATCTCGAGACGCGAGGTCGCGGGCGAGAGCCCGTCGAGTGCGTCGAGATACGCCCGCGAACTGGTCTGCGACGCAGTCTGTGATGCGCCGTCACGCAAGAGTCGCGCGCGCAGGGCACGCGGGGCGACGAGGTGAGCGAGCACGCCGACGACGGCCACGACCCAGTACAGCCCGGTGAGGATCGCGTACCACTGAGCTCGCTTCAGCCACCGGATGTCGCCCTCACGGAGGATGTCGAACTGCTCTTCTCGCGAGCGGTTGTTGCGGTGATGCGTCAGGTGGAACGCGCGCTGTATCCCCAGGCCTGTGGGGAACCAGGCGCCGGCGAGGCGCGCGGCCCACTCGTTCACGGCGGGGACGGGATGGAGGATCCGGTGCACGCCCTCGTGCAGCAACGAGAACAACATGTTTCCCGTGAGGGCGAACCCGGCAGCGGCGGCTGCGATCGCCCACGAGGACTCGGCGTGCGACGCCGTGCTCAGCAGCCAGGCGCTGGCAGCCGACGCCATGAGCAGCAGGCCCAGGTTGAGTCGCCGTGGGATGGCGCGCGGGGGGCTAGACACCGAACGTCTCCAACGAGCGCAGGTAGCTCGCGAGCGCGCAGACCCCCGGGTCGTCCACGCCGTCGAGGCGAAGCTGCATGCCCTCGATCACGCGGAAGTCGCGGCGCAGGAACGCCGTGTACAACCAGCGCGCCAGATGCGCGCGCAACGACGAGAGAGCGCCGCGTGGAACACCGAAGGCTCCGAACGCCTGGACGCCATCCGCCCCCGGGAGCATCCCCAACACGGCGCACGAGCGAGTCCGCCCGAGGTCGGCCTCGACCACGACGGTCGGTCCGTAGCACGTCTGCCGCACACGGATCTCGTTTCCGGAGATCGCCTTCATCACGCGGTCCGAGGCGCCGTGCCCCGTGACGCGCGACACGTACTCCAGCCGCAGCGCTCCGTCCGCAGTCCGCTCGACGACCGGCGGTTCAACGAGCTCGCGATGGTGCACCGAGGCGAGATGCAGCATGTCGAAGCCGTTGACCATCATCGCTCGCCAATCGGCCTTGACGGGGATCGCTCGAGCTGCCGCCCACCTGTACGACTCGGGATGACTCGGCGCCGGCAGAGGGGACGGTTCGTGTGACCGCGGGTGGAGGTACACGACTCCGAACTGCTCGCTCACCGGCCACGTGTCAGCGCGGCTGTCAGCGCGGGCGCCCGCTCCCTGGCACGCTCCGGCAGTGTCGATCTGCCATCCGTGAAGGGGGCATCGGATCGCGTCCTCGACGACGGCACCGTGCCGAAGGTGAGCCCCCATGTGGGGACAGTGTGCGGTCAGCGCCCCAAGCCGGCCTGACCGGGTGCGGAACACAACGAACGCTACGCCCCCGAGTGCACCGTGCGTGATCGCACCGCGTGCCAGATCCGTTGACCGCGCGACCGGGTACCAGGCAAGCGGCCATCGCGGCAGCCCGGGACCGTCTG
The DNA here is from genome assembly GCA_021776825.1 of Planctomycetota bacterium. Classification (GTDB taxonomy): domain Bacteria; phylum Planctomycetota; class JAJSAM01; order JAJSAM01; family JAJVHW01; genus JAJFFG01. The sequence continues at coordinate 3,555 of JAJFFG010000044.1, forward strand.
TGTCCTCCGGAGGACCGCTCCGGATCACCCGGCCCTCTTGCTCCCGATCCGCTTCCCGATGAAGAACGCGAGGATCGCGAGCAGCAGGCCGCCGCCGCCCAGGACGAGCGACAGCAGAGTCCGTTGTGCGTCGAGCACCGGGTTATCGAACATGTTCGTCGAGTAGTGGAAGCTGGCGATGAGCCAGCGCCCGTCTTGCCGCACCATCGTTCCCGACCAGCGCGGCGAGACGTCGAACGTGGTGCCAGCCGTCAACTCGTAATGGTCAGCGCTCGTTCCGAACGCGATCGCCATGTCATCGCCGTGAAGGACCGAGAGATCGTCGGGCTCGAAGTCGACTGAGACGCTCTCCACGACTCGGTCAGGACCGGTCATCATCTTCTCGAAGTAGAGCCGGATCGCCTCCGGACCCCGCACGACGTCACCGTTCATCGTCGTGAAAACGACCTCGGGGTGCACATGTGCGAGCAGCGCGTCAACGTCACCCCCGTTGAGCGCGGTCTCCATGGTCACGGCCAGCGCGCGGAGTTCGTCGTGCAACTGGTCCGTACTTGATGAGGCGTCCTGAGCCAGTGCTGGCACTGCCAGCAGCACCAGGCCGAGGAGCCCTGCGTAGAGTCGTCGCATCATCACGTTGCCTCCCTCTCATGGTTGCCGGAACGCACTCCGGCCGGCGTGGTGGTCGTGCAGTCGATGGGCGACCCGCCGAGAATCGCGGTCCATCGTCCCTCTCCCGCCAGAGAAGCGGGCTTCACGTCACCGAGTGACTGACCCTCGGTATGGCGGTGCTCGATGTAGCGCGCGGCCGCGTCCGGGCCGCAGCCCACCACGCGCAACGGAGCGAGCTGCCCGAGGTCCTGCGCGTAAGCGAAGGCCGGGTTTCGTCGCAGATCCACGTCCACGGCACGGAGCAGCGCGCTGGGGTCCGCGCAGGGCGCCCCGACGTAGAGTGCGTACTGACCATCCTCGACCGCGAGCAGCGCGAAGTCGGTCGCCGCATGGCGCGTCAGAACTCCGGTCACGAATGCCGCTGACAGCTTCTCGCCCACAAGATCGACGACCTGGTCCGATCGACCGACGAGGCGGAGCGACGGCGTCGCGCCCACATGCCCGTCCACGCGAACGCGATCGCCGAGGCGATAGCGGTAGAGACCACCGGCGGTCGTGATGGCGACGTCGTACTCGCCCCCGTCACGCACGTCCTCCACGCCCAGCGCCTGGCCGTCGTTGTCGATGAACTCGACGACCGTGGAGTCGACGGCGCAAGGATGCGCGCCACGGAAGGGAATGGTCACGCAGGCCTCCGTGGCGAGCAGCCCCTTGGGCTGCGTCGGCACCGAGCCGCACGCCCGCGTCAGCGACGCGAACGGGGCCTCGGCCGCGGCGTCCCCCCAAGCGCTCACCACGCGCACTTCCGGCCACACCTCGCTGACCGACGCTTCCGGGCCTGCGCGCTCGAGATCGGACGCGCGGTGAGCTGCAGGTCGGCATCGGGCGACCACCGCGCGCTGCACGTCATCGGGCAGAGTGCTCGGCGGCGTGACGGTCCCGTCGCGCACATCGGCGACGAGCCGGCCCCACCAACCGGCGCGGTGATCGAGGAGGATCGAGAGGAACGACGGGTGCCAAACGGAGATGAAGCGCAACGAGCGGTAGCCGAGCAGGAGCCGAAGCGTCGCGTACTGGAACGCGTCGATCGGTCGCGCGCGGGCGAGTTCATCAGGAGCGACGAGCGTGCGACGAACGAGGGGAGCGAGGGCGCGGCCCAGGTACGCGGCGTCGGCGTCGAACCCCACCGGAACGACGGAGGGGATGTCCGGGGGGGGCATGGCTGGCGACACGGACCAGTAGGCCGGACCGCTCGTCAGCCCTGGGTGGCTCGCGGCCAGATCGATGAGCCACGCACCGACGGCGCGTGAGAAGTCGCGTGAGAGCGCAGCCGTGAACGGCACAAGCTTGCTCGCGCGTGTGGTGCCACCGGTCGGAACGAGACGCGACGGTGTCGCCGACGTCAGCACGGCCGGCTGCCCTGCCCGGATCGCGTCGACATCGCTTGCGATGTCGTCGTACGTGACGAGCGGTACTCGAGATCGGAACGCGTCGATCGAGTTGATCGACGCGAAGTCGTAGCGGCGACCAGCGCTGCAGGTCGCGTTCTCTCGCAGGATGCGACGGAGCAGGCGCTCCTGTGCCTCCGCCGGGGAACGAAGCGACCGGACGAAGCGCAGGTGGTGTGGCCGTGAGGCCACAGACCACGCCGCGTAGAGGAGCCGGGCAGCGATCTTCCCCGCGCTGCTCATGCGGACGCCTTCGTCCCACGCCGCCGGGCGCGCTCACCAAGGCGCGCCATTCGGCGCCCGGCACGAGTCAGGTTCTGATCCGAGAGGTCGGTCAGGCAGACCAGCTCGTCGCCATCGACGCACCCGGGGTTGCGCTCGAGGAAGTAGCGGGCGTGCGGATCGACGCGATCCAGGTCTGCGTCGTCGGCGCCCCGCAGGCGCTGTGGCGCAGGCAGACGAACAAGGCCGCTGTGACACTCGAACTGTGCGCCGTACCGCCGTCGCGCGAGTTCGGTGAGGCGTCGCGAGTCCGAACGTGGGGTCTCTTGGTCGAAGCGAGGGAAGAAGCGACGGAAGAACACGGGAAGGAACCGGTAGGTGCGGACGCCGGAGCAGATGAGCAACCACACCCAGGGACGGCTCGCGAAGTGTTCGCGCAAGTCGCGGATCGCCGCGATCCACGTCTGCGCAAGGGCGAACGAGCTGCGCGCGTTGCGATCGACGATCGTGTCTCCCGAGTAGACCACCCAGAGCGGCTCGCCATCGACGGTCTCGGAAACCACCGCGAACGTGGTGAAGCCGCAGAGTTCGCCAGCGGAAGAGTGGAGAAGGATCGCGAAGTGCTTCCCGGTGAGATCCCGATCGAAGCACTCGCGCGAGACGCCGTCGTAACTCGAGTGCAGCAGGTCGTACATCGCCGAGCGGTCGTCGCTCGAGAGTGCCTCGAGAGCACGGTAGGACCCCTGAACACTCACAGGAGTGCCGCCTCAGGCGCGGGGAGAGCACCGTAGAGCACGTCGTCGGGAACGTCGGTTCCGGGCCACGACACCACGTAGAGGACGGAGCGATACGGCCTCGCGCGGAACTGTCGTAGGAGCCGCGGGCGAAGCGGGTGGTCGCACGAGAGCGTCAGCACCAGGTGGTCCAGACCTCTCGCATGAGCGTTCGCTCGGAGAGCGTCGACGAGCGAGCGTGCGGCCACCGGGTCTGCGTCCTCGACTGCGAACGCGGCCAGGTAGCCGAGTTGGAGTTCGCTTCCACACGGCGGCAGCGTCGGACGGCGGGCGAGCGTCAGGCCGGCGTTGACCAACGGCCGTAGCGCGTGGAGCCACGGCGCGTAGCCGGTGACGAGAGTCTGCTTGAACGCGCGCTGATCCCACACCGCGCCGGCAGCGATCATGCGGCCTCGATCTTCCACGAGATGGAAGTCGGAGAACGACAGGTTGGAGCCCGGAACACCGATGGGTAGCTCGCGCCAGACGGGGGCCATCGCGTGCCCGCGCAGCGAGTGCTCCAGGAACGCGAGGATGGCGTCGCGATCCTCGACTCGGCCCGCGCGAGCAGCCCCCGGGTGCCGCGCGCGCGACGTCGGGAGGACGAGCGTCTCCAGTTCACCGACCGGTCGGTAGTGAGGCAGCCCCGGCAACCCCCTCTCGAGCAGCCGCCGGGCGGGCAGGTTGTCTGCCACGATGGTGGTGATGTCGAACTCGAGTTCGTCCGGCTGGTGGCTGTCCCGCATGAGTTCGAACGCAGCACGCAGGCGTCGAAGCCCGGCGAGCGAGCCGGCCACGCGCAGCCGCGTCAGATAGCCGAGGAGCACCCGTTGACCGCCCAGCCACACCGGTCGAACCGAGCGAGTCCCCGTCCCGAGCAACGCGTCCGTCTCCGCGTCGCGTGAGACAAGAGTCAGGTGCCGCAGCCCCTCGAACTCGGCCGCGTACGACGCATCCGGCTCCCGTGCAAGGGCCACCTGCACCAGCCCGTCCATGGGGCGCTGGCGGAGCAGCGCCCGGATGGCCGGATCGTCGGCTCGCGTGGCAGGTCGGACGAGCGTCGCGGTCACACGGCCTCCAGCAGTCGGACGTCGTGGTTGGCATCGCCTAGCGGCAGTCCGTGCCGACCGGAGACGTCGATCTGGTGCATGGCGTTGATCAGCACGAAGTAGGTCGCCATGAGAACGTCCTGCCGATTGACGCCATGGCGGAAGCGACGACCGATGCTCGACCAGGAGTAGAAGCGGCGGCGAGCGTCGATGCAGAGGTCGGCGAGGCGCTCCGGCGAGACGTTGCGCGGCTGGAACGGAACCATGCCGTAGCGGTAGTCCTCATCGAGCCACCACGGATCCATGAGCAGACGGTTCTCGGCCTGCAACCGGTCGTACAGCGGTGTCCCCGGGAACGGCGTGATGTGGTTGAACGCCGCGATGAACAGCCCCTGCTCCTGCGCGAAGTCGAGCGTTCGATGGAAGGACGACTCGTCATCGTGGTCGTACCCGAACACGAACGTGCCGTAGACGCGGATGCCGTGCTTCCGGAAGCGCGCGAGCGCCGCTGGAGGCCCGCCGTTTCGGGAGTTGAAGCCCTTGCTCATCTGCCGCAGCGTCGTCACGTCGAGGCTCTCGATCCCCACGAGGATGCCCTGACAGCCGGACCGCTTCATCAGCGCCAGCGCTTCGTCGTCGAATGCGACGTCGATGCTCGCCTGGCTGACCCACCTGACCTTCAGCGGGATGAGCGCCCGCATGAGCTCCTTCGCTGCCTCGATGTCCGAGGTCATGTTGTCATCGATGAAGAAGACGAGCTGACCTCGGCGACGGATGCGGGCGAGCTCGGACACGACCTGGTCGACGCGGCGATGTGTCTGGGTCGCGCGATGGAACGACTGGACAGCGCAGAAGTCGCATCGGTACGTACAGCCCCGTGCGAACTCGATGAGCTTGATCGGGAGGTACCGCTTCTTGCGGAAGAGACTCCGATCCGGAACCACCGTCGACGGATCCGGGCGCGTCGCACTTCGGTACGTCTGCTTCTGCGTACCGTGCCTGTAGTCGTCGATGACCTCGGGGAAGACGGTCTCCGCCTCTCCGACCACGACTGAGTCCGCGAAGCGTGCCACCTCGTCCGGGCAGAGCGTCGCGTGGAACCCGCCCATCACGACCGGCACGCCGCGGCGGCGATACTCGCTGGCGATCTGATAGGCGCGCTTGGCCGTGTACGTCTCGACACTGATGGCCACCAGGTCCGTCGGCCGGTCGTAGTCGATGACCTCCATGCGATCGTCGTAGAACGTCCGCGTCACGTCCGGCGGCGTGAGGGCGCTGACCAGCGCCGGCGGCAGCGGCTCCATCTTCCACGTGTGCATGTAGGCGCGGCTTCCCGCGCGGCGTCCGACACACGGGTGGATCAGCGTCAGGTCGAACGAAGGGGCACGGACCGGACGGATCATCTGCGCGCTCTCGCACGTGCCTGTCGACGCGGCCGAGGCGCGAGGCCGCGGAACGGGTCAGCCGCTTCCGCCCAGTCGCACGTGTAGAAGCGCGAGAGGTTGTGGGCATAGTGGCGGTACCCGAGGTTGGTGACGGCCGCGACGTGGAGCGGCGCGGCCGTTCGGCGGAGTCGTCGCGCGATGCTCCGCCATGAGTACGCGTAGCGCCACGCAGCCCCCGTCGCCTCTTGGAGTTCGTCGGGACTCATGCGCGCCGGCTGGAAGACGACGTGCTGCCCGTCGTACTGCTCCCAGTCGCGCGTGAGTATCCGCCCCTCGGCTGAGAGGCGCGCGTAGAGCGGAGTGCCAGGGAAGGGCGTTGCGATCGCGAAGCGCGGGAGGTCGATGCCAATGTCGACCGCCATCCGAGCGGTCCGCTCGCACACGTCCCCCGTGTCCTCGTCCAGTCCGAAGACGAAGCACCCCTGAACGGAGATCCGACGAGCGTGGAGGGTGTCGATCACGCGCGCGAACGACTCCGGGCGGTTGAAGTCCTTTCGCACGCTCGCGAGGTTGGCCGAGACGATCGACTCGAGACCGAGCAGAAGACCGCGACAGCCACTCTCCTCCAACGCGTCGAGCAACTCGACATCCTCCGCGACGCGGACGGTTGCGAGTCCGTACCACGAGATACCGAGCGGCACGAGTGCTCTGAACAGCCGCAGTGCATAGGCGCGATCTGCGATGAGGTTCAGGTCGACAAAGACCGCGCGACGAGCCTTGGTGGCGCGGAGGTCCGCGACAACATCCTCCACCGGCTTCTGGAGTGGGCGTCGCCCCCACGCGGAGGGAGCGACGCAGAACTCGCACGCGTGCACGCAGTTGCGCGTCGCCTCGAACACGTGTTGCGTGAGGTAGCGCCATCGTGGGAGCACGGAGCGGTCCGGGAGCGGTCGCGACGCCAGATCGAGGTCGTCCGCCTGGTCGTAGCGCGGCTTCAGATCCCCACGGGAGAACTCCCGCAGAAGCTGGGGCCACGTGTCCTCCGCGTAGCCGACGACGATCGCGTCAGCGTGTGGCGCGGCGTCCTCGGGCACCAACGTGACGTGAGGGCCGCCGAGTACGACGGTGACCCCGCGGGCGCGGAGGGCTCCCGCGAGCTTGTATGCACGCGGGGCGGTTCCGGTGATCACCGTCATCCCGACGAGGTCGGCGTCGATGTCGGCCACGTCGACGTCCACGATGCCCTCGTCGATGCACGTGACACTGGCCCCCAAGTCGCCCGGCACGAGTGCCGCCAGCGTGGGGAGCGTCAACGGCATGTAGCGCAGCGACTGCCGGAAGATCCCGCTACGGCGATACAGCGGCCCCTTCGGGCTGACCAGAGTGATGCGCACGCCGGGATACTACCCGCCCGCCGCCGGACCGGTCCGGGAGCGAGGAGCAGCGACGCTCCATAGCGGTCACCGCGAGGACGCCACGACACCGGACGCTTCGGCCGGGCTCCGCGTATCGCCCCGCGGAGTTCGCGACGAGGCCTGCGGTCGCGTTCATCGGCTTGCCCCGAACTGAGACCGACGTGCGCCTCCTCGCCCGGCCTACCACCCAGTCGGCCGCTCCCCCATCTCCGGCTCCAGATCGACGCCCAGGCCGTCCGCGATGCGGTTGATGTAGTTGGTATGGGCTGAGCCCCACTGCATCCCACTGGGTCCCACGCCATCCAGCCTGGACCCCACTGGAGCCCACTCCATGTGCGTCCTCTGAAGGCACACATAGGGCACACGCGGCGAGATCAGGCCTGGCCCATCCAGCACGAGCGTGCGCGGGCACGGAGAGCGACTCGGAACGCTGCGAAGCGGGGGGCCTTCCGAGTAGAATTCCGACCTATGGCGCTGACTGATCTCCTGAAGCGTCCCGAGGGCAAGACGCTCGAGTTCAAGCGAGACCTGTCGTCGCGATTGGGGGTCCTGAGGACGCTGGTCGCCTTCGCGAACACAGCAGGGGGCACACTCCTCGTCGGCGTGGAGGACGGCACGCGGAACGTCCGTGGCATCTCAGCCCCCCTCGCCATGGAGGAGCGCATCGCCAGTCTCATCACCGACTCGGTGACACCTCGACTCCTGCCGGAGATCGAGATCCACGCCTGGCGCAAGACCCACGTGGTTGCGATCTCGATCCACCCGAGCACGGCACGGCCCCATCACCTGACGCGGGAGGGACCCGCCCGCGGCACGTACGTCCGCGTCGGTTCCACGAACCGGCGAGCCGACACAGAGCTCATTGCCGAGATGGTGCGCTATGCGCGCCACGACAGCTTCGACGAGCAGCCGATGCCGGAGCTGAACTCTGAAGCCGTGGACTTCCGAGTCGCTTCCGAGTGCTTCGCACCCGTCCGCAAGCTCCGCCGGTCCGATCTCCGCACGCTGCACCTCGTCACGACGCATCAGGCGCGCACGGTGCCCACCGTCGGCGGCGTCCTGCTGTTCGGCGCGCGGCGGGAGGACTCGTTCCCCGACGCGTGGATCCAGGCCGGCAGGTTCGCGGGGACCGACCGATCGAGGATCGTGGATCGGGCGGAGATCCGCCTCGATCTCGTCTCCTCGGTCACTGCAGCCGTGCAGTTCGTGGAGAAGCACTCGCTACGCGGCGCCGAGATCGGTCGGGTACGCCGTCGGGACATCTGGACGTTCCCGCCGGTCGCCGTCCGGGAGGCCGTCGTGAACGCGCTCGCCCACACCGACTACTCACAACGCGGAGCACCGATCCGCCTCGCGATCTTCGACGACCGCATGGAGATCGAGAACCCCGGTCTCCTTCCGTTCGGACTCACGATCGACGACGTGCGCGCCGGCATCTCGAAGCTCCGCAACCGCGTGATCGGCCGCGTGTTCCACGAGCTGGGGCTGATCGAGCAATGGGGTAGCGGAGTGCAGCGGATGACAGCGGCGTGCCGCGAGGCGGGCCTGCCAGAGCCGGAGTTCGAGGAGATCGCGACTCGCTTCCGCGTCACTCTGCACGCGAACCCGACCACCGATCCCCTCGTGGACGATCGGGATCAGGCGATCCTCGACGCCCTCACCGACGACGCAGGGACCGGCGCCGGGCTGCGCACGAGCGACGTGGCGGCGATCCTCGGCGTCAGTGCTCGCACGGCGCGGACGCGTCTCGCGCGTCTCGTCGAGCGCGGACTCGTGCGCGAGCTCGGCTCCGGCCCGAACGACCCGAAGCGTCGCTACGTGGCGGCGAGATAGGAGCCGCGAGATGAGCGACGTGCCGGACCCGACGGATCCGCTGCTCGGCCGCTCGCGCATCGTCGAGACCTCGACGTGGAACAGCGACGCACTCGACCTCCTGGGTCCAGCGTGCCTCGAGTTCGAGCCCGACGGTACGGGTGCGATCCGTTTCATCGCCGTGCGCGGCGGGATCGACTACCGCGTGTCGTCGCAACACGCCAAGTCGAGTGTGGAATTCACGTGGGAAGGGGTGAGCGAGGGCGACTCCATCTGCGGACGCGCGGTGGCCGTGCTCGACGGCGACGGGCTGAGCGGGACACTCTTCATCCACCTCGGCGATGAGTCGTCGTTCGTCGCACATCGATGGACGACGCCCCACGACCGCTGAGCGGAGGCAGATAGGGGGCAGCACCAGCGCGGCATTCTCCGCGCCACGAGGCTGAGAATAGGCCACACACCATCTCGCGAGTCGCGACGCTCGACCGTCGTAACTACTTGTCCTGCAACATCTCCGGCTCCAGATCTACGCCCAGGCCGTCCGCGATGCGGTTGATGTAGTTGAAGTAGCTGATGACCTGGGTCGCGTCGTGGATCGCGGTGTCGTCCCAGCCGGCGGCACGGAGGGCGTCGACGTCGGCGTGGCCGCAGGCGCCGGGGGTGCGGGTCAGTTTGTCGGCGTAGGCGCAGAGTGCGGCCTCGTTCGGCGGGAGGCCGATCTCGGTCCAGTCGGACTTCGCGAGCGTAGAGACGCTCTTGGCTTCGTCCTCGGTCAATCCCTCGCGAACACCCTCGGCACGGAGATCCTCCCCGTGAGCGACCGTTCAGTAGAAGCAGTCGTTGGCGCGCGAGACGACGGTGGCCAGCAACTCGCGCCGGAAGCGACTGAGCGGCGACTTGCCGAACATCGTCGACTTGTACATCTCCATCGATGCCTGGAGCACCGGCGGGTTGCGCGACATCAGCCGCACGATGCCGAACACGCGGCCGGCGCGCCCGAGCGCGGCGTCGAACATCTGCTTGAGAGGCCCGGTGGCCTCGTCGTCCTGAACGAGTCGGATGTATGCCATGCCCGCAGGATACGCACGGCACCGGCGCCGAGGCGAGGGACAGGTGAGACGTCAGCGCGGGACGTGTTGAAAGCGCGTGACCGAGTGCCCTTCGAGCAGCTCGCCCTTGACGGACGACGTGGTCGCCATGAAGTCGATGAAGCGGCACATCTCGATCATGCCGATCACGTCATCGACCTTCTCTGCGGCCGCCGCTTCGCGCGCGGTCTCGTAGGCCGCGATGCGGCGCTGCCACTCGTCCGTGTCACCGTCATCGGGGAACTCCGGCATCGGGACGTCGGCCTCGTCGACCATGAAGTTGCCGAGGTGTGTGGCGTACAGCGAGATCTGATCCAGCATCAGGTTCCAGTCGACATGCGCGAATTCGTTGCCGTCGACAGCCACGCCGGCGGCACGGATGCGCGTCGCGAGATCGGTTGCGGAGTGGGCACGGAGCGCGCCGTCCTGCACCGCGAGCAGATCGTCGATCGAGCCCTCGTCGAGCGCGAGCACGAGGAAGTCCCCGACGAACGTCATCGTGGGCGTGAAGGGGACTGGAGTGGCGGAGTCGCTCGTGACGAGCCGGTACTCCGCGAAGTCGCCACGCATCGTCCGCTCGAACTGTGGTGTGCCCGCATCGTCGATCGCCGCCTCGGCGAGCGTGTCGGCGAGGCTCTCGAACAGAGCGATCACGGGATCGCGGTCGTCGACGGCCACGACGAGGAGCACGCCCGGAATGGGCGGAGTCTCCTCGTCGAGCGCCACCGCTTCGTACAAGAGCGCCATGCCAATCTCGTTCCCGAGCGACGGAATCAGCTGGCCGTCGAAGTCGACATCAAAGCGCTGCTCGAACTCGTTCAGTGCCCCCATCGCCCCCTCGCCAAACACGCCGAGGCCGCCGTTGCGAACGTTCGCGAGCACAGAAGAGAGGTCGTTCCGATTCGCATACGTCCAGATGGAGCGCTCCGGAAGGAGATCGAAGATGCGCGAGGAACCCTGCGCGATGTTCGCCATGGCGCGCAGGCCGTACGCGGCCTCGTCGTCGGCCAGCGGCGCGCGCACGCGGAAGTCCATCTGCGAGAAGTCGTCCGCCACGTAGCAGGTCATGACCAGGCTCGAGACGGCCTGGGCCTCCGCGGTCATCGCGAGCACCTCGTCCGCATCCGGGGTGTCGCCCAGCGCTCCCCGGACCAACTCGATGAGTTCTCCGGGGGAGACGAAGAAGAGGAAGCGATGGTCGGCCGGCAGCTCGGCGGCAGCGAGGGTGACCGCGTTCTCGGGATCGGGAGCTCCGGTCTCGACTCGATCGAGCGCCTCGATCAACGCGTCCGCACTGCCCCCCATCACGAACAGATCGCCGATGGCCACCCAGTAGAAGCCGTACGGCGAGCCCGGGGACTGCAGACCACGGATGGTGCGCCCCGCGTGCTCGATCCCCTGGACGGCGTCGACGTCCGGGACGCGCTCCGCCGCCGCAGTCGCCGATGCACTCGTGAGCATCTCGATCCAGCGGCCATCGGTGCCGAGGCGCACCGCAGCCAGGAAGTCCGGCTTCCCGTCATCGCGCACCCACACCGTGGAGCCCGCATCCGAGCCGAACGTCGCCGCGAGGAACGTGCCGGACATGTGCCCCATGAACTTGGTGAGGAATGTCGTGTCGTCGAGCCCGTCGAAGTCTTCGCCAGGGAGCGGAGCCGGGACCGCAGCACGGACGCGCTCCTCCGCGTCGGCCATGAGCTCGCCCCACTTCTCGGCCAACCACGAGTCCGCCAGGTGCGCGCGGATGGGAGAGACCTCCCAGGCCTCGACGAGCTGTCCGAGCCGCTGCGCCTCGATCTGCATCAGAGGCTGCGGGGGGAAGACGTCGCGGATGCGGGGCGACGTGCCGTCCTTGAACAGCTCGGCGCTCTCGCGCGACCACGTCCACGTCATCTGATAGAGGTCGTGCGTCGGCAGTTCGATGGAGCGCGCCACGGCGTCGACGGCGATCGCATCGAGGACCGGCGCTAGGTCGACCCCGGCACCGCTTGGCAGCGTGCCGTTCAGCGGCGGGGCGCGCATCGCGGCCACGTTCACCCAGTCGCGGACGGGCGCGGCGGCGGAGAGACGTGCGAGCTCGTCAGTGAAGGACGGCAGCGCGTGCAGCGAGCCCTGGCCCTCGGCGACGCGAAGGTTGATGGCCGTCCCCACCGCTGACTTGTCGTCGCTGACGACGAGCAGATCCTCGAGCAGTGTGGCGTAGACGGTGGTCTCGCCGTCTGTCATCGCCGAGAGCTGGTAGTCGCCGACCACCTCGGACGTGACCTCCACCTCAGCCAGTTCCGCGCGACGGTTCAGTTCGTCGTGCAGGGCGCGCCAGTCGAGGTCGCCTGAGAGCAGATCCTGCGCCAACGCGTCGACGTCGATCCGCGTGACGATCGTGAAGTGCGGCTCCGACTTGGGGTCGACCGAGATCGCGACGGCGGCCTCCGCGCCGAGGAGCTTCAGCGCGGCCTCGCCGTTGAGCGGGTAGTCGATCTTCTTCGAGAGTTCCGTCAGCTTGTCGGCGAGTTCGGAGAGCTTCCCGCTGTCGTCCGAGGCCATCTCGAGCATCCCGGACGCGCGCAGATCGGCCCACGCCTGCGACGAGCCAACGCCGTCGATCAGGCCGCGCGCATCCCGCGCCTCGACGTAGTACAGCGTGCTCGGTGGCAGGACGGCCGCGACCGGCAGTTCGGACCGCGTGGCCGACCGCCAAGCGGCCACGCCGAGCGCGGCTCCGATCCCGAGAGAGACAGCGGCGATGGACCCGATGATGGCTGCAGTGCGCATGGTCGGAGTCTACGGGGCCGACCGGGGGCGATGCGCTCTGCGAGTCAGTCCGAAGTGAGCGCGTGGTCGTACGCGCCGAGTACCGCGTCGATCTCGCTCTCGAGGCCGTGGTGCGTTCGAACCCAGCTCCGCGCGGCGCGGCCGAGGGACGCGCGGCGCGGCGCGTCATCCGCAAGGGCCGTGAGGAGTTCGACGAGGGCTGGGAGATCGTGCTGCACAGTGCCCACAGTGCCGGCGGCGTCGACGGGATAGAGCAGGCCGCGTGAGGCGTCGGCGCCGACGTACGCCACGTTGCCCTGGATGCCCGCTGCGACGACGGCGCGGCCGTGCGCCATGGCCTCCAGGATCGCGTTGCTGCCTCCTTCGGCGTCGCTCGTGTTGAGCACGATGTCCACGGAGGCGAAGTACCCGCCGACGGCGTCGTGCGGCACGGCCGCGTGGTGGATGTCCGTCCACTCCGCTCCGGCTGCGCGCGCGAGCTCGGCCGCGTAGTCCTCGTCGAGAACGTCGCCGAGAAGGACCAGGCGAACGTCCCGGCCGCTGTCGCGCACTCGGGCGACGGCATCGAGCGCGAGCCGGTTGTTCTTCACGCGGCGAACGTGCGCGACCTGAAGGACGAGCACCTCACCGGGTCGCTTCGACAGCGTCGCGGGCGGGAGGGCGTCCGGCACGTCCACACCCTTCGTTGCGACCACGATGAGCGCGTCGTCGTCGACAAGATCGCGCACCTGCGCGGCCTCATTCGCGTGACCGCAGACGACGGCCCGCGAGCGCCCGAGCGATGCGCGCACGTCGCTCGCACGGGCAGGATCCTGGAGGTCCACGGCGAGATCGGTGCCGGTCACGCTCGTGACGAGCGGAACGCGCAGTGCACGCGCGAGCCCGAAGCCGCGTGGCCCCGATCGCCGAGCGTGGAACGCGTGCACGAGCTCGGGGCGCCGCGGGCCGCGCGCCAGGCGGCCGACCATCGAAGCGACGGGCTCACCGGGTCTCAGGATCTCCACCGAGATCCCACGGGCGCGAAGGCCGGTGGCAAGACGCTGCGTCGTGATCTCGTTCCCATTCCGAGCGCCTGCTGGATTGGCGGCGATGAACGCGACTCGACGAGGCAGGCCCATCACATGCCGCACCCTACGCGAGACACTCTTCCGAGACTCCTGCATCATTCGATGCGCGCGTGCGGCGACGGGCCAGCGTCGGTCTCGACCGGTGAGGCGGGTGAACCAGAGCGGGCCGCCTGTCGAAGCGCGATCGCGGTCGCCAGAGTGCTCAGGGCGAGGAGGATGCCAGGCAGTAGCGCCCAGCGCGTGTGAGTGCGCGCGGCGATGAGCCACCAGATCGAGAACCCGCGATCGCGATCTGGGACGACGAACGTCGGCTCTGGTGGCCAGCGCGACGGGTCCGCGATCAACTCGCGCAGGTCATACGCATCGGTATCGCCGCGCATCTTCTTCGAGAGCAGGATCGCGTCGATCACGAGGCGCGGCCGTAGCCAGTAGTGGACTCGCGGCGCCCTCGCGAGGAGCGACTCGTCGCGTGCGCGAGCGCGATCTCCGATCGTGTGGTACTCGTTGGGCGAGACCAGAGTCGAAGGGATCTGAGACGCCACGGCCAGTGCGAGAGCGGCCGCGAGGACACGGCGTGGCGTTCCCGATGTCGAACTCCACAGCGTCGCGACGCCGCATGCCGTGACCAACGGGATGGCGGAGATCAGGTATCGCGGCCCGTACACCGTGCCCCCGTGATACCCCGTGTGCAGGGCGTGAACGACGGTGCCCGTAACGAACACGCCGAGAGCAGCCCAGAGGAGAGCCGGGGCACGGCGGTGCACCCCCCTCAGACCGAGCAGCGCGACGACAAACGCCGGCGCGAACAGCGGGAGGGCCAGATCGGGGTCGAGCAGGTAGCCCCGCAGACCGACGGCGAGCGGCGTCTCGAACAGCGTCGAGAAGCCCACGTATCCTGTGCTCAACGGACTGCCGAATCTCGTGTGATTCACAGCCATCAGTGCCAGCATCCAGGCAGCGAGCGGGATCGCCACCCCAACGGCGCGCCGCACGAGGCGACGTGGATCTCCGCAGACCATCGGAAGCAGCAGAAACGGTACGTACACGACCATCGCGACCTTGATGGCGACGACCAATCCGGCGTAGACGCCGCAGAGAGCGGGCGCCCGCCAGCCGGCGGAGCGACGCGCGCGTAGAGCTTCGCGCACGGCAAGCACCGCCGCAACCGCCAGCGGGGTCTCCAGATACGACGACCCGGAGTAGGAGAGCTGGAACGTCCCGAGCGTCCACGCGAGCACGCCCACGATCGCAGCGGTCGGCCCAACTCGTAACTCGTCGATCGCGATGCGGGCGGCCGCCCAGGCCCCGACACCGAGGAAGAACGGTGACGCGAGCGACGCTACCAGTTCCTCCACGAGCGCCGTCTCGTACGGAAGCAGCGCGCTGCCGATCGTCCCAAAGGCGGTGAACGGCAGGAGCAGGAGCGTCACGCCAATCCCGAACTTGCTGTACCACTCTCCATCGACGCCTTGGGCCGTCCAGAGCCCGCGCAGTTCGATCGCGGTGGGGTCCACCAGGGCGAACGTCCCGTGATGGATGAGCGACTGCGCGCTGTGGAAGCAGATGCGAGTGTCGATGTTGTCGATCGCACCCGGCGCCACCGTCAGGCCGATGAGCGCGACGAGCAGCCCAACCAGGACGGCCGGGTCGTTCCAGCGGGACGCGCTTCGGTGCCGCGAAGGCACGTGCGTCGTCGAGGCGGTCAGGCGCGGGCTCGTACTGATCGGAGCGATTGGAGCGTCGACCCTCGCGGACTGCCAAGATGTATCCGGCTGGTCCGAATGCAGTTGGGGAGCGCTCCCCGCTCGGTCCTCGGAAGGCTCAGTCTGCACCGACGCCCGGGAAGCGCCCGGCGGTCACGCCCAGGGCTGCGAGCCCGTCCGTGAGCGCCGCGCCACAGAGGGCGTCGCGCTCGCGTTCGCGGTCGGCGCACGAGGAGAACGGAGCGGAGCCGGCCGTGCAATCGCCGGGATGACACATGAACTCGATGAGGCGGGCGCCACGAGTCTGAGCGAGTCGGATGCGGTCGACGGCATCGGCCGCGAACCACCCGCGAAGCAGGTCCAGCCCGACCATCGCGTCGGCCGCTCTCCGACGCCCAGCGACAAGGCGGTCCGCCTCCGCGACAAGCGACCCGAACGCGGCCTCGGGGGCGCGGCCGGACGAGTCGGCGGCGACCCAGTCGTCCGCCAGTTGCGCGATGGCGAGGCGCGGCCAGGAGACCGGATTCTCGCCGTCCGGGACGATCGGTCGCGCGGCGCGCACGTAGCGAACACCGGGCACGCGGTCCAGGGCCATGGCGAGCCCGTCGCGCACACCAGGCAGCAGGTGGACATGCTGGTGGCCGTCCGCGTGCGTCGGCTCGAGCCCGAGCGACCTCAGCCGCGCGATCTGCGCGGAGGCCTCGCGCCGCACCGCAACGGGGTCGATCCCCCCCGCGAACGCGCGGTGCCAGATCGCCTCCTTGCCGCCCACGAACGTGCGTCCCCCATCCGTCAGCCCCGCGATCGGCACAAGCAGAGCCCGCCCCTCGGTCAGGTTCAGGTGCAGACCGACGCCGGGGCGACGATCCTGCGGTAGCTCGAACAGCCGATCGCGGAGATCCTCCACGGCGTCGCCATTCGCGAGCACGGAGACGGCACCAACGAGTCCCTCGCGGCAGGCCGTGACGATCCCGCGATTGCGCGCTTCGTCCACGCCCCCGTCATCGGCGACGAAGACGACCCGGCAGCCGGGCTCGGGAGATGCGTCCTCGGTGATCACCGCGGTACTCTATCTGAGTGATCCGCGTCACCGACTCCGCGCAGGCCTACGTGGCCAACCTGGCCGCCGAACGCGGCTGTGACCCAGTGGTGCGCGTGCGCATCGTCGGTGGTGGATGCCAGGGACTGACCTGGGACGTGACGCTCGGCGCCGGGGCTCCGCGCGAGGGTGATCGCCGCCGGACGACGGGCCGCGTCACGAGCGTGGTCGATCCGGCCAGTGCGCGCTATCTGGCGGGCGCCGCGCTCGACTTCGGCCCCGTCACGCAGAACGGGCTGCGTCAGCCGTCCAGCGGCGAGCCCCAGGCGTCGGACCTCCGCGTGATCCGTCTAGCGGTCAAGCGGACGTGTGAGTGCGGAGAGTCGTTCCCGGCCAGCTAGGACGGGCGAGCTCGGGTGGGCTATCTAGGACCGGCGAACTAGGCCTGGGCTAGCAGCCGCAGCCGCCCGAGCCGCACCCACCGCCGGCGGACTGCTGCTGATCCGGACCGCACTCGGCCGGGCCGCAGCCCTCCGACGAGCATCCGCCGGAGCCGCAACTTCCCTCGGGACGCGGAACCGAGACCTGGAACCCGGTGATCTCGGGCGTCTCGATAAAGTCGATCGTCGCACCGTGAACGTAGACGCGGCTCATCGGATCCACGATCACGGGGAGCCCATCGAGGTCGAGGTGGGTGTCGTCGTCCTGCGCCCTGTCGAATGCGAGCCCAAACTGTGGGCCGCCGCAACCGCCCCCTGCGACGAAGACGCGCAGGTTCTGCTCGTCGGCACCCAGCTCCTGGGCCGTCATGACCTCGCGGATCTTCACGCGGGCCGTGTCGGTCAGGGTGAGCTCGAGCTCGAGCGTCGTCTCGGTGCTGGTCTCGGTGCTGGACATGTGGGCTCCCGGGGAACGGACGACCGGATCGTACCCGCCGTAGATCATCAGGGTGCCAGAACGCCTGTCCGGGTCGGATGCGGCCGGGTCGGATGCGCCCGGTCAGGTGCGCCCGGTCAGGTACGCCAGGCTCACGTCCGTCCGGCGCCGCACTTCCAGCAGGCGTCAAACGACTCCTCGCCGGACTCGCCGCAGTCCGCGCACGTCCAGGCGCTGCCAACGCTCGGCCGATCTTCGATGGCAGCGATCTCCTTCGCGGCCCGTTCGAAGTCCTCATCGGCCACCCAGAGCGTCGGACGCATATCCTTCGGCACCAGGGACCCGTCGGACCAGAACGGCTGGTCGCCGACGACCTCGACCTCGATGCCGAGGCTCCGCAACATGCCCGCGATGACATGCGCGCGGGACGGCTCGTCGGCGACGTAGAGCTGCTTCACACGTCCCATGCTACCGCGAGCGCACGAGCGCTACGAGCGGACGGCTTCGTCGCGGCGGCGACTGGCCTCGAGCAGGAGCTCGGCCATCGACAACTCGATCGAGACCTGCGGCGTGGGCACGTTGGGCTCGAAGTGGAATTGTCCGTCGCCCATCTGGGAGATCTCGGCGAAGGCGTCGAGGCCGAACGTACCGCGGTGGCGCGCATGCACCGGACTTCCGCCATCGAACCACACGACGCTGGTGGCTCCGTCGAAGGTGATATCGAAGCGACCCGATTTGCCACCGATCTCCAGAAGTTGCAGGACCGCAAACGCCGGGATCTCCGACAGTTCGCCACGCAGCGCCTCGTGGGCGCCGCCCTCCTGCGCGGCGAGTTCCTTCGCCGACTCCTCCACGAGGGTCTCGTGCGCGAAGATCGCGGTCTGACTGTCGGAACCGGCACCGGGCAGCGAGCCGAAGCTCGAGTCGGCGATGCAGAACGTGATGGTCTTATCGCCGACGCGGATCTCGTCGCCGGACTTGAGGGCGCGTGTCCCGATCACACGCTGCTCGTTGACGTACGTGCCGTTCGTGCTGCCGAGGTCGGAGACGACGTAGTCGCCGCCCTCACAGTGTACCCAGCAGTGCTTGCGCGAGACCTGAGACGACGCGATCGGGAGATCGCAGGAAGGGTTCCGCCCGACGACTACGGCGCGATCCGCGCGAAGCCGGACAGGCTCCCACGGAGGCACGAATAGAAGAGCAACGGTCTCGTCCCGCATACACGCTCTTGTCGGCTCGTGCGCGAGCGCGGCTTGATGCCGGAAGTGGTTTCATCGCGACCGAGGCGCACTCCGACGTGCCTCATCGGTCACGAACCAGTCTCAGAGCGTGAGCGGTAGCGAAGCCGGCCTACTCCTCGGTCAGCTCGAACTCCTCGCCGTTGACCTCGAGGACAGCGTCAAGGACGGCCGCAGGCTGCTGACTGGTGTCGACGATCGCACTGAGTACTCCCGAGCCCTTCGATCCGCTCACCTCGAACGCCAAGCGCGTCTGCCCGCCGCCTGCTCGTCCGATCGTCTCACCCCACGAGAAGTCGAAGTCGTCGATCTCGCCGATGTGCTCGACCATCAGCGGGTGGTCCTCGACGGCCAGCTTCGCCTGGTCCCCCATCTCGCCGACGCCAGCCTGGAAGACCAGTGCACAGCCACCGCAGCACAGGAAGAGCAGGATCGCGACGACCACCAGCGAAATCAGGATCCACTTGCCAGCCGAGTTGCCACCCGAGTCGGACTTCATCGCTGCGCCTCCCTGCTCTACCGGCCCGGACGGCCCGCGTGGCGCACACTCTAGCGACCGGACCGGACCGCGGCGAAGCTCGCCGCAGGCCGTGCGGCCGGAGGCTCGGAGCGCTCTCGCTCGAGCCCGGCCGAGCGTCGGGCCAGCCGCCACCAGTGCGCGGTCCGTTCGCTTCGCTCGGAGCTGAACAGCGCCGAGTCGAAGAATGCCAATCGAGCGGCGCCGAGTCGAGCAGGGCCGAGTCGAGCAGGGCCGAGTCGAACAGGGCCGAGTCGAGCAGGGCCGAGTCGAACAAAGCTGCGCCAACTGCGTCCAAGGAGCGAGAGAGAGGTTCCCCGCATGCCCCGCACTCGCCGAATCCTCGTGCTGACCGCCCTCCTCGCACTCGTCGCTCCGGCGTTCCTGCTGGACGCCGCGGACGCCCGGGACCTCCGCGAGCCCCCGAGCGTCGTCGACGAAGGCGGCCTCGGAGTCCACCTCGAGCTCGTGACGACCTTCCAGCCGCTGTTCGGGGGTGGGTACTCGCTCGCGTACTCCGCAGACGGCACGCGCATGGCCACGGGCGGCGTCATCGGCGACATCGTCATCTGGGACGCCGAAACGCTCGAGCCGCTGCGTCGCTGGCAGCCCGCCGGCGGCCCGCTCGAGGAGATCCACTTCTCGCCCAACGGCAAGCGCCTCGTGGCAGGTCAGCCGGTCGTGGTCTGGGACGTCGAGACGGGCGAAGCGCTCAAGCGCTTCCGTGGTGGTGGTGGCGCAGCCTGGGACCCCAAGGGCCGGTGGCTCGCGCACGGTGGCGAAGGCACCGCGGTCGTGCTACGTGACGCGGCGACCTACGGGATCGCGAAGGTCGTTCCGCTCGAGGCTGGCGCGGAGTTCATCACGTGGTCCCGCGACGGCTCGCGACTAGCAGTCGGCACGACGCGCGGACACGTCGTCGAGATCGATCCGACCAAGGGCGAGGTGCTCTCCACGCGACTCCTCGACGAGAGCGAGCCCATCTACGCCGTGGGCTTCCTGCCGGACGGCTCGCTCGTCGCCGCGTCGCGCGACGGCCGCATCCTGCTCGGCGATCGCGAGATCCCCGCCGTCGAGAACGGGAAGTCGCGCCTGTCCGACGGCATCTCGCGGCTCGCGATCTCACCCGACGGGACACGTATCGCGTTCGGGTACTACGGCACCGGCACCGTGGAGATCCGAGATGCCAAGACCTTCGAGGTCGTCGAGGAGCACGAGCGGCTCACCGACGGTCGCTGGGTCGGCGGCCTCTCGTGGTCGCCGGACGGCAAGACGCTGTGTGCCCTCCCGGACGGCGGTGGTCTGCGCGCCGTACGCGACGGCGAGGTGACCACGCATGCCGGCAACGCCACCGAGGTGCGCAGCGTCTCGTTCGATGCCAGCGGCCGCTGGGCGGCGGCGTCGGGAACCGGGCTGGCGATCGTCGACCTCGAGGCGGGGACGCGCAACGACCTGCCGGGTTTCTCGGTCGTGAGCGAGGGACGACGCCCGGGTGAGTTGCTGGCATCGGGTTCCGAGGTGGCGGCGTTCGTCGATGCGCACGTCGGCGACGAGCTCGATCGCTTCGAGACTCCGGAGGCGAACGCCGTCGCGCTGCGCGGGCCCTGGACATCTCCGGACGGTCGCGACGCAGTGATGGGCGGGTTCTACGGCACGTTCCACGTGTCGCTCGAGCGCGCCGAGGTCCGCGAGATCGAGAACAGTTACTACCGCGTCATCGACGCCGCCTGGGCGGCGGACAGTCGCTGGGGCGCCGTGGCGCAGGTGGCCGGTCACCACGGGGAGTCGAAGGCGATCGGCGTGTTCCGACGGCAGGACGACGGCCTGGTGCTTCGGACAACGCGCATCGACGACACGGCGTACGCGATCGCCATCGATCCCACCGGCGAGCATCTTGTCGCGGGTGGCTACCACGGCCTCGTGTCGTACGACCCGGAGACGCTCGAGGAGACAGGGCGTCACGACCAGGCCGTGCTCTGGTTCCGGTTTCTCACGAGCGGGCTCGGGATCGCCGGTGCCGGCAAGAACGTCATGGCGATCGACGTGGCGACGGGCGAGTCGAAAACGCTCCTCGAGGGCGACGATCTACGCCACGCGGCCATCAGCCGGGATGGCAAGCGCCTCATCGTCGGCAGCCGCTTCGCGGTCTGGGTCTACGACATCGTTCGCTGACCGTCCGTCGCCGGACACGGCGGCATGTCACCTTCGACGGTCTTCCCCGCCTGCAGCGGATACAGCTGAAGGTGTGGGCCGCGCAGTTTGTCGTGCTCGCCCCACCCCGACCGCACGGGCGACCGGCCGAGGACGAAGCAGCGTCGCTCGCCCTCGCGCACGCTCACCGTCGTCACGGGCGAGCGCCAGTCGCGCAGACGGGCCTGCAGGGTGTGTGTGCCCGGTGTCGCACGAATGCCGACGACCCGTCCGCGAGCGACCCGCGCCACGTCCACGTCGTCGAGCCGCACGGCGAACGCATGCGTGAAGCCACGCCATGCGTTGGGGCAGTGGATACAGAGGAGCCCGGACACGGCCTTCCACGATATGGGAGAGACCGGGAATAGGGGAACGCCGCTGCGTTCAGAGGCGCGCGAACGCGAACGTCAGCAGTGCCGTGACGAACGCCACGAGCACGACAGCAACCATGATCGCGGCACAGCTACGCGACGGAGCCATGTCGGCCTCGGCAGGACGCGTCGGGCGCGGGACGTCGTCGCGTGCTGAGTCTTCCGCGGGTCCTGGCTCATCGGGAACGGTCACGCTCCGATCCGGCCCTCTCCGCGTGCTGGCTCAGGCCGAGGGTGGCCGCGGCGGCGCGGGCGGTCCCGGGGGCTTCGGCAGAGCCGGTGGCCCGGGCGGCTTCGGCGCACTGGGCGCACTAGGCGCACTGGGCGGCGTCGGCGCGCCAGGAGGCTTCGGGGCTCCCGGTGGCGTCGGAGCTCCGGGAGGACGCGGTGCACTGGGTGCACTGGGTGCACTGGGTGCTCCTGGGGCCCGCGGCGCTCCAGGAGGTGCTGGCGCTCCAGGCGGTTTCGGCGCTCCTGGGGGCCGCGGCGCACCAGGTGCGCTCGGCGCAGACGGCGCGCCGGCGGCCGGCTTGGCCGCGGAGGGCTTCGGCGCAGCGGGTAGCTTCGTCTTCGTCGCGGCGTGGTGCACGGCACGCCGTGCATCGCGCTCCGTGGCGCGCACAGCCGCGATCGTCTCGAGCTCCGCGAGGGCGCGTTCCTTCGTCTCGACGATCGTGCGGAACGTCGCCCGCATCTCGTGGTCGCCGTCCGGTGTCCGCTCACAGAGAGCGGTCATGCGAGCCACGGACTTCTTCGCCTCTACAGCGGCGCGGATGACGAGCCACTCGAGCGAGAGGAAGTTCAGGTCTTCCTTCCAGAGGTGGAAGGCTTTGACCGTCGGACCGGCCCGATAGCGACCGAGCTGGAGCAGGATGGCGCGCGCGTTGGCGTTCTCATCCGCGCGCAGTCGCTCGAGGAGACCCAGATCCTTCTCCCACTCGGGCTTGACGTACGGGTTCGAGTTCAGCGCATGCCCGATGAACGAGTGGTACTCGTGCGAGAGCGCCTCGTTCAGCAACTCGAGGACCTGCGGCCGCTTCATCGCGCCACCGCCACGGCGTCACGCGCGGCATCGGCCACGGCGTCCCAGCCGAACAGTCCGAAGAACAGGAGCGGCACCGTCAGCGCCACGATCAGCGCGAGGTCGAACCCGACTACCCGCAGGTCGCCGGTCGTCTCGTCCGGCTCCTTCAGGAACATCTCGCGCATCGGCTTCGCGTAGTAGTAGAGCGAGATCGCGCCGTTGATCAGACCGATGGTCGCAAGGACGAAGAGCCCCTCGCCGATGACCGGTGCGAACAGGAGGAACTTGCCGACGAAGCCGGCCGTCGGGGGCAGGCCTGTGAGCGAGATCAGCATGATCGCGAAGCACGACGCGAGCAACGGCTTGCGATGGCCGATGCCGCGCAGGTCCGTCACCAGGGTGCTGCCGATATCGCGCCGCATGAGCGTCACGATGAAGAACGCGCCGAGGTTCATGAACAGGTAGATCAGGAAGTAGAACCCGATCGCCGCGAGGGCGTCGTCCGAGACGTCCGCGTGCAGCACGACGCAGGCGGTCATCAACAGATACCCGGCCTGCGCGATCGACGAGTAAGCCAGCATGCGCTGCAGGTTGTTCTGCCGCAGCGCCGCCAGGTTTCCCCACGTCATCGTGCCGACGGCCGCCACCGCGAGGACCTGCTCGGTGAACGCCATGTTCGGCGTCAGCAGCTGTCCCAGGTTCGGGTCGAGAGCGTCGAGCGACGGCGTGGCACCGACGCCGTAGGCCAGCACGCGCAGACCGACCGCGAACGCAGCGGCCTTCGAGGCCACCGCCAGGAAGCCGGCGACTGGCGCGGGGGCGCCCTCGTAGACGTCCGGGCACCAGAACTGGAACGGGAACGCGGCCGCCTTGAAGGCGAACCCCGCGAACGTGAAGATCGCGCCGACCATCAGGGCGGGCTCGGCCGTGTCGACAGCCATCAGCTTCTCGGCGATCACGCTGAACTCGGTCGAACCCGTGAAGCCGAAGACGAGCGTGATCCCGAACAGCATCACGCCGGACGCGACGGACCCGAAGATCACGTACTTGCCCGAGGCCTCCGCGCCCTTCGTGCTCTCGAGGCGGTAGCCCGCCATCAGGTAGCCGGTGTAGGACACCAACTCGAACGCGACGTAGAAGCCGATCAGTTCCGTCGCGCTCGCCAGGTAGCACATGCCGGCCAGCGCCCCGAACATCAGGACCTGGAACTCGCCCTCACGGCCGTACGACTTGCCGGACCGCATGACGAACACGACGGTCAACGCGCCGGTGATCAGGAAGACCAGTTTGAACAGCCGGCCGAGGCCGTCGACCGACAGGGCGGCGAAGCCGTTGTAGCCGACCAGGTGGTCGCCCGAGCCGACGCAGACCAGCACCACCGCGATGGCGATCCCGGCCAGCGTCACCTTGGGGTAGAGCGCACTCGGCCCCTTGTGCCGGATGACGTCGAGCAGCAGGACAACGAGGACCATCAGGCAGAGGAAGCCCTCGGGCGCAGCGGCGCCGAGGTTCTGCATCAGGTCCGCCTTCAACGACGGGAAGGCCGGAGCGTCCTGGGCGAGCAGAGGAAGGAACGAGCCCACGAGCTACTTCTCCTCCCCCGCGCTATCCCGGCCCGAGCCGTCCCGGCCCGGGCCATTCAAGCGGAGGCCGTCCCAGCGGAGGGCGTCTGGCGGCAGCGCGCCCGTGTCGAGTTCGTCGGGAGCCTCGAGGTCACCGGTCTCCTCAGGGGGAGTCGGCATGTGCTCGGCAAAGTAGGTCCTGCGCCAGTTCGCGACGGCCGGATCGATCAGGTTGAGCGCCGGCGCCGGGTAGATCCCGATCCAGAGTGCCATGATCGCCAGCGGCCAGAGCGTGATGCCCTCGCGCAGACTGAGGTCGCGATACGGGTGCTCCGGCGTCTCCTTCGGCTTCCCGAAGAACACCTTCTGGATCATCACCAGGATGTAGACCGCGCCGAACACGATGCCGATCGTGCCAACGATGGTGAAGATCTTGGCGTCCGGGAGATCCGACTTGAACGCGCCGAAGAAGACGAACATCTCCGCCACGAATCCGGAGAGACCCGGCAGTCCGAGCGACCCGAAGAACGCGATCATCGCCACGAACGTGTAGCGCGGCACGATCGACAACATGCCGCCGAAGCGATTGAGATCGCGGTGGTGCGCCTGCTCGTAGATGACGCCCACACAGAGGAACATCATTCCGCTCAGCAGACCGTGGCTGAACATCTGGAGCACGGCGCCGTTGATGCCTTCCTCGGTGAGCGAGGCGAGGCCGAGCAGCACGTAGCCCATGTGGCTGACGGACGAGTACGCGACCAGCTTCTTCCAGTCGGTCTGCGCCAGCGCGACGAGCGCGCCGTAGATGATCGACACGACCGCGAGCGTCGCGAGGTACGGCCAGGCCGTGACCACCGCGTCGGGGAACCACGGGAACGCCATGCGCATCATGCCGTAGCCGCCGAGCTTCAGCAGGACGCCGGCCAGAATGACGGAGATGGGCGTCGGCGCCTGGACGTGCGCGAGGGGCAGCCAGGTGTGGAACGGGAACACCGGCACCTTGATGGCGAAGCCGATGAACAGCGCCACGAAGAGCACCATCCGGACCGTGCTGTTGCCCTCGAAGATCAGGTGATGGTGCGCAAGGATGTCCGGGATCGAGAACGCGTTCAGTCCCTGCGCGATGAGCTCGGGCGAGGCGAACGCCTCCGAGAGCTGGAAGTAGATCGCCAGGAACGCGCCGAGCATCAGCACCGAGCCGACCAGCGTGTAGAGGAAGAACTTGATGGCCGCGAACTCGCGCTGCTTGCCTCCCCAGATGCCGATGAGGAAGTACATCGGCAGGAGCATGACCTCCCAGAACACGTAGAAGAGGAACAGGTCCATCGCGACGAACGTGCCGAGCATGCCCGTGAGCAGCAGCAGGTACATCGCGTAGAAGCCGCGCACCTTCGTCTTGATCGTGAACGCTGAGATCGCCGCGAGGAAGCCGAGCACACCGGTGAGCAGGATCAGCAGCAGCGAGATGCCGTCGACCCCCATCGCGTAGTTGATCTTGAAGCTGTCGCCGACGGAGATCCACGCGTGGGAGAAGCCGTACGCGCCGTCGCCGACGAGCGACGTGTGGTTCGGGTCGAAGTTCATCCAGAGCCAGATCGAGAGCAGCATCACGACGCCGCTCACGCCGGCACCGATCATCCGCTGGACCTTGACGTCCTTGCTCGCCCAGAGCAATGGGATGCCGATCACCGGCAGGAAGGTCAGGAGTGTCAGTTCCATCCGATCAGCTCCGATTGACTCATCTGGGCTGTGCTCATCGCGCCACGATGTAGAGCATCACGACGGCGAAGAGCGCGACCGAGGCCACAGCCCCGAAGAGGTAGTTCCGAATGCGACCGCTCTGGAAGCGGCCCAAGAGAGCACCACCCCACCAGGCCGAGTTACCGGCCAGGGTGACGGCGCCGTCGACGATCGCGTCGTCGGCGACGCCCGAGGCAGCACCCGTCTTCATCGTGACCGAGCCCGTGCCGTCGACGAACCCGTCGAGCAGTGCCGAGTCGATCCACGATGTGAGTTCCGCGAAGAAGATCGACGTGTTGATGAAGACCATCTGGACGAACTCGTCGATGAAGAACTTGCCCGACGCCCAGCCGTAGAGCGGGCCGATCATCGCGCGCATCTTCTGGCGTAGCCCGACACCGAACGCGGTCATGTACCAGACGCCCGCGAGGATCATCCCGCCGAACGCCACGGTGAGGGAGGTGTAGAGCGCGATCGTGTGCGCGTGGTGCGCGACCTCGTTGCCCTCGCCGTGGATCACGAACGTCTTGGCAAACGTGGCGATCGGCGAGAGCACGCCCTCGAGCCCGCCTGGCGAGTTCGGCAGCAGCGCGTCGTGCCACTTGTAGCCGGCGGCGATCGCCATCGTGGCGAGCACGATCAGCCCCGTCGTCATCGTCCATGGCGACTCGTGCGCATGGTCGTGCACGTGCTGGTCGCGCGGCTTGCCCTCGAAGGTCAGGAAGTAGCTGCGGAACATGTACGCCGCCGTCATCGCCGCGGCGAGGGCGAGCACGACGTAGATGATCTTGTAGACGTCGTCGAAGTGCCCGTTCCCGGCCCACAGCGCCTGCAGGATCATGTCCTTCGACCAGAAGCCCGCGGTGAACGGGAACCCGGCGATCGCCAGGCAGGCGACGAGGTACGTCATCGCCGTGATGGGCATCTTCTTTCGCAGCCCGCCCATCTTCGTCATGTCCTGAAGGTGGTGGCAGCCGTGGATCACGGAGCCCGACCCGAGGAACAGGCACGCCTTGAACATGGCATGCGTGGCGAGGTGGAAGAGACCGGCCTTCCAGGCGATGTTCGAACCGACACCGAGCGCCGTGAACATGAAGCCGAGCTGACTCACCGTCGAGTACGCGAGGACCTGCTTGATGTCCGTCCGCGTGAACGCGATCGAGGCGGCCATCAGCGCAGTGAAGCAACCGATGATCGAGATGATCACGAGCGCGCCGGGCGACAGCACGATCAGCGTGTACATGCGGCCGACGAGGTAGACGCCGGCAGCCACCATCGTCGCCGCGTGGATGAGCGCCGACACCGGGGTCGGGCCCTCCATGGCGTCGGGCAGCCAGATGTGCAGCGGGAACTGCGCCGACTTGCCGGCGGCCCCCATGAACAGTCCCATCGCGATCCAGAACTGGGCGCCGACCGGGATCATGTCGAGGTTGGCGAAGATCTCCTTGAACTGCAGCGAGTCCGTGTAGAGGTAGATCGCCAGCAGCGCGAGGAACATGCCGATGTCCCCGACGCGCGTCGTCATGAACGCCTTCTTGCAGGCCATGAACGCGGACTGCTTGAAGAAGTAGTGGCCGATCAGCTTGTAGGAAGCGAGGCCCATGACCTCCCAGAACACGAACAGCGTGAGCAGGTTGTCGCTGAGGATCAGCCCCAGCATCGAGAACGTGAACAGGCCGAGCCAGCGGTAGAAGTCCACGTACCGGTCGTCGCCGTGCATGTACCCCTTCGAGAAGAGGTGCACGAGGAACGACACGAGCGTCACGACAAGCAGCAGGGCGGTCGTCAGACCGTCGACGGTGATACCGAGGGTCCACGACAGCGGTTCGCTGGTCACCCAGCCCACGTCCATCGTGATCCAGGTGAACTCCCACGTCTGCGCGCCGTACGTCGCGTGGCCGAGGCCGAGCACGATGGCGCACAACAGCGAGACGCCCATCGTGCCGATGCCGATGAGGTCGCAGATCTTCGGCATGCGGCCGCCGAGCACCGCGATGAGCAATGCCGAGAGCATCGGCATGAACAGGCATACGACGGCGAGGAGCGGTCCGGTCTCCATCAGCCCTTCATCTCCGTGTAGTCGTCCACGCTGATGCTGGCGGCGTGGTGGAAGATGTGGAGCACGATGGCGAGCGCGACGGCGGCCTCTGCAGCGGCGAGCATCACGACGAACACCGCGTAGACGGCGCCGTCGATGTCACCGGTGTAGCGGCTGAACGCGACGAGGTTGATGTTGCAGGCGTTCAGCATGATCTCGATGCCGATCAGGACGCCGATGGCGTTGCGACGCAGCGTCACGCAGAGCACGCCGACCGAGAACAGCAACGCGCCGAGCACGAGGAAGTGGGTGATGGTCAGTTCGCCCATCAGCGAGTCCCTCCGCGGGCGACGCGGGCGGCCCCGACGAGCACGACGAGCAGCACGATCGAGGCGAACTCGAACGGCAGCAGGTAGTCCGTCAGGAGGGCATTGCCGATGAGGGCCGTCGTCGGAAGCGCTTCGGCCGAGCCGTCGGTGATGTGCGGCAGCCGCGCCCACGCGGTGCCCGAGATCGCCCAAGCCAGACCGACGAACGTGAGGGTCGCGGCGATCGACGCGCCGACGTACCGACGCGGGCTGCGCACGCGAAACTCGTCCGGCACGCGGTCGGTGAGCAGCATGCCGAAGCAGAGCAGGATCAGGATGCCGCCGACATAGACGACGATCTGGGTGACCGCCATGAAGTCGCTGCCGAGCACGCCGTAGATGCCGGCAACGCCGAAGAACGTCGCCATCAGCGCGAACGCCGAGTTGACGATCTTCTTCGCCATCGTCGCCAGCAACGCTGACCCAATCGTCACCGCTGCGAACGAGTAGAACGCCAGCTGGATTCCGAGACCTTCCATGCCCTCTTACCGGCGCTGCGCCGGGTCCTGCTCCTCGTGTGTGGGCACGCCGTGATCAGCGCGCTCCTTCTTCTTGCTCGCGTAGAGCCCCTCGTCCTGGAACTCCTTCGCCATGCCGTCCGCGTGTTCGCTGGTGACCTGGATGGGGAAGCCCCCCTCGTGGAACTTCACGATCATGTCGTCCCGCGTGTGACCCGGCAGGCTGTAGCGCTCGCCGAGCACGATGCACTCGGACGGGCACGGCGGCACGCAGAGCGCGCAGAACAGGCACTTCGAGTAGTCCACTTCGAAGCGCGTCATGATCGCCTTCTTGCCCTTGCCGACGGACTCGATGTAGATGCAGTCGACCGGGCAGGCCTTCGCGCACAGCGAGCAGGAGATGCAGCGGTCCACGTCGTACTCGTGGAGCCCGCGGTGCGTCACCTTGTCGATGTCGAGCTTCTCGAACGGGTACTCGAGCGCGAAGCGGTTGGACGGCTTCACATTGCGGATCATGTACGTGCTCGTGAGCTTCAAGCCCTGGCACGTCGTCCGGATGCCCGCCATCAAGTTGCCGAGATAACTCATCGGGCCACCAGTGCCGCGGCGGCGCAGAAGAGCAGGCACGCCATGGCGAACGGAACGAGGTATTTGTAGCACATGACCATCACCTGATCGAGGCGGAGGCGCGGCAGTGTCCAGCGGATGATCATCATGAAGATGAACAGTCCGACGGCCTTGTAGGAGAACTCCGCAACGCCCGCGACGATGCTCGGCAAACCGATCGCGGTGAGCAGCGAATAGACGGGTCCGCTCCACCCACCGAGGAACAGCGTCGCGCTGATTCCGGAGAGGGCGAACATCGCGCCGTACTCGCCGAGGACGAACAGGCCCCACCGCATGCCCGAGTACTCGGTGAGGAAGCCCGACACGAGCTCCGACTCCGACTCCGGCAGATCGAATGGGGCGCGCTTCAGGTTGGCGAGCACGCAGATGTAGAAGATGACGAGCGCGATGATGTTGAAGGGGAACGCCTGGAAGATCATCCAGCCGGCGCCCCAACCCGCGATCGAGTCCGGGATGCTGATACCCCAGAACGTCGCGCCGGTGCGCTGCACCGCGACGATGTCGGTCATCTGCAGCGAGCCGGCGATCAGCACCGGGCAGAGTGCGGCCATCGCCATCGGGATCTCGTACGAGACCACCTGGGCGACCTCGCGCATCGCGCCGATCAGCGACCACTTGTTGTTCGAGGCCCAGCCGGCCATCAGCACGCCGATGATCTCGATGGCGCCCACGGCCAAGAGGTAGAAGACGCCAACGTTCACGTCCGCGGCGATGAGGCCGTCGGACAGCGGTAGCGCTGCGAAGAGCCCGATCGCACCGGCGAACGCCACGACGGGCGCCGCGATGAAGAGGAACGGCTCGCCCTTCGGCGGGACGAAGTCCTCCTTCGAGAGCAGCTTGATGCCGTCGGCGAGCGACTGACCGAGGCCGAACAGCCGCGTCCACTTGTAGTTCGTGTAGATCTTGCGCGGCAGGAACGGGATGCCGACGTAGTTCGGTCCGCAGCGGTCCTGCATGAAGGCCGAGACGCGACGCTCCGCGTAGGTGCCCATCAGGCCGATCGGCGCCACGATCAGGAGCACGACCGCGGCGGCGCCGACGAGTCCGATGACCGTCATCTGCGCGAACGGCGGGATGTCCACCCAGAACGGCAACTCCTCGAACAGGCCGGTCAGGGTCAGCTCGTCGAGGTTCATCGATCCACCTCACCGAGCACGATGTCGATGGAGCCGATGATCGCGACGAGGTCGGCGATGAGGTAGCCGCGCGAGATCTCCGCCAGGAGCGCGATGTTCACGAACGCCGGCGCTCGGATGTGGCAGCGGTACGGCGCGTTCTTGGCGTCCGACACGAGGTAGAAGGCGAGCTCGCCGCGCGGGTTCTCGCCGCGCACGTAGACCTCGGCGTCCTTCGGGCCGCGCAGGATGCGGGGCACCTTGGGGTTGATGTACGGCTGGTACATCGACTTCGGCGTGAGCGCGGGATCGCGCTTCGGCATCTTGTCGATGGCCTGGCGGCAGATCTTGATCGACTCGACGAGTTCCTGGGCTCGGATCCAGTGGCGGTTCCAGCAGTCACCGACGGTGCCGTGCTGGCCGTCCGCGACCGGAACCTTCCAGTCGAACTTGTCGTAGATGTCGTACGGATCGTCGCGGCGCGTGTCCCAGTCGACGCCCGAAGCGCGCAGCGCGGGGCCCGTGATCCCGAACGCGATGGCCTTGTCCGGCGTGAGGACGCCGATGCCCATCGTGCGGTTCTGGAACACCTTGTTCCACGTGGTGAGCAGGTTGTACTCCGACATCTTCTCCTCGACGATGTCGAGGAACTCGATGGCCTCCTGGATCCACTCGTCCGAGAGGTCGCGCGCCACCCCGCCCACGCGGAAGTAGTGGTAGAGCATGCGACCGCCGGAGAGCTTTTCGAAGAGCGAGTTCGAGCGCTCACGCTCGCGATAGCAGTAGAGGAACGGCGTGAACGCGCCGATGTCGAGGCCGTAGACGCCCACCGAGAAGATGTGGCTCGCGATGCGCCCGAGCTCCGCGATCAGGATGCGGATGTACTGGATGCGCTCGGGGATCTCGATCGAGCAGAGCTTCTCGACGGCACGCGCGTACACGTGCTCGTTGTTCATCGCCGCGAGGTAGTCGAGGCGGTCCGTGTACGGCATGAACTGCCAGTACTGGACGTTCTCGGCGATCTTCTCCTTGCAGCGGTGGAGGTTGCCGACCATCGGCTCGCAGTCGAGCACGACCTCGCCGTCGGTCTTGACCGCCACGCGGAGCACCCCGTGCGTCGCCGGGTGCTGCGGCCCCATGTTGACGACCATCTCCTCGGAGCGGGCGTCGCGGGCGGGGACCCAGTACTCCGCCAGTTCGCCGTCGTCGCCGACAACGCGATCCGTCACGTCGGTGGTGGACATCTAGGAGCCTCCCCCAGACGGCGGCATCGGCGGAGCGGGCGGGCTGGGGGGCATTGGCGGAGCGGGCGGCTTCGGCGGAGCCGGAGGTGACGGCGGCTTCGGGGCGCCAGGAGGCATCGGCGGTGCCGGGGCCTTCGGAGCGCCGGGAGGCGTCGGAGCACCGGGCGGGCGCGGCGCGCCAGGTGGCTTCGGAGCTCCGGGCGGCCTCGGGGCTCCCGGTGGGGCTGGGGCTCCCGGCGCCTTCGGTGCAGCCGCAGCGGGCTTCTTCGTCGCGGCCGGCTTCTTCGTCGCGGCCGGCTTCTTCTTCGCCGGGGCGGCACTGCCGTACTTCTCGGCGCGGGCCGCGTCGTCGGCGGCGCGGTTCTGCTCCTCGAGCGTGCGGATCGTCGAGATGCTCGGGATGCCGTGGTACTCGAGCGGGTTGCCCTCGTCCTTGCGGAGCGGAAAGCCCTCCCAGTCCTCGGGCAGCAGGATGCGGCGCAGGTTCGGATGACCATCGAAGATCACGCCGAACATGTCGTAGGTCTCGCGCTCGTGCCAGTCCGTGGTCGGCCAGACGGACGTCAGCGACGGGACGTTCACCTCGTCGCGCGAGGCGGTGTTCATCTTCAGCCCGCAGCCGTGCTTCAGCGTCAGCGAGTAGAGATGGAGCACGACCTCGAAGCTGGTCACGCGATCCACGCCGCAGAGGTCGTGGCACATCTTCATGTCCGTGCGCGGGTCGTCACGCAGGAAGCGGCACGCCTCGACCATGACGTCACGATCGAGCCGGATCCACTGCGACATGTCGTCGTCGTGGACCTCCAGCACCTTCTTGCCGAAGCGCTCCCGGAGCAGCTCGGCCATCGCGGTGACGGTCATCGCGGCGGTCGTGGTCACGAGCCGGAACCTCCCGGAGGCGGCTTCGGGACCGAGAAGCCGGGCGGCAGCGCCAGCGGCTTCGGACCGGCGGGCGGCTTCGGCGCAGCGGCACCCGGAGGCGTCGGCGGAGACAGGGCCGGCGGGGACAGGGCCGGCGGAGACAGGGCCGGCGGCGTCGGAGCCCCGGGGGGCGTCGGCGGCTTCGGGGCACCGGGAGGAGTCGGCGGCTTGGCGAAGCCAGGCGGCAGCGCGGGCGCCTTCAGCGTCGGGGCGCCAGCCGGAAGCTTCGGGGCGGAGAGCCTCGGAGCCGACGGACGTGCCGTGACCTCGATCGGTTCCTCGTGAGGCTCCGCGCCGGGCATCTTGCCCGCCATGACGTCCTTCTGGCCGTTGCGCACGGCCTCGGCGATCTGAGCCTGCTGCTCGATCGAGCCGCGCGCAAAAATGAGGTCCTGCAGCTTCATCAAGCCGTCGATCAGCGCCTCGGGTCGCGGCGGACAGCCGGGCACGTGGATGTCGACCGGGATGACGAGGTCGACGCCCTGGACGACGTGGTAGCCCCACTTCGAGTAGGGACCGCCACCGACCGTGCACGCGCCCATGGCAATGACCCAGCGCGGCTCGGCCATCTGCTCCCAGAGGCGACGGACACGGTGGGCCATCTTGTAGGTCACCGTGCCGGCCGTGATCATGAGGTCGGCCTGACGCGGCGTCGCGCGGAACGCACCGCAACCCAGACGATCGACGTCGTAGCGCGTCGAGGCGAAGGCCATCATCTCGATGGCGCAGCAGGCGAGGCCGAACGTCATCGGCCAGACAGCGTTGCCGCGCCCCCAGGCGATGACGTCCCGCACGCCCGCGACAGTCGTCAGGAACGCTGCGTCGTCCGTCGGCCCCGCGCCCACGCCGGGTCGCAGCAGATTCCAGTCACTCGGTTTGTAGATCTCGGTCATGGCCTCAGCCGTCCGCCGCCGCAGTGACGGGTGCCGGGTTCGAAGAGGGTGCGGTCACCGCAGAACTGGGCGCCGCAACGGCGTCCATCTCGCTCAGACGCGCTCCGGGCGCCTGGTGCCCGTGAAGCGGAATCCAGTCCACGTCGCCCTTGCGCCAGACGTAGGCGAGCCCGACGGCCAGCACGGCCACGAACACGAACGCCTCGATGAATGCGAGCCAGCCGAGGGGCTTCAGCACCACGGCCCACGGGAACAGGAAGAGCACCTCGACGTCGAAGATCACGAAGACCAAGCAGATGACATAGAAGCGGATGTCGAAGCGGATGAACGCGCCGCCGAACGTGGGCTCGCCACACTCGTACGTCGCCGACTTCTGAGCCGTGTACTTGGTCTTCGACCGCAGCAGGCGGCCAATAGCGACCATGTTCAGGACCACGAATGCGGCCCCGAACAGCATGAACATCAGAATCGTCAGGAAGTCTTGCTGCATTGGAGGACTTCTCGCGAGCTCCCGCGCACCCATCGGTGGACCGCTACGCCGGGTCCACACGTCATCCGGCGGAAGTGT
The DNA here is from genome assembly GCA_021776825.1 of Planctomycetota bacterium. Classification (GTDB taxonomy): domain Bacteria; phylum Planctomycetota; class JAJSAM01; order JAJSAM01; family JAJVHW01; genus JAJFFG01. Next base: position 37,687 of record JAJFFG010000044.1, read on the forward strand.
AGCCAAGGCACCCCCGCCGATTCCAAGCGACCTTGGTCTCGCGCCGAGATTCGCGAGAAACGGCTGCTGTCTTCGTACCCTCGGAACGCGCGATGAGCCTCCGTACGTCCCTTGGCGCCCCCGTTCGTACTGGCTACTGCACCAACGTGGCGCCCGCGCCCTCGCCCGCGGCGCTCCGGAGAGACCTCGCCGGCCTCTGGAGCGACGTCCGCGACGCCGCCAGCCTCGATCGACTCGGACTGGGCCTCTGGTTCCCGCGCGACGTGGGCGCGGCGCTGGCCCGTGACGCCACCGAGCTCGCCGCCCTCCGCGAGGCGCTCGATGCCGCCCGGCTGGACCTCGTCACGATCAACGCCTTCCCGGCCGACGCCTTCCACGCCCCGATCGTGAAGGAGGCCGTCTACCGGCCCGACTGGACCACCGACGAGCGCGCGGAGTACACGCTGCACGCCGCTCGGATCGCGGCCGCGCTCGTCCCGGAGGGCGACGTGCCGATCTCCACGCTCCCGATCGGGTACCCGAAGCTCGAACGCAGCGCGTTGCGGCGTGCCGCGGGTCGCCTGGTGGGCGTGGCGCTCGCACTGGATCGGATCCGTGGCGAGACCGGCACGACGATCCGGCTCGCGCTCGAACCCGAGCCATGCTGCGCCTTGGAACGCACCGACGAGGCACTGGCGTTCTTCCGCGAGCACCTCGCACCCGCGATGGAAGTCGCCGCCGGAGCGCAACGGGCCGGCCCGTCCGACGCCGGGGAGATGCTGCGGCGCCACCTCGGTGTCTGCCTCGACCTCTGCCACGCCAGCGTGGAACACGAGGACCCGGTCGCAGCCTTCGGCCGCTACGAGGAAGCCGGCATTCCCGTGCACAAGGTCCAGGTCTCGGCCGCACTCGAGGTCCCGAACCCGAGCGACGCCGCGCAGCGCAAGCTCCTGGAGGCGTTCGTGGAGGACCGGTGGCTCCATCAGGTCGGCCGATCCGCCGGCGATGTCGTGCTCGACCTGCCCGCCGCGCTGGCCGCCCCCCCGCAGGGCGCCCCGTGGCGCGTCCACTACCACGTGCCCCTCCACCGCAACGAGGTCGGTGGCCTCCCCACCACGCGCGCGACCGTCGAGCGGTTCCTGACCTGGATCGCCGCGCATCCGACGCCGCCGGTCCTCGAGCTCGAGACCTACACCTGGTCGGTGGTCCCCGACGCCTCCGAAAACCTGGCGGCCAACGTGGCCGCGGAGGTGCGCTGGGCGAATGACGTGCTCCTCGCAGCGGGCTGCACCGAGGTCGAGGAATGAGAGAGCTGCTGCTCGTCTGTGTCGGCGGCGCGGTCGGATCGGGCGCCCGGTACCTGCTCTCGTCGGGGCTGGCGTCGTGGGCGCTCCGTGCACACGGCTCAGCGTTCCCGTGGGGCACACTGGCCGTGAACGCCATCGGCTCGTTCCTACTCGGAGTGCTCCTGCAGTCCGGCGCGACGAGCGGAGATGGTCCGAACCCGACGCTCCGCTTTCTGGTTGGCACGGGAGCGCTCGGTGGATTCACCACCTACTCCACGTTCAACTACGAGACGTTGTGCTACCTCCAGCAGGGACAGACGGGAGCAGCGGCGGCGAATGTCGCGCTGACACTGGTGACCTGCCTCCTCGCGGGGGCGGCGGGGATGCTCCTGGCGCGCTCGCTGCTCCCCTGACCGGCCAGGTCCCTCGGGCCCGCCGCGTCCGGTTCCTCGATGTGCTACGAGGCATCGCGATCCTCGGCATCCTGCCGGTCAACGCGGCCTTCTTCGCGTACCCGGCGATGGTCGCCGAGCAGCCGGGCTATCCCGGCGGCGCAGGCGGCGAGTTCGCCTGGGGCGCCATGCGTCTCCTCGCCGAATACAAATTCATCACGCTGTTCGCGTTCCTGTTCGGCGTCGGGATGGCCATCGTCTACGGCCGTGCGCAGGAGAAGCTGAGCGGCTACGGCAGCGTGATGGTGCGACGTCTCTTCGCGCTGTGGCTCTTCGGTGTGCTCCACGCCACGCTGCTCTGGTACGGCGACATCGTCGCGTACTACGCGCCGCTCGGGCTGATGACGTTCTGGGCGGTCTCGTTCCGGCCGAAGGTGCTCGCTGGGGTCGGCTCCGTTCTCATCGCGCTCCCCGTGGTCGTCGTCGGCCTGCTCGCGCTGGGGGGCGTGATCGATCCGGACGGGGCGATGCGACTGCTCGGCGATTTCCTCGACGTCGCGGAGCGAGACGGCGTCGGCGGCGCGGCCGCCACCGGCACGTTCGCCGAGTTCAGTGCCGGGCTCGATCGGGTCGATCCGGACTTCGAGGCAGCCGTCTACGCGGAGGGTTCGTGGGGACGAATCGCCTTGGTGCGGATCGTCGTCTGGGTCTCGGGCGCCGTCTATGCACTCCCCTACTTCGGGCCGCGCCTGATCGGCCTGTTCCTGCTCGGGATGGCCTGCGTCCGCTCGGGCTGGCTGATGCGTCCGGAGTCGCCGGGCACCCAGCGCATCTTCCGCGGGCTCGTGTTCGGCGCGTTGCCCATCGGCCTGGCGATCGAGGCCACGAGCCTCGCTCTGACGCTCGGCCCGAACACAGTCGCCTACGCCAGCGGCGCCGAGGCGCTGCATCTCGTCGGCAGCATCCTGATGTCCGCCGGCTACCTCGGGGTGGTCGGTCTGCTCGTCACGCGCGCACCAGACGCCCGGTGGATGGCGCCTTTCGAGGCCGCAGGGCGCACGACGTTCAGCGTCTACATCGGCCAATCGCTGATCATGTCGACGCTCTTCTACTCGTACGGCTTCGGACTCTTCGACTCCGTCGGGCGGCCCGCGCTGATGGGCATCGTGGCCGCCGTCTGGGTCGGCCAGCTCGCCCTCGCGACGTGGTGGCTGCGTCAATTCCGCACCGGCCCGATCGAGTGGCTCTGGCGCTCGCTGACCTACCTACGCTGGCAACCGTTCCGCAGGATGCCCGAGTGAGGCCGAACGGCACGACGCCCGCGACACTCCCGATCGACGAGGTCCTTCCGGAGCTGGTCGCCGCTCTCCGTGATCGCGGGGTCGTCGTGCTGCGTGCTCCAACCGGCGCCGGCAAGACGACGCGCGTGCCGCCGGCGCTGCTCGATGCAGGGCTCGCCGGCGACGGCACCGTGATCGTCCTGGAGCCGCGACGCGTGGCCGCGCGGGCGGCCGCGCGACGAATGGCCGAGGAACGCGGCGGGCGCGTGGGCGACGAGGTCGGCTACCAAGTACGGCTCGACCGCAAGGCATCGAAGGCGACGCGCATCCTCGTGGTGACCGACGGCATCTTTCTGCGGCGCATCCTCGACGACCCGCTCCTCGAGGGCATCGGCGCCGTCGTCATCGATGAGTTTCACGAACGGCGGCTCGACGTCGACCTGGCGCTGGCACTTCTGCGGCGCGTGCGGGACGACGTCCGTCCGGACCTGCGCGTGGTGGTCATGTCGGCGACGCTCGAGACCGAGCCGCTCGCCGCGTATCTGGACGCACCCGTGATCGAGAGCAAGGGCAGTCTTCACCCGGTCGACGTGCACTACCTCGAGCGCACGGATGACCGACGCCTGCACACGGTGGTTGCCGACGGGGTGCGTCGGGCTCTCGCCGCAACCGACGGCGACGTGCTGGCGTTCCTCCCGGGTGTCGGCGAGATCCGCGGAGTTGGTGGGCTTCTGGCCGACGTCGGCGACGTGGACGTCTGCGAGCTGTACGGCGACTTGCCGCCGGAACGTCAGGACGCGGCGCTCCGTCGTGGCGAGCGGCGCCGCGTCGTGCTCGCGACGAACGTCGCCGAGACATCGGTGACGGTGGAGGGTGTCACCGCCGTCGTCGATTCGGGCCGCGCGCGCGTGCTGGAGTTCGACGCCGGTGCGGGGCTCGATCGACTGGGGCTGGTCCGGATCTCCCGCGCCTCGGCCGAGCAGCGAGCTGGACGCGCCGGGCGCACGGCGCCGGGAATCTGTCTGCGACTGTGGACGCGCAACGAGGAGCAGCGCATGCCGGCCCGGCACGAGCCGGAGGTGCGCCGGCTCGATCTCTCTGGGTCGGTGCTCCAGCTCTTGGCGTGGGGCGAGACCGATCCCGCGGCGTTCCCTTGGTTCGAACAGCCGGACGACGCGCGATTGACCGTCGCGCGCCGGCTGCTCGACCAGCTCGGGGCCACGCGCGACGGCCGAATCACCGAGACCGGCCGCACGATGGCGCGCCTCCCGCTGCACCCGCGCTTGGCCCGCATCCTGGTGGAGGGCCACCGCCTCGGAGTGATCGAGCGGACGGCCTTTGCGGTCGCCTTGCTGTCGGAGCGCGATCCACTGCGACGCGGCGCGACGACGTCGGTGGCGTCGCCCCACACCGAATCGGACGTGCTCGATCGGCTGTCGCGCATCAGTTGGGATCGGCGCGGTCTCGATCGCGGCGCGGCGCACTGGGTGAGCCGCATCCAGAAGCAGCTCGCGCGTCAGATCGTGGCCGCGGCCGGGCCGAACCCCTATCGCGAGGCCAGCGACTACGCCGGCGACCCGGACGTGGACGTCATGCGCGCCCTGTTCACGGGATTTGCCGACCGACTCGCGCGGAGGCGCGAACCAGGAGACGACCGCGGCGTGCTCCTGTCCGGGCGTGGTGTGCGGCTAGCGCGTGAGAGCGTGGTTCGCGACGCCGAGCTGTTTGTCTGCGTGCAGCTCGATCTCGGTGGGCACGGCCAGCGCACCGACGCCCTGGTCCGCATGGCGTCGGCCGTCCGGCGCGAGTGGCTGGACCCGGATCTGATCGTGACGGAACAGGTGCTGGAGTTCGACGCCGAACGCCAGAGCGTCCGCGCCAGGCGTCGCACGACGTACGGCGATCTGGTCCTCGACGAGGCGGACGTCGGCGCGCCGAAGGGGCCGGAGGTCGCCCGAGTCCTGGCCGCGGCGGCCGCGGAGCGGCTCGACGAGGCGTTGTCGCTCGACGATCCGGCCGTCGTGGCACTGCGTGCGCGCGCTGCGTGCCTCGCCGCGTGGCGTCCCGACCTCGACGTCCGGGCGCTCGACGACGCCGCTCTGCGTGAGCTGCTGCCGACGCTCGCGGCGGGGTGTCGATCGTTCGCCGAGCTGCGACGCCGTCCGCTGGCCGATGCGCTGCGGGGTGCACTCGGGTGGCAGACGCTGGCGGCGCTGGATCGTGATGCGCCCGAGCGGATCGAGGTGCCGAGCGGTAGCCACGTCCGGCTGAAGTACGAACCCGGTCGGCCGCCGGTCCTCGCAGTGCGCATCCAGGAGATGTTCGGGCTTCGCGAGACGCCACGAGTCGCCAGCGGACGCGTGCCCGTCCTGCTGCATCTGCTCGGCCCGAACGGACGCCCGGAGCAGGTCACGGACGACCTCCCGAGCTTCTGGTCGACGACGTACTCGCGGGTGCGCGCCGACCTGCGACGTCGCTACCCGAAGCACGCGTGGCCGGAAGATCCGCTCGCCGCGCGACCGGAGCGACGACCGCGGCGTCGGAGGAAGTCGTGATCCAGGACGACGCCCCGCGCGAAACCGAGGCGCTGGTCGGACGGCGCTCGCGCTCAGCGCACGTGTGACCGCCCCACCCGCCGTTCAGCCCCGCGCCCGCCGCCGCGCCCTGGCACGTTCGCGCCGTCGCACGGCCGCGCCCTCGTACGGCCGCGCCCTCGTACGTTCGAGCCCTCGTACGTTCGCGCCCTCACACCGTCGCACCCTCCCGCGTGCCGCTCGCCCTCGCACGTGCCGCTCGCCCTCGCACGCGCGCGTCGGCCCCCCTCCGCATCCACCCCACCCATTGGGGGAAGACGCTCCGGAGGGCGCGAAGGTGACATCGCCAAATCCGGAAACTTCACGCGCCGCCAACCGCCACCGGCAGCGCCCAGGCCCGGATCGGCACGGATCGGCACGGATCGGCTCGGCGCGGCTCGGCGCGGCTCGGCGCCGAGGACTGGCCGCTACCGATCCGCCTCGATCAACCGGCGCCACTCGTCTGGCAGTTCGGTCGACGGCAGCGCGTACCCGGTGTGAGCCCCGCCGCCCTCGTCCTCGAGCGCGGCCTGGATGTTCGCGACGACGCGCAGCCGCTCGTCCAGCAACGCCCCGCCGGAGTACCCGTTCGAGATCGATGCATCGGTCTTCATCAGCTCGAACGCCTCGCAGCGCTCGTAGCCGGCCACGACACCGACGCCCCACGTCTGCGTCCCGCGCGTGTTCCGCCCGCCGGTGCCGGGGAAGCCGACGCTCCGCAGCGGTGCACCGAGGGGCAGCCGGTCGTCCCAGGCGACATCGAGATGCGGCAGTCGGTAGTCGTCGGGCAGCGGCACGCCCGCCACCGTCCCCGTGATGCGCAGAAGCGCGATGTCCTTGTCCGCGTCGTAGCTGAGCACCCGGGCGACGAACGCCTCGGTCGGCGGTCGGGCCGGGTCGAGCACCACGGCGACGCGGATGTCGCGGTTCGCATCAGACTCGTTTTCCACCACATGGAACGCGCTCAGGAGCAGTCCCTTCGGCGAGACCACCACCGCGCTGCCGTACCCGTCGATGTCTCGCACGAGCACAATCGCCTGACCTGCCCGCTCGAGGGCCCCGTCCATCGCCGGAAACTCCAGCGGAGTGCGAAGCTCCTCCGGCACGGCACTCCCCTCGCTGACGAGAATCCGATACGGCGAGGTCCACTCGTTCCAATGGGGATCGAGCACGTTCAGGAAGAAGCGCCCGCCGTCAGGGTCTTCGAGCTCGTCGCGAGCGACGATCAGGAACTCCGTGGCGAACGGCTCCTCCGCCGCCCGTTCCGCGTCGCCGAGGTCCACCGACGGTCCGTCCGTCGAGACGAACAAGTCGAGGTCGCGCAGGGCGTCCATCAGGTCGACGCGCACCCGGTCCACGCCATCGGGCATCCGCACCTCGAACGTGGCTCGGCCGCCCTGGGGGTGCCCGACGACGCCCTCGTGAGAGTCGCCCGGGCCCAGGACCGCCAGCACGTCGCGGCGCACGGCGTTCAGCTCGAGCACGTAGTCCGCCTTGGCGTCGCCACCGTCCTGCAGCGCGAGTCGGACGAACATCGTTCCGCCGGAGAAGTCCGGCGAGCCCTTGCGCGCGAACCAGACGAACTTCTCGCGCCCGTCGTCGTCCAGTTGCTGATCCCAGTCGGCGAAGTCGGCGTTCTGCCGGTTGATCGCCGCGCTGAGCCAGATCACGTCGCCGGCGTTCGTGTGCAGATCCAGTCGCAGGAACACGGCGTCGTTCGGGAAGGTCAACGCGTAGTCGTGCGTCGTCACCTCGCCCTCGAGGAACGTGCCCTCGACAGCCGTCGATCCCGACAGCGTTCGGGGATCGAAGTCCGTCTCGGCCGGGTCGATCTCCGGCTCCCACTCCGGATCGGCCTCGACCGCCCACTCGCTCGACGCCGACGACAATTCGTCGGAGTTCAACAGCCCCCACATCGCTCCGGACACGCACGCCGCGACGATCGCAGAGACCACCACGGCCAGAAGGAGGACAACGATCACCGTCGTCCCGGAGGCCTGCGCAGCTGGCGCGACGGCCGGCTGTCGGCGCTCCTTCCGCTCGCGCACCGGCGGCCTGCGAGGAGTCTCTGGATCGGGCTCGACTTGCATGGGCGGCAGAGTATCCGGCGCGTCTCCTCACACCGCGTGCGTCGCGACCCGGACGAGCGTGATGGCCAGCGACCCGACAGTCCGAGCGGGCGCCGCGCTTAGTACCCGAGCAAGAGGCCGACCTGATAGACGACCAGGCTGGCGAGATATGCCAATCCCGTGTAGCCGAGGAACAGCCAGATCGGCCAGCGCCACGAGTTCGTCTCACGCTTGAGCACCGCGAGCGTCGACGCACACTGCAACGCGATGACGTAGAAGACGAGGAGTGAGATCCCGACCAGCGGCGTGAAGACGGGACGCCCGTCCGGCCAGCGGTCGCTCCGCATCGACGCGAGCAGGCCCGCGTCCTCGGCCTCGACCTCGCCCACCGAGTAGACGACGCCCAACGTCGGCACGAACACCTCGCGCGCGGCGAACGACCCAATCACCGCGACCCCGATCTTCCAGTCGAACCCCAACGGCTCGATGACCGGCTCGATCCAGACCCCGGCGCGCCCCATGTACGAACCGCGCAGCTGCTCGGACGATTCGAGCGTTCGCAGTTCGGCGATCTGTGCCGAGAGCCCCGCCTGCTGTGCGGGCGTGGCCTCCGTCATCTGCTGCTCGATCGCAGCCGTCTCCGCGCCGAAGTCGCGTGTGAGCTCGACGTCCTGGGGGAAGGTCAGAGTCGCCCACAGAGCGATCGTCAGGACGACGATGATCGGCCCGGCCCCCGCGACGAACGACCACGTCCGACGTGCGGTGTTCCGCAGGACCATCGAGAACGCGGGCATGCGATACGGCGGGAGTTCCAGCAGGAGCGGACTCCGCGCGCCCGGGAGCACCGAGAGTCGCAGCCCCTTCGCCACGGCCGCGGCGGTGACGATCCCCAGCGCGTACATCGAGATCACGACGACCGACGGCACCCACCCACCGAACGACGTGAACAGCGCGCCGACGACTACCGCGTAGACGGGCAGGCGCGCCTGACACGACATCAACGGCAGGATCGCCATCGTGACCAGTCGGTCGCGTCGACTCTCGATCGCGCGCGTCGCCATGATGCCGGGGATTGCGCACGCGAAGCCGGAGAGCAGCGGAAGGAACGCGCGCCCCGGAAGCCCGACGCCGCCCATCACCCGATCCAGCAGGAACGCAGCGCGGGCCAGGTAGCCCGAGTCCTCGAGCGCCTCGATGCAGATGAACAACATCGCGATCTGCGGCACGAACACGAGGAAGGCGCCGAGTCCAGCGACCACGCCGTCCTCGACGAACGACGCCATCAACCCCGTGCCGAACAGCCCGCCGAGCCAAGCCCCGAAGGCGCCCATCTGCTCGTCCACGAAGTCGATGGCCGGTCCCGACCACGAGAACACCACCAGAAACAGGAACAGGAAGATCGCGAGCAACGCGAACGTGCCGAGGTAGGGGTGCGTGAGCACGCGATCGAGCCGCGCTTGCCAACGCTGACGGGCGTCGGCAGTCCGGGTGACCGCCGGGGTCAGCGCCTCGATCGCGGCGTAGCGCGCCGTGGCCGTCGCCGTCTCGACATCGATCCCACGGGCAGCGAGGTCATCTCGCGCCGCGCGGAACGCCGCCGCATCGCGCCCCGCCGAGCGTTCGAGCCAGGCCGCTGCCGCTCCGGCTGAACAGAGTGCGCCGACGAGCGACTCGGGATCGTCGGCCCCGATCTTGGCGGCCAACGAGTTCGCACACTCGACCGCCTCCCCTGGCAATGAGAGCGCAAGGGTTCTTCCGACGTGACCGCCGGCAGCAATCGCGGCCGACAAAGCATCGCCGCCACCGCCGGTGCGTCCGCAGGTCTTGATCACGGGCACACCCAGATGCTCCGCCAGTGCGGCTGCGTCGACCGATACTCCCTGCGCGAGCGCCACGTCGAGCTGGTTGAGCGCGACGATGACGCGCATGCCGGTCTCGATGACCTGCGTCGTCAGGAAGAGGCTGCGCTCGAGATTCGCCGCGTCGACGACCACCACCACCACATCGGGCGCCGCCTCGGATCCGCGGCCGGCCAGCGTGTCACGTGTGACGCGCTCGTCGGGAGACCGCGGCAGCAGGCTGTACGCGCCCGGCAGGTCGAGGATCTCGATCGCTCCACCCGGCACCGACATCGTGCCGGCGACGCGCTCGACCGTGATCCCGGGGTAGTTGCCGATCCGCTGACGCAGCCCGGTCAGCACGTTGAAGAGCGAGGACTTACCCACGTTCGGGTTGCCCACGAGCGCCGCGCGGCGCGGGCGGCGACCGATCGTCGCCTGCAGCGTCACGACACCGGGGCCGGCCACGGTGCCTCCTCGACCAGGATGCACCGAGCCTCGTCGCCTCGCATCGCGTACGCGCCGCGACGCACCCGGACGTGGAGCGGATCGCCGAGCGGCGCACGGCGTTCGACGCACACCGGCGTGCCCGGGGTGAAGCCGAGCTCGACCAGCCGCTCACGAAGGAGGGGCTCCCCCTCGATGGCCTTCACGACTGCTCTGCTCCCGTTCGGGACCTCGACCAATGTCACACGCACCCCCAGCCGTTATTGCAACTGAGTCTCAATAAACCCTGCGGGCCCCTCGGCGAAACAGAAACCCCGCTCTCGGGAGGTGCGCCGCGTCGCGAGTGACGGATGTCACCAGATCACGGCGGGCGCGAGACACGGCCGTGGTAAGACCGGCGCCATGCCAGGCCTCCGCCCCCTGACCTTCTCCGGCCGTGATCCGGCTCGCGCGGTGACGTTTCCGAACAACGTCCTGCTCGCGCCGATGGAAGGCATCACCGACCGCTGCTATCGGGACCTCGTGCTCGACCTCGGCGACGTCGGCGGCGCGTGCTCGGAGTTCGTGCGGCTGAGCGTTTCCCCCATCGGGCCGAAGACGCTCGCGCGCGAGCTCGGTCCTCCGCACCCGACCGCCCCCGTCGGGCTCCAGATCATGTCGCCATCGCCGAACCACGTCGCGGAGACCGTCGTCCACGCCGAAGCCGTCGGGGCGCCTTGGATCGACCTGAACTTCGGGTGTCCGGTGAAGCGGGTCTTCAACAAGTGCGCCGGCTCGGCGCTGCTCGACTTCCCCGATCGAGTCGGCGCGATCGTCGCCGCAGCCGCCGACGCGACGGACTTGCCGGTCACCGCCAAGATCCGCGCGGGAGTGTCTGACGACTCCCGGCTCGACGACGTCCTCGATGCGTGCGCCGACGCCGGCGCGGCCGCCGTAATCCTGCATGCGCGACTCCGTACCGACTCGTACTCCGTCCCGGCTCGCTGGAGTTGGATCGCGCGGGCGACTGACAGGCTGAGCAGTCATCCGCGCCCGCTACCGCTGATCGGAAACGGCGGTGTCGCCGTCGCCGACGACGTTCACCGCATGCTCGCGGAGACGGGATGCGACGGCGTGATGGTCGCCCGCGCCGCCTTTGCGAATCCGTGGATCTTCCGCGAGGTGCACGGCGGGCCGCCGCCGACGCGTGCCGAGGCGTTGGCTCTCTCGAACCGTTATCTGGACCTGCTCTGCCCGGTCGGCGGCAGCGCCCACCCGCTGCCGCGCTTCAAGCAGTTCATCCGCCACGTTCAGGCGGGCGACGTGTTCGACGACGCGGCGCGGAAGACGCTGCTCCGCGCCCGCGATCCGCAAGACGTGCGCGACTACCTGGCCTCGCGCCGCGACGCCGCGGCTTGAAGCCTAGTCAGGCACAGTCAGTCGTTGCTCTCGTCCTCGTCATCGTCCTCGTCATCGTCGCGTGAACGACGACTCCGACGCTTCTGCTGCCCAGTGCCCTTACCGGCCTCTTCCGCGCGCTCGCGGATGCGCTTCAGGAAGTCGGCATCGACGCCGTCGGTGTTGCCGATCAGATCGCCATCGGTGTCGCCGGCAGAGCTCCCGAAGAACGAAATGCCGCCACCGCTCAGCATCGACGTCTCGAACTTGCCGATCGGCAGGAGCGGATGCTTCCGTACGAACTCGCGGTCGCGCTCGACGTTGTCGCGGCGGAACTGGTTCATGAGCCGCTGCATCGTCTCGCGGTCGATCTCGCCCTTGCTGGAGAGCTCGTTCAGATCGAGGCGCTCGACGAGGCCATCCTCCGGCGCGAGGAGCTCTTCGTGCCGCAGACGAACGGCCTCGCGGGCCAGGTCACCGGAGCGCTCAGCCAACGCGAACGTGTCGAGCGCGTAGCGCAGTTCCACAAGCAACTCGTCGTGCGGCACGAACCCGGCCATCGCGTGCAGGATGCCGCCGTCGGGCGAGAGCACGAGCATCTGTAGGTTGGAGCGGCCGTTGCCGCGCACGCAGCTGCCCGGAGAGTCCTCGGGATCGTGCGCGAACGATCCGCCGGCAGCGTCATCGCCCTGCGTGTCGACCCACGCCGCCACGAACTCCTTCTTCAGAATCGTCTGCACATCGTCGTTCGAGAGCGGACCCGCTCTCAGCGTGTGCGCGGCGCTTCAGGTCTTGCCGTCGAGTTTGCCGAGCATACGAACGAGGAAGACGGGCTTGCGCGTGAGGCGGTTCGCGGTCTTCAGCGCCGCCTCGACCTCGGGGTACCACGACGTGCCGTACAGGCGCTGTGGCTTGACCGGCCGCCGCGTCTTCGGGGTCTTCGGGGTCTTCGCGACCTCGGGCGCCGTCGTCGGCTTGGCATCAGGAGTCGGCCCGTCGCCAGCGTCGGCGGGTGACGTGGGCAAGGCAAGGACAACCAGTGCCATCACCATCACACGCAACGTGCTACGCATCGAGTGCCTCCTCCGATCCCCCTCGATCCTAACGTCACTCCGCAAGCACGTTGCGCACTCGCTTCGCCCACGTAGCAACGCCGGACCTTGACCCCGTTCGACGTGTCACCCATCCTGCTGTGACACCACGTCGCAATCCCGCGGCGGAAAGGAGGCGTCCCATGACTCGAGCCATCACTGCGACCCGGCTCGTCCCGCACGCCTCCGCGCGCGTCTAGACACGAACGCAGCCCTTCGGGGCCCGTCGATCCAGCGCGCCGCGAGGTCCGTGCGGAACCGGGTTTGAACCGTTTCCACGTCCCTCTCGGAGCCTCGACTTGTCTTCACTCGATTCCCTCGGGTGGTGCGCGCACTTCGCCACCGCCCTCGCTGATCTGAACGATCCCTCTCTCGTCCCGGCGCGCGTCATCGCGCATCACCGGGACGCCCACACCGTGGCCACGGCCGCGGGAGAATTCACGGCCACCGTGTCCGGACGCTTCCGGCATGACGTGCGCCGCCCGGAGGACCAGCCCGCCGTCGGCGACTGGCTGGCGATCCAGACGCGTCCCGAGGAGGGGCGCGCGACCATTCATGCCGTGCTCGAGCGCAAGAGCGCGCTCGTGCGCAAGGACGCTGACCGCCGCGCCGTCGGTCAGGTGTTCGCGGCCAACGTCGACACGGTGTTCATCGTCACGACCGCAACGCGCGAGTTCCGCGCGCGGCGGCTGGAGCGCTTCGTCGCGCTCGTCTGGGAGAGTGGCGCCCAGCCGGTCGTCGTGCTGAACAAGGCCGACCGCTGCGAAGATCCAGACGCGCTGGCGGCGGAGGCAATCGGCGCAGCTCCCGGCGTACCGGTGGTCGTGTTGAGCGCGCTGACCGGAGACGGCGTGGCGGAGCTGGAGCGACATCTGGGGCCGCGCCGGACCGTCGCGCTGATCGGCGTCTCGGGCGTCGGCAAGTCGACGCTCGTCAACCGACTGCTCGGCGACGACCACATGGAGACCGGTGGCATCCGCGCGCTGGACGACCGTGGACGTCATACGACCACGCACCGCGAGGTCGTGCCGCTTCCGGGAGGTGCGCTGCTCGTGGACACACCGGGCGTCCGCGAGGTCGCGTTCGTCGATCACGGTGCGGCATTGGAGCGCACGTTCGCGGACGTCGCCGAGCTGGCGGCGGACTGTCGATTCAGCGACTGCATCCACGCCGGCGAGCCGGGCTGTGCCGTCCAGGCGGCCATCGAGTCGGGGGCGCTCGACGCGGATCGTCTCGCGGCGTTCCAGAAGCTGCAGCGCGAGGCCGCACACCTCCTGACGAAGATGGACGAACGCGCCGCTCTCCAGGCACGCCGGGAACACAAGGCGCTGTCAAAGCGGATCGCCGCGGCCTCGCGCGGTCGCCAGGTCAAGCGCGGCGGTCTCTAGGCCGGCGATGTAGCGGTACGATCGGGGCGAGATGCGTCTCGTCCCGATCTGCTCTGCCGTCGTCCTGCTCGCGTGCGCCGCGGCGTGTTCGCCCGCGACGCCCGCTGCTGCGCCGACGACGCCGGCACCCCCACGACGGCCGACACCAGCACCGGTCACCCAGATCGACCGTCCGTGGACGCTCGTCTACGTGATGTCCTACGACAACGATCTCGCGCACCACGCCGAGACGATCCTCGACGATCTGCATCGCGCGTCGATCGATACGGAGATCGCGGTCTCGATCCTGCTCGATACTCGCGACGCGCGCGGGCTGCGTCGCGTGACGCTCACGAGCGACGGTCGCCGCGACGAGCGTCTCGCGAGCGAGGACAGCGCATCGACCGACGTGCTCGACACGCATCTCGACTGGGTCCGCGCGAATCTCTCCGCCCGCCACACGATGGTCGCATTTCTCGATCACGGCGGTGGCATGGACGAAATGTGCTGGGACTGGGACCCGGGCGACGGCGGCGGTCCGCGGTGGATGAGTGCACGGGCCATCGCTCCCGTGCTCGAGCAGTTTAGAACAGAGTCCGCCGGCGAGGTCGACCTGCTGTTCCTCCAGCAGTGCGGCCGCGCGAGCGCCGGGAACCTCCACACGTTCCGCGACGCCGCGCCGTGGATCCTCGCGTCGCAAGGCGTCATCGGCGCCCCGAACACCTACTACGCCAACACGCTCGCGTGGCTCGACGCACACCCGGACGCGGGCGGTGACGAGCTTGCCCGCGAGATCATGGCGAACGAGACGCAGTACGTAACGCTGTCGCTCGTCGACTCGGCAGCCTCGGCGGAGCTGCCTACGCGCATCCGGGCGGTAGTCGACGCCACGCCGCAGACCGCAGCGCAGGTCACATCACCGGCGCTCTGCTACGGCGCCCTCGCGAACTTCCCCGAGACGAGCTACGACCTGATGCGCTGGCTCGAGGCCGCGAACGGAGTCGTCGGAACCGACTCGAACACACCGCTGGGACGGCTGCGTTCCTGGCTGCGCTACTCCCTCGTCGTCGAGCATCGCTACGGCCCGGTCCGCATCCCCGAGCGGCGCTCGTGGTGCGGCGTCTCACTGTTCGTGCCGACCGACCCGGACGTGCGTGATCGTCATCGCGATCATCCGTTTCTCGTCGAGAGCGGACTGCGTGCGCTCTTCGATCAGCTGTATCCGTGAACCGACCGCGCCGCCGTCGGGCGCGCCCCACGCGGACGTGCCTGAACCAGTCGTCGAGCACCGGGGTTAGGATCGCCGCACCCATGGGACTCCGCACCCTCTCCTGCTCGCTTCTTCGGCACCCGCACGCCCGCGCCGCGCTGGCCTCGTGCGTCGTCCTGGCCCTCGCGGGTGCGGCCCTCGCGCGCGGCGGCGGCGGAGGAAACTTCGGCGGCGGCGGGGGCGGCGGCGGGGGTTTCGGAGGAGGCAGCGGGGGTGGAGGAGGCGGTGGCGGCGGCGAGGCCATCGTCTGGCTCATCTACCTGATCATCCGCTACCCGCTGATCGGGATACCGCTGGCCATCGTGCTCGTGTTCCTGATGATCCTGGGCGGCAACAAGTCGAACCACGCACGTCGCAGCAACGTGATGCGCAAGGGCACCATGGCTCGCGCGCGCCTGGCTGCACGCGATGTCGAGGCCGAGCTCCGCGCTGCGGACCCTGAGTTCGATCGCGCGACGTTCTTCGGCCGCGTGACCGTGGCCTTCCGCAAGGTGCAGAGGGCCTGGTGCCTGCAGGAGCTCGGCACGATCCGGCCGTTCGTGTCGGACGGCATTCACGAGCGCTTTGCGCTCCAGCTCGCCGAGCAGCAGGACCTCGGCTATCGCGACCACATGGACGATCTCGACGTCATCGACCTCGACCTTGCGCAGGTCGAGGAAGAGGGCCGCCTGCAGATCCTGACGGTCCGCGTCGTCGCGCGCGCCGCCGACTACCGCGTCTCACTCGCCGACCGCAGCTTCGTCTCCGGGACGAAGCAGCCGCAGACGTTCGTCGAGTTCTGGTCGTTCCTGCGTCGCCGTGGATCGAAGAGCCGGCGCAGCGAGAAGGGTCTGATCGAGGGCTATTGCGCCAACTGCGGCGCCCCCGTCGAGATGAATCAGTGGTCGAAGTGCGAACACTGTCAGACGCACCTGCGCAGCGGTGAGCACGACTGGGTTCTCGTCGAGGTCACGCAGGAGTCCGAGTGGCGCGGGCGTCACTCCAACTCGATCCGCGGCGTCGCCGACTTCCGTCGTGCCGACCCGGGCTTCAGCGTGCAGCACGTCGAGGATCGCGTGTCGGTCATGTTCTGGCGCACGGCGATGGCGGAGCGGCTCGGCAAGGGCACGCCGATGCGAAAGATCGCCACCGACGAGTTGACGGCTCGCTGGGAGGAACGCATCGTCGAGGGCATCCGTCGCGACGGGCGCCGCTACTACAACGGCGAGCGCGGGGTCGGTTCTGTCGAGATCGTCGGCATCGCGGCGGGGTCACCGCGCGACCGCGCGATCGCCGACGTCCGTTGGTCGGGCACGCTCACCTCTGTCGGACCGAAGGGCGTCGTGCGTCGCGAACGCAAGAGCTCCGTCATCACCACGCTGTTCGTGCTGGAGCGCGTGCACGACGTGCGTACCGACGAGACGTCCGCGGTGTCGTCCGCGCACTGCGGCGGCTGCGGCGCGCCCGACCCGGGCGGCGATACCGACGCCTGTGAGTACTGTAACGAGGTGATGAACGACGGCAAGCGCGACTGGGTGCTGGTCGACATCGTCGCCCGCCACACCGATCGAGGGCGCGCGCTGCTCGCGCCGTTCCGCGCCAAGGGCAAGACGAGCGTCGAGGTCGCCGCAGCGACCGAGCGCGAGGTAAGCGCGCCGGTCCCCGCGACGGAGTCGGTGCTCGCCTGGATGATCCGCGCGAGCTTCGCCGACGGCCATCTCCACAAGAAGGAGGAGCAGCGGCTCGAGCACATGGCGGAGCGGGCGAAGATCTCGCGCCCCCGCCTGAACGAGTTGATCAGCGACGCGCGCAACAACCGGCTGGATGCGCCGCAACCGCTCGATGCCACGGAGGCCCGGCAGTGGCTCGAGGAAGTCGCCGCGGTGGCGCTCTCCGACGGCCAACTCCAGCACGGCGAGAAGGCACTGCTGCACGACCTCGGCTCACACCACGGCATGGCGAAGGCCGACGTGACGCTCGTGATCGGTCAGACGCGGGCGCGGCTCTACGACGAGGCCAAGGCGGCGCTCCGCACCGAAAAGGCGCTACGTCGACAGCGAGGCGCTCGATGACGGCGGGCTACTCCGGGACTCCGCTCGTGCGGAGGCTCGGCATCAAGCCCGGCCACCTCGTCGCGGTGCTCCGCGGGCCCGACGGCTTCGCGTACGCGGACCTCCCGGCCGACGTCACGCTCCGGACGAGTCTGCGCGGCACGCAACCGCTCGACGTCATCCACCTGTTCGTCGACCGCCGCCGCGACCTGGACCGCCTCTTCCCACGCGCCGCCGCGCGTCTCACGCAGAGCGGCGGCCTGTGGATCTCGTGGCCGAAGAAGTCGAGCGGCGTCACGACCGACGTCACCGAGACGATCGTCCGCGAGACCGGCCTCGCGCACGGTCTGGTCGACAACAAGATCTGCGCCGTCGACACCACCTGGTCCGGCCTGCGCTTCGTCATCCGGCTGAAGGACCGACGCTGAGGAGGCGTCCGAGTCACGATGCGGAACCGCCGCGGCGCGACTCTGCTCCTGGCTGCGCTGATCGTGATCACGGGTGTTGCCGTCGCAGCGCTGCGTGGCTGCGACGACGATGTGCCGCGCCGCGCTCCAACTCGCGACGCAGACCTCGAGGATCGTGTGCAGGAGCCTGCACCCGTCGCGACGCGTCGCCGACGCTCGCCGGTGCCCGGCGACGGGAAAGAAGACGCGACGACCGACGGCGCGATTCCGGCCTCCGATGCCCAGTCCCGGATGCGCGACGCCGTCGTGCTGGGCAAGCTCGTCGACGAGGACGGCGCGCCGATCGGCGACGGCGCGATCACTCTGCGGCTCAACGCGGTCTCGGCAGGCGCGTCGGGGTGGCGTGCGGGCATCGGCAACCCTGCGCCAGACGGCACGTTCCGCCTCTCCGTGGGTGCCGGCGGCGCGGTGGACCTCCACGTCCGCACCCCGCTGAGTTCCCCGTTCGCTTCGACCGCGCTTCGGGACGTCGAGCTGACTGATGAGCCCATCGAGGTCACGCTGAAGCGCGGTCTTGTCATTCGGGGCTCGATCACCTGGCCCGCGACCGTCCGGGGTGCGTCCGGGCGTCAGATCACGGTCGTGGCGCTCCCGCCTGGCTGTGAGCCGGTGAAAGCGACGGTGGACGCCGACGGGCGCTTCGTCACGGGTGCGCTCGATCCCGACCTGCACTACCGCCTCGTCGCCGTCGGAGCGGAGTACCGAGGCACGGTCGCCGACGCGGCGCCCGGCTCGACATACCGAATCGCGCTTCGGCCGCGCCACGAGACCGACATCTCGGGCCGGGTCGTGTACCCAGACGGTTCGACGGCCCGCGGCGCGTACTCGGTCTGGATCCGCGCAGTCGAAGATCGCGCGGTGAAGGGCGGGTTCCTTCGCGACCGGGTCGGGGGCGTGTCCGACGATGGCGCGTTCCGCCTCCGCGCGTTCGAGGGGGTGGAATACACGATCGGCGTGGGCGGCGGGATCGGACTCGCGCCATTCGAGCTCTCCGAGACGGTGATGGCAGGACAGCACGACGTGGTCGTCCAGATGCGGAAGGGGATCGACGTCAGCGGACGCGTTGCCGGGCTCCCCGAGAAGCGCACGGGTCGGGTCTGGATCGAAGCGGCCTACCCCGGCGGGCGACGGACGCTCCGGCAGACAGCACTGGCCACCGACGGCACGTTCAACTTCATCGCGTTGGAGCCCGGCGTGGAGCACGTGGTCTCGCTGATCCGGGGGAACGGATACCGTTTCGAGGTCGCACGCATCGTCCCCCCGCTGGAGGACCTCGTCATCGACCTGGGCAAGCAAGCAGACGGCGAGGGTCGCTGAGGACATGCGCCGCCGGCTCCCCCTGATGACGATCGCCGCATCGATCGTGGTGGCGGCGCTGCTTCTCACGCTGCGCGCCTGCGATGAGGACGTGACTCCTCGCGATCCGGCTCGCGAGGGGAACGCTGCGGACGCGTCGACTGAGTCATCGCCGACGCGCACACGGAAGCACGCCCAGCCGGGCCACGACACCGACGACGCTGCCAACGCGACCACGGAATCGGCGACCGCCACGCCGACGACCAAGGCACCCGCTCGCATCCGCGACTTCGTCCTGAAGGGACGCCTCGTCGAGGAGGACGGGACGCCGATCGGGCTGCGGTCGATCAACCTGCGGCTGCACGTCGTGCGGGTCGACGGGCAGTCGAGCCGGGCTGCCATCGGTAATCCGGAGCCGGACGGCACGTTCCAACTCGAGGTGACCGGCGCGGGACGGGTCGACCTGCAGATCCGTGCGGCGCCCGACTCGCCGTTCGCGGCCAAGGTGCTCCACGACGTCGACGTCGACGCCGGCGAGCTCGAGGTCACGCTCGTGCGCGGACTACCGATCCGCGGTTCGCTCGTCTGGCCGACGACGGCGCGCGGCGTGCCGAACCGCAACGTGAACGTGACGGCGATCGCGCTCGGCGGAGAGCCGGTGACGCCCTCGACGCTGGACGATGACGGTCGCTTCGTGACGGGCCCACTCGACCCGAGCCTGCGCTACATCCTCGTCGCCTGGGGCTCGGGGTGGAGCGGCAGCGTGGCAGACGCCATCCCAGGCACCACGCGGCGGATCCAGCTCGTGGGACGACGGGAGACGGAGATCACCGGGCGCGTCCTGGGGCCGGACGGGGCGCCGATCGACCGTCAGGTTCCGGTGTGGGTGCGCGATGTCACAGATCGCGGCACGCAGGGCAGCCATCGGCGGAGCCACAACGGCACGTCGGGCGACGGCACGTTCCGCATCCAGGCGATCGCGGGCCGGACGTATGTCCTCGGCGCCGGCGGGCGCCACGGCTTCGCTGCCCAGGAACTGCCGGGAACGGTCACGCCGGGCGCCCGCGACGTGGTCGTGAAGCTCGCGCTCGGGGGCATCGTCAGCGGTCGCGTGGAGCCCCCACCCGGTGCCCCGCTCCTAGTCAGTCTGCAGGCCGCGCGCCCCGATGGACTCCGCACGCTGGAGGTGGCGCGCCCCAAGGAAGACGGGACGTTCACGTTCCATTCGCTGCCATCCGGCGTCGAGTTGGTGATCTTCGGCGGCTACGGCGGACGCTTACGTGAGCTCGGGCGTGTCACGCCCCCAGCCTCAGATCTGGTTCTCCAACTTGCGAAGTGAGCCGCTCGGGGGCAATCTTCACGTTCCTGGCCTGAGCTTGAAACCTGAGCTGGCTTCAGATTTGAGCAAGGACCCCGTCTTAGGGTTCCTCACGTCAGCGGGCCATCGCAGTGGCCCTTGCGAACAAGGAGACCCACGATGACCCGCACGTTCCGACTCACCACCCTCGCCTTCGCGCTCGTCGCGGCAGTCGGCATCCTCGCCATCGGCGACGAAGCCGAGGCCGCGCAGCTCGACGCGAACGAGACCGCAGCTCAGATCGCCCAGGACGGCGGCGACGACCCGGGCACCGACGACGGCACCGATGCCGACGGTGAGAAGAAGCGCCGTCGGCGTCGTCGGAAGAAGAAGCGTCGTCGTCGCGGTGGCGCGGACGACGAAGAGGGCGACGGCGACGGCGAGCGCGACGGTGAGAAGAAGCGTCGCAAGAAGGACGGCGACGGCAAGAAGCGGAAGGGCGGCGGCAAGAAGGGTGGCGGCAAGCGCTAACGCGCGAACCCCGACGCTGACTGCACTGCAACTCGACTAAGCACTGGGCGGCGTGACCTGAGGTCACGCCGGCCAGCTCGATTCAGGCCAGCTCGATTCAGGCCAGCTCGAGTTCCGTGGGCGCACCGGCGAGCGTCCAGCTTGCCGATGTCCCCGCCCCGCTACGCGAGCAGCATCCAGGCCAGGGCGCCGGCCGCCAGGCAGTACGGGCCAAACGCGCGCAGGCGACCCTTCTCGAGCAGCTTCAGCAGGAACGCAATCGCGGCGAGGCCGCTCAGGAACGCCGCGGCACCCGCAAGCACGAGCGGCGCGAACTGATCGGCCTCGCCGAGGCCGTCGTCGAGCATCGTCTTCGCGGCGGCGCCGAGGATCGCGGGGATCGAGAGCAGGAAGCTGAAGCGGGCGGCGCGGATCGGATCGTCACCGAGAAGCATGCTCGTGCCGATCGTGCTCCCCGAACGCGAGACGCCAGGCAGGATCGCGATCGATTGCGCGGTGCCGACGATGAGCGCGTAGACGAAGCCCGGCTCGCCCGCGCCACGCTTGGCGTACTTCGTCAGCAGCAGGAAGATGCCGGTGCCGATCAGGCCGTACGCCGCCACGAGCGGGCTCTCGAGCGCCGCGTCGATGTGGTCCTTCAGCAGGATGCCGACGAGCGCCACGGGGATCGAGCCAACGACGACCATCCATCCGAGGCGGGCCGTCGGACCGCCGCGGAACACGTCCCGCACGATCTCCACGATGTCCTTGCGGTACCACAGGATCACGCTCATCAGCGTGCCGAGATGCACCACCACCTCGAGTGCCGCGCCGTCCTGCGCGATGCCCAGCAACTCCTGCGCGAGGACCAGGTGCCCCGACGAGCTGATGGGCAGGAACTCCGTGAGCCCCTGCAGCACGCCGAGCAACAGAGCATCCGTGAACGTCACCGCCGGAGGCTACGAGCCCGGCCCTAACTAACTAACTTCTGGGCTCGACTTCGGTCACTCCGGCCCGCAGTTCGCCCTCGAATCGGCCCTGCCGTCCGGCTCGGGACACCTATCATGCGCCGTCCCACGGGGAGAGCCCCGCGCCACTCGCGTGCGGACGCTTCCAGGCACGCCCCGTCCCAGCCAATCCCCGTCCCGGCCAATTCCAGCCCCGCCAGTCAACCAGCTACGCAAGGTGCAGCCATGATCACGATCACGATTCCCGATGTCGGCGACGTTCAGGTCCCGGCCGGCGTGACGGCTGCGGAGGCTCTCGCGGACGTCAAGGGCGTCCGCAAGGCCGTCGCGGCCAAGGTGGATGGAGTCGTCGTCGACCTCTCCCGCCCGGTCACGAGCGACGCGACGGTCGAGGCGGTGATGCCCGGCACGCCCGAGGCGCTCGAGGTGCTGCGTCACACGACGGCGCACGTCATGGCCCAGGCCGTGGCGCGCCACTTCGGCATGGAGAACGTCGAGTTCGCGATCGGCCCCGTGATCGAGGACGGCTTCTACTACGACTTCGAACTCCCGCGTCCGTTGACGGACGAGGATCTCCCCGCGATCGAGACGCTGATGACGACGATCAAGCGGGAGAACCTGCCGATCACGCGCCACGAGGCGGAGGACCGCGACGACGCACTGGCGATGGTCCGCGCTGACCGCGCGAAGAGCCGCTTCAAGGAGGAGCTCATCGCCGGCTTCCCCGAGGGCGAGGGCGTGTCGTTCTATCGCCAGGGCGAGTTCATGGATCTCTGCCGCGGGCCGCACCTGCCGACGACGAGCAAGCTGGGCTTCTCGAAGCTTCTGTCCGTCGCAGGCGCGTACTGGCGTGGCGACGAGAAGCGCGAGCAGTTGCAGCGGCTCTACGCGACGGCGTTCTTCGATAAGAAGGACCTGAAGGCACTGATCCACCGTCGTGCCGAGGCCGAGAAGCGTGACCACCGCAAGCTCGGTCAGCGGCTCGAGTTGTTCCGCATCGTGCCGGAGGCGCCCGGCTTCCCGTTCTGGCTCCCCAACGGCACGGTGATCTTCAACCACCTCGTCGAGTACATGCGGGAGAAGATCCAGGAGCGGCACTACCAGGAGATTCGCACGCCGCACATCATGATCGACGACCTCTGGAAGCGCAGCGGCCACTTCGATCACTTCCACGAGAACATGTACTTCACGGAGATCGAGGACCGCTCGTTCGCCGTGAAGCCGATGAACTGCCCCGGCGCGGCAATCACGTTCAGCCAGGGTCTGCGCAGCTACCGCGAGCTGCCCCTGCGTCTCGCCGAGTTCGGGCTGTGCCATCGCTTCGAGCGGAGTGGCACGTTGCACGGCCTCACGCGCGTGCGCTCGTTCGTGCAGGACGATGCGCACATCTACTGCGCACCCGATCAGCTCCAGTCGGAGATCCTCGGCCTCGTGGCGCTCTGCCGCGAGGTGTACGAGGAGATCGGCTTCGGCGAGATCGAGATGTTCCTCGCCACGCGCCCGGACGATCGCGCCGGCACGGAGGAGATGTGGGACCACGCCGAGGATGAACTCCGCGAGGCACTCGCGAAGATCGGCGCCGACTACTCGGTCAACGAGGGCGACGGCGCGTTCTACGGCCCGAAGATCGACTTCAAGGTGCAGGACGCCATCGGTCGCAAGCACCAGCTCTGCACCATCCAGGTGGACTTCGCCATGGCGGAGAAGTTCGACCTCGAGTACATGGCCGACGACGGCACGCGACAGCGCCCCGTCGTCGTGCACCGCGCGATCTTCGGATCGATCGAGCGCTTCGTCGGCGTGCTCATCGAGCACTACGCGGGCAACTTCCCGCTCTGGCTCGCGCCGGAGCAGGTGGCCGTGCTCCCGGTGTCCGAGGACCGCCACGCCGACGCCGCCGGCAACGCGCTACAGGAGCTCCGGCAGCGCGGGTTCCGGGCGCACGTCGACTGGTCGAACAACAAGCTCGGGAAGAAGATCCGCGAGGCGACGCTCAAGAAGATCCCGTACCTGCTCGTGATCGGCGATCGCGAGGCGGGACACGGCACGGCAGCGGTGCGCCGGCGTGACGGCACGGACTGCGGCAACCTGGAGCTCGGCGAGTTGATCGCCCTGCTCTGCGAGGAGCGCGACACGCGCCGGCTGACGCCGATCCTCGACGCCGCCCCCAAGGAGACGGAATGAAGGTCCTCATCACCGGAGCAGGCGGACAGGTCGGCCTCGAGCTGATCACGCACCTGCTGGCGCGCGGCGACACCGTCTGCGCGACCGATCTGAAGGAGCGACCGGCCGCGGCGCCGGCCGACGTCCCGTGGCGCCATCTCGACGTCACCGACCCGGCGGCCGTGCACGCGCTCGTGCAGCAGGAACAGCCGGACTCGATCTTCCACCTCGCCGCGATCCTCAGCGCGACCGGCGAGCAGATGCCGAACGTCGCGTACCGCGTGAATCAGACCGGCACGTACAACGTGCTCGAGGCCTGCCGTCAGGTCGGCGTGCGCCAGCTGATCTTCACGAGCACCATCGCCGCGTTCGGCCCGGGACTTCCGGACCTCGTCCCGAACGATGTGCCCATGCGGCCGAGCACGATGTACGGCGTCACCAAGGTCGCCGGCGAGCTGCTCGGCGAGTACTACCACCAGAAGTGGGACCTCGACTTCCGCTGCGTCCGCTACCCCGGCCTGATCAGCGCCGGCGTGCCGGGTGGCGGCACGAGCGACTACGCGCTGCACATGTACACCGACGGCATCAAGCGCGGTCACTACGAGTCGTTCTGCCACGCCGACACGCGCATCCCGCTGATGTACATGCCGGATGCGATCCGCGCGCTCGTCGACCTCGCGGCCGCGCCGCGGGAACGCCTGAAGCGCTGCGTCTACAACATCGCCGCCATGAGTCCGACCGCAGCCGAGATCGCCGAGAGTGTCCGCAGCGCCGTGCCGGACGTCGACCTGACGTTCTGCTCGGATCCCCACCGCCAGGCGATCCTCGACTCCTGGCCGCGCGCCCTCGACGACGGCGTCGCCCGCGACGAGTGGGGTTGGCACCACGAGTACGACCTGGACGCGATGACGGCGCACCTGGTGCCCGAGGTCCGGAAGATGATCGAGCACGGGCTGCTGTAGGGGCGCGGAAGAAGCTCAGCGCCCGATCGGCACCGCAGCGTCCTCGCGAGCGAGAGACCGTCGTGCGCGACCGGGAAATGTCCACGCGGCTCGGCGAACTGGTGTCGACGATTCTCTCGTGTCCCCCAGGATGAGTGGGGGCTCGTCGTAGGACGACGTGCGATCGCGAGCGCGGCGGTTCTCACGAACGGGTCACACCAGACACGCGGTTGACCGTCGAGTGGAGATCAGATGAGACGAGCGCGCCTACGATCCGCCGGCCTCGCGGCGAGCGGCGGAGTGCTCGGACTCCTCTGCGCGCTGTGGCTTCCGATGGGTGGTGGAGGCGGTCCGCGTGCTCGCGCCGCGGCTGATGAGGCACGTCACGCGACGCCCGCGCAAGCCGCGGAGGCGGAATTGGCGGAGACGCCGCAGGTTCGCCAGCGCGCGGCCGGCGCCGTACCGGAGCAAGTCGAACGGCCGTCTTCGAGCGAGCAAGTCACAGCTTCGGAGATGACCCCACGCTCCGCCGTGGGCGACGGGCCCGGTGGGCGGCTCTCTCTTCTCGACGCGGCGCGACGGGTTCGAATTCGGCCGCGGCTGATCAGAGTTCCGTTCGAGGAGGCGATGGTCGAGTTCGCCGCGAGCCTCGACGTTGCGATCGAAGTGGAGTCCGGTGCCCGGCTACGCCTCGAGGACCCGCGCTATCACGTCGATCTCATCGTGTACTCGCCGATGTCCGGGATCTCGATCCTCGAGGATCTGTGTGGAATGCGGGGCCTCGAACTCGTGGATGCCGGCGACCGCTTGCTCGTGCGAGATCGTGAGGCTGAGGAGCCGGAGTGCGAGTAGGCGCTCGACGCCTTGCGGGCAGGTCGGTTCGGAGCCGATCGATCTCGCGGTGCCCGTCGTGATCATGATTGGGAGGGGAACGGTGAGTCTCACTGCCGCAGGGAGTCGCGAATCGAACGTACTGCTGACGCTGGCGACGCTGACGGTGCTCTCGTCGAGCGCGTTCGCACAGGACAGTGACGAGTGGACCGAGGTCCCCGTCGATCGAGCGATGCGGACCCTGCTCACGGAGGCACGTCAGCAGCTGCGGGGCACCACGTTCGTCTCCCTCGTCGATGTCATGGAATGGGACGACGGGCGTACGACGCGCTGTCGCTGGTCGTTCGTCGGGCATCCGGCCAGCGGAACGGCGAAGGTTGAGAAGTTCACGCCTGAGGGCGACCTCTGGCGCGTCGAAGTGCTCCGGGACGGGCTCTGGTACAAGGCCGAACGTCGCTCGAAGGGATCTCCGTGGCGCAGCCGCGAGACGAGAGCAATCTCGCGTCAGTTGTCCTCACTCGGCGTGATGTGCGCCACGGTGAGTCCGGTTCCATCCGAGATCGATGGGTGGACTTGGAGCCTCTCTCAGTACCCCATGCTGAACGCGTTCTCCCGTGGCGACGAGCTTCGCGTACAGCTTGCTGCGAACGACGGCGTGCGCCGGACGCTGGAGGATCGCAAGAGGATCGACTTCCTCAACGGTGCACTCGGATACGAGGTGCTGTTGCGGCGGATCGACGACACCTACTGCGTCGTTCGCGCCGACATGCTGCAGCGAGCCGACATCCCCGCCGAGGTCGAGGGGGCTCGCGTAGTCCGATGGAAGACCTCGGAGCGACTCGTTCCGGAATTGGGACGAACCACGCTCGGCGGAATCGAGTGCGGAGTGTGGCTGCGGTATGAGTTCTCCGGACATCGACGGGTCGGCGACATGGTGCTGGCGACCAGGCTTCGACAAATCGTATTCAACGACGACGACGCGACCGCCTTCATCGATCCCAAGTCCATCGTCGTCGGCGAGGCCCCGGAACATGCGTTCGACTTTGCAGCTCCGCGCGAGTTCGGGCCGCGCGGCGTCCACCACAACGAAGTCACCGGCGAGACGGTCGTCTTCGGAGAGGAGCCGGCCGACGAGGACCTGGTGATCCCGCCGCTCCTGCGCGGCGCGGATCGCGTCTCGCCGGGGACGATCGTCGACGTAACCGACTCCCGGGGAACGTGGGTCCTCGCGCTCTGGCTGAGTGGTGGGTTCGTGGGTTGGCTGCTCGTACTTCGATGGCGACGCCGCTCGACGGTGCCGGACTACGCCGCACGGGCGGGCCAATGGGCGTGACAGCCAGCGTCCTGTGGGCGCCCGCCCTAGCCATCGGCACAGAGACCAGGGTTCGGCTCGCATCGGGTCCCGCCGCGGCGCTCGCAGACGCGCGACTCGTGCGTCAGGATGGAGAGGTTGCGATGGACGAGCTGGCGGACGACGAGTCCGACTCTGTCGTGCGACCGTCGCGCCCGGGCGTCCGCGGGCGACGTGGCGGCCGAGTGCGCACGGTTCGTGTGAGCTGCCGTGACGTGCCGCCGTACGTCGTGCCGGGTGTCTTCGCTCACGGTGCGAACGGCATCCCGACGCTCATCGAGACGCCGTGCCCCCGGTAGCTCGCTCCGCGCCGGTCGCGGTGAGAGATCGAGTAGTTGGCGCGCTCATCTTCACGATCGCCTTCCTCGTCGTGTTCAGCGCTGCGCGCGTCGCTCAACGAGACTCGCCCGCATCGGGACGCGACGTGCAGAGCGAGGCGGTTCGAACGACACGGACGCGAACTCCCGAGCCACCGCGTCCAGAC
This sequence comes from Planctomycetota bacterium, assembly GCA_021776825.1. GTDB lineage: Bacteria > Planctomycetota > JAJSAM01 > JAJSAM01 > JAJVHW01 > JAJFFG01. Next base: position 64,994 of record JAJFFG010000044.1, read on the forward strand.
ACGCGCGTCCATCGCATCGGCGCTTCGCTCGCGGAGCAGTCCGAGGCCGATGAGGACGCTCCCACGACGGTTCGTGTCGTCGGCCGCGTAGAACACCTCGATGGTGCGCCCGTCGTCGGCGCGACGGTACTGGCCGTCGCCGCGGACCACGAGCGGGTCGTGGGAACCTCCGATGCGGACGGGGAGTACGCCGCGGACGTCCCGATGGCGACGCGGAGCGTTCGTGCCCGCCATGGCGCGACGTCGTCGTTCGCCGTGACGCCGCTGAGTCGACGACAGTTCGTTGATGGCGAGCGCGTCGATCTGCGTTTGCTCTATCGCGGGAGGCCCATCGTTGTGCACGTTCGCGGCGCCGACGGCCACCCGATCGCAGAGGCGCGCGTCGTCGTCGCGTCGAAGGGCGATCCGCCGGACCGCGAGTTGACCGATCGGGAGGCAGCGGAATGGACGGCTCGGCAATCCGGCACGACAGACGTGGCCGGAAGGGCCTCCTTGCGTGACCTGAGTGACCTGCCACTGCGTGTGAGCGTGCGTGCATCGGGATGGCAGTCAGCGGGGGTTGACGTCGCCGCGGGCCGAGAGGCCGCCTCTGCCGACGTCGTCCTCGAGCGTGGTGTCGTCGTCGCGGGGAGAGTTCAGTGGACCGGCGAGCGGCCGGGTCGTGCAGCAACCGTGACTGTCCACTCGGAACGCGGTCGACACGTGACGCGCGTCGCTGACGACGACACGTTCACGGTCGATGGCCTTCCGCCGGGCCCCCTTCAGATGAGGCTGGCGATTGGGGCGGGTGACGTCGTCGCGTCCGAGTTGCTGTTCGGCGCGCGAGGAGACCGTCTGGCTTGGAACCCCGCGGCGCGAGCGAGCCCGTCGATCTCTGGCACGGTCGTTGACCTTGCGTCGCGTCCGCTCGCTGGATGGGTCGTCGTGGCGACCGCCGAGGCCTCGACCGCCAGTGCATGGGCGCACAGCGATGAGGACGGTGCGTTTCAGCTGACTCTGCCGGAGCGTGGACACTTCGACCTGTCCGCTCGTCCGCCAGGCGGTGGCGTGGAGATCGCCCGCGTGCCGCACGTGGACTCCGGTACGACGTCGCTCCGAGTCGTCTGTGATGACGCGCTGTCCGTGACGATCCTGTCTGTAGAGCATGCGGAGGAGTGGCACGACGCGCGCGTCGCGCTCTGCGCAGTGCCGCGCACGATCGCATCGGCGACCGTACCGATCGACGCCGTCGGACCGTTCGTCGGTCAGTTCGCGGACGCGACCCGCGCCGCGACTCCGCCTCTGCCCATGGGCACGTATGACCTGTTCCTCGTTTCCCGGCACCACGGCGTGACGCCCCTGGGGACGCGTTCGATCGATGAGCCCGGCGTACGCCGGGAATCCGCGGTGACGCTGCCCACGGCCGGCACGCTCGTTGTGTCGACCGACGATGCCTTCGAGTACTCGGTGCTCTGCGAGGACATCGAGAGCGATGCAGACCAGACGCTGTGGTCGCGAGCGGTTCCCGCGGGAGCGTCACTGACGTTGCTTCCTGGACGGTACGTGGTCGTGCGGACGGGACCCTCGGCGACGACGCGGACGGAGGTGTGGATCAAGTCTGGAGAGACATCGGCGCCGGAGTGAGGCGACACCGTGACGTACGGTGCCCGACTCACGGTCATTGCGGACCGGGTGCAGGGTCCACGGTCTGCGCGGTCTCCGGATCGTCGTCGCAGGCTCCGCAACTGGTCCGGAGGTCGGCACGCAGCGCAGCGGTGTACGAGTCACGCGCGCGGCGACGTGGATCGCCCGTCACCGCCCGATCTTCCGTGGCCATTCGCGGACCGCCATCCGACAGCCACGACCGAGCGACGCGTGTCGGCGGGGCGGACCGGGGGGTCCGCCCCTACGGCGGTTCGGGTCGAGGCAAACCGCTCGAGATTCGCCTCCGCCTTCGCACCGAAGCGCCGCCTCTCTCTCACATTGAGAGACGCTCATCCAGGCTCGAATGGCCTCTGCTCAGGCTCGCCGGGTTCCCGCCGCTCGGCGCGAGCGCCGCCACCCTCTCAACTTGAGAGAGACCGTGCCCGATACGGCCGTACCGGACGGCTCCCGCCTCGGGATCACCGCTCCGCGTTCGCGCACGCAGGAGAATGAGATGGCCGCGTACGAGAGTCAGGGCGGGGAGCGTCAGAGCGACGCTTCCGAACTCGAGTTCACGACAGACCTTGCCCCAGAGGTCGGCGCGGAGTTGAAGCACGACGGGGAACTCGCGATCCCGGTCGACGGACTCAACTCCGAGACGACGCTCCGCTGGGACGACACCCACCGCGACGAGTGCGACGGCGAGTACCTCTCGACCGAGACGCACCCTGTGGCGGTCGGCGTCGACATCTCCACCGAACTCGAGTTCCACACCGCGCCGCAGGACGCGGGCACCGTGATGCACGCGCTCGTCGACCTCCAGCCGAGCGGCCCGTCGCTCGTCGCTCCGGAGGAGGGCCCGGTCGCCCACGTCGTGCTCGCGCTCGACCTCTCCGCCAGCATGAACACGCCCGACAAGTACCCGGTCCTGACGCGCGCCATTGAGGGCATGCTGCACGACCTCCATGCGTCGCGTGACGGCGACGTGCTGCTGTCGCTCGTGGTGTTCGCGTACGGCGCCGAGACGGTCTTCCGCGCGATCCCCGCGTCGGAGCTGACCGCGCGCGACGTCCTCGCGTGGATCGACCACTCGCCGCTGCGCTTCGGTCGCTACACCGACATCGTGGGCGCACTCGACCGCGCTGGTCGCATCGCCTACGACTCGCACGCCGTCGATCGCCGACTGCCCGTGCGCCTGTATCTGCTCACCGACGGCAAGCCGCAGGACATGGACGGCGCTCGCGAGAAGATGGCACTCCTCTCGCGTCTGCCGGTCGACATCAACGCCCTCGCGTTCGGCATGGACGCGGACGTCCAAGCGCTGCAGCAACTGATCGCTGGCGGACGCGGCGGCACGGTCAAACACGTACGATCCGAGACGCTGCACGACGCCTTCGGTCGCATCGCCGAGGTCGCGCGTCGCGTGGTCGCCAAGCGCGCGCTCGTCGACGTCGAGCTCGCGCCCGGCCTCGTGGGTGGCGCGGTCTATCGCTTCCGGCCCGGTCGCTACGCCTACGGAGACGACGCGTTCGGAGTGGGACGCTCGTTCTCGACGGACCTCGGCACGCTCGAGTCGAGTCGCCGCTACTCGCTGCTGATCCAGTTCCGGCTGCCGGCGAGCGAGGAGCGCGTGTCCGACATCGGCCGCGTCACCGTGCGCGTCCCCGGCGAGGGTGGCGCACAGGTCTTCGAGAACGTGATCCGCATCCCGCGCCATCCCGGCGATCCGCTGCCGACCCCGAACGCGATCGTTCGCGAGGCCGTGACGATCGTCGAGGGCATGGATCATCAGAACAGTGCCAAGACGCTCGAGTCGCTTCGCGCGCGCCGCCGCATTTACATCGCGGAGCGCCGTGACCCCTACCTGATCGCCTTGCTCGATCGCGCGATCGACGAGGTCGAGTCACGGGGCTCACTCGACGCCCTGACCGACGGTGAGCGCGCGGCGCTGATGGCGCACACGCACACGTCGAACCCGGATGCTGCTCCCGTCGCCCAGAAGCGCCGCGCCGTTGCGGCCGACGCCGCGAAGTAGCCCGACATGTCCCTCGTATCGACCACGCTCGACGCGGCATCCGCCACGCCGCTCGAGCAGCGCATCAACCGTCGACTGACGGCACGTGGCGAGCGTGGCCTCGCAGCCCGCCTCCGCATGCTCGACGACATCGTCGTCGCCGGCCGCTACCAATTGGACAGCGTGTACGCCGTCGGTGGCGAGGGCGTCGTCTACGACTGCACCGACCTCAATGCCCCCGACGGTCCCCCACTCGTCGCCAAGCTCTCGCTCCTGCCGCTGCACCGACCGCTCCAGCTCGAGTCCGACGAGATCCGACGCCGTCGCTACGGCCTGCGCGTCGAGTCGCAGTACCTGCTCGCCAACTCCAGTCCGTTCATGCCGGCGGGGGTCGGGCTCTTCGAGTTTGTCAACCCGCTGCTCGACGAGACACGCGGCGACGCGTTCGCTGAACTCGAGCCCGTGCTCATCATGGAGAAGCTCCCCGGCCGCGACCTCGATCGCTGGCTCGCGCGCACCCATCGCACGAACGTGCCGCGGGCCGTGATGCGCCGCACGCTGGATCGCGTGGCCGTCGTGCTCGTTCAGGCGCTCACCGACCTCCGCCGCCGGAACCTCCTCTACGCCGACCTCCGCCCGGCCAACATGCGGATGCTCGGACGCCCCGACCGCCGCGTGCGCATGCTCGATGCCGGCAGCCTGGTCGCGGTCCACGACCGCAGCGGCCGCTTCCCGCACGTACCCGCCTATCTCCCGCCGGAGCTGTTCGAGCGTCACCGCCGCGGCGAACGCATCCTGCCGAGCGACGAGGCCCAGGCCGTGATGGTCGGGCGCACGCTCTTCGAGGTCGCCACCGGCCGCGTCCCCCGTCCGGGTGAGCCGGTCGACGTCGATCTCCTGCCCGAGAGCAACGTGTCCCCGCCGGTCGCGGACATGATCGCCGCTCTCTGCGAGGGCCGTTTCCCGGACGTCGCCGCCGCGCTGCGCTTCCTGAAGGCGAACGCGAGCCGCCGCGTCGAGAACGGCAACGACCCGCGCACCGACAGCGGCAACTACGACCGCGACGTCGAGGCCGAGCGTGCGCGCGGCACGTGGGCCACGCGCGTCGACGCGCCGGCCACGCCGGCCACACCCGACCGCCGCCAAGCTGCCCCTACCCGGGCGTTGGCGTCGCTCTGGCGTCGCATCGTCGGCCGCCTCCTCGGTCACTGACCGAGCGACTCGAGGGCGGGGTGCCGGGGACCACTGGACTAGAAGTCCTCGTCCTCCGACTCGGTCTCGATCTCGTCCGGGCGCACCAGCTGTGGCGGTTCAGGCGGCAGCCAACCGGGACCGTGGAGTCGCCACCACGACATCCCTGGGCGCTCGGGACACGGCGACTCGCGCGTCACGTGGAACCCCACGCACGGTCGCCAGTCCACCTCGAGGAAACGCCTCAGTCGCACGGAGTACGGCTCGAGACCCGGCGTGTAGTGCAGGTGGACGAACTCCGAGCCGTCGTGCGAGTCACGCTCCGTGCGACGAAACACGAGCAGCGCTGGGTCCTCGGCGTCGAGTCGCGGGGCGGTGTAGACCTCTCCGACCCAACTAGCGGTCGTGTCGGAGCGCAGCGCGAAACGACCTCCCGCTGCCGACCAAACGACCAATCCCGCCAACAGCGCGAGCGCCGCGGCGACGACGGCCAGCCACAAGCGCGTGCGTCGTCGAGCCATGCCGACTCGAACGGGCGCCGACCCGGCGCGCATCCCAAAACCGGCGGGGTGACCACGATCCGCATCGTGCACGAGACGCTTCGCGAGGCCGACGCAGCGGAAGGACTAGACGACGGGGCGATGTCGCAGGGCGCGCGCCAGCGCGGACCCGTCGGAGTACCCGACCACCGGGGCGATGCTGGCCAACGAGTGGCCACGCCGTCGCAGGTGATCGACCGTCAGCACGACGTACGACCAGAGCACGTCGCGCGAGTCCTTGTGAAGTCGTGCGCGACAGACGTCCAGTAGATGCTCTCGCGTCCACTGCAGCGCATCCGCCCAGTCGCCGACGTGGAGCCGTTCGAGTCCGGGCACGGGTCCGAGGAACTCGCGCACCTCGTCGTCGAGATCGGTGCCGGCGAGCCCGCACCACGCCCCGACGGTGAGTCGATCGGGATGGAGCGGAAGCCGCCGGAGCTCCTCCTCGAGTCCGTCGACGCGCACCACGCGTCCCACGCCCGACCGGACCCAGACCAAGAACCGCACGTGATCACACAGTGAGGGGACGAGCAGCACCGTCTCGCCCGTTCGCCGAACGCGACGCGCGACGTCCTCAGGCTCCAGCCACGCGAGCGCGGCATCACCCAGCACGAGTACCTCCCGCGGCGGGATCTCCGAGGTGACGAACTCTCGGACGGTGACGGCGTCCGCCGTCCGGATCGAGTCGGGAAGCTCCGGTCCCCAACCGATGAGCGCCACGCGCGGAGTGCGGATCTTCCGCTTCGCCGTCATCTCTCCACCTCCGCCGTCAAGGTCGTCAGCGCGCGCTGCGAGAGTGACGATCGATGAAACGGGCGCAGCAACTCGAACCATCGATGCCCAATTCGGGCGACTCACTTTGGGTCTGCAGTTACGAGATGCAGTCGATGGCCAAATCGACGGCTCAATTCGAAGAAAGACTTCGCTCAGGCTCGGACGGTGCTCGAGGCTGACGCTCAATCCGATCGAGCGGCGTACATCTCCGACATGAACAACGTCCACCGACCGCGCAGTCCGCCACCATCAATCCAAAGTGAGCCTCGGTCGGACCGACGATCGCGTGCCCCACACGGTCGAATTGAGGGATCCCGCATCGCCAGCCGTTCCAGAGAGGGACGATCGGCGAGGCGCAGAGGATACCGACGTCGCGGGGTCCATCGACCCCGGGCGGAGCCGCACACTCCCGCACGCAGAGCGATCGCGCGGCCAGGTGCGCCGGAGCTACCGGGCCGCCGCGAACGCGAGCAGCTCGCGGCCGTCGGCGTCCACGAGCGAGATGCCCCCCTCGCCGGCGGTCCACCCAGCGGCTCGCCGGAGGGCGGAGAGGTAGTTGCGCTCCAGTTCCATGAGCGGTCGCGCGCACGCTCGCCGGGTGGCCACGATCCGACCGATCCGCGATCCGGCCTCCCCGGCGGTCCAGTTTCCACCGAAGGAGTTGCAGGCGCTCCGACCGCCGATGCGACCGTTCTTCTCGACGTTGAGCGTGATCTCGCGCGTCACGGCCTCGTCGCTGAGGCGCACCAGCCGCCAGGTGCCGATGGGAGCGTCGTTGCGGATGGTGGCCTCCGGCTTCGGTCCGTCTGGGGCCTCTGGGGCCTCTGGGGCCTCTGGGACCTCTGGGACCTCTGGGACCTCTGGGGCCTCTGGGGCCTCTGAGACCTCGACGACAGCCGGCGCCGCGGGACCCGCAGGAGTCGGGTCCTCAGCGACCGCGTTCGCCGGCGCGGGCGTCACGACGGGGCGGCCGAAGCAGCCGACGAGACTCGCAGAGACGAGGGTCAAGACCAGGAGAGAGCGCATGTCGGCACACCGTGCCAGGCGCCTCGCGTGGGGTCAACCGCGACAGCGCCCCCCAGAAGGCGCCGTCGCGTGCGGCCTCGTCGCTGCGTCGCGGGCGCGCTCGAGAATCGCGCGAGGGTTGGAACTCCCGAGAGTCGGCCCGGACTCCGAGTCACGAACCCACCTCTCGGGCTTCAGCTCCCTCGGGAGACAGGTCGCGCTGCCGGCTCAGGGCCTCTCGGGTAGGAGCTCCCGCAGCTCAGTCTGGTGCTCGCCGCGCACGATCTCGCGATACGTCCAGCGCGGATCCAAGTCGATCGTCTTCTCGAGCGCCTGGACGAGCGCGAGTCGAGGCGACCAACTCTTGCGGAACCCGTAGATATGTTCGTATCGCCCTCGCCCCCACTGATCGACCGCGATGATCTCGTAGTCCGAGCGCTCCGAGAGGAAGCCGGCGAGCGCCGCGGCGGCCGCGACGACAGGGCGGATGCCATCCTCCACCGCAGCCTCATAGTCCGGCACGCCACCGTCGAACAGCTCCCGGTACTCCGCCTTCACTGCACCCGCCAGGGTGTCCGGAGTGATCGACAGTACGCGCGGCGGCGCGGATCCGGCCTCGGCCAGGCGCTCGGGATCGAGGAGGGACGCATGGTGAAACATCACGACGTCGGGATCGAACTCCTCGACATACGCCCTGGAGGGGAGTTCGGTGGCTGCGCGTGGGCTGTTCAAGCCGACAAAGTCCTCGAACCGGGCGGAGGACCAATACGGGATGCGACCGCTCTCGGTCACTGCGACGCGATCGCCCTCGTTCGTCGCGTCGCCGAAGATCACCGCGAAGGTGTCCACATACGTCGGTGGGTGGTTGTCGAAGCGAGCTCGGAGCTGTTCCGCTCCGCCGCGCAACCCCGGCACGATCGCCACGGCGGCGGCGACCACGAACGCGCGGCGTATCCAGGGAGCCTGGCGGCGCTCCACGTTCCAGAACGCGAGTTGCACCGTCGCGAACACGAGAGCCATCGTGATCGGAGCCTGGAACCGAAAGTAGACGTCCTGGCTCTGCTGACCCCGCGCGAGGGCCGCGAACAGAATGACTGAGGGCAGCAGCCCGAGAAGGAGGTGTCGACGTTCCCTGCGGCGCGCCGATCCCAGCGCGATGGCGAGTAGCGCGATGGCTCCGATCAGCAGCAGCGGATGCTGACCGGACTCCAGCCAACTCAGGTTGTTCTCGAGACCGAGCAGACCACTGCCACGACTCTTCACGTAGAGCGGAAGGGGGAGAGGCAGGCCGAAGTACGCGAAGCGCGCCACGAAGTAGACGGCGCCGACAAGTGCGCATGCCAGCGCGACGCGAACGTAGCGCCGCGCCACGCCGTGCGACCGTGCCTGGAGGAGACCGAGCACCGTGAATGTCGCCCCGATCAGGACTCCGTCCGGGCGGAACAGCGCGATGGCGAGTCCCAACGCGGGCAGCCAATGGACCCGCTCCGGGCGATCCTCGCAGTAGACGACCAGCGCAGCGAGTGCCATGGCCGCGTAGAGCATCCCACCGAAGCCGTAGAGCGACCCGATCGCCGGCCCCCAGAGGACGATCGCCACCGGTAGCGCAACGACCACGGCGCGGATCCAGCGATCGGTCGGCGCGGCGGCGGTGGCGCGCCAGACGGCCCGACAGAGGAGGGCGGCGGCGAGCCCTGCGCCGACCGCGCTCCACACCGCTGCGGCGACTGCCGGATCGGCACCGAGCCGGACTCCGCTCGCAATCAGGATCAGCCACAGGAACGGAGTCGTCCCTTCCGCCGGTGGGCCACCTACGTTGAACACGATCCCGTCGCCGGCGGCGAGGTTCTGCGCGTACTTGAAGATGATGTACGCGTCTTCGTGAGGGTGTCCCTGGTTGAGCGCCTCGATCCCGACGATCAGGTAGACGAGTGCGGCGAGCGCTCCCACCGCGATCGGCACCCACCGGCTCTCGGGTCGGGACCAATGACGAATCGCTGTCTCTCCATGGCGGGGCTGCGATCGCAGCGCGTCGGGATCCGCGAGAGCGGTGATCTACGATCGGGAAGCGCCCGTCAGCCTGTCAACTGGGTCGTGCGATCGGGTTCTATCAGGGCGACGCAGGGGGGTCATACAGGAGTCAGGACCGATTTTCCGGACTTCACTTACGGCGGCGCCCCGCTCTCCGTTCCTCCACGGCGGCGCTCCGGATTCGGGTCGCCCTACTCGGTCACGGCGTGACGCGGTGAGGATCAGTTCCGCCGATCGCTCAGCATAGCCGCCGACGGTCGCCACGAGCCTGGCGTGTGGCCGTGCGAACTCCAGCGCCGTGGAGCGAGCGCAGCTCAGCCGCAGCGCCGTGTCGCTTGATCACCGTCCGCTTCGCGATCTCGTCGCGCCATGCCACACCTCGGAAGAGGAGGTCCCGTGAGGACCGCGAGAGGCTACGAACTCCGGAGAATCGGTCCTGTCTCCGTATGACGGGCGCCTCCTCGCTGACCGAGTGGCTCCGGGAGTGCTGCGCGGAGAGCTAGCCCGGACTATTCATGACGACTCACACACCTGACCGGTCCAGCTCCCCGATCTCCGCGTTGCGCCTCTTCCGAGACGGGAACGCGTCGCAGTCGTCGGCGCGCCTTGATCTCGACGATCTGTCCTCGCTCAGGACGGGCCTCTCGGCGCGTGCCGTGGACCCCGCATCCAGGCTGCTCCTGTACTCCCGGATGACGGTCGTCACGGAGTGCGCGAGCCTCATGAATAGGCCGGGCTAGGCGATCGGTCGACGGCGCAGTGCACGCGCCAGAGCGGACCCATCCGAGTACGCGACCACCGGTGCGATACTCTCGAGTGACTCACGTCGCCGCCTGAGGTGGTCGGTCGTCAGGACGGTGTACGACCAGAGCACCTCGCTTGGGTCCTTGTGGAGGCGCGCGCGGCAGACGCGACGCAGGCGATCTCGCGTCCACCCCAGCGCGGCCGCCCAGGCTCCGACCTGCAGCCGCTCGAGGCCGGGCACCGGACCGAGCAGTTCTCGCAGCTCGTCATCGAGCTCGATGCCGGCGAGCGAGCACCACGCCCCCAGCGTGAGTCTATCTGGATGAAGCGGCAGCCGCCTCAGCTCGTCCTCGAGGCCGTCCACCCGGACGACGCGGCCGACGCCGGACCGGATCCACACCAGGAAGCGGGTGTGCTCACAGCGCGAGGGGACAAGCAGCACCGTCTCGCCCGTTCGCCGAACGCGCCGCGCGACGTCCTCAGGCTCCAGCCGCGCGAGCGCGGCATCACCCAGCACGAGGACCTCCCGGGGCGGGATCTCCGACATGAGGAACTCGCGGACCGTGACCGCGTCGTCGGACCGGATCGAGTCGGGAAGTTCCGGTCCCCAACCGATGAGCGCCACGCGAGGAGTGCGGGTCTTCCGCTTCGCCGTCATCGTTCCACCTCTGCCGTCGACGACGGCCGCGACTGCTGTGAGAGTCATGACCGATGGGTCGAGCACAGAAACTCGAACCGTCGATGCCCACTTCGGGCGACTCACTTTGGGTCTGCAGTTACGAGATGCAGTCAATGGTCAAATCGACGGCTCAATTCGAAGAAAGACTTCGCTCAGGCTCGATCGCTCACGGCGTCTGCCGCCGATCTGACCAGCGATGTAACCTCTGCCCGTCGAGCGCGTCCTCCTTTGGGAGGAGCACCCCCATGTACCCACCGGGTGTGCATCCAAAGTGTAGGTGCTCACGCGGCCTTCCGGGCCCGTCGTGCAGCCCGCCGGTGGAAGCCATCGAGCGTGCCGTTGAGGCGCGCGATGCGCAGTTCCAGCACATCCGAGAAGCCCTTCGTCTTCCACCG
>JAJFFG010000045.1 GCA_021776825.1 Planctomycetota bacterium
CGTGACTCTCGACTACTCCAGTGTGATGAGTGTCGCGGACTCGATCGCCACGCGCTCCGTCGGCTGCGATTTCTCCACCCGTCCGCTGCGAACCAGACCGTCGATCTGCTCGGCGTTGAAGCGCTCCTCGAGGCGCGCCAACATCGCCGCCGGGATGCGCGTCTCGATCGCCTCCATCTTGCGGAGCGTCTCGTCGCCGTCCTGCACCTCGCCGAACGCCGTGTAGCCCGGGCTCCGCTGGCCGGCGGGGTCGAGGTGCGTCTTGCGCGCGAACATCAGGAAGAACTGCGAGCCGCCGGTGTCCGGGTTGCCGGTGCGCGCCATCGAGAGCACGCCGCGCCGGTGGGGGAGGTCGTTGTGCGCCTCGAGCGGCAGGAAGTACCCCGGGCCGCCAGAGCCGTCGCCCTTCGGGTCGCCGCCCTGCGCCATGAACCCGGCGACGATGCGATGGAAGATGAGCCCATCGAAGTAGCCGTTCGCCGTGAGCGACGCGAAACTCTCGCAGGTGTTGTAGGCGAGCTCGGGGCGCAGCTTGACGACGACGCGGCCGTGCGTCGTCTCCATCTGGACGCCGACGTGGCGGTGCCCCTCGGCAGTCTGGACATCGATCTCGAGCGGGGCGGCGACGAGCGGCTCGGGTGCGCCCGTGCGCTTGTACTGCACCGTGAGCGTGTGCTTGCCGGGCTGCATCGCGATCACCGGAAGGTCGCGCGTCAGTGACGCTCCGGGGGCGAGTTCCTCACGCTCCGGCATCCGGAACTTCAGCTCGCCGGTCTTCATGTTCTGGTCGGCGTGCAGGCGGTCGAGCCACATGACCTTCTGACCGTCGACCCGCACACGCACGGTCACCGAGTGGTGCCCGAGGCGCGGGACAGCGACCGGCACGGCCGTGTCGCCGGTGTTCGTCAGCGAGACGCGCAAGACGTAGCGCTCGCCGAGCTTTGGGGCGGGCGGATCGGCGGCCACGGCGAGCGTGATCGGATCGGTGCTGCTCGCCTTGGCAGGTGCGGCGGCGTTCCCGCCGTCCTCGGCCGCGCGTGCAGCCGGCTCGGCGGCCCCGCAGGCAGTCAGCATCAAGGCCACGGTTGTCGACAGGATGATCTGGCGCACGCTCACTCTCCCGCGTCCCGCAGCCACTTCGCGCGGCTCGGGTGCTCCTCCGGCACGTGCTCCTCGCAGAACGCGGCCAGGTCCTTCTTACGGCCGAGCTGCGAGAGCATCCGACCCATGTTGTTGAGGGCGTCGCGATACCCGACGTCGTCGAGGCCGCCGGCTTGCCCGGTCCAGTCGAGGCCCTGCTCGCGGCCCTGATCGAGCGCGCGCCGGTAGTACTCCTCGGCCAGCTTGTACTTCTTCAGGTTGTAGTGAAAGATCAGGCCGGTGTCGTTCAGGATGCCGACGCTCTTCGGCGCAGCCTCGACAGCGCGCAGGTACCACTTCGCGCTCTTCTCGAAGTCCCTGCCCGTATCGCGAAACCAGAGGCCGGCGTTGTTCGAGCCCTGTGCCACACCGGGGTAGGCCTTCCAGAGGGCCTCCCAGATCGACTCCCGCTCACCGGGTGAGAGCTTGGCGGACTTGAACGCCCGGCCGTCGATCGGGTCGTAGACCGACTTCCAGAATGCCTCGCCGCACGCGGCGATCGCGGATGCGTACGCGCCGACGGCGGCCCGCGTATCCCCGGCGTCGTGGAGGATGTGACCGCGGTTGAGCGGCAGCATCGGGTCCTGTGGCGCGATCTTCTCGGCCTTCTTGAGCACAGCGAGGCCCTGCTTGCTCCGGCCCGCATCCTTCAGCGCGTACGCGAGGAACATCATCACGCGGGGGTCGCCGGGGCGCGCGGTGTCGACGCGCTCGAACGCTTTCACGCGGCCCTCAGGGTCCTTCTTGCCGAACGCGCCGTACAGTTGCGAGAGCACCTTCTCGTTGCCCGGGAGCAGCTTCGCGGCGTCCTCGTAGCCGCTCGCGAGCTCGGAGCCTGGAACTCGCTGCCACGCCTTCGCATACGTCGCGTTCAGCACCGACATCCCGCTCGTCGGATCAATCTCGAAGCACCGCGTGAAGTGCAACTCGGCCAAGGCCCAGTCGGACTTGCCCTTCGTGCCCGCCTGGGCGACTCGACCGAGACGCTCGTGGTGTTTGGCGAGGTCCCAGCGCGAGTCGAAGTGATCGGGGAAGTCGACGATGACCTCATTGAGAAGCGCGGCCGACTGATCGCTGCTGCCGCCGCCCTGGTAACGCATCACCTTGGCCTTCAGGACACGTGCGTCGGCGCTCTTCGGGTCGACCTTCAGGGCCCGCTTCAGCCAGGCGTCTCCGTCTGCGACGAGACCCATGATCACGCCAGGGTCGGCGCTCTCGCGGTCCCCCCGGTCGGCCATGAGCAGATGCACGCGGGCCTTCGCGACCAGCAGCGGCATGTGCTCCGCGTTGCCCTTGATGCCTGCGGACGCGGCCTTCGCGGCCTCGTCGTAACGCCCGAGGCCGGTCAGGACCACGGTCAGGCCGAGCGCAGCGTCAGCGCTGGCGGGGTCCGCAGTGGCTGCCTTCTCGTAGAGCGGCAGTGCCTCCTCGAACTTGCCGGCCTTCTGCAAGGCCTGAGCGTCCTCGAGATCGCCGGCCAGGGCAGTGGCCGCCAGGGCCGCGAGGGCGAGCAGGCAGGGGACGACGAAGCTGGTGCGCATGGGGTACCTCTGGGGGTGGGGTTCGACGCCCGACCGTTTGATCGGGGGACTCGCGCGCCGCCGGAACCGCGGAAGCATAGGTGGCGCGCGTGCGTTCTGGCAAGCGGCGCCGGAGCCGCAGCGCCGCCCGATTCCATTCCCACCATGGGCACGTCCGGTAGCGTGCCGCCGAGGCACGATGTCCGACTCCCAGACCCAACTGTCACCCAAGGCCGTCTCCGCATCCCGATCGGAGATGCTGCAACTCGTGCTGCCGAGCGATGCGAACACCCTCGGGAACTCGCTCGGCGGGGTCGTGATGCACCACATGGACATCGTCGCGGCCATCGCGGCGCAGCGTCACGCCGGGCGAGCCTGCGTGACCGCGTCGGTGGACCGGATCGACTTCAAGAAGCCGGTTCGCGTGGGCGAGCTGCTGGTCTTGAAGGCCTCCGTGAACTTCGTCGGGCGCAGCTCGATGGAGGTCGGGGTGCGCTGTGCCGCGGAGGACCCTCGCTCGGGGGTTCGGCGCCACACCGCCTCGGCGTACTTCACCTTTGTGGCCCTGGGTGACGATCTGAAACCGACCGCCGTCCCGCCGCTGCTGCCTCAGACCGAGGACGATCGACGGCGCTACGATGGGGCCAAGCGGCGACGCGAGGCCTGGCTGCAGACACGCAGGCTCAATCAAGAAGCTAGGACCGGAGACGCCACGTGAACCCGACTCCCGACGGCGGAAACGACCCGGCCGGACAGCGCAAGGACGACGGCACCGAGAAGAAGCCGCGCTTTGGCCTGGTGGTCATCCTCGCCGTGCTGCTCTTCATGGTGGTCGGCTCGCTCTGGAACAGTGCGAAGTACCCCGTGAAGAGCCTGGGCGACATCAAGCAGATGATCCGGGACGGCCAGGTCGAGCGCGTCGACATCACCGGCGAGAAGGTGCGCGTCCAACTGACGATGCCGGAGGGAGAGACGACCCCCGAGCGGTTCTCCGCGTCGTACGGCGGCGGAGATGCGGCACGGCGTGGCCTCACCGATCAGCTCGACGAGATGGGGTTCGCCAACTACCACGTCGACACCACGGCCGACATCTTCAGCGGGATGTTCATCCTCTGGCTCGTGCCGCTCATCATCATCGGCCTCCTCTTCTGGTTCATGATGAAGCGCATGGGCCCTCCACAGGGCGTCATGAACTTCGGCAAGAGCAAGGCGAAGATCTACGCGGAGAAGGAGGTCCACGTGACCTTCGGCGACGTCGCGGGCGTGCCCGAGGCGGTCGAGGAGGTTCGCGAGATCGTCGAGTTCCTGCGTGAGCCGAAGAAGTTCCAGGCTCTCGGGGCCCGCATCCCGAAGGGCGTGCTGTTTCTCGGTGCCCCCGGTACCGGCAAGACGCTGCTCGCTCGCGCTGTCGCCGGCGAGGCGGCCGTACCGTTCTTCAGCCTCTCGGGCTCGGACTTCGTCGAGATGTTCGTCGGCGTGGGCGCGAGCCGCGTGCGCGACCTGTTCCGCCAGGCGGAGGCGCAGTCGCCCTGCCTGGTGTTCATCGACGAGTTGGATGCGCTCGGCAAGACGCGCGGCTCGTCCCCGATCAGCAACGACGAGCGTGAGCAGACGCTGAACGCGCTCCTCGTCGAGATGGACGGCTTCGACGCCAACAACGGCGTGATCATCATCGCTGCCACGAACCGCCCGGAGATCCTCGACCCCGCGCTGCTCCGTCCGGGACGCTTCGACCGTCAGATCGTGGTGGATCGGCCCGACGTCGTCGGGCGGCGGCACATCCTTGACGTCCACGCCCGCAAGGTGAAGCTCGAGCCCGCCGTGGACCTCGACCTGATCGCGAAGCGCACCCCGGGGTTCTCCGGTGCCGATCTGGCGAACGTCATCAACGAGGCGGCGCTCCTCGCGGCGCGTCGCGACAAGACCGCGGTCACGATGAAGGAACTCGAGGAGGCCATCGACCGTGTGATGACCGGCCTCGAGAGACATCGCCGCGGCATGAACGAGCGCGAGAAGGAGATCGTCGCCGCCCACGAGACGGGGCACGCGATTGTCGGCTATTTCTCACCGGGTACGGACCCCGTACACCGGATCAGCATCATCCCGCGCGGCGTGAGCACTGGCGGTCACACGCTGTTCCTGCCCGAGGAGGAGCGCTCGCTCTACACGCGCGATGACCTCGTCGCACGCATGACGGCGCTCTTGGGCGGCCGCGCCGCGGAGCGCGTCGTCTACGACCATCTCAGCACGGGCGCCTCGAACGACCTCGAGGTGGCGAGCCGGATCGCGCGTCACATGATCACGCGCTACGGAATGAGCGAGCAGGTCGGTCCGGTCTCGCTCGAGAGCGAGCAGTCGCAGTATCTGCGCGACCCATTCTCACAGCCGGCCAAGGCGTACAGCGATGCGACCCAGAAACTCGTCGATGCCGAGGTGCGCGAGGCCATCTCCGAGTGCGAGGCGCGCGCCATCGAGATCCTGCGCGAGCACCGCCCGAAGCTCGACCACATCCGCGCCATCCTGATGGACAAGGAAGTGATCGAGCGCGAGGAGTTCGAGCTCCTCATGAGCGAGGGCCTGCACGAGCCGACGCCGGAAGAGGTCGCGGCCTAGGAGCCTGTCCGAGTAACCCGCTGGCCTGCGAGCATCCTCGACCGGACAGTCTCCTAGATAGGGACTGAGGGTCGTCGGCCTCCGTGCCGAATCTCAAGGTATGAGCCGTTACCGACTCCGCAAGCACGTGGTCGAGCCGGTCTTTGGGCACATCAAGGAGTGCCGTGGCTTTCGCCGCTTCCTGCTGCGAGGGATGGAGAACGTCCGGGCGGAGTGGTCGCTGCTCTGCAC
>JAJFFG010000046.1 GCA_021776825.1 Planctomycetota bacterium
CCAGAGACACGCTCCGCCGACTCCTACGACGCATCGCACGGGCAAAGGAGCGACCCCGTCCCGGGCGATCGGCACCCAGGAGGTCACTGCAGCCTCAACCCAAGTGGACGCCCCGTGGGCGGCGAGGTAGAGGTTGATGGCCTTGCGCAGGGGGGGGAGAGAATCCCGCGATGCCAAGGTCACGACCCCCATACCCCGAGGAGTTCCGGCGCCAGGTCGTCGTGCTCCTCGCGCAGGCCGAGGATGCGCGTCACTCCGACGTCGGCCAACATGCCGACATCCACCTTCGTCAGAGGGGCGCGACCGGCGAGGAGGCGATCATCCAACTCGTGAAACGTAAACGCGGGCAACGCGGGTACCGCGTAGACGCGATCGTGCTCACGGTTGGTCATGCGGGGTGTCGTCACCGGGCGACGGTCCGTCGCCCCCCCACTCCACCAGCCGGCAGAACAGGTTGAGCCGCCCCGTGGCAGGCACCGACCCGGCGGCCGGCAGCGCGATGCGGGGATCTCCGACAACGATCGCCAACGAGCGCGCGGGGGAGTTGGAGGTGACGCCGACACTCTTGCCGGCAGCGAGCAGGGCGAGGATCACGCGCGCGGCGGTGTACGTCTTGCCGGCACCGAACGGCCCCTGGATCACGAGGCATGGCTCACGAAGCGAGGCGACCACCCGAGTCGTGCCCGCGACCACGTCCTCGTCGGCACCGAAAAGCGGCCCCCCGGTGTGTCCGGCGACCGTCGGCGTACGCCGGAGCAGATCGCGTAGCGCCGGGGAAAGGTGGCGGGCTGGCACGAGAACATCGCCATGGCGGAGACACTCGAGGAGCGCACGGGTGTGACACCTGCACCTGTCTCCAGGGCCATGGAGAAGATGACGAACCTCCAGAAGAACGCCGAGGGCCAGGCGTTCGAGCCGCTCGAGTCCGACGAGCCGACGAGGAGTAGGCGTAACCGGAATCGAGAGCGCCCCGTCCGCGGCTGCGGACGGGGCGCTCTGTTCGCTGGTGCCTCGTCAGTCGCGTCCTGTCAGCGGGCGGGCTCGCCCCGGTTGCCGTCGTCGCCGGTCGGAGCGTCCCGCTCCGGGAAGCCCGGAAAACCCGGGGAGCCCGGGAGGTCGGGGAGGTCGATGCGGAGCAGGTTGTGGGTCCGCGTCAGGATGCCGTCTTCGTCGGCGATCCAGAGAGTGACGTCGTACTCGACCGGCTGCGGGTACGTGAAGGAGCCGTTCCACGAACTGCCGTCATCGCGATCCGACCCGTCACGCCAGTTGGGCACGTCGTCCATCTCCGGCAGCACCCAATCCTCCGGACCGGGACCCGGCCCGTTCTCGTCGAGCCCCACCACTGCCGGCAGGTCGCCGGCGACCCAGACGGTGCCGTTCCCGTCGCGGATCTCGAACGCACGCTCTGCGAGTTCGGACGCGTGGTCCACACCCAGCGGCATGTCGTCCCCGGTGACGGAGTCGAGCATGAGTGCGTAGGAGACGTCGGGGAAGCCCTCGCCTTCCTCGAGCGGCGGCGCGAGCGAGAGGATGAAGCACTCGATGTCCATCATGTCGCTCTCCGGCCGAGCCGGGATCGAGATGAGCGTGATGGACGCCTTGTCGCCGGCGTCGCCGGTGTACTCCTCGAGGCCGACGAGCAGCAGCGGGTCGGCTTCGGTCTCGAGGACGCGTGCGTCGTCGCCGTCCGCGACGATGTCGATGTGGTCGGGCAGTTCCTCGATCGCGGCGACCTTGCCTGGAAGGGTCGAGCGGCCCTCCGTCAGCACGAGTCGGCCGCGACCGCGCTTGTTGGTGCGAATGCTGCCGAGCACCTCGCCGGTGTCTGCGTCGACGACGTTGTAGACCGTGTGGCGCGCGAGCTTCTTGATGCGCACGACCATGCGATCGCCCCTCTTGCGGTGGACGATCTTCACCTTGCCCGATGCGTCCGTCTCACCGGTGTCACCCGGTGGAACCAACTCGACGGTCTCGGCCTTCTTGGCCAAGGCGGGTGTCGCTGGGACGAGCGTCAGCGCAGCGAGTGCGAGCGCAACGACTCCCGCACGACGTGTGAACTTGCGGAGCATGCTGTTCCCTCCGTCCGGGCCCGATCCCGCTAGGCCTCGGACAACTTCCTCGAACCCCCATTGTGGCCCCGACGGCCAAACTGGGAAGGGGGGGCGGGCCACGCGGCGTCGGGCGATTCTGGCCCGGCCGCCCGGCCCCCGTCTCATGACCCGCCGATGGCCTCGTTCTACGCCCGGATCGGGCTGCCCCGCCACTGGCACGTGATCCTCCTGTTCCTGGTGGTCGCGGCGTTCTACGCGCTCCTCTACCTGCCGGACTTGCGGCTCGGGCCGGGGAGGACACCCTCCGACTCGAGGGTGACGACAGCCTGGACGTCTACAAGGCACGGGGCGCTACTTCACGGATGCCGACGCTTCCGGAAGACGATGGTGCTCTACCGCGCATCGGACTCGTAGGTCGCAGGTTCGCGGTGCGGGGATCACTGGCCCCAGGTGCTGCTGGCGGTGGCATCGGTCGCGAACGCGGAGCCGTCGGGGCCCACCAGCTCCACCGCGTCGATCTCGTGCCAGCCTTTGTGGCGCCCGGTGTCGAGGGTGACGCGGACCGCGTTCACCGCCACTCCCGGGGAAGAGAGCCGCGCCTCGAACGTCCCGCCACCGTGCAGGTCGGATGTGCCCTCCCAGCCGACGCGCCAGCTCCCACCGGGTGAGCGCACGTCGACGCGCGCGACGGCGCCGCCGGTGTAGACCTCGTACACCCGGACGACGGTCGCGTCGACCGCCTTCGCATACGTGAGTTCGAGCCACTCGGTTCCCGCGTTCTCCTGCGCCGGGCACCACGCGTTGACGTGGTCGGCGCCGGGGGTTGGCACGTCGGGCGGGCCGAGGACCCGGCGGACGTCGTAGCTCGGAATCTCGTCCTGTTGCGCCCGGGCGGCAGAGAGCCGCGCGCGGACGGCATGTTCCTTCTCCCACGCGAGCCACTCGTCGAGGAGCGCCCGTGCGTCGTCGGATCGGAACACGCCCAGCCTCTCGGCGCCGCGATTGCGAACGGGGTAGTGGTCGTCGCTCGCGGCGCGCCGGATCAGTTGCAGTCCGCTTGTCTCGTCGAGGGGGTTGATCGACGCGACGATCGCGGCCCGGACGCCCTCGTGCTGTTCGCGCCCGAAGAGCCGCAGGAGCGCCGCGTTCGCGTGCTGCCCGGCCGTCGCGGCGACACCCTTGATCAGGGCCATCCGCGCGGTGGTGTCTGTGGTCGTCGGGACGAGCGCCTCGAGTCGCACGGCGTGGCGCGGTCCGCCGCCGCCCGCGATGCCGTCGATCACCGCCTTCGCCAGGTCGCCCGTCGGGGAGGTCTGCAGCGCGTCGACGAGCGCGTCGATCGCGTACGGGTCGTCGCTGAAGCGAGGCGCAGAGAGGATCTTCGCGACCCACAGCCGCAACGCGGGCGGCTGCCGCGCGTCGGCAAGGTAGCCGCGCAGATCGGCCACGAGATCCGGCGCGTAGGCCTCGACGGCCAGCCGGAAGAAATCCGACCCCTTCGGCTGCGTCTCGAAGGACCGCACCCAGCCAGTGAGGAACGACTGCGCGCTGCCTGTGGCGTTCCCCGCTGCGGCATCCCCCGCGGTAGCGGGCGAGACGGCGGGACGGACGACGGGTACGACGGGCTCAGCCTCCACCGGCGGGTCGGAGGGCGCAGGCGACCGGTTGCGGCGCGTCCGGCGGGGCCGCTCGGCTCCCTCCGCCGCTCCGGGGGCGCCCGGCTTCGCGGGGGCCGCGCGAGCACCGCGCTCCAGTTCCGCGACGCGCGCGCGCAGTTCCGCGACGTCGCCATCGCGCGACGACAGCGTGGCGGCGAGCGCCAGGACGGCGACGACCGTCGCGATCACCGACAGGACGAATGGGAGCGCCTTCACGCCCCCGACTCTACCGTCCTCTCGTCAGCCGGCCCGGCATCTGCTAGCAGGTCGTCCAGGCGCCCACGCGGTCGCCGACCTGGACGTGGAGACACACGACGCTGAGACACTGCGAGCTGACCCCACTGCCTGGCGGACGCACGCTCTCCCCTTCGAGTTGGTCCCGTTCGTTCGGCGTGCCGAGACCTGCTTCGAGACAGTTGACGACTCGATACGCGTGGTTTATTGTCTCGACATGCGGATCTCCGACCTCACTGCGGCCCTCGAGACACTTGGTGCGCTCGTCCAGGAGCGCGGGCTCGCGTTCGACGTGGTCGTGGCTGGAGGCGGTGCGTTGTTGCTCGAGGGGCTCGTGCTCCGACCGACCAACGACCTCGACATCGTGGCGCTCGTCGAGGCCGGAGCCTGGATCTCCGCCTCACCGCTGCCGGAGGAACTCCTGCGCGCCGCGCGCGAGGTCGCCGGCGCGCTCGACCTCGGGGAGGACTGGCTGAACCCCGGACCGACGTCGTTGCTCGATCTGGGCCTGCCGCCCGGCTTCGCGGCGCGGGCCGCCACACGGGACTACGGCGGGCTGACGGTGCGTGTCGCAGCGCGCGAGGACCAGGTTGCGCTGAAGCTCTACGCAGCCGCCGACCACTGGCCGCACCAGGGCAAGCACCTCCAGGACCTGCGCGAGCTCGGGCCGTCGTCCGATGAGTTGCGTCGCGCCGCCGCCTGGTGTCGCACGCACGATCCGTCACCCGGGTTCCGCGACGTGCTCCTGGTGCCGCTCCTCGCGACGTTCGGAGTGGAGATCAACGATGTCGGATAGCTCGACCATCGACCGACATGCGGCCGATCTTGCGTGGAGTCTGTGGACCGAGCTGGGCGTCCCTGGCGTCATCCGACGGCACGCGTCGCTGGTCGTGGATCCCGAACCGCTCCTCGTCGCGACGCCGGGACTCGCGCATGCGGACCAGCGTCTCCTGGACGAGGTCGTGCGCTGGTGGACGACGCACGAAGACCGTCTGTCCGTGAGCCGCATTGCCGGTCTGGCCGCGACGTTGGCCGACCGACCCCGAGAGCGTTTCGCAGCGTTCTCGTCACGCCGCCTCAAGGGAGCGGGAACGGCTCGGCGCACGACGCCCGCAACCCGCACCGTGGCCGCGGTGAATGAGCGTCCCCCGATCCGCCTGCCTCTCGAGCGCCCGTCACTCCTACGTCTGCGGCTACGCGCACTCTGCGGCGTGGGCGCTCGCGCCGACGTGCTGACGAGTCTGTTGCTCGGTCGTTCGCGTTGGGCGAGCGCGGCTGAGCTGGCGACGGCCGGGTACTCGAAGAGGACGGTGGCGCGGATCCTCACTGAACTTGCGGGAGCAGGCATCGCGGTGCGGCGCTCGGAGGGGAACGCACTGCGTTTCCGGATCGCGGACCCAGACGCACTCTCCGCTCTCTCGGCGGACGAGGGCCTGACCGAACCGCAGTGGATGCGTGCCTTCGCCGCGCTGAACGAACTGCAGGAACTCGCGCGCCTTGGGGACAAACCCGGCGCGGTTCGTCGCGTAGCCGCGCACTCGGCGCGCGAGACGCTCGCGGCAGCGTGCGCTCACCTCGACTGGGACCCGCCCCCTGTCACGCGCGGCGTCTCGAGCGCGTGGGATGACGTACTGGACTGGGGAGCCGAGACCCTCGCGCGCCTCGCGGCCGGGCCCGCGGTCGAGACGTAGCTCCCAGGTGTCCACGGAGCCGGGGGAACTCAACCGGGGCAGGTGATCGCCGGCGTCGTCGTCGACGAGACGGGGCACCCCGTGCACGACGCCGACGTCACGATCCGGCTGGTCCCCCCGCTGGGCGAGCTCCGCGTCGTCACCGGTCACGATGGCGCGTTCCGGTTCGAGGCACTGCATGGCCGCGCCGCAATCGCGGTCACCGTGCGGAAGGACGACGGTCCCCCCGCCGTCGTGTCCACGCCGACCGGCCGCGAGGATATCCAGGTCGTCCTCCCGCCGGCGGTCGTCGGCGGCACCGTGCGCGGCGTCGTCCTGCGTCCCGACGGGACGCCCGCCGAGGGAGCAGTCGTGGACCTCAGCGCGACCTGCGACGCCGACGGACGGTTCGAGCTCCGACGCTCCCAGGACGGGGACATCGTCGTGGGCGCGCGCTACGGGAGCGTCGATCTGCCGATGCCGCCCCACCGCTGGCAGGCGGAGTTCGGCCGGGCCGAGCTGCACCTGCCACGCGGCGGCGAGGTCGGCGGTGTGACGGTCCGACTGCAGCCGGTCCCGGTCTCGTTCGTCCCCGTGCAGCTGACGGATGCCGACGGCATCCCCCTCGTCGGCGTGGGCGTGCAACCCACGAGCAGCGGCTTCGGAGACATCACCGATGCCGACGGTCGCACGGTCGTCGCGTTCCTCGACACGCCGCCGGGAACGACGGCTGCGGTCGACATCGGCGGACGGGGCGACGCCGCGAGGCAGCGCACCGAGATCGTGACGCGCGACGCGTGGGACGGCCCGCCGGAGCACATCGTCGAGGAGGCCGCGCCTCACCTCTCCGTGGAGATCGCGGGCGTCGCGAAGGAGGAGTGGGACGCCGTGAAGGTATGGGCGACGCCGCGCAAGCGCATCCACATCCCACGCGGCACGCGCGTGGGCAAGGGGCCGAACTTCGAGATCAGCGTCCCCGACCAGGGCGAGCACCTGCTGACGATCCGGTACCCCAGCGGAGGCGCCGTTCGCATCATCCCGGCAGGAGGACGGGAACGACGTCTCCACGTCGACGTGCGGAGGGGCGCGACGTTGCACGTCACGGTCACGGACGCCGATGGCAAGACCCCACAGGACGTCCGCCGCATGACGCTTCTCTGGGAGCGCTCCGCGCCGTGGGGCTTCGTCGAGATCGGACGGCTGCGGCGCGGCGACGAGGGGGCGTGGACGGGCGAGCGCCTCCCCGCCGGGCGCTTCCTCCTCGCGGTGGACCGCGGCTTCCTGCCGTCGGCGATTCAGACCGTCGACATCCGCGAGACGGGCACGAGCACTGCGCGCGTTACGCTCCCCCGCCGCCAGACAGTGTCCGGCGAGGTGCGTGGCACGACGTCCGAGCCGCTCGGCGGCTGCGTCGTGTCGCTGCGGCTGCCCGGCGGGCGACGACCCTCGGACCGCTTCGGCCCGCTGGCCACCACCGGCGCCGCCGGACGCTTCGAGGTGACCGTCTCCCCGATCGACGGCGCCTACCTGGCGTTCGAGCGTGAGGGCCACGCCACGCACATGGTGCCAATCGACGCCTCCCTCGCGACGCGCGTCCATCGCATGAAGCTGGAGCCGGAGGGGACGATCCTCGTGCGAACAGGCCACGTCGCCGCCGCGCGCCTGCCGGGCCGCCGCGTCCTCTGGGAGCCCTACGTCGAGCCGTCGACCATCTCGCCGCCTCCGGGAGGCACGCCCCTGCGACGCCTGCCTCTCGGCGACGTGGAGCTGCTCGCGTTCGGGTCCGGCGGGACGCTGACCGTGCAGACGGTCGAGGTCGTCCCCGGCCGCACCGTCGTGCTCGACGTCGACGCACGCTGAGCGGTCGCACGTCGGGTCTCGACGCTCGCCGGTCCGCGCCGCGAACACCGCAGCTCCTCGCACCGAGGACTCCGACGGGATTGCGCATGCCGGACCGGTACGACAGCCGAGGCGAGAACGCCACCCGGCTGACCGTGTCCCGCGAGTCCGACGCGACCAGCGTCGCGGAACGCTCGGGTACAATGGCGGATGCGTTCCGCGCCGGGGATCCCAGGCAGCCGGAGGGATCTCGAGCCGTCGGCTACTGCCGGGGCGCCGGGAGGTCGGGCCATGCGCCGCAAGCACAGATTCGCCGTTATCGTCGCGCTGCTCGCACTCGCCGGGCTCGTCTGGTGGGCGCTGCAGGATGGCTCCAAGCCAGCGCCGGCGGAGCCGCCCGGACCGGCTACGACCGCCGCGCAGGACAATGACGGTCGAAGTGAAGGTCCGGGCGACCGGAGGCGTCGCGTCCGCCTTCCCGGCAAGGAGTCCGCCGAAGCGCCGGCCACGGACGACAGTCCGAGCGAGGAGCCCTCCAAGTCCGCCCCGGTCGCGGAGGCGCCGCAGCGCGAGAACCTGCCCGAGGGCCCCGCCGCCGTCGGCGAGCTCGTCGGGCGGGGGCTCCTCTTCCCGGACCGATCGCCGATCGAGGGGGCGGTGGTGCGGGTGCGGTGGGGAGTGCCCGGTCGTGACGTCGTGCCGTACCCCGATCCGGAGCAGGTCACCACCGGGCCGAACGGGATCTTCCGGATCGCCGGCTTCGCGCCGGGGACCTACCAGTTCGAGGCGGCGCTGGAAGGCCGCGCCCCACGGCGCTTCCGCGTGGTCTTCACGGCCGCGCAGCCAGCCGACGAGGTGGAGGTGCTCTTCGGCGCGGGGGGCCGCGTCGAGGGGCGCCTGGAGAGCGCGGACGGCCCGGCGGCGGGCGTCACCGTGCGCATCAATCGGTCGGGGGTCGGCGGTGGGCCGGGACTCCTCTCGGGCACGACCGACGCGGCCGGAGAGTTCCGATTCGAAGACCTCCCACCGGGCGCGTACGGCCTGGAGGTGGATGGTGCGGGCGCCTTCCACTCGCGCACTGCTTCCGTCACCGTGATCGCCGGGGAGACGTCGCGTGTCGAGTTCGCGAGCCAGGCATTCCTAGCGGGCGTCGTGACATGGGACGGAGAGCGGCTCGCGGAAGCGATCGTGCGGGTCGCGCGGAACGGAGGGGAGTACCGAAGCGAGCAGTCCCAGTCGGCTGCGGACGGTGCCTTCCGGGTGGACGGCCTCACGCCAGGAGAGCACCGGATCACGGTCCAGGTCCTCGATGACCCGGGGTTCGCGGTCGACGTGGCGACGACGACTCTCGTCGCGGGCGAGAACCGGATGGACCTGCTGCTGGGACAGGGTGATCTGTCAGCGACGATCTCGGGCCAGCTGTCGACCGCGGTGCCCGGCGGGGCACCTCCTTCGAGGGCTCAGATCACGTTCCTCGTGATGACGGAGAAGGCGGAGGGCACCTGGGAGCTCGGTGCGCAGGTGGCCATGGCGTTTCCCGATGCGTCCGGGGCGTTCCGGGTGCGCGGTCTGCGGCCGGGGCGGTACCACGTCATGGTGTACCCGCGCGGAGGGAACCTCCAGACCGCCCGAGTCGACGTCACGTTGGCCCCGGGTGAGCGGAAGGGCGGGTTCGAGATCCAGCTAGAGGCCCGCGAGCCGCGGGAGCCACGGCAGGAGACCCCCTCCGCCGCCGTCCTGTCCGGCGTCGTGACCGACGGAGGGCGGCCGCTCGCGCGAGCGTTCGTGCGGGTGGCCGAAGAGGCGGGCGAGGGACGCTCCCGGCAGACGAGGACCGACGAGATGGGGCGCTATCTCGTCAAGCGCCTCGATCCGGGGAAGTGGCGCGTCCACGTTCAGGTCGTCGGCAAGGGTGGCTTCGCAGCCGAGGTGGCATTGGCGGAGATTGCCGAGGGCAGGAACCGACTCGACATCCGGCTCGACTCGGACGAGCTGGCGGGGGAGATCCGCGGCCGCGTCATCGAGCGCGTGACGGGCCGCGCGCTCACGTCGAAGGACGTGGTGCTCTGGCTGACCACCCGCGTCGGCGACGCGATGGGCCGTCACGTCGGCATGACGAACCCCGATGCGTCGGGGAGCTTCCGGTTCCGGCACGTGCGCGGCGGGCAGTACCGCATCTTGGCCACCCCGCGCGGCGGCTCGTTGCGGAACTGCGAAGTGGACGTGGACGTGGTCACGGGGCAGACGGCGGAGCGCGTCGAGGTGTCCCTCGAGGAGCTGCGCACCGGCGCCGTGCGCTTCGTCGTGCGGCAGGAGGACGGCACGCCCGTCCGACAGGTCAAGATCAGCTCCATGCTGGACGGCGAAGCCCGACAGGGTTCCATGAGCGCGAACTCCGATTCCGGAGTCTACGAGACCCACTTCGAGATCGGCGTCCACGAGATCACGGTCGGCGACGGGTCGGACAGCGTCCGCGCCGCGGTCACCGTCGATGTCGGTGAGGGCGAGACCACGGTCGTGGAGGTCGTGCTGCTGCCACCCGAGCAGTAGGCCGGATGACGTCGTGCGCAGGGCGAACGACGAGTTCCCCCAGTGACCGGCAGAGCGCCGGACGCACCGGCGGGGCACGGCGTCGAGCTCCGGAACTCCGACGACACGACCGTCGAGGGCCTGGAGTTCGAGGACGTCGGCAACACGGGCCTCCGTGTCACGGGCTCGAACCGCATCGCAATCCGAGGCTGCACGGTCTTCGGCCACCAGCACGTGTGCCACCCGGACCGCCGACGCTCATGCGCGCTGCGCTCATGGGTCGCCGCGTCTCGACCGGGCATCGCGCGGTGAGTCGGCACGGCCAGTCGACTTGCTTTGGTCAGTAGCGTAGGTCGCGGCCGTCGCGGCGCACGAGCAGTTCCTGCACATGCTGCGTCTCTCCGATCGCGATCGAGACGCGCAGTGGGATGTCGCCGTCACCCAGCCTGCCCATCTCCGCGCCGCGCACGGTGAGAGTGAGCGTTCGTGCCGCCGGGTCGATGACTGCACGGATGCGCCTGCTCCCCTGGGCTCGCCCGCGCCGACGGGCGACGAACCGACCGTTGCGGCGGCGGAACGCACGCGCCGGAATCCTGACGCGCAGTCGGTCTCCGACTCGAACGAGGACTGCGGGCGGAGACCTCAGGTCGGCATCGCCGATCTCGGCCGACAACTCGAGGCGGTCGCGCCGGCGCTTCCGAACGCGTCCCTCGACGCCGACGATCACGACTCCGGGCGAGACGCGATCCTGCGGCGCCGTCCCGAACGAGAACGCGCGGTCGCTCAACTGGACCCGGCTCGTCGCATGCGTCGAACCGACCGAGACGGACAGGGTCAGAGGGCCGCTCGGATCGATCCGGTCGAACTCCTCCGGGTCCATCTGCAGTTCCGCGCCCCAGTGCGTGCCTTGTGGGCCACGCGGCGTGAGCCTGAACACGGCGCTCGGAGCGACTCGCGTGCCGGTGAAGCCGCCGCCGCCATCCGCCTCGAGTTCGAACGTCCCGTCGAACTGCACCTCGTCGACGCGCACGCGCACGGGCTGGCGAGGATCGAACGGGGCCGTTCCGAGGTCGAGCGCCGCGACGATGTCGGCCGACTGCGAGACCGTCTCGATCGCCACGCCTCCGAGTTCGGATGGAAGCGGCGGGTCACCCGGCGAGGGTCCAGCGCCTTCGATGAACAGGACGACCGGTCCCTCGCCGGTGACGTGATCGCGCGCAGCGACTGTATCCCCAGCCAGCGCGACGCCCCCGAGCGGCGGTACCACGGCGATCGGGGGGCCACCTTCGAAGCAAAGCGATCCGACGTGCGACCAGGAGCCGTCGCCCTTGCGTTCGAACTGCTCGACCTGATTGCGGAGTTGGTTCACGCGGCCCGCGGCGATCCGGTCTCCAGCGAGATCCAACGAGGTGCCCAGACCCGGGATACCGGCCGTGGAGAACCCCTGGACGCGGCTCCAATTCGTGTCGAACTCGAACAGTGCGATCCCGTCACGGCTGCCGACGGCCAACCGGTTGCCGTCGAGCGCGAGCACGCGACCGAACTCGGTGCCGAAGCCGCCCTCCTCGGGGGCAAGGGTCTGCTCGAGCTCCCAGCCCCTCGACGAGCGGGCGTAGACGTGCACGCGTCCCGCCCGCGTCTCCAGGTCGTCGTGGGGTGCGCCGATGGCGATGCGCTGACCCGACGCGGAGAGCGCAGCCCCGAAGTGGCGCCCCTCCCCGCCCTGACCGAGCGTGATTCGCGCGACCGACGCCCAGCCTCCAGTGCGCTCGAAGACATGCACGCTGCCGGCCGGCATCAGCGCGACTTGGACGTTCAGGGCTGAGACCGCAAGCACCGCGCCGTCGATCGCCACTGCGTGTCCGAAAGCCTCACCCTGGATGGGCTCGGGAGCCGTCACGCGGCCGGACGATACCCACCCCCCGGTTGCGTGCTCGTAGAGGTGAACCTCGCCCGCACCGAACGCTGCATCGACATCTGCGAACTTCGCCGCGACCGCCAGCACGCCACCATCCGTGTCGAGGGCGGTGCCGGACCAGAAGTCCGCGCCAGGTGTCGGGAACGCTGCCGTCTCGATCCATCCCTCGGTGGTGCGACCGAACACGCGCACGAGGGTCTCTTCCAGCGTGGACCTGCCGACCGCCAGGACGTTGCCGGCGCCGGCAAGTTGGACTCCTACGGCCGGCGCTCCATCCCGGTCCGTCAGGGCCCGCGAGGGTGTATCCTCTCGTGCTGCGGTCGCGGCCGGGATCATCGAACCGATACCAGCGCAAAGTGCGAGCGCTGCGCTCAGCGACGTACGTCTCATGGCAAGCCTCTACACGCTGGTTCTTGCCCCGGACCAACGACAACCCGAGCCGAGACTAGGCTACGTGGCGCGCACCGCAACCCCTCCGGCGGCGACGTGGTCTCGCCCGCGCGTCTGCAGCACTCCACCGACGGGCCACCGTCATCCGCCCCGTGTACAGCGAACGCGGCCGCGCGCTCGGTGATCAGCTTCCTGTTGATCTCGGGTCTCGTTCCTAGAGCTGGAGAAGAGCGTCGATCCGGGCGACCCGGGCGAGGTGGTGCGGGCGCGCACGGCGCTCGAGGCAAGTGACTCGGCGTTCTGGCACTCGCTGCAGCCGCAGGGTCCGTTCCGCACGGCCCTGGCACGGTCGTTCACTCCGGACGAGATCCGCCGGCGACTCGATGCCTGCGCCGCCGACCCGGACGCGATGGCGACGACAGTACGGAACTTCGTGTCGCGGCATGATCTCGGCGCACTGCTCGCCGACGACGATCGGTTCCGTCCCCTCGTTGACGAGCACTCGGGACTGCTCACGAGTCTCGCGATCGAGGATCTCTGGGAGGAGCGACGCGAGCTCGGCACGACCCTGCTCGGCACCGTCGAGACGGCTGAGGACACCGCCGGGGAACTGGCGCGTTGCGCGGCACCGGAGGCCGGGCGGCTCGTGGCCGACGTGATCACGGGCGCGGTCCGCGTGCCCCGCGCGGCGCTGGCCGAGGTCGCGCGTGCCAACCCCACCACCACGAGCCCGCGCAAGTACAAGTCGCTCGGCGTGGAGCGCGTCGCGGCTCTCCTGGCCGTCGCGCGAACTCATGACGATCCCCGGCTTCGTGTCCTCGCGGCGCGCGTGCTGGAGCTCGCCGCCGACGCGCGTGGCGCGGCGGTGGCGGCCTGGACAGCGGTTCGGTCGCCGGCCGTCGACGACGAGGCGTGGTTCCTGTTGGCCCGGCACGCCCGCGAACCGATCCCGATCCGCGAGGTGCCGGAGTATGCAGTTCTCTCGGCGCTGCGGGGCGAGATGGCGTTCGGCTACGTGTGGGCGGAGGAGGACTTCGCGAACGCGGAGCTCGCGGCGCGACGCTTCGCGGCGACCTACGATCGCGTGCGGGCCCCACGGACCCGCGCCGGCCTGCTCGCCGATCTCGGGGGCATTCACTACAAACTCGTCGTCAAGGAGTTCCGCAAGCACCCCGTCCCCACGTGGCGCGCGTTCCTCGAGGGCCTGCTCACACCGCGCGAGGACGATCCGCCGCTAGTCCGGGAGCTGTCACGTCGCGTCGCGATGCGGCGTCTAGCGAGTCTCAACACCGAGGTCGCGCCGGGGCGCGGCAACCGGGCGCGCGAGGTCCCGATACCGAAGCGGAAAGCCCGGCCCGCGCCGGCCGACTGGGTGACTGCGGTCGTCGACGCGGCCGCCGACTCCGCAGCGCTGCTCGACCTCGTGGAGATCTACGAGAAGGACGGACTGGAGACAGAGGTGTCCGCGCCGAGCGATGCTGCGCGCACGGTGCTGCGCGAGCTGGTGGACACCTGCCCGGACTCGCGTGCTGCGCGACTCGCGTCCGAGTTGCTGCTCCGGGCGTCGCGCTTCGACGACCTCCTGTTCGTCTTGCGGCGAGCGGACCGGCTGGCATTCGATGACCAAGACCGCCTGTTCTGGATGCCCGACCTGTGGGAGCGTGCGTTCACGGCCCAGGAACGCGCGCGACTGCTCGCGCTCGTGTCCGATCCGGCGCTGTCGCCTCCCGCCCGCGTCCGTCTCATCGCCGAGGCGTGGCACGACGTCCCCGCGTGGGAGCAGGCAGAACGGCCCTCGAGCAACGCGACGCTCGCCCTACTGACCGACTGGTACGAGAACGTCACGCCCGGATCGGACGGCGGTCTCGCGGAGATCGCGCTCGAACGTGCGATCGACGATGCGTGGGACCGCGTCGCTTGGGAGCGCGAGGGCGCCGAGGAGTTCCTGCAACGCATCCGGGCCGCCGTCGAACGCGTGCCCGCCGCAGGACCCCGGTTGCGGCTGCTGCGGCTGCTGCGGCAGACGGACGAGGTGGAGTGAGCGTCAGTCCGACCATCGCACGGCCGTCAGCACAAACCGAGTTCGGAGACCGTTGATGAACTCCGCGGGTCTCGGTGATCAGAGCGCCGCGCCGCACCGGCGGCAGAACTTCGCGTCCACGGCGTGCCCCTCGGCACTGCACTGCGGGCACGACTGTCCGGAGACCGCAGCCGGTGGAGACGAGGCACCGGCGGCCTGCGCAAGTTCGACGGTCACCACGCCCGTCGGCACCGCGATGATGCCGTAGCCGAGCACCATGATCACCGACGCGACAGCCTGCCCGAGCGGCGTCTGCGGCGAGACGTCCCCGTAGCCCACCGTCGTCAGCGTGACGATCGCCCAGTACACGCTCCGCGGGATGCTCGTGAAGCCGTTCTCGCTGCCCTCGATCAGGTACATCAGCGAGCCGAGGATCACGACGAGCGTCACCACGCTGCTGACGAACACGACGATCTTCCGCCGGCTGGCGACGAGCGCGCGCAGCAGCACGTCCATCTCGCTCAGGTAGTGCACCAGCTTGAGCACGCGGAAGACGCGCAGGATGCGCAGGATGCGCACGACGAGCAGCGCCTGCGCACCCGGCACGAGTACGCTCACGTACGTGGGCAGGATCGCGAGCAGGTCGACGACACCGAAGAAGCTGCGCGCATACCGCATCGGCTTGCCGACACACATCAGGCGCAGCACGTACTCGACGGTGAAGAGCAGCGTGAAGAACCACTCCGCCGCCCGCAGCGCCGAACCGTGCTCTGCGCTGATCTCCTCGACGCTGTCGAGCATCACGACGATCACCGAGAGCGCGATGCTGACGAGCAGCCACACGTCGAACTGCCGCCCGCCAGGCGTGTCCGACTCGAAGATGATCTCGTGCATCCGCCCGCGCCACGGCGCCGGCGGGCGGCCCTCCCCCGTCATGCGCGCAGGCTACTGGGCTGGGGTGTCACGGCACCTCCGAGGATTCGATGAAACCCAAGCGCCGGCGCCCGCGTTCCATCCTCCGCGCCGGGGTTCTCCCGCGCTGAGCACAGACCGATGAGCGAACAGAGCCACTTCCGATATCGCGAGCGAATGCCCGGGTCCTGGCGCGTGCGCCAGGATGCGCCGAGCGTCTTGCTGCGACTGCTTGCGTAGTCGCGGCTCGTTCCATCGGTGGTCGAACGGGTCGTCCCCCTCTCTGGGGGCGTAGCCCAATCGGCAGAGGCAACGGTCTCAAACACCGTCCAGTGTGGGTTCGACTCCCACCGCCCCTACCACCGCTCGCTCGCCGCATCCTCGCGCCCACGTCCGGACTCCCACCGGGAGTCGCTCCCCCCAGCCGGCTGTAAACCGGCCGCCGCGAGAGCAGGGGGGTGGCTGGCGAGAGGTTCGATTCCTCCGGCTCCCACCACGCTGCCTTCGCCTCCCACGCAGGCATCGCCTCGATGGTCCAACAGGATACGACGCCGGCCTACGAAGCCGGAGATGGAGGTTCGAGTCCTCCTCGAGGCGCCAGCTGCTCCGCCGGTGGTCCGGAGCCGGGCCTCATATGCCCAGTCAGCGGGTTCGATTCCCGCCGGAGCTACGCTCCCCTCGCGCGATGACGGTCCGCGGCCTGGCCGAACGACGGAGCAAGGCGCGGCGGACCGCGCGTTCCACGCCAAGGTCGCGAAGCTCCGAGCCGCGGGATTCGCGATGACGAGCGATGAGTTGCTCGAGCCGGCAGCGCCGGGAGCCGAGGACGCCGCCGCGGAGATTCGGGCGGCGTGGAAAGAGGTTCTGACGGGTGCCGGCGGCCCGGACGACGTCATCTCGACGATCGCGTGGTGGGCCGGCGAGCCGTGGCACGAGCGCGAGTTCTCGGGGGACACGGACGAGCTGCTCTTGTGGCTCGATGAGGCGCGACCGTACTTCGATCGGATCTCGGCAGCCCTGGCTGCTCCGTCCGTCCGGTTTCCCGTCAAGGTGGACGAGTACGGCATGCTCGATGGCGAGGACCGCGACCTCCTCGTCAAGGACGTCGGCGCGACGCTGCAGGCACGTGCGTGGTCTGCGCCGGACGCCGCCGACCGCCTCACCGCGAGCCGCGCCATGGAGTCGATGTCCGCCGACCTCGCGCCGCATGCGGCGGGCGAGCTCGAGCGCCTCGCCCGCGAGCTCGTCGCGAGCTACGCGGAGTTCTGGGGCGCGATCCTGCAGGGTTGGGCCCCCACGTACTCCGACGGGACGGTCGGCAGCGGCCGGACGACATGGGAGCATCTCGAGAAGGAGGCGCGGCGCATCGTTCTGGACGACTGCGCGCATGGCTGCGGAGTGGACCACGAGTGGTATTCCGCGAGCGTCACCGCGAACCTGGAGATGAGTGCCGAGCTCGCCCTCGATTCGGACCGCTGGCCGCGCTACGGCGACCCGCCCCCTCTGGACGCCCGCCCCCACGACATCGAGGGCCTGGTCGGGCTACGCGAGGCACTCCGGCAACACGAGGCCGCGCTCGCCCTTGCGCGGGTCGCTCTGGCCGCGAAGGTGCATCGGGACGCGACCGGCCGCTGGCCGGAATCGCTCGACGACGTGGCCGCCGCATTCGACGGGGCGACTCCCAGCGACCCGTTCGGCGATGCGCAGTTCGCCTACGAGGTCGCAGACCACGCTGTCCGGATCGCGAGCGTCGGCCGCGACCCCACCGACTCGCCGCTCACCGAAGCAGGGCGACACCAGCGCGGCCTCGTCTGGGAGTTCCCACGCTCGACAGACGCGGAGTAGCGGCGGGCGGCGACCTGGACGGCACGGCAGCGGCGAACGCGGAGCGGACTCGCGGGAACCGGGACAGCGCAATACGGAACCCGGTCCGTTTCTTCGGCCCCGAGGAACCGGACCGGGTTCGGTGTCACGGAATCGGTCGCAGCTCAGTCGTACTCGATCGTGACCGGCGTCTCCGCGCCGTCGCGGATCTCGATCGGCGGGAGCTCGCGGCGCGCTTCTCCGCGGGGCACGTCGTCGCGCCGGATGCACTTGATCTTGTAGCGGCCGGGTGCGAGCCGCAGCGTCACGCGCCCGGACTGGTCGCTCGCGGCAGAGAACCGGTTCCCGTCATCCTCCGAGATGAAGTCGCCCTCGGGCACGGCGTAGACCGAAGCGCCGGCGAGCGCGGCATCACCCGCGCGCACCGTCGCCCGGAGGAGACCGCCCGGCGTGAGAACGGCATCGAGCGGACGCTCGAGATCCTCCGCGGCCACCGTCACGTCGCGCGAGGCGAGCCCCGCTGCGTCGTCGAAGCGCAGGCGTGTGGCGATGCGCGGCAGGTCTGCGATGCGAAATCGGCCGTCGGCGTCGGTCCGGACGAGAGGAGACGCGTGGCCGAACCAGGGGTCCGGCAGCGTCACGCTCGCGCCCTCGATCGGGCGACCCTCGCCGTCGCGCACGGTTCCGGACACGCCGACGCGGTCCGGCACGGAGAGGGTGCCCAGGTCGCGCGTCTCGCCAGGCCGGAGTCGCCGCGGAGGAATGACGACGAGCGGCCGGCCGTCGTCGTAGAGCCAGACCGCGACCGGAGTGTCGGGCGGCAGGCCGTACACGACGAAGCCCTCGGTCTGCTCCGGGCGCTCCCCGTGCGAGCCGCTCCGCGAGCGCACGCGCATCTGCACCGACTCCGGCAGCTCCCCCGCGATGCGGAACGTGATGCCGGCCGCGCGCGGCAGCGTGAGCTCGACGTGGCCCGGCGTCGGATCGAAGTCCGCGATCTGCTGACGCAGGATCGCATCCCGCGCGGCGGCTCTCTCTTGTCCGGGCATCGACATCATCGGTGGCCCGATGCTCAGCCAGCCCTGCGTGCCCTGCTGCACCGTCATCGTGAACTCGCCGGCTGCGTCCGTCACGGCGGTGCTCGTCCGGTGGACGCCCGACCCGACGGGCTGCGTGAAGCTCACCTCCGCGCCTGGCGCCGACGCGCCGTCGGTGAAGCGCACCACGCCCGTGAGGGCGACGCCGGTGAGCGACATCTCGACGAGAGTCTCCTGGCCCCCCCGCAGTTCGACCCAACCGCCGAGGTTCATCCCGCCGCGTGAGAACGGGAAGCGGTCCGGCTCCCGTACGGACACGTGGTAGCGGTCCGGATCGAGATCCGGGACGACGACCTCGTTCTCATCCGGCTCGAGCGGCTGCTTGACTGTCTCGCTGCTCGCCTTCGGTTGGACGCGGACGATCAGCGGCCTGCCCTCGTAGGCCGCACCGCGCTCCACCCGCACGCGCAGCACCGCGCGCCCGCCGAACGCGATGTCGCGCATCGCGCTCTCACCGAGACTCGCGAACGTCACGGGCGCGCTGCGCGCCATCGCGCCGCGCTCGTCGAACGCCACGGCCACCCACTCGTACGGTACACCGCGACGGTCGATGCGCAGCCCCTCGACGGCGTAGCGACCGTCCGCGTCCGTGCGCACGCGCCCCCGCCGGAACCTCATCCACGGCGCGTCGTTCGAGCGGCCGACGTTGTCGTCGCCTGCGTGGGCGAAGATCACCTCGGCGTCGCCGAGCGGAGTCCCGTCCGCGATCGTGACGCGCCCCGACAGGCCGCCACCGAGCCCGACCACGAGATCCTCCTCGACCCCGATCTCGACCAGCGTCCTCACGAAGATCGCGGTGCCGAGTCCCGTGTGGCGCACGTAGACGACGAACGCATGGCCGGGGCGCACGCCGGTGAGCGCGACGCGGCCGTCCGCGTCAGATGCGATGGGACCGTCAAGAGCCTTCGTGAAGTGGCTCGCTTGCGCCTCGTCGATGTCCCAGAGCGCGACGAGTGCGCCCTCGATCGGTTCACCGCGGCGGCCGTCGATGATCCGTGCGCGGTACGTCAGCCGTGGCTCGAGCGCGACGCGGATCTCCTCGTCCGAGAGTCCGATCGAACGGGCCTCGTAGCCGGGGAGGCGCAGCGCCACGCCGAAGCGATGCTGACGCGACGGCACCGAGAAACCGGCATGTCCCAACTCGTCCGTCGTGGTGGGCGCGCGGAAGTCGGCCCACGCGTCGTCCTCCCACGGGTAGGTCGAGGTCACCGTCACGGCGACACCGGCGAGCGGCTCCTCGGTCAAGGCGTCCACCACCACCAGTCCGCACAGGAACGTCTCCGTGGCCAGCGCCGGAACGAGGGCCGGCGGCGTTACGACCTCCCGCGCCGGAGGCGGGGTCACGCGCACGCGCTCGACCGCTTCGACAGGCGCTGGGGGCCGCGGCGTCGGCTTCGGCGCGGGCTCGCGCGAGCGCCACGAGAAGATCAGGACCGCGGCGAGGGCCGCCAGCACCAGGAAGATCGAGAGCCTGCGTCGCACGCGCCGAGCGTAGCGCCCCGACTGTCAAGCTGGGGACTGAGGAGCTGAAGCTGGGGACAGTTGCCCAACTAGCCCAACGTCTTGAACTGTCCCCAGCTCCACGTCCACGTGGCGACGGGTCACCCTGTGAGAAGCACAAGGTGTCCCGCACTCCGCGCCGCATCCGCTCGAACTGCCCCGCGTCATCGCGCGATGACCGCGACCAACGCGCCCCGGAGCCTGAGACGACGTGGAGCGGTCAGGCCGCCGAACTGGGCCTGGTACGGCATGGCGATCGTCGGCGCGGGCATCCAGATCCCCGCCGGTGCGCTGAAGAACGCGACCGCGATCGTGATCGGCACGGCGGCGTCCATCGATCCGCCCGCTGGTGGAGATCCGGTGTTCGAGACCGGCCCGGCTGTCTTCTTTGGACCGGAGGGACTGAGTTTCGAGACCTCCGTCACGATCACGCTGCCGGCCAACGTGACTGCCGGTCAGGCCGGCGTCACGGTGCTGCAGAACTCCGTGAGCGACGGTGTCGAGACGATCTCGAGCGGCATCACCGTGAACAACGGCAGCGCGACGTTTCCGGCGAGCCACTTCAGTTCGTTCCAGGTGTTCTCCGACGTACGACCGCCGCCGACCGAACAGAAGCTGACGGCTTCCAACGGCCAGGTCAACGACGGCTTGGCGTTCACCTCCGCGATCGATGGCAACACGGCAGTGTCGTCCGCCTGGACCAAGGCCGGTGGGCGCGGTTCCGTCTACGTGTTCGATCGAAACGGAGCCGGAGTGTGGTTCGAGGGCGTCGAGCTGTTCCCTGCCGACGCGTTCGCCAACGACCGCGTCGGCCGGGCGCTCGCGCTCGACGGCGACACCTTCGTCGTCACGTCGACCAACCACAACGGTCAGAAGGGAGCAGCGTGGGTGTTCACCCGTGACGGCGCGGGCGTGTGGACCGAGCAGCAGAAGCTGACCGCGGCCGACGGAGCGAGCTTCGACCGCACCGGGAACTCGGTCGAGATCTCGGGCGACACCATCATCATCGGTTCCGCCGAGTCCGCCCCGGTCGCCAGCAAGTCCGGCAGTGCGTACGTCTTCACGCGCGACGGTGCTGGCGTCTGGACGGAGCAGCAGAAGCTCGTGCCCGCTGACGCGGCCGAGGGCGACTTCTTCGGTAGTTCCGTCGACGTCGACGGAGACTCCGCGGTCATTGGCTCGTTCGGCAACGACACGACCGCCGGCAATACGGGCGCGGCGTACGTCTTCACCCGCGACGGTGTCGGCGTGTGGACCGAGCTGGTCGAACTCGTTGCGTCCGACATCGCGGCCGGCGATCTCTTCGGCAACTCGGTCGGTATCTCGGGCGACCAGGTGATCGTCGGCGCCAACTCCGACGACGATCGAGGGAGCAATGCGGGAACCGTGTTCTTCTACGACCTGAACCCGTAGCCGCGAAGACGGCCGACCAGCGAGCACATCGACCCTCAGCGGCGCGGATCGGTCCCGTCGGCAGGGACGAGCGTCGCCTCGATGGCGTCGAAGCAGGCCGGACACATCCCGTGCGTCAGGCGTCCCGGCTGCGCGGTCGGCAGGTACTGCGCGATCGGGAGCCAGCGGCCGGTCCCGAGAGCGACCCCGCGGCACCACGCGCACACGCGGATCGGGTTGACCGGATCGAGCACGGGGGTCAGGACGTCCGCGTCCTCCCGCGCCGCACGGCGCAGCACCCGGCGCACGGCCTGGATCATGTGCTCGTGCTGCTCGGCGAACCCCCAGCGGGACTCGGCAAGTCGGGCGACGTCCGCGGCGTCCGCGTAACCGAGCTGCGGGATCTGCGCCAACGACCGGTCGAGCTCCAGGATGCGCGACAGCATCGCGGTGCCCGCGATGTCGTAGGCATGCTTGGCGAGCGCGAGCGCGCCGCACGGACCGGCGAGCGCCTCGGCCATCGTGACCGACTGGTCGATCCACCCGCGGGCGCCGAGAAGCTCCCGCCCGTCCTCCAGCCGCTGGAGCAGCCCGGGCGCCAGGGTGACGGCCTGCGCGACCTGCCCGAGGCCCGCGAGGCAGCGCAGTTCGATGAGCCGGACGTAGAAGCTCGTCCGGTCCTCGGCCAGGAGACCGCGGACCCCCTCGATCTGGTCGAGCGCCTCGCGGTAGCGCCCGGCGCGCTGGAGCGCCTCGGCGCGGAAGCCGCCGAACCAGCGGACCTTGTTGGGGGTCCCTGCGAGCTCGCCCGCGAAGTCCGCCAGGTCCTGGGTCACAGCCAGCGTCGCATCGAGATCCCCGCGGCGCAGAGCGGCGTCGACGCCGTTCAGCCGCAGGCGGATGCCCGTGATCGTGACGGCCGCCCGGGAGCCCGCCACCCGACGAAGATGCTCCACGCCCTGCGCCGCGGCCACCGACGAGGCCTCGGGGTCTTCCGACTCGGCCAGCGCCCACGCGAGCGTCTCGTGTCCCATGGCCAGCTCGAGGGGGTGGGTCGCAGGGTCGAGGATCGACACGGCCCGTCGCGACAGGACGAGGCTCTCGAACACCCGCTCCTCGGAGCAGCACTGCGCGGCGTAGTACACGCACGCGGTCGCCTCCACCTCGGTCCCGGAGGCGCGCGTCTCCTCGAGCACCGAGCGGTAGAGCTCCTGCGCCGCGGCAAACTGGTGGCGGCCCGCGGCGTGGCGGGCCCGATAGACCCGCGCGCGAAGGCGGAGTTCAGGGTCCGTCGCGGGGTTCTCCGCTCGCTCCATCACGTCCACCAGCGACTCGTGGGTCGGGTGGTAGCGGCTCACGATCCAGCGCACCCGCTCGGCGCCACGGACGGTCGATGGATCGAGGTGCTCTGCGAGGTCGGCATAGGCCGCGTACGCGTCGGCCGCATCGTCGGGCCGCTCCGCGCGCTGCGCGTCGGCCGCGCGAAGCAGTTCCTCGGCGTCGAGCTCGCCGGAGTCGCGTGCAGTGGTCTCGGTCTGGGGGTCCACGGTGACGCCTGCCCGGAGCCGGGGACGATGGCTCCAGTGACTCGTCGGAGTTCCGAGCGGTTCGAGTTGAGCCTCCGGCCCGTGCCCGTTGTCGCCGCAGCGTCGGGAGTCTCGTGCGCGCGGCCGGCACGCGTCCCGCACCACTCTGGAGCAGGATCGCCGCGTCCCGGTGATCCCCGTCGCCGCAGCGATTCCGAGCCGGTTCTAGCCCGGGGGGAACGACCGAGGAGTACCGAGAACGGTGGGATCCTTCACCGTGCGCGTTCGTTCACCCCTCGCTCCGCGCTCGCGTCGCGGGCGGCGCTGTGAAACCCGGGCTTCGCAGGCTTCACGATCGAGCCTGAGACGGCGTGCCGCGGCGAGACCGCCGAATTGGGCCTGGTACGGCATGCCGAATTGGGCCTGGTACGGCATGGCGCGATCCCCCCGACGCCGAAACACGGCGCCGACGCCGCTACTCCTTCTTGCGCAACGCCATGCCACACTTGGAGCACTTGCCCGGCTTGCTCGCGGTGACGTCGGGGTGCATCGGACAGACGTAGCCGACCGCGTCGCCGTCGTTCCCGCCAAACGAGCTGACGAGCTTCCCACAGCGCGGCATCCTCGAGCCCATGTAGGGGTTCGAGATGTCCGGCTCCGTCTGCAACCACTTGCCGTACGGGCTCGCCATCGGGCATTCGAAGAGGTGCAGGGGGGGCAG
Organism: Planctomycetota bacterium; assembly: GCA_021776825.1. Classification (GTDB taxonomy): domain Bacteria; phylum Planctomycetota; class JAJSAM01; order JAJSAM01; family JAJVHW01; genus JAJFFG01. The sequence goes on from JAJFFG010000046.1 coordinate 23,285, forward strand.
CGCGATGCCGCCCTTCTTCTTCTTCCGGTTCTTCTTCTCGATCGACTCCACCTGCTCGATGAGTGCGCGGCTCACCTCCCCGAACGACCTGCGAGCCGCCGCGATGCTCTTGGCGGAAGCGAGGTCGCCCGCCGCGCCGGAAATCGACTTGTCCTTGGCGACGGTCAGCACCTCCGCGTGCGCCTTGACTCCCTCGAGCGAGTCGCTTGCGAGCGCCGCGCGAATGGCGACGTAATCAGCGATCAGGCGCGCCGGTTCGCCGCCGCCGCCGAGCAGATCGACGCGCTTCCCGCAGCGAGGCATCTTCGACCCCGTGTAAGGGTTGGAGATCTCACTCTCCACCTGCAGCCACTTGCCGTAGGGCTTCGACATCGAGCACGCGAACACGTGCAGGGTCGGGAGCTCGATCCTGTCCTTCTTCTTCTTCTCGTTCGACGCAACCTGCGCAATCAGCGCGCGGCTCACGTTGCCGAAGGCCTTACGACCCGCAGCCATGTCCTCGGCCGCGACCAGAGCGCGGGCCGCGGCCGCGAGCGTCCTGTCATTCGCTTCCGCCAGAGCCGCGGCGTGCTCCTTCATCGTGTCCAAATCGTCGGCGGCGAGCGCTGCGCGGACCGGAAGGTATTGCTCGACCAGAGTCTCGAGCGAGTCCGGTTCGGCGGCGGCGAGAGCGCGGCCGCCGGCAATCGCGATGACTACGCCGAGGACGGCGGAGAGCAGGTAACTGAGACGCATCGTTCGGTCCTCCGTGCGGTGCTCAGGAGCGCAGCGGGATGGAGGACGGCGTCGATTCCGCTCCCGCCGGGCGTTCCCAGTCACTGGAATCGTGCTGCCAACGCACGGAGCAACTCGCGTGCCCGCGCCGCACCCGCTCGACGTGCGAACGACGACCGCTCTGCCGGGCCGACGACCGTCTCAAATGCCACACGGGTGTTTCATATCCAACGCCTCCCCCTCGCGATGCCGTCCCAGACCCAGAGCGGCGGATAACGCGCGCCGCGCCGCGGCACGTGCCGACGAGATGGAGGCAGGCTTGGGACTGCGTGAGCCGGGTCGTGAACCCAGTCGGAAAGCCGGATGCGAGAAAACCGCACGTCCGGTTTGACGAGCGGGGGCGGAAAAGCGGAGCCGGGGCGAGTCGCCCGGGGAGAGGGCGTCGGCGAACCCGGCGCAGGTCGCATCCGCGACCACCTCGGACCCACCGGTCACCGCGTCCGCCGTCGAGTCAACCCACTTCCATCGAACGCTACCCCGACACCCCGCAGGCCACGGAAGCGCAGCGACTCCTCGACGGCTGAGGATGCTTCTCAAGCGCGCAACGGCCTCCGGATTCCACCCCGCAGCGACGGGCCAGGCTTGACAGCGCTGCTGTATTCTCGATAGAGGATACTCTTGGCAAAGAAGTATGACGTCACTGCGCTGCTCGTGATCGGCCTCATCGCCGAGAGGCCGCGGCATGCGTACGAGGTGGAAACGTGCATCAAAGAGCGGAACTTCCGGCAGTGGACAGCGATCGGCTTCTCGTCGATCTACGCTCTGCTCAACCGGCTCGAGCGGGACGGTCTGCTCGAGTCAACCCGCGAGGCGGTCGGCGCGCGTCCGGCGCGGCGCACGTACAGCGTGACGGAGTCCGGTCGCGAGCGAACGCGGGAGGGGGTGGCGGCGCTGCTCGCGGAGCCGACGGTGCATCGCTCCGCGATCTGCGTGGCGTTGGCGCTCTCGGCCGCGTCCCCGCCGGGCGACCTGGTCGCGCCGCTCGAACAATTGGCGAAGACGGCCGAGGAGGCGCTCGCCTCGCTCGCCGAGCGCGAGCAGGCTGCGCGGGCGCACTGGTGGACGCCCGTGATCGCGGCGATCTTCGACCACGATCGGGCGCTGATCGAGGCGGAAGCCGCGTGGGCGACGCGCACCGCTCGCGCGCTTGCGGACGGCGACGCGGAGTCGCCTTCCTGGTCGGACTGGGACTCCTGATCGCTCTCGCGTTCCCGGCGCAGGCCGAGGACTTGCTCATCGAGCCGCAGGACCGGGTGACCGGCGAGATCGACCGCGCCGGCGAGGTGCATGCGGTGCTCGTCGAACTCCCGGCCGGGGCGAAGATCAAGTTCAAGCTCGCCCGCAAGGGCAAGTCGGGACTCGTTCCGGCGATCATCGTTCGAGCGCCCGACGGCAGCGACCAGTCGGCCGCGTTCACGCTGCGCGAGAAGCGCGGCGGCGCGCTCGTCGCGGGCGGCGTCGCCGCACTCTCGGTCGGCGGAACATGGCGGCTGGAGATCTCCGGAGCCACCGACACGCTCGGTATCTGGTCGCTGAAGTTCAGCGCCAAGCAGAAGTCGAAGTTCCGCGGCGACGTCATCGCTCCGGCTGCTGGCGACGGCGAGTTCGCGTTCGACGTCTTCGCGGGCAGCGAGTTGAAGTTCTCGCTGCGGGACGCCGCTCGGGTCGGTGAACCGGTCCTGTCCGGTGTCGCGCACGACGAGGCGGGCGCCCTCTCGCTTGCAACGGCCAAGACGAAACTGCGCCGCGGAACGCTGTCCGTCTCGCGCGTCGCGACGACGACGACGGGTGCGCACCTTGCGAGCGCGCGGCTCGCCGGAAACGGTGGGGGGACAGTCTCCGTCTCCCTCCGGGCGAAGTCAGAGAAGCCACGCAAGATGACACTCGTGCATCCGGGCGAGACGCTCGATCTGCCTCTCGCTCTCTCGACACTCTCGCTGCCGCGTGGCCAAGTAGACGCGCTCTACGCGGCGACGGTCTCGGCGACCGGTGGCACGCCCGGGTACTCGTTCAGCGTGACCCTCGGAGATCTGCCTGACGGGCTCGCTCTGGCGACGAGCGGCGCGGTCACCGGGACACCGACGGCCGCGGGGAACTTCGCGTTCACGGTCGAGGTGACCGACTCGGCGGCGCCGTCGGATCGCGTGACGCGCGCCCTCTCGATCGACGTCGATGCCGTGTCCACCGGGGTTCCGGAGTGGCGCGAGTTGGCCCCGAGCGGCGCGGCTCCCGCCGGGCGTTCGTCGCCCGGAGCGGTCTACGATCCCGACAACGAGCGCATGGTGATCTCGCTCGGCTCGACGGGCTCGTCGGGTTTCCCTCCGGTCTTCGGCGATACACGCGCCGTCGCGCTCGGCGCGCCGGCCGCGTGGGCGACGCTCGGCACCGGGCCTACCGCCCGCTGGGGCCACTCGTTTGTGTTCGACTCGCTGCGCGATCGGGCGATCCTCTTTGGCGGCAACGTGAACGGGTTCCAGACCGGCAACGACGTGTGGGCCCTCGACCTCTCCACGAGCAATGCGACGTGGACGCAACTGACGCCGACCGGGGGGACCCCACCCACTCGGGTGGCGCACACGGCCGTCTACGATCCCGACAACGACCGCATGGTTGTGTTCGGCGGCGGCACGGGAGTGGCTCCGGGTGTCAACTCCAGCACTGCGATCTGGGAGTTGTCCTTCGCGTCGAGCGCGCAGGGTGTGTGGACAGAGCGATCGCCGGCGAGCCCGCCCGCAGCGCGGGAGTTCACGGCGTCGGTCTTCGATGTCCCCAACCGCCGCATGGTGATCTTCGGCGGCATGACCACCGGCACGCAGTTCGACGACGTCTGGAGCCTGGACCTGACGACCCCCGGCTCGGAGGTCTGGACTGTGCTCTCCCCGTCCGGCGCGTCTCCATCCGCACGCGACGAGCACTCCGCTGTCTACGACTCGCGCCGCGGCACGATGGTCGTGTTCGGTGGTCTTGTCGGTAACTCGGACACAAATGACGTCTACGAACTCGATCTGACCGCCGGTTCCGAGAGCTGGGCCAAGTTGGCGCCGACGGGAACGCTCCCGACGGCCCGCGACAGCCACGTGGCTGTCTACGATCCCGAGGGGCGGCGGATGGTCGTGTTCTCTGGGTTCGATGGGTTCCCGAGCACCCCGTTCGACGACATCTGGGAGTTGCTGCTGCCATGAAGTCCGCCACGATTGCAGCGTTCTTCTCGTTCGGGTGCGCCCTTCTGACGCTGGCTCCCACGATGGAGTTGCGAGCCGCCGAGCTCCTGGACATCGGACCCTTGGTTCTTCCGGCGGCAACGCTGGGCGAGCCCTACGACACGCAACTGTCCGCGTCCGGCGGAGAGGCTCCGTATCGATTCCGCGCCCGGCGACGTCGGCGCCATTGGCCGCGGGGCTTGAAGGTGTTGCGCGACGGGCGCATCACCGGGACGCCGAAGAAGACGGGCACCTTCACGTTCCGCGTCCGCATGCGGGACTCCGGGCGACCGCGCGTGCGTTCGGTGCGGACCGTGCAGATCGAGGTTCGCGAGGTGGCCGCCTGGTCCGCGAGCGGCACCGCCGGCGTCACGCCCCCCGTGCGCTGGGGGCACGCATCAGCGCTCGATGCGAAACGCAATCGACTGATCACGTTCGGCGGGGGTTCCGGCGTGAACTGGCTCTCCGACGTGGTCTCGCTCGATCTCGAGACCGGCGCATGGTCGGAGCTCGCGGGGACAGCCGCCGGACCGATCGGTCGCTGGGGGCACTCGCTCGTGATCGACGAACAGGGGGATCGTGCGATCCTCTTCGGCGGCGCCTCCGTGGCGCCGTACTCCGACGTGTGGGGATTTGACCTTGGGAGCGGCGTCTGGACCGAGATCGAACCCCAGGGCATCGGCCCCTCTGCGCGGCGCAGCCACTTCGCGGTCTACGATCCGGCCGAGCGCCGCATGCTCGTCTTTGGCGGCTTCGACACCGCCCACCGCAACGATGTGTGGTCGCTCGATCTGGACGCCCCGGGTGCCGCGCGCTGGTCGCTCGTCGAGACGCTCGGCACGCCGCCTTCCGGACGCGAGTTCGTGCCCGGCGCGTTCGATCGCGTCCGCGGTCGCGTGGTGGTCGTCGGCGGCTCGACGGCCGCGGGGCTCTCCGACTCCGTCTTCGCGCTCGACATGCGGGCCGCAGGCGGTCCGGTGTGGTCCGAGTTGACCCTCACGGGTGATGTGCCGAGCCCTCGTTCGGGATCTGTTGTCATCGCCGATGCGGCGCGAGATCGCCTCCTGCTCTTCGGTGGTCAGGACGCCACAGGGTTGCGCGGCGAACTCTACGCACTCGACTTCACCGGCGCCGACGCGGCGCGGTGGACGTTGCTCCAACCGGAGGGCACCGGCGGTCCGTCGCCGCGCACGTCGGCGACGGGCGGCATCGACGCCGTGACGGCGCGTGTGTTCATCGCGTTCGGCAACGACGGGGCACTGCGCGACGACGCGTTTGTGATCGAGGAGTCGGCCGATGTCGTCCCGCCGCGCATCGCGTGGACCACCACCGATCCGGCCGGACCGACAGCGCGTATGAATCACTCGCTCGTCGTCGATCCGACCCGTCGGCGGGCCATCGTGTTCGGTGGCTTCGACGGTGCGTACGTGGGCGACACCTGGTCCCTCGACATCAGCGACCTCGGGGCGCCGAGGTTCACTGCGCTCACGTCGAGCGGGCCTGCACCCGCGGTGCGCTTCGCTCACTCGGCCAATCTGGATGCCGATCGCGATCGCATGCTGCTGGTCTTCGGGTCCGACGGCACGTCCGGGGTGTTCGAGTACTTCAACGACGTCTGGTCCCTCGATCTCGCGGCGGCCCCTGGAGTGGCTGACTGGTCTCTGATCGATGTCGGCGCGGGCGCGATGCCTCCGCCGCGGGACGAGCACGTCTCGGTCCTGGATCGACCGAACAAGCGCCTAGTGATCTTCGGCGGCTTCGATGACGTCACCGTCTTCGACGACGTCTGGGTGCTCGATCTCTCCACCGCCGGCTCTGCGAGCTGGACGCAGATATCGCCAGCGGGCGATGCGCCCGTTGGGCGGGCCGGCGCGACCGCCGTCTACGACCCGGTCGGGCGTCGGATGCTGGTCCACGGCGGAGGCGACGGCAACGGGTTCCTGGACGATCTCTGGGCCCTGGATCTCTCGATCCCGGGGCAGGAGAGGTGGGAGCAGCTCGCGCGCAACGGTGCCCCCGCGGGCCGCTCGCTGCACGTGCTCGCGCTCGATCCGTCCGGGCCGTCGCTCGCCCTACTGGGCGGGCAGGCACTCTCGCCGTTTTCCGATCTGAGCCTCCTGCCGCTCGACGGTTCCGGAACGCCTATCTGGATGGCGGTCACGCCGGTCACGGGCAGCGTTCGTTCGCTGTCGTCGGCGGCCAGTGACGTGGACGCCGCGACCGGCAGCGTCATCATCCATGGCGGGCTCGGTCCCGCCCGCCGCAGCGAGGTCCACGTCCTGCAGCGCCCGTAGCCGGGGGACCCTCGTCACACGCGCCGAACGTCGTCGAGTGATCGCCCGCCGCATCCGGCTCTCGTCTCTGTTCATCACCTGACCTGCGCGCACGTCGATCTCTGCGGCAGCACGTTATCCAACTCGGTGCCTTTGGAGCGACAGGTTGGGTTAGTGGAACTGTCCCGAGACTCGCGGGTCCACAGCCGTCTCCGCTGTCCCCACTTCCAACGGTGCCGCGCGACCAACTGGCCCCCGTACCATCGACCGCACGTGTCGCGCCCGACATCGCTGACTGCCCTCCTCGTCGCCGTGCTCGGCATTGCGTGCGGGGTCGCAGTCTTCGTCGTGATGAACGGGGACGCGACGACGAGCACCGGAGACGAGGCGAACGACCCCGCGAAGCAGGGTCACGACGCGGACACCGCGGCCCCGGAGGAGGCGCCCACTTCGCCCGTCGGTCCGACTGTGCACGACGCTGGCGCGGCGTCCGGCCACACGACCCACGCGATCGACGGGGACGTCGCACGCCCGGCTGCACCGCGTCGCGTTCGCGTCGATCCCTGGCGCCCCCTCCGCGGCGGCAGCGCGTGGCAGGAGGCGACTCTCGCGGAGCGCCGTGAAGCCGTGAAGCGCGTGGAGTACTCCGCGCCGAAGTTCGAGTTCGTGGCCTTCGGCGGGAGCAAGCGCAGCGACGACATGGCGACGTTTCGCCACGCTGCGAGCGCGATGGAATTCGTGCTCGTACCAGCGGGGAGTTTCGTCATGGGTTCGCCCGATTCGGAGACCCACCACCGTGCAGGTGAGGTAGCTCACGAGGTCACGCTGACGTCGGCGTTCCTGATCGCGACGACGGAGGTGACACAATCACAGTGGGTTCGGGTCATGGGATCCACAAACCCCTCGAGGTTCCGCGGCGGGGACCTCCCCGTGGAGCGGGTGTCGTGGCTCGAGGCGCGCGCGTTCTGCACGACCGTCGGTCTGTCGCTCCCGAGCGAGGCGCAGTGGGAGCGTGCCTGTCGCGCTGAGAGCACGACGGCGTACGCCTTCGGTGACCGCGCAGCCGCCCTGGACGAACACGCGTGGTACGCGGGAACATCGGAGAAGCGCAGCCATCCGGTCGGCACGAAGAGGCCCAATGCCCTCGGGATCTTCGACATGCTCGGGAACGTCTACGAGTGGTGCGAGGACGGCCACCGCCGCCATGACGGGAAGTCGGCCGTCGACCCTGTAGGTCCGACGAACGCTTTCGGGCGCGTGATCCGCGGTGGCAGTTGGATGACTGGCGCCGACGGTCTCCGTTCGGCCGCACGCAAGGGCTACAAGCCCGAGTCACGCATGACGAACGTCGGGTTTCGGCCGGCGAAGACGCTGCCGCTCGACCGCTGACGTCACGCCGCGCCGCCAGCGTGGTCCGGTCGCAGCTCTGCCGCTCGGCGCACGCCTACGTGGCTCTACTCCGCACACCCGGTCGTGCAACTCACCGATCGCGGAAGTCGGAGACTGGCACGGAACGGGGCGCCGCTGGTTGTCAGTCGTCGTGGACGGGGAACTCGTCCGCAATGGTCAGGAACGAGATCGAAGGGCCGCTCACCCTGGTCGTCCAGTGGACCATCACCGTGTCACCGGAGACAGCGACGGATGCGCGGTGATGCGGCACGCCCTCCGTCGTCTCCGCGTCCCGTCGCGGGTCCGCGATGCCCGTGTGCCACGCCCCGCTCCGCCGGCGCGCGACGAGGATGCCGAAGGCCCCGTCCACGTGCGGAAACAAGCCCGCCGCCAAGAGGTCGCCGTCGAGATCCGCGCCGTGGCTGTTCGGGGGACCGTTCGTGCGCATCGGGCCGACCGCGAGATCCGTCGGCGATCCCCACGCGCCCCCGTCGTACTCCAACACGATCAGGCCGCGTTTCAGATCGGAGCCACCGACGGCGAGCGTGTCGCCGGTGAGCGCGAGGGCGGATCCCGATGGATCGAGCCCCTTCCGCCAGATCGTCTTGTCGAGCGTGGCGGTCGGGCGGAACCGCCCACCGGAGTCTTCGAACACTCGGAGGCTCCGCTGCCCGCCCTCAGTGAGGGACGGAACGACGAGTCGCGCGCCGTCGAGCGCCAGACTCACACCGCTCCAGCGCTGCGCATCTCCGCGCGTGAGGCGCTCGCTGTGGAGGAAACCGTCGGTGTGGTGCCGGTACAGCTCGATCTCGTTACCGATGTTGACCGCGAGGAGATCGTGCGAGAGCGCGATCGTCATGGTCGTCGGTCCGTCAGCACGCAGAGCGATCGTCTGCTCGTGCGTCCAGCCATCTTTCGTGCGCGCGTAGCTGTGCACTGCGGGCGGACTCTCCGGCGTCAGCCCGCCACTCGCGACGACGATCCGACTGCCGGACACCGCGACGGCGCGACCGAAGAACACCTCGTTCTCGTCGGGCGATGCGAGGACCAGGGTCGGCAGCCACGACCCAACCGGTGCGCGGTGGAAGACATGCACGACGCCTCGCTGCGACCGTCCGGCGAGGGCAAACGGCTCTGCGATGACGGCGACGTCACCGTCGAGTGCGAAGTCGTTGGCGTAGCCCGTGACGTCACGTTGCGGCGGAGCCGCGAGGAGCTGCGCGTCGTAGCCACCGCGCGTCCACACAACCGCCGTGTTGGCGTGCGACCACGGCGGGTTCCACGTCGTGACGCCGTCGAGGGCGGCGTACCTTGGGACACTCGCGCGGGGAGGCGCCGGAGCGTCGCGACGGGGACTCTCGACCATCGGAGTGGTCGTCGGGGGCGTCGTGGTCGTCCGCCGGCGACTGCGGGGGCTCGACCCGTCGGCGGGGACGCGCGCGCCAGTATCCACCGACTCGGAGGGAGCCGGCTGTCGCTCCGCGAACTCCATGGAACGCGTCGCGGGGGCTTCGGCCGGTGCCTGCGCGAAGAACCACACCGACGTTGTCCCGACGCCGAGCAGCGCGAGCAACGCGAGGCTCCACCCGAGGCGTCGTCCTCCGCGCTGGTCCTCCGCGTCCATCAGGACAGACTACCGGTCGGCAGGCCTAGACGGCGGGGCACGTCGAAGTAACCGGACTTCGGGGCGCTCTCCACCTGCGTCACGTCACTGGACCGCCGCGACGGGCGGGGACGAGTGACTCCGTACCGAAGCCCGGTGAAGTTCACCCACCTCGGAGTTCTCCGCGCGGTCCGGCGAGGCCTCCGCGGGCGGCGATCGGAGCGACTGATACGATTGCACCGGCATCGGAGGAGATGCGCGCATGCACGAGTGCAAGGCGAGGCGGATCGCGGGGCAGACCGGTGCGTGGGCGCTTGCGACCCTCACGCTCGCCGTCCTCTCCATCACCGCCGTCCTCGTCCTGCCGGGTCGCGCGGCGGCCGTGCCGGAGGACTCCCCCGTCGTCGCGGCGGCGTCCGGGACTCCGGGTTGGGTTCCGGAGGCCGAGCGTGGCGAGGGGACCGGGAGCGTCCGCGTTCGGCTACGCATCGCGGGCGTCGGCGGCGCGGCCAGCGGCCGCGTGCGGCTGTGGCGTCTCAGCGTGCCGGAGTCGACCGAGTGGCTCGGCGGCGATCAGATCCAGGCGGAGGCCGCGATCCCGGACGCCGGTGCGCTGATCGAGGGTCTGCCGCACGGCCGGTACCGGATCGAGGTCGCGAGCCAAGGCGCGTCGCGCGCCGATCCCCCGGAGTTCACCGTCGGCGCCGAACCCGTGTCCCAGACCGTCGACGTCCACCCGCTCGCACGCGTGCTGATTCGACTGCGGATCTTCCGCACCGACGGCGAGGAGGTCCTCGAGGCGCTGCGCTACTCCCCTGGACGCCGTCTACCTTGGACGCGGCCCTGGTCCCCGGCATGGGCAGAGCCGCGTCGCGCGCGAAACGCACCGTCGCGTGTGCAGCCATTCGCGTCTTCGGGCGGCTCGGCGGCCGCAAGCGCGCCGCGCCGCGACGACGACGGCTTCCGCGTCGGCACCCGAACGGAGCTCGCCCGGGATGCGGATCGTGAAGGGGCGATCTTCATCACGTGCCCGGCGCGCGAGTTCTGGGTCACGAACCACGTCTACGTCCCCATTGGGGACGTCCGAGGCGAAGCAACCACATTCGTGGCGGTCGTGCCCGACTCACCGGACCAGATCCAGGCCTCCGTCCGGGACGCCGGTGGGGACGTTCCCAAGTCCCGCACGGTGAGTATCTTCAGCCGCGCCATCGCAGTCGACGCCGACGAGGCCGACACGGCCTGGCGGCGCGCTCCGATCCACGTGAACTTCGAGGCCCGATCACTGGCTCGTCTCCACTACGTCTGGACCGTCGAGACCGCGGACGAGATCCGGACGTTGCCACCGGCACCGGAGTAGAGGGCGGGACGCGTTCCGTTGATCGGCCGAGGTCGGCCAATTCGGCAATACGGAACCCGGTCCGATTCTTCGGCCCCGAAGAATCGGACCGGGGTCGGTATCACATCTAGCGAGCGGACACCGCGATCGGGCGGAGCGACAGGTGGGGTTAGTGGAACTGTGCCCACCTCCACGTTCCACATCGGCGCCCGGGCGATCGTCTCAGCGAGTGGCCAGGTGCCCGCCCAGGCCCGACAGCCAGTGGACAGTCATGCCGACGAGCGCATCGCCCGCAGCCGCGCGAAGCGCACGCATCTGATCGCCGTCCGCGCAGAACTGCGCCGGGACGATCAGGACGTTCCGGCGCCGCTGCGCGGCGAGATCGGTCAGCACCTCGGGGAGCGAAGGCGAGCGGTTCTCGTAGGCGAGCACGATGCGCAGAAAGCGGCTGCGCTTCGCGAGTGGGTCGTTCGCGACCAGATCGTCCCACGCCGCGCTCGCGGCCGCATCCGCGCCCGCGGGGATCACCAGCACCGTGGTCCCGCCAAAGGGCCCCGGCGCCGTCGGCAACGCACCGGGCTTCTTCAAGTCGGCAATCGAGAACACGCCGCCGAACTCGAGGGAGAGCGCGCCGGGCGCGGCATCGACCAGACGCACGTCCGTGCCCTCGGCCGCCATCCGGCGCACGTACAGTTCGGCCCACGCGCGGGCCGTCGGTGTCTCCGTGGTCAGGATGACCGCGCGCTCCTTGGTCGCGGACTCGGGCATCTCGGCGACACCGAGCGACGCGCGCACCGACACTTCCAATTGCCGCAGCACCTCACCCGCTCCGTCCGCCGCGACGACGAGATCGGTCGCGAGACCGAGATCCGCGTACTCCTTCAGCGTCGTTCGCAGGGCGTCTGCTCCGGACTCGTCGGTCACGCCGCGCAGGAGTGTCACGGACGACGGCTCGCCCGGCAGACCCGCCATGCGCAGCCCGCTCGTCCGGCGGGGCTCCGCGGCGATCAGAGTTCCCGCGAGCCCATTCGAGTACATCGCGGCCCAGAGCACGGCCGTCGCGCCCGTTCCACGACCGGCGATGACGACGCGCTCCGGATCGATCGGGAACCGGCGGGACACGTAGTCCACCAGCCGCTCTAGGCCGCGCCGCACCCTGGAGACGTCGGACGTGAATGAGTCGTCGTGGAACCAGCGACCGCCGAGGCGCAGGTCCTCCTCCTCCATGAGATGCAGCGGATCGACCGAGACGACTGCCGCCGCATCGCCCAACGCGAGACGCCAATAGCGCAGCCCGTCGTCGTCCCGCGCGCCGTCGTCCCCCAGCCATACGAGCAGCGGCACGGGTGCGTCGTCCGAAGCCTCGGCCGGGACACGAATGCGATACTGCAACTGCCCGCCGATCTCGACGGACCAGCGCCCCTCATTGACGTCGTCGGCGCGAGAGGCGGTGAGAACCATGTAGTCGGCGACGTCCCCGTCGAACCCGGTGCCGTCGGCCTCGGCCAGGTCGAATCGCGGCCAGACGTTCAGCACCCGCAGATCCGCCGAGGGCACCCGCCGGGCAGTCTGCTCGACAGTGCCCGCGCGGCCCTGCACATGGAAGCCGCCGACGACGTGCAGCACGATGCGTCCCGGGTTCCCCGTGATCGCGTCGGCAACGGACTCGCCCATGGCGTTGTCCCACAGACTCTGGCCGTCGTAGAGACGATCCTCCGGCGTGCGCGGCCCACCGCCGGCACTGCCCATGTGCCCGCGCGTGGCGCGATCCGCCCGGGCCCAGTACTCGGCGCTGTTCGGGAAGAGCTCACGCGGCACGAGACGCCGCTCGTCATCGGTCAGCGCGTCCCAGTTCGACTTCTGGCCGCGGATCTTGCGGCGCAGCGGTGCCGGGAAGTTCGCGGCGATGACGGGCACGCCCTCGGCCTTTGCCAGCTCGACGAGCGGCCGGTACGCCGTGCGGTAGTTGCCCCACGGCCGCGCGTGGCGCAGGAACGTCGGTTCGTCGATCTCGCCCGCGAGGTAGCGATCGAGTTGCGGCTGCGCGTCGCGTTCGAACATCTCCATCGACAGCACGACCGCGCCCCCCCGCCGCGCAATCAGCCCGCGCAGGACTTCGAGTTCAACTTGGTGCGTGACGTCGTCGTTATGCGTCTCGCCGAGGAACACGGCGTCGGCACCCGCGAGGTCGTCGAGCATCCGGTCGAGATCGGTCTCGAAACCCGCCGCCGAGAACACACGCGCCCGATCCCCGAACAGCCGAGCCGACGAGAGCGGTGGCGCGCCCTCGGCGACGGCGACCGACGAGGAGGCCGTGGTACATCCGGCGGCGAGCAGGAGAAGTGCGGGAAGCGCGGCGAGAGCAATGCGAGGGGTCATGAGCGAAGGCACCGAGTTGGATAACGTGCTGCCGCAGAGATCGACGTGCGCGCAGGTCACGTGATGAACAGAGACGAGAGCCGGATGCGGGGGGCGATCACTCTACGACGTTCGGCGCGAGGTTCCGCGCCCGGCATTCTCGATCGCCCGACGGAGTCGCGGCGCATGTGACGAGGGTCCCACGGCTACGGGCGCTGTAGGACGTGGACCTCGCTGCGGCGGGCGGGACCGAGCCCGCCATGGATGATGACGCTGCCGGTCGCGGCGTCCACGTCACCGGCCGCCGACGACAGCGAACGAACGCTGCCCGTGTCGAGCACGACCCGCATGCGCGGCAGCTCAGTGAGCAGACCCTGCGGCGCCGCCCGGGTGGTCGTGATCACGCGCTCGGGAACGATCTCTCCGCTCCTCTCCTCCAACTGGCAGAAGTGCGTCCGCCGATCTCCCACAGCCAGTCCCGTCGTCGCGGTGATCGTCTTCGACCAGGTCGGTCCTCCCTCTGGGCCCCAGAGCGCGTGTGCTGACCGCAGAGCGCCCGATACTGCGCTCAATCGTTTGCAGCGCGGACGCTACTGCGTCCGGGGGACCGGCCTGCGCATCCCATCTCAGTACTCGCGGTGCGACCTGCGTCGCATGTTCGGACGGGTTCTCGCCGGACAATCTGAGCGAGACGCAGCGCGGCCTTGGCGGGCGCGGCCAGGCCTGCGATGCTCCCGAAGGATCTCGTTCTCGGCAATCCGACGGATCGTCAACGGGTGGCGCGTCCGTTCGTTCCGCTCGCCGAGCGCGCGGAGGGAGGTACACGCCATGCGCACCATTCGACGGGCCGTTGTGGCCCTCGTCGCGACGGCCGTCCTGTTCGTCGGCTACGTGCCGTCGACCACGCACGCGGCGACCGGCGATCTCACGAAGCAGCAGACGAAGCAACTGCAGAAGCAGTTCAACCAGATCGTCAAGCAGCACAAGCAGTCGCTCAACAGCTTGTTCAAGTCGTTCAAGAAGGACATCGCGGGCGTCACGAAGGACGTGAACTCGGGAACGGCCGACCCCTTCCAGGTCTTCGACAACACGAACTTCGGCCTCGACGTCACCTTCGACAGCAGCATCTCGTCCACGCGCAGCTCGATCGGCCAGTTCGAGAGCACGGCCCTCGGCTTCTACCAGAACAACACCGGCGTGCCGGATTCGGTACCCGAGCTCAGTGCGGATCCGGACAGCCTGCTCGCCGCCGCCGTGAAACAGCTGAACGCAGAGAACGCGAAGACGCTGAACAAGATCCGCAAGCTCATGGCGAAGCTCGAGCAGGCCGCCTGCAAGCAGGGGATCCCCCTGTTCTGCAACCTCCGCGGAGTCCCGACGTTCCAGTCGCCGCACGTCACGCGAAGCGGGACCTTCGGCAGCGGCATGACCGAAGGCCGAGCGAGCATCACCTTCACGACCTCGGGCGGCGATGGACCGAGCCGCCTCTTCTCGGTCATGGGATTCTTCGACTTCGACCCCACCGACGACGACACGCCGTGGGTCGGGCTGTTCGAGGCGGACGGCTCCGAGATCCACAGTTTCGAGACGACTCCCTCACCGAATGGCACGTTCCGCGGGACGTTCTCGACGAGTTCGCCGGGCATCAAGAACGTGGCCGTCGACATCTTCGACCCGGACGACGAGTTGCTGATCTTCGCGGACGGCTTCGAGTCGGGCGACACGTCGGCCTGGAGCCGTTGATGGAAGGCGGGAGCATCCCGAGAGAGGGACGCGCGAGAACCGGCGGAGGTGACCGACCGCCCGACGAGAAGTTGGGTACGGCCTATCCACGTCGCTCAGGCAGATAGACGTCTGGAACGCTCGACGGCTGAGTCACGGGACCACTTCGTGTGCGCGGCCGTGCGGTAGCCTGGCAATCGAGGCGTCGACGGGGGTTGCTGGTGCTCCTCGTGTCGGTGGCGATCATCGCCGTCGCCATCCTGTCGGCGTCACGGCCGAAGACGCCGGGACCACTCGGGTTCCTCCGCATGATCGGTGAACGCGCGGTCGTCAAGCGCATCGAGGTGATCGCCGGGCGCACCGTGGACTGCGTCTTCGAATCGACGCTGCCCAAGCCGCGTCAGGCCTTGGACGCTGCCGCGCCGGACGCCTGTTCGGCGGAGGCGGTCGGGAGCCGCCAGATCCGAACGAACAGCGCAGCGAGCACCAGCCACGTCAGCGCGCCCAGCAGCGCAACCGGGATGGGGAAGCGGCCCGTATGGAGCGACTCCATGGGCAGCCACGAGACCATGAACGCCCCGTAGGCCGCAGCGACGAACACGCCCGAAATGCCGGCCAACACCGCGCCTCCCGCCAGATCCACGAGCAGGACGAAGGGGAGGACGTAGTGGACGTACTGGATGCCGAAACCCGACGCGAGGAGCAGGAAGAGCAACGTCACCAACGCCGGGAGGCGAACGTCGAGACGGCGACCGGTCACGCGGGCGTGGAGAGGAAGCGCGACCACGGCGCCGAGGAGCACATACCGGGCGACGCCCGCCAGCCCCTCGACCACCGCGGGCGCCGATGGGTACGCCTCCGACAATCGGTGACCGATGGGGCGGAGCACGCCGAACACGCCCCACAGTTCCGGCGTCCCGCTCCAACCGAGCAGATTGCGGAGCACCGGCATGCCCCCCGCCGCCAACGCGACGGCGAACGGCAGGGCGCCGACCGCCGTTCCCGCGACGAAGCGGGTCATACCCCTGCGCCCGCCGGCGAGCGCGAACACCGCGGGCGCAACGAGCACCGGGATCAGTTTCACGTTCAACGCCGCCCCCATCAGCAGTCCTCCGGCGAACGGGCGCTTGCAACGGACGACCACGAGGGCCGAACTGAGCGTGAGCGCCGTGCAGAGCGCGTCGGTGTTGCCGTGGAACGCGGTGATGAGGATCGCGGCGGGCGCCCAGGCCCAGACGACGGCCGCCCGCGCGCCCGTCCCCGGTCCCTCCGAGCGGGAAACACTCCGGTACAGGAGCAGCAGCACGAGCCCGTCGGCGGCCACCATCGGCAGTTTGAACAGAACCGGGAACGTCAGGTCGAGGCCGTCCGCGAGACCGCCCACGGCGGCGGAGTAGAGCCCCATGAGCGGTGGGTGATTGAACAGCGGGTCCGACTGATAGAGCGCCGCGAGCCCGGCCTCCCGAACCGCACGGCCGAACCGCTCCCACGTGCGGATGTCGTTCGATCCCGTCGAGAGCAGGCAGACGGCGACGCGGACGAGAATCCCGACGCCCGCGACGGGCAACATCCATCCCGTGGATGCACGGAGCGTCGCCCCATCGTCCGTCACCCGAGTTCCGACGGTCATGCGCTCGTCGCCGCGGGAGTCGCTTCGGCCGCGCTGTCCTCGTCGACCTCTGCGCTCGCGGCAAGCAGCTGTCTCAGCCCGGGACGAGGCCGGGCGACGACCAAGAACTGGAACGCGAACAAGCGCGGCATCAGGCGGGCGAGCCGGTCGGAGCACCAGCCCGCGAAGGCTCCGACCGGACCGGGGAACACCGCAGCAAAAGGCGCCCCGATCGCGCTCACCTTCTCGACGTCGTAGCCGCAGTCGCGCACGGCCCGCAGTAGCGTCGCGCGAGTGAACAGGCGCTTGTGATCGATGTCGAGGATACCGCGTTCGGCGTAGGTGAACCGCCCGAGGAGGAGGTTCAGCCGCACCGCCGCGAAGGCCACGTTGGGAGTCGAGAGCACGAGTCGGGCACGCTCCGACGAGCGGCCCAGCACCTCGCTGCCGTTGCGCAGGCCGACGAGGAACCGCTCGGGATCGACGAGATGCTCGATCACGTCCAGCATCAGCACCACGTCGTACTCGAACGCGTCCTCGGAAAATTCGCCGTCGAGGTCCGCGCGGATGAAGCGCGTCATGTTCCCCGGCAACGGTTCTTCGAAGTCGAGCCCCGTGACCCGAACGCCCATCTCCTCGCAGCGCGCCGCGACGAACCCTGGCCCGCAACCGATGTCCAGCAGCGTCTGCGGGGCGAGGCGCCGGACGCACTCGAGCGCCGCGGCGTGGGAGGAGTACAGGACTGCCGTCTTGTCCTCGTAGAGCAGGGGCTTCGCGCCGCGGAACTTCAGAGAACAGAAGATCCCCATCCGATGCAGGCGATACCCGAGACTCGCGGACAGGACGCGTCGCGCATAGCGCACCCGACCCATGCTGCGGATGCGGTTGTCGTAGTCCACGCGAGTCGGGATCTCGACGATCTGCGCCCCCGCGTAGAACGCCTGCAGCAGTACGTCGGTGTCGAAGTCGTACTCGTTGGCGTCGAACTCGAACGGGATCTCGGAGAGGAAGGCGGCCGAGTAGGCGCGGAAACCGGTGTGGTATTCCGAGAGCCGCTGGCCGCAGAGCCGGTTCTGCAGCCAGGTCACGAAGCGGTTGCCGGCGCGCTGGATCAGGGGCATCTTCCCGGAGCCCGGGTCACCGCCGTCCACGAACCGGGACGCGAGGATCACGTCCGCATCACCCCCGTCGTACACCTCGGCGAATCGCGGCAGGTCCTCTGGTGGGTACTGCCCGTCCGCCGGGAGCACGACCACCAGTTCGTACCCGCCGTCCAGCGCGTGGCGCAGCGCCAGTTTCTGGATCTCGCCGTAGCCCAGGTCCACGGGGCTGACCAGGACCCTCGCTCGCTCGAACCCGCGCGCATCCACCCACCTGCGCGCAGCCAGCGCTGCCTCCCGGCCCGAGGAGTCTTCGATGAGGAGCAGGTCCCAACGGTCCGACCCGAGGACTCCCTGCGGGATGCGCTCCAGAACGCGAGCGACGCGCTCCTCCGCGTGGTGGGCGACAAGAACCAGCAGGATGCGCCCGGATCCGCGGCTCGGCATCGGCGGAGTGTACGTCGCGGGCCCAGGGTCGGTGAACAACACTGGCCGGGCCGCCTCGACCCCGAGCGTCGTCCACTCCAGGCTCGGTACGCGCTGGCGGGGGGCGGAACGACGGGTCGTTCGTCCCTCCTGTGGAAGATACGACGGGCACGTCATACCGACCCCGTCATACCGACCCAGGGTCAATTCGTCGGGCAGAGCGACGCATCCCGTAGAGGCGGGACTCGTTCCGCTGGTCAACCAATGTCGGCCAGTTCGGACACCGACCTCGCGCCACCGCTCGTCAGGCTCAGCGCCGCGGATCCGGCACGGCCACGGGAGCGTAAGAGCTCACACCGTGACGACCCTCACGGGTCTTGGCATGCGACCTGTGATGAACGCCCCCACGACCTACAGGAAGTAGTCGTTCCGCTCGTCGCCCGCCAACGCCATGGCGTCGATGTCGTCGTCGCTCTTCACCAGGCCGTCGAGCCACCAGTTCACGTCGTTGTAGAGACACGTGACGGCTTCGCACTCCTGGCTCGCGTCGAAGGTGTCGAGCTGGGTGTCGAGGGCGGCGTTGGTGGCGTCGGAGGTCGCTGGGTCCTGGAAGGCTTCCTTGCCGGCGATCTTCGCGCGATCGACGCCGCGGTAGGCCGGGCAGTTGTAGAGGCCGGTCGGGGTGAGGACCTGACGGAGGGCCTGCATGTGGCACTCCTTCGGCTGGTTCGTGAAGTCGCGCCAGTTGCCCGCTTCGAGCATGCGCAGGTTGGTCGACTCGAGCACGCGGAACGAGTCGGTGCCGTACACCTTGCACTCGTCGACCAGCGTGCGGATGCGCTTGGTCATCTGGTCGAGCTCGTACTGCGCCTTCTCCGGGTCCATGATCTCGGAGCCGGTCTCGCTACGGACCAGGAAGGGCTTCAGCGAGATGTAGTCGAAGCCGTATTCGCGGGCGAGCTTGGTGGCGGTCACCATCTCGTGGAAGTTCTCGACGATGTTCACGTCGTCGCGCTGCGCGCCCTTCCACACAATGATGAAGCTGAAGCCGTAGTTGAAGCGCGGGTTGACCGCCTTGATCTTCGGCACCCACTCGCAGATCCCCTCGAGCGTGATCTGCTTGTTCACCGGCTTGTGCATGCGGATGAACGTGTCGTTCGTGCCGGAGTCGAGCGAGAGGCGCACCCAGTCGCGCTCGTCGAGGCAGTCGGCGATCTCGAGGATCTTGTGGTTCCCGCTGCCGTTCGAGACGACCGCGATCTGCAGCCCGAGGTCCTGCTTCATGTAGCGGACCATGTCGCTGAAGCCGGGGTAGACGGTCGGCTCGCCGCCGCCGATCAGGATCACGCTGCGCAGGCCGCGCTTGGTCATCTCGGCGAGCGAGTCGCGGAGCACCTGCTCGTCGTGGTTGTGCTTGGTGTTGAGGATGTCCCAGTCGATGCAGTGGTCACAGCGGAAGTTGCACGCCGTGGTCAGGTCCAGGTTGATCGAGATCGGCGCAATGGCCGGCGCCTTCGGCTCAGCCAGGCCCTCGGCGCGCGCGTTGCGCACACCGCGGCGCCACTTCACGTAGTCGAGCACCAGCGGCAGTACAGCCGGCTGGCGCAGCTTCCCGGTGAAGTCGTGGATCGCGTGGCCCATCTCATCTCCTGTTACCCGGTCTCATTACGCAGTGAGGCGCTCGAAGCTTCCGACGATCTCCCTGAGCGCCCCCTGGCGCCAGACGATCGCCGCCCCCCGCTGCGGTCCGACCGGGCGATCTTCGCCGCGGAGCGTCCGCACGAACTCCTCGACCAAACGCTCCGTCGGATCCGGCACCGGCACCTGCCGACCGCCGTCCTCGAACGAGAGCGCGTAGTCCTCCATCCGGATCCGGCGTGCGGCCGCGAGGCCGTTGATCGCGAAGCCGGCGGGACGGGGCTGCTCGGGATGCGACTCTAGTCGCACGCGAACCACCACACCCCCACTTGCGGTCGGATACCGGAACGAAGCCTGGAGTCTCCCCGCGTCGCGGCGAACCGTCGAGAAACTCAGGCCGGCGAGCTGATCTGCGGTGGGCGGCGCGAGAGCCTGGAGCAGGCTGAGCGGGTGACTCATCGAATCGACGAGCATGTCGCGGCCTCGGCTCGAGGGCGAGAGCCACATCTCGACGTGCCGAGGCTGCTGGGTGGCCGACGCCGGATGGAGCTCGCGGTAGGCCGGGAGCGTATAGGGCCATTGGCAGCTCTCGACGAGGGTGAGCTCCCGCTCCGCGAAGGCGTCGACGAGACTGGCCACACGCTCCACGTCGTCGTCGCCGCCCCAGAGAACAGGCTCCAGCAGGGGCTTCTCGCAGAGGACGTGCAGTCCGGCGGCGAGCGCCCCCTCGAGCAGCGTCGCGTGCGTGGCGGCCGGCGAGGCGATGACAAGGGCGTCGATGGGCTGTTCGGCCAGAAGCGCGTCGAGCCCGACGTAGCCGGCGGCCTCGATGCCGTGGCGAGCCAGGACGGATTGAGCCTCTGGAATCGTCTCGGGACGACTCGCTAAGAACGCCGGGACCTCGGCGCCGTGTCGCACGAGGAAGTGCGCGAGGTGCTCGCCGAGACCCTGTCGACGCCGGACCACGCCGGCCACAGCCACTCGGGGGACGCGCACTCGGGGCGCCTTCACCGGGGGGATGCTCACGCCGGCTCCAGGCCCGGCGGGGCGTACCGCTCGCGCAGCCCCGGCGGCAGTTCGTCGACGAACACGTCGAGCTGCGGCAGGTAGCCGAGGCGGTCACAGAGTCGGAGCAGCGCGATCTCGGTCTTCATGTCGGGGATGCGCCCGTCGCGGCAGCGGGCCAGCGCCTCGCGGAGATCCAGCACGAGCCGGCGCGTGCCGGCTTCCATGCCGCTGCCGTCGCCCTCCACAGCCGACGCGTCGGCGATGCGGACGGCCGCGGCCGCGAAGTAGACCTTCTCGTCGGTGACGCCCGGGGACGGGAACGACGGCCTGCCCAGCCGCGAGACCGCGTCGGGGGCGACACGCGTGCCGCACTCCTCGTGGGCCTCGGCGGCGGCACGGCGACTGACCGCGTCGGAGGACGCATCCTCGGCCTCGAGCACACCGGCGCACATCTCGGGGAAGTAGAGCCACGACTGCTCGTCGGGCAGCACGAGGTCCTTTTCGCGGCGCAGCCAGATCGCGGGGCGCATGCCCTCCTTCAAGACGACCTGGATGCGGCGATCGGCGCCCGGCTCGTAGAGGATCACGGCGACGGCATCGACGTTGGTGCGCGACATGACGTCGCACGCGTACGGCTCGCCCGCGGTCCCGTCGGCGTGGCGGTTGCGCACGCTCAGGCGGCGCACCTGCAGGAAGCCCACGTCCGTCCGGCTCTCCGCGGTGCGGTCGTCCACGACCTCGATCCCGACGATCTCCATCGGTGCGTTCTACCGTGCTCGCGTTCAGCGGACGTCGCGCATCCCGCGCGGTTCGCCGTCTCGTCGGCCCTCGCCCGCACCCGACCAGCTCCGGACGACGTGGCGCGTGAGCACGTTGTAGGGCTTCTTCACGAGCGTCCGATGCAGCCGGTTCAGCCAGCCCTTGCCCTTCGCGATGACCTCGCGGTCGGCGTCGCTGAGCTGGTCGGGACGGCGCCGCTTCACGTGGCGCGCCAGGTGGTAGCGGTCCGCGCGCTGCAGCATCGGGACGAGCGCTCCCAGCCACGTGCCCTCGGCGACGGAGATTTGGAAGTCCACGAGCCAGGGGCGGCCGAGGTCGGCGTGCGCCTCACCAATCGGCGCGGCATCAGCCTCACCCGCACCAGACCGCTCCAGATCGGCGTGCTCGACGAGGATGTTCTCCTCCTTCGCGAGGTCGGCGTACGCGATCCCCCGCGCGTGCACGTCCGCGAGGATCGTGCGCAGCTCGGGGAACAGCCGGTCGGGGACCTCGGCGACCTGGCGCAGATCGGCTCCATCGATCCAGCGCCGCAGGAAGGAGTCGGGCGCCGGGCGCGCGAGCAGCTGCGGGATGCCGTCGACGCCGACCAACCGTTCGAGATGATCGGCCTCGCGTCCCGCCAGATGCCGGGCCGCGCTCGCGACGCGCACGCCGGGAGGCACGACGACCACGCTGCGCTTCCAGACCGCCGACGAGCCGTCGGCCAGCCGCACCCGCGCGGTCTCGGCGTAGCGGTCCGCCTTCAGCACCTTCTCGACGACGGCGCCGGGCACCCCCGCAACCGGCGCTCCGGCTTCTAGGCCGTCGGGCCCCGGGGCATCGGGCGCAGACCCAGAGCCAGGCCCAGACCCGGACCCAGGCCCAGGCCCAGGCGCGGTCATCCCCCACCCTCGCCGACGATCGGCGCGATCATCGACGCGACGAAGAGCAGGCCGACCATCGCGACCAAGATCCCGACGTACATCGCGATCACGCCGACGATCTGTGGTCCGGTCATCGGCACCGGGGGGACGCCGCCGTCGACGTCGTCGCGCACCGCTCCCGTCAAGGCGAAGGACACGTCGCGCAGCGCCGTGCGGACTTCGCGCAGGTCGAGCTCGGCCTCCTCCATCCAACGATGGAGGGCGTGGCGCCGGAACGTGATGCGGGTGACGACGACGGCGAACACCACGAACACCGCTACGCCGAACGTCAGCGCGTCGCCCGTGCCGAACACGAGTAGCAGGCCCGCGAGGGCAGCCGGCGCGTACGCCACGATCTTGCGAGCGATGATCGGCAGCCCGGCCGCGACGGACATCAGCGCGCGCCCGCCGTCGAGCGGCATCATCGGCAGCAGGTTCAGTAGGTTGAGGACGAGCGTCCAACGGAAGGCGTCCTGACCGAGGTCGTCGGAGAGCCATCCGAGACGCCAGGCGATGAGCACGCCGACCGACAGCGGCAACGCCGTGACCGGACCGGCGAGCGCGACGCGCGCCTCGTCCCATCGACTGTCGAACGAGTGCTCGGGCACAGTGGCCGCGCCGAGCAGCGGCAGAAACAAGACCCCACGCTCGCGCACGCCGCAGCGCCGCATCGCAACGACATGGCCGTACTCGTGGACGAAGAGCACGACCATGATCGCGATCGCACCGGAGTAGTCGACGGGGAACACCAGGACCAAGGCGAGCACCGAGAGCAGGAGCAGCATCGGCTGCGTCCACGCCGGCAGCATGCGCGGGCGCGGCGTGACGTCGAGCCGCGGGAGCGTGCGTTCGCCCGGACGGAAGACGCCCTTGGCGATCGCGACGCAGCCCGATCCGGCGACGGTCGCCGCGATGAGGAGGCGCAGCCGTTCGACGCGGAGGAGCGGGGGTCCGTCTGTCGTGAGCGAGAACGGCAGGTACTCGGCGCCTGCGGTGTGCATGCGAGCCATCTCGAGCGGAGGGCCCTCGCGCATCAGGACGCGGGCGGCGGCGACGCGCATCGTCCCGGCCGGCGCCTCCAGCAGGTCGACGCCCACGACGGCATCCCATGGGATGACCTCGCGGGAGGCCTCGCGCTCGAGGATCAGCCCCTCGACCGTCGGGCGAATGACGACCGCGCGTCCGGAACCGGGCTCGACCGCGCGGAACGCTCCGTGATCGTCGCGACGAACGGCGGCCCCGTCGGGGGGAAGAGGTTCCACCCGCGCCACCGCTGTGAGCGGTGTGGGTACCGCCATCTCACCCGTCGTCATGCGCGGGCGAATCTACCCGGATACATCGATCCAGGGCGCGGAGTGGGCGGGCGGCCATGACGGCCGCCCGCCCGGCGATCCCTCAAACGTGGGCGACGTGGAGGGCCGATCCGAGTTCGCTACTCGACGATGATGATGGTGCGACCGCCGGGGGTTCGGTCGCGCACGATCACGCGCTCGGTCACCGACGCCTTGCCGCGCACCACCCGGTAGGGAGCGGGCTGGCGCACGACGGTGCGCTGTCGCTGGCCGTAGCCGATCGGGGGCGCGGGGTCCTGCGAGGTGCGAACCACCGCAGGGCCCTGAATGGGACGTTCGTGCGTATCGGGATCGATCGCGCCGCCGAGCAGGTATCCGGCCGCGCCACCGAGGAGCGCGCCTGCGGCAGTGCCCTTCGAGTGGTGGCCGTTGTGCTTTCCGATCGCGTAGCCGGCGCCACCGCCGGCGAGAGCACCGACGAGGGCTCCGGTGCCCTGGCCAGTACCGAGGGCGCGGCAGCCGGGCAGGGCGAGCGCCGCGGCGAGAGCGAGGACGGTCAGTCGTGCGTGGGGACTCATGGGACACCTCCGACGCTGAGGGCGCACGCGGTGTGCCAGAGCGCTAGAGCCTGGGGAGCGGGCGGCTCGTCCTCGACGAGGGACAGCCTGCTTCCTCCACCAGGGACAGCCTGCTTCCTCCACCAGGGACAGGTCCTTCCTCCACCCGGGACAGCTTGCTTCCTCGACCCGCGACAGGGTGCTTCCTCGACCGGGGACACGTGCCGGCAGCATCCCGAGGGCAGCCCGTTACAAACTCGTATTGAAGGGGAGCGTCGAGCCTGCCGATGTTGTCTCCGAAGCACGCGTCGACCCACCGCTCACCATGACACCCGTCGTAGAAGCCCGCGATCTCGAGAAGACCTTCCGGCCCTCCGCGTTCGGAAAGCCGGTGAATGCCCTGCGCGGGGTCTCGTTCTCGGTCGCCGAAGGCGAGTGCTTCGGCTACCTCGGGCCGAACGGCGCGGGCAAGACCACGACGCTGAAGGTGCTGACGGGGCTGATGACCCCCACCGAGGGCGAGGTGCGACTCCTCGGCGGGCCGCCATCCGACGCCATGGCTCGGCTCCAGCTCGGCTACCTGCCCGAGAATCCGTACTTCTACGAGCACCTGACGCCGCTCGAGGCGCTCGAGTTCTACGGTCGACTCTCCGGGATGACGGCCTCCGACGTCCGCAGCCGGGCCGATACGCTCCTCGCACGCGTGCAGCTCGAGGACGCACGCGACCGCCGCATCCGCGGGTTCTCGAAGGGCATGCGACAGCGCTTCGGCCTGGCCGCGGCGCTCCTGCACGAGCCGCAGCTTCTCATGCTCGACGAGCCGCTCTCCGGTCTCGACCCGGCCGGACGGCGCCTCGTGAAGGAGATCATCCTGGCCGAGCGCGAGAAGGGCCGGACCGTGTTCCTTTGCTCGCACGTGCTCGCCGACGTCCAGGAGCTGTGCGACCGGGTCGTCATCCTGCACACCGGCAAGGTGGTGCGCGAGGGCACGATCCACGAGCTCCTCGAGAGCGCGCCGCGCTCCTTTGAGCTGTGCGCGACGAAGGTGCCCGAGGCGCTCGTCGCGCGCATCCGCGAGGTCTCCGAGCTGTTCCGTGAGGCGGGCGACACCATCACGGCCCACCTGGCGGGAGCGACCGCGGGCCCGGAGCTCGCGGCGGCGGTGCACGACGCCGGAGGCCGCATCCTCTCCCTCGTCCCCGAGCGCGAGACTCTCGAGAGCTGGTTCGTGCGGGTCATTCAGGGTGGGAGCGACGCGTGATCGGCCGCATCCGCGCCATCGCCTCGGCCACGTTTCGCGAAGCCGTGCGCGACAAGCTCCTGCTCCTGGTCGTGCTCTTCGCGATCGGGCTGGTTCTGTTCTCGCGCGTGCTCGGGTGGCTCTCCGTCGAGGACGAGCTGAAGATGGTGCAGGACTTCTCGCTCACGGGGATCAGCCTGCTGGGACTGTTCCTCGCGATGCTCGTCGGGGCCGGGAGCCTCGCCCGTGAGGTGGAGCGCCGCACCGTCTACACGGTGCTGACGCGCACCGCGACGCGCACCGAGTTCATCCTCGGGAAGTACGTCGGGCTCGTGCTCGTCTTCTGGCTGTGCATCGTGGGCTCGTGGCTCGCGCTCGTCGCGTGGGTCCTGACGTGGGGTGGTGGCGCGTTCGTCGGCGCGACGCTTCCGGCTCTCGTCGCGGCCGTCGTCGGCCTGCTGTTCGAGTCGGTGGTGCTCACCTCGGTGGCGCTCTTCCTCGGCTCGCTCTCGGCGCCGGCCATCGCGTCGGTCGGGACGTTCGTCTTCTACATGGTCGGACACAGCACCGAGGCGCTGCGCGAGCTGACGGACCAGGGCAAGAACCCCGACTTCGCGGCCGCGTTCGCGCTGCTCTACCGCGTGGTACCGAACTTGGAGAACGTGAACTTCATCAACGCCACGACCTCCGGGCGCCCGGTCGACTGGGTCTCGCTCGGCCTCGGCGGTGTGTCGGCGGCGGTCTGGGCCGCGGTGTTCCTCGCGGGCGCCGTCGCACTCTTCCGGAAGCGTCAGTTCTGATGTTCGACCCGCGCTTCTGGCTCGTGGTGGGCGGTGTCGCCGCGGCGGCGGCGCTCCAAGGTCCGCTCGGCCAGACGAACGCTGATCGACGTCGCAACGACTTCCGATACACGCCGGACGCCGACGTCGCGCGCGTGCTCTCGCTCGGCCATCGCTCGACGCTCGCCAACACGATCTGGCTGCGCGGCCTGCCGGACTTCGCGCGCGAGTTCCGGGACAAGAAGCTGAAGAAGCGCTGGCTCGCCGGTGTCTTCGACGTCGTGACCGAGCTCGAGCCCGGCTTCTTCACCGCGTACTGGTTCGGCAGCACCTACCTGACCCTCGTCGACCGCGACGACACGGCAGCCATCGAGCTGCTCGAGAGCGGCTGTCGGCGCATGCTGGCCATCGAGGAAGAGGACGGGCAGGAGTACTACATCACGACGCGGCTGCACATCGAGCTGGGCATGACCTACTACATGTGGAGCAAGGACAAGGAGAAGGCGCTCGAGGCTCTCGAGTTCGCCACCCGGCGTCCCGACTGCGACGCGCTGACGCGCAACATGGTCGTCGCGATGAAGATGGACGAGGGCGAGGACCTGGTCGCCCTGACGTACGCCGCGACCAACCTCGACAGCCCGAACCGCAACGTCCGCGAGAAGGCCGAAGAGGACTTCGAGCGCACCAAGATGAGGATGGTGCGCCGCGAGGCGCGCCGGTTCCTCGAGACGCACACCCGCGAGCCGGTGTCGATCGCCGAGCTCCGCGAGTTCGCTCCCGGGGTGCCCGAGCTGATCTGGGACGGCGCGGAGATGGATGCCGACGGCGTGTTCGCGTTCCCCAAGCACGCAGCGACGGAGCTCCGCGCAACTCTGCACGGCGCGGAGTACGCCGCGCGGATCTATCGGGACAACCACGACGAGTGGCCACCGCTCGAGTGGCTGACCACGCCCGGCTGGGACCCCGATCGCCCGAACGGCCTGGGTACGCTTCCGAGGCCTCCTGCCGGCCAGGCCTGGCACTTCGACCCAGCTACGGGGAAGGCGTCGGTCATCGACCTTCCCCAGTGAACGCGCGCGATGTGCGCAGGGGCTCTGGACCGCTCAGGCGGGCGGGTCCTCGTGAACGACCCGGCCCGGCGAAGCGGCTAGGTCCCCGAGGGGATCTCCTGGCCGTTCTGCACGAGGGTCGAATACGAGGTCGAGACGAGGTCGCGATCGGCGATGCCGAAGTCGTGCACGAGGCGCGACACGTCGAGCAAGGCGGCGCCCTCGTCGTACTCGGGATCGTCCGGATCGAGCACAGCCTCGAACTCGAGGAAGTCGCCGAGGGTCTCGACCTGGTCGATGTGGATGCGCACCCGGTTCTGCCAGATGAAGACCTGGCGCCACTTGCGCACGATGACCTTCACGCCCCACTGCTTGCCGAGGAGCTTGCGCGTGCCATCGGCGTCCTCGACCGGCGTGAGCCGATACTGGCTCTTCCGCGGGTCAGGCGAGTCGGGTCGCGAGTAGCCGATCAGCCACGCCTCGCCGTTGGACGTCTCGCGCAGCTTCAGCCGGTAGCGACCGAGCGAGAAGTAGGTATCGACCTGTCGCCGCTCGCCCTCCTCCTCGGCGCCCAGCCCGCGCGCGATGTCGGAAGCGGCGTCGCGATCATCGATCCGAGCCTTGAGCTCGACGTTGGCGCGGAGGGGCTCCCGGGCGAGGTTCATAACTACGGAGTATATCGGACTGGATGCCGACCGCGCTGCGCCGCCTGATTCGAGTCGTGTTCGTCGTCATCCTGACGGCCGTCGTGGCCACCCGGCTGGGCGGGCTCACCGACGAAGGTGAGCGGCTGAACATCGGTGCGGCACAGCACGTTCGGAGCGCCGACGACCGGGGTCTCGAGGCCGTGCGCAGGACGGGACCGGCCACGCTGCTCGCCACGGCGGTCGGAGTCCACCTGCTGCAGCCGCCCGTCATCGAGCCCGATCCCACGGGCCCCAGCGATCAGGTGGGATGGCTGACGCTCCACGAGTCGACCCGCATCGGCAGCGATGCGTTCGTGCCCGCGTGGCTCGTGGCGCTGCTGGCGAGGCTCCCGGTGCTGCTCTCCGTGCTCCTCGGCCTGGTCGTCGTAGGGCGTCTCGCGGAGGCGATCGCGGGCGGCTTCGCGGGGGTCGTCGCCGAGGGCGCCTGGGCCGTGCACGGTGGCTTGTTGCTGCACGCGGGTCGCGCCGACGAGCCGGCTCTGGCTGCCACGGTCACGGCGCTCCTCCTCGCCGCCGCAGCCGACTACACCACCGCCTTCGGGGATCAGGGGACCATCCCCACATCCAGTCGACGGCGCCTCGTGCTCGGTCTCGGCGTCGCGCTCGGGCTGGCGGCGGCAACGTCGTTCGCGCTCGTCCCACTCGTCGGCGCCGTCGCCGTCTGGGTCGCGCTGCGGCGCCGGGCGCGTCGCTCACGCGGCGAGGTCCCGCGGCGCGAGTGGCGTCTTCGGGCCGTCGTGCTCGTACTTGCAGCGCTCGTGACCGTCTGGGCGCTCACTGGCTTCGATGTGGCTTCACCGGTGATCGGCGCAGGCTCGCACCCGGCGCTGCGGGCTGCGGCGAGCGCGTTCGGCCTCGACGGAGCGGCCCTCGGCGCGACGGCCGAGTCGTCGTCGATCCCGGCACCACTGGTTGCTCGGGGGCTGCTCCACGCGATCGTCGACGCGACACAGGCCGGTCCCGGCTCCGCACTCGCGGCCGCTGCGGCAGCCGGGGGCCCCGCCCTCGCGCTGCTGCTGCTCGCGGCGATCCCGGCTCTGATCTGGCTGCGACGCGATCGCGCGGACCTCCCGTCACTGCTGGCTCTCGGCGTGATCGTGCCCGTCCTGACGGCCTTGTTCGCCCCGCCGCGACTCGGCGCGACGTGCGCGCTGGCAGCCCTCCCGGCGAGCGCCGTCGTCTTCGGCACGGTCGTCGCCCGGCTCGGTCGTCACCGCCGAACCTTGGCAGTTGGATTGCTGGTCGGCTTGGCCGCGGCGGCGGTCACCGACCGTGTGCTGCGCGCGATCGAGCGCACGCCAACTTCCGTCGCCACCGACGCCACACCGACGAAGCGCGAACGCTGGATGCTCGATCGCTGGCTACGGCGCGCACCGCGAACCAACGTGCACCTCGTCCTGGGTGATCCGCCTCGAACCGTGGTGCGGGTCGACGAGACGATCCGGAGCTGGGCAGCGAGCGATCCCGATCTCGCCTCCGTCGGGGAGACGCTCGGCGCGGCCGACGTTCTCGTCGTGGGCGACTGGCTCCGCGACTCGCTGCCGTCGGGGGCGCTGCCGCCGGGGGCGCTGCCGTCGGGAGCAGTAAGGTCCGGAGCAGGGCCACAGCGTGAGCCCGACGCGCGTCTCGGCCGACTGCTCGTGTTCGACGGCGCCTCCGACTGACGCACACCGTTCAAACCGAGCGCGCCCGATAGACTCGCGGCGGGAGGAGCGTGCATGGAGGCAGGGGCCGACGGCCAGATTGCTAGCGAGGAGGCTCCGCGGACCGTCCTCGCCGGGCGTTACGAGCTCTACGAGGTCCTCGGTCGTGGCGGCTCGGGGGTCGTCTGGCGCGCGCGCGACCTCTTCGCCGGGGTCGACGTCGCCGTCAAGACGATGCGGCCGGGCTACCTGAACTCCGAGCCGCGCGTGCGCCGTGAGATCGCCGCGCTGCGCCTCCTGCGCATCCCCGGTGTGGTCACACTCCGCGACGAGGTCGAGGCCGACGAGACCGTCCACCTGGTGATGGATCTCATCGAGGGCACGTCCTTCCCCGGCGAGGGCGTGGACGGCGCGTGGGAACAGGCGGCGCCGCGAGTGCGGTCTCTGCTCGAGACGCTCGGACGCGTGCACGCCGCCGGTGTCGTCCACCGGGACCTGAAGCCGAGCAACGTGCTGGTGGAGTCCGACGGGCGCGTGGTGGTGCTCGACTTCGGCCTGTCGTACGGCCCGGCCCTCGGGGGCACCCTGACCGTCGCGGGTGCGGTCGTGGGCACGCCGGAGTACCTCGCGCCGGAGCAGATCCGAGGCCAGGGCATCGACGGCCGCACTGACCTCTACGCGCTGGGCGTCATGCTCTACGAGACCTTCGCCGGTCGGCTCCCGATCGAGGCGTCCGACTTCGCCTCGCTCATGCAGCGCAAGCTCTCCGGTTCGACGGAGCCACTCCTGCGCGTGGCACCAGCCATCCCCCGCCGCGTGGCAGAGACGGTCGATCGGCTGCTCGCACCGGATCCGAACGACCGGCCGCAGTCGGCCGCCGAGACGCTGCGGCGCATGTTCGGGGGCGCGACGACTGGGGCCGGCGACATGCCGCTGCCGCGCCTCGGGGACCCACGCCCTCTCGAACAGGCGCTCACGGCGACCCGCGCGGGGACGTCGATCGACGTTTTCGGGCCACTCGGTTCCGGGCGGACGCGGCTTCTCGAGGAAGTTGCGGAGGCGCTGCGGGCCGAGGGTCGCGACGTGCACTGGATCACGGCCGGCCGGAGCCCGTACTCGAGTCTCACGGACGTGCTCGGCGGCTTCGACGATCTGGCCGCGCTCTCGAGCGAAGAGGCGTTCGCTGCGCTTGACGAGCGACTTCGCGTGGCGATGACCGACGGCACCGTGCTGCTGCACGACGATCCGGACGACGTCGACCCCTGGTCGTCACGCTCGCTCGCGGCCCACCGCAGCGCTGGGTCCGTCGTGCGCGCCGTGTCGGCCCCCACCGAGGGCTGCGTCACGCTCGTGTCGCTGCGCCCGGCGGATCTCGAGCCGCTGTTCCACGGTCCCAGTCGCATCCTGCATCTGCCCGAGGATGCCGCGGAGGAGCTCTGGCGTCGCACGGGCGGTCAGCCGGGTCGCGTGCGCGCTGAACTGGCGGCGTGGGTGCGCCACGGCATGGCGCGCTGGGAGGGCTCGCGCGTCGCGATCGACCGCTCCGCGCTCGCGCGATTGCACGGCGGCCTGCCGGTCGGAGGCGGACTGCTCACGGGCGCGCGCGCCGCGGCCCTGCACTCGCCGGAACTCGAGACGCTGCTGGCGTGGATCGCGCTCGCGTGGCCACACAGCCAGTTCGATCTGCTGGTCCGCGTCGCAGAGAGGCCGCGCTGGATGCTCGAGCCCGAGGTCGAGCTCCTCGTCAGCGATGGACTCGTGCAGCGCCTCGACGACGGCCGCCTCCAGCCGCTCGTGATCCCGGAGGCGCTCCAGGTCTGGCCCGAGGACCGGCGCCGCGCGGCCCACCGCGTCCTCGCCGACGCGCTGCCCCACGGCGCACCCGAGCGACTTCAGCATCTCGCCGCCGCGGGAGAGCCTGCCGAGGTCATCGCGGAGGCGATCGTCCTGGGTCGCGAGCTCGTGAACCAGGGACAGATCGAGCCCGCGCTGGCCGCGCTCTCGCAGGCCCTCGACTCGGCACGCCGCGAAGACGACGCCACGTCCTACGGGCAGGTACTCCACGAGTACGCGCGAGCGTGTCTCTCGGCGGGGACCCCGGCGGCGGTCAACGAGGCACTCTACGAACTCGGGCGGGCGCCGGAGGCGTGCACCGGGCTGGCGCACCTGCGGGAGTTCCTGCTGGCCGCGCTCGAGACGCAGCAGGGCGACCCCGATCGCGCACTCACGATGCTCGACGCGTGCTCCCCGTTCGACGACGAGGACCTCGAGCTCTGGCGTCACAGTCAGCGCGCCCGTGCGAGCGAGCGACTGCCAATCGAGCGGCAGGCCACGGTCATCGACGAGATCGGCGCGTGGGCGGAGGAGTCCGGGAACTCCCGGGCGCGGTCCAACCACCGGACCTGGAGCGCCTCGCTACGGCAGCGTCAACAGCGCTTCGCCGAGGCAGCCGAACTGCACCTCGAGGGAGCGGGAGAGGATGTCGCCGCGCCGGCCCGGATGGCCGGACTACTGAACGCCGGGGCCGCGTTCCTCGAGGTCGGACGTCTCACCGAGTCGCTCGCTGCAGCGCGCAGCGGTGTGGAGCTGGCGAAGTCGTGCCGTCACCCGCTCTACGAGGCGTACGCGGAGTCGCTCGTGCGCGACATCCGGTACCGCCTCGCCGAGTCCGACGAGCCGGACCACGAGCTGCTGGCGGCGGTCGCCGCGATCGGCGCCCCCGCGCTGGAGGCCGTCGTCGCGATGACCGAGGCCGCGTTCGCGTGGCGCTCAGGAGAGCCGCAGACCGCCCGCGAGCTGGCAACCCGCTCCGCGGCGATCTGGTCGGCGACGGGCTACCGCGGCCCCTACCTGATCGCGCGCGGCCTCGAGGTCGACTGTGGCGATCCGCTGGGCGACGGCGAGGCCGCCGCGCTCATCGAGGAGGCCAAGGCCGAAGACGACCCGTTCGCTGCGGTCCAGTTGCTCGGCCTGCTCGCGCCCCACGTCGGACCGCTCCGCGAGCCACTCCGCGCCGCCCTCACCCACGTCGCCGCCGCCATCCCGGAAGACGCCCACGACGATCGCCGCGAGGTCATCTCCGTCCGCGAAGCTCTCGCGCGGTAGGTCGCGGAACTCGATCAGACCGATGTCGGCGGCGCGCCCTCCCGACAACGAGGTGAGAGAAGCATGGGCGCCGACGCCGACGCCCCGACAACCCCGCAGATCGCTGTTCGGCGCGCAGTCGTGTCGAGTGGGAGTCTGGCTGATCGGGGGGAGCCTCGTACTCGGGGCGGGCAACGTCATCGTGTGGACGGCACCGCGCGAACCCGCGATCGTACTCGCCGTCGTCATAGCAGGACTGGCCGCGGTCGGCCTGGCCAGCGGCACGTGCGTGTTCGTGGTCGGGTGCATCGCGTGGTTGCGGGAGGACTCGCGCGAACCGTGAGCGCGGCGAACGCATCGCGCGACTCCTCCATACCGCTCCATACCGTCCCAGGGTCAATCCGCCGACCTGAGCACTCCGTCGCGACCCTGGGTCACCACGACCGGCGGGAACCGGCGGATTGACCCTGGGTCCGTATGGAGGGTCTCCGTGACCGGCGAGCCCCGCGGATGGACCGTGCGACCGCACGGGTGCGATGGCAAGCGAGGTGTCTACCTCGGCATCAGCTGCGCGAGGCCGCGGTCGCGCCGGAGAACAACGAAGTCATAGATGCCGGTCTCGACTCCGTCCTCTCTGTTCGCGAGGACGACCGCCGTGTGATCGTGACTCGTGACGTCGATGCGGGAGGCGCACTCGTGCCAAGCCGAGCGCATCAGCGCCGTCAGGCTCTCGTCTCGCGTGGGCACCAGGACCTCAACGAACACGATGTGGTGCGACTCGGGCCACATCACCAGAGCGACGCCCGCGACGAGGAACGCCCCGCGCAGTCCGGCCAGCCACGCCTCACGCAGCGGACCCCAACGTCGTCGCTGCCTCGGTGGCGGCGACTCAAGGCGAGCCTCCGCGTGCGACCCCATGAACGCTGCGCGCTATCGCTCCGAGCCGGACGAGAGGCCGGTTCCGCCGGACTCGTCGCCGCGGCCGGGGCCGTTCTCCGTGCCCGGTTCGTCGTCGACGACGGTGCCGGGGGCGGTCGGGAGAGCTCCCGCAGCGCCGCGGGCGGCGGCGGCGGAGGCGGCGCCGGGCGCCACACTGCGGTCGGTGAAGACGATCGCGTGATGCACGTGGCCGGACTCGAGGAGTCCGTACCCGCGCAGGTTCGCGGCGGTGTCGACGAACGCGGTCTGGTCGTCGCGGGTGGCCCGATGGCTCGCGGTGAGCGCGGCCGTGACGACCTCGCGTCCCGGCGTCGATCCCTCGAGGCGCGGACGGGCCAGTGCCTCGAGCACGTACGAGCGGAGTGCACGCCGGCTGAGGGCATCGAAGGTGTCGTGGTCACCGAAGACCTCCACACCCAGCAGATCGCCGCCCGCCGCGACGGCGAAGCCGACCACCCGGGGGCGATCGAGGCGCGACGTGAAGCGCGAGACGTAACTGTCCGCCCGACGCAGGAGTTCGTCGTTGCCGTAGACGGCGTCAAGCCCGTTGCCGCCGGCGGCACCGAGCCACGGCAGCGCAGCCTCGACCACGCCGTCGATCGCCGCCTCGCCGGCTCCGGCCGCGAGCAGAGCACGCACACCGACCGGCGCCATGCCGTCGGAGCGGCTGTAGCGCCGCCGCGAGCGACGCGCATCGCCGGTCGCGACCGAACGGACCTGACGGCGCTGACCGGCGGCCAGGATGACATCCTCGGCGACGACACGATCGCGTCGGCCGCCGTGGAGCACGTCACCGGCGAGCAGCATCACGGCGCGTCCACGCCGATCCGAGTTCTCGACCAGCACGGCGCCACCGCGCGCGCTCTCGGTCACCTCGAGCGACTTCTCCCGCAAAGCCTCCGAGGCCGTCAACGGCGCGTCGACCACGCCCTCGGGAGCATCGGACTCGATCGGCCACACCTGGACCTGTGCGTACGGAGCGAACGTGCCCTCGCTGACGCGGAGTCCGCCCAGGTAGGACGCCAGCGGACCGCCGGCTGGGCGATCGGTCGTCGGACGCTCCGGGCTGACATTCGCACCGGCGGCCAGACGACGGCGCACGTCCGCGCGGAAGCGCAGGTCGCGCTCGCGGCGACGGAACTCGTCCAACGCCGGGAACGAGTCGCCGACGATCCAGCGATCCTCGTGCTCCTCCCAGGCCTCAGGAAGCGCGCGCTCGACGCCCTCGGCGGGAGCGGTGTCTCCACCGAGAGCAGCCGTGTCCTCTGCCGGGGTCACGACCGGCTGCCAGTCCTCGAGGCGCGCGACGTCGATCGGAGTCGAGGTCGACGGCACCGCAACAGCGCCATCGGGGCCGGTCTCGGCTCGACCGGTGAGCTCCTGGAGCTGGGCCTCGAGCCGGGCGATGCGCTCGGCGTCGTCGCCGATCCCCCGCGGCAGCGCCATGGCCACGGCAGCGCCGGTGGCCACGACGACCACGGCTGCGGCCGCCGCACGCACGAGGACGAGGCGACCGCGTCGATCGGGCGCCCCTGCTGCGGAGGATCCTGCGGCGGACGCAGGAGCACCGATCTGCTCGAGGACGCGCGAACGGAACGCGTTCGTCGCGAGATAACGGGTCTCGGCGGCATCCCAGCGCCGCAGCGTCGAGCCGACGCCCGCGAGCATCTGCTGCTCCGCTGAGCACGCACGGCACGCCTCGACGTGGCTCCGGACCGTCTCGGCCCGAGCCACGGAAAGCTCTCCGTCCATCCAGGCGGAGAGATCGAGCTCGATCGAGCGACAGGCGTCCCTCACGTGCGTTCCTCCTCGGCCATCACCGCCCGAAGGCGATGAGCCAGTTTCTTCCGTCCTCGATGGATCCACGTCTTGACCTCGCCCAGGTTCGCGTCCATCACGTCGGCGATCTCCTGGTACGCCAAGCCCTCGAACTCGCGCAGCGAGACGGCCCGCATGAGCTTCTCGGGAAGCTCGGCCACGACGCGTCGTACGAGCGCACGGTCCTCGGCGGCCTCCGCCCGACGATCGGGGCGGCGGGCCTCGGGGCCGGCAACGAGCTCGTCGATCACGAACGCATCCTCGGTCACCTCTCCGCGCGCGGTTCGCCGCCGCGTCGCCCGGAGGCGGTCGCGACAGAGGTTCCCGAGCACGGTGTAGAAGTAGGTGCTGAACTTCGCCGTGGGCTGGTAGCGGCCCGCAGCCCTGTACAGACGCACGAAGGTCTCCTGAGCCGCATCCTCGGCCGATTGGTAGTCCCCGAAGACCCGGTAGGCATACCGCTTGGCAGCCGCCTCCCACCGCTCCATGAGCAGTCGGAAGGCAGGCAGATCGCCGCTGGCGACCCTCTGCATCAGGCGTTCATCGCTGTCCACCGCGTCGAGCAGGGCTCTTCTGGACTCCTCTCGGCTCTCCTGGGCTCCGAATATCTAGTCCGCACGAGTGTAAACGCCCCTCGTGGGCCCCGAGTTACGCGGCACGTTGCGTGCTATTCTCCCGGCATGAGAGTGCTGATCGTCGACGACCAACAGGACATCCGCGACACGCTGGGCATGGTGCTCGAGTACGAAGGGTACGAAATCGCCACCGCCGAGAGCGCCGCCGCCGCGCTACGCGTGCTCGAAGCCGAGGCCAACGCCACGC
The DNA here is from genome assembly GCA_021776825.1 of Planctomycetota bacterium. GTDB lineage: Bacteria > Planctomycetota > JAJSAM01 > JAJSAM01 > JAJVHW01 > JAJFFG01. Next base: position 59,333 of record JAJFFG010000046.1, read on the forward strand.
CGGACGTCTGCATCCTGGATGTGAAAATGCCCGGGCGCGACGGGCTCGACCTTCTGGCCGAGCTCCGCGACCGCTGGCCCTCGATGGCCGTCGTCATGGTCTCGGGCCACGGCGACGCCCACATGGGGTTCGAGGCCGCCCGCCGCGGCGCCTTCGAATTCATGGAGAAGCCGCTCGCCGAGGCGCGGGTGCTCCTCACCGTGCGCAACGCGGGCGTCCGATCCGAGCTCCAGAAGGAGAACACCGAGCTCAAGCGCAAGGTCAGCGATCGCTTCGCGATCCTGGGCGAGAGCGGACCCGTGCAGAAGGTCCAGGCCATGATCGATCGCGTCGCCCCCACCCACGCTCGGGTGCTGGTGACCGGCGAGAACGGCACGGGCAAGGAGCTCGTCGCCCGCAACGTCCACGAGCGCAGCCCGCGCTGGAAGCAGCCGTTCGTCGAGGTGAACTGCGCGGCCATCCCAAGCGAGCTGATCGAGAGCGAGCTGTTCGGGCACGAGAAGGGCGCGTTCACCGGCGCCCACAGCATGCGCAAGGGCCGCTTCGAGGTCGCGGACGGCGGCACGCTCTTCCTCGACGAGATCGGCGATATGTCCCCGTCGGCGCAGGCCAAGGTGCTGCGCGTGCTCGAGACCGGCGAGGTCACGCGGGTCGGGGCCGAGAAGGTCCAGAAGGTCGACGTCCGCGTGATCGCGGCGACCAACAAGGAGCTCCAGGTGGAGGTCGAGGAGGGCAACTTCCGCGAAGACCTGCTCTATCGCCTGAACGTGGTCGAGATCCACCTGCCGCCGCTGCACCACCGCAAGGAGGACGTGCCGCTCTTGGCGCGCCACTTCCTGAAGAGCGCGTGCTCCCGCAACGACATCAAGGTCCGCAAGCTGCACAAGGACTGTGAGGCGTGGCTGAGCGGCCAGGTCTACCCCGGCAACGTGCGCCAGCTTCGCAACCTGATGGAGCGGCTGGCGATCCTCGCCGACGGCGATCCGATCCCCGCCGCCGAGGCCGAGCGCCTCCTCCGGTCGCGGCGCGCACCGACCGGCCGCGACCCGTTCAACGAGTGCGAGACGTTCGAGGAGTTCAAGGGCGCGAGCGAGCGCCTGTTCCTCGAGCAGAAGCTGATCGAGAACGGCTGGAACATCAAGCGCACGTCCGAGCGCCTGCACATGATGCGTTCGAACCTCTACAAGAAGATCGACAAGTACTCGCTGAAGTGAGCCGCGCCGCCCTCCTCCTCCCCGTGTTGCTCCTGGCGGCCTGCGTGACCGTCGGGCCCACCCCGGTCTCGTCGCTCCCGTGGCACCAGCAGGGTGATCGACTGCTCCAGGCCGGCGACTTCGAGGGCGCCGCTCGCGCGTACGAGCGTCACCTCGCCGACGAGCCCGGCTCGCCAGTCGTCGAGGAGAAGCTCAAGACGGCGCACGGCCGCAGCGCACACGCGTGGGCCATCCAAGCGCTCGAGCTCGCCGCCGCGGGCGAGGCCGAGGCCGCGGACGCCCTGCTCACACGCGCCGAGACACGTGCGCCGTGGGCGGCAGCGGTCCGGCGCGCTCGCAATGAACTCGGCGATCGTGTCGACCAGTCCCGGCGCTCGGCGCAGCTGCGGAGCGAGGCCGAGGCGCTGATGCGCAGCGATCCCGAAGCCGCCATGGATCGTCTCGCCGAGGCCCGCCAGATGAACCCCGGAGACGCCGATCTCGTGCGGCTTCTGCGGGAGGCGACCCTCCGCACGGATGCGCAGCTCTCCGCTCGTCGAGCGGCGGCCGCGTGGGACCGCGGAGATCGCGACGTCGCCCTGCGCGAGCTCTCGCACGCGTCGTTTGCCGGGACGCGCGTGACCGTCGCCGAGGTCCTGCTCGCACGCATTGGCCGCGATCTCGAGGCGGAGGCGACGAGCGGGGATCTCAACACGCGGCGTGCTGCGCGGCAGACCGGCGTCGAGGCCGGGCTCCCGACGGCGCGACGTCAGGCGCTGCGCGAGTTGCTGGGCGAGGCCCTCGCGGCGCGAGCCGGCGATCTCCTGGCCACGGGCCGACCGGCGACCGCCGCGCTCCTCGAGATCGAGCGACGACGACTCGGCATCGACGGTGCCACGCCGGCGCTCGACGCCGTGCGAGACCGCGCGCAGCTCGAGGTCGCTGTCCTCCCGTTCGAGGATGCCACCGGCGGCGACGTGGACGGGCTGCGACTGGCGCGCGCCATCGTCAATCGGATCGTCGAGGACGCGGGCGGCGGCGGACTGGCGATCCGCGCCTTCCTCGCCACCGACCCGGCCGTCGTGGCCGCGCGGCCGCGGGCACTGCGACTGAGCGGACGCGTCACGCGTGTGCGCGTCGGCGAGGGACCGCGCAGCCGCTCGAGAAAGATGGTGCGGGTCCAGACCGGTGTGCGCGAGGAGGTCAACCCCGCCGCCGCTGAGGCCGCCGCCGATCTGGATCGCGTCGAGGCCCGGGAAGCGATCGGCGCGCGCGAGCTCGAGGACGCGAGAGACGAGCTCAGCGAGCTCGAATCGCTGCCCCACGTGAAGGGGCCGCGCGGGAAGCGCATCGGCACGGCTCGCTCCGAGCTCGAGATCGCCATCGCTCGCGCACAGATCCGCGTCAACCGCGCGCAGCGACGCCACGACGACCTGGCGGGCGAAGCACTCCGTGCCCGCACGCGGGTGTCCACGACGCCGACCCGGGCGGAGATCCCGATCTGGGGCGAACGCGCACGATCCATCGTCGAGTTCCGCAAGGCGGCCACACTGACGGCCTCGATCCAGCTCACCGATGGCTCGGACACGCTCCTCGATGCGCCCGTGTCGGGCAGCGCCTCGCACGACGAGGTCATCGCCGACGCGCTCCCCGACGCCGGACTCCCGGCGGACCCGGACGAGACTCCGGACGACGCTGAGATGGCGCGACGTGCCGCGGAACACTTCGCGGGGCTCGCGGCCGGGCAAGTGCGAACTGCCGCAATCGCCGCGGCCCGGCACTTGCTGCAGGACGCACGAGCCGCCGAACGAGCCGGACGCACCGACGACGCGGCGGAGGGCTACGCTATGTATCTGCTCGTCACCCCCGAGGTGGCATCTCCGCAGCGCGCGGACGCCGCTCGGGCACTGCGCGAGCTGGCCGGAGTGAGCGTGGCCGTGCGGACCGGCGACGCGAGGAGGAACCGATGACCGAACGCCCGAGCCGTCGCGTCGTCCTGGCTGTCGCCCTGGCGGTCGCGGGCCTGCTGACCGGCGCGCCCCAGGCCACGGCACAGGCCGACGATCCGGCGCCGAAGATCTCTCCGAAGGAGGCCGCGGCGAAGGCGGCGGCGAAGGCCGAGAAGGCCGCGGTGCGCAAGGTGCTCGACGCGGTCGCGCTCGATTTCCAGGGTGAGCGCACCGCGAAACTCATCGCACGCGTCCCCGAGACCGCGACGCTGACACTGACGCTCGGCACGGCGAACAGAGTCCGTCTGAAGCGAGCCGCGGCCAAACAGGTCCTGCAGACGTGGTTCGACGCCAAGGAGGTCCGCAGGGTCGGGCTGACGAAGCACAAGGGCCTCGTGGGGATCTTCGATCTCAGGTACCGGGCCAAGGGCAAGGACGCCGTGAAGACGCGCAAGCTCGCGATCGAGCTCCGCAAGTCCGAGGACGGCAAGTCGTTCCTGCTTCAGCGGATCGAGCTGCATCGGACATGAGCGTGCGGGCGGCGCGGCTCGCCGCCGCGTTCGTACTGCTCGCCCTCGTCGCCGCTCTCGGGGGTAGCGAGTGGCTGGCCCTCCGGGAACGGTCGTTCGCGAACGTCGGTCCCGTCGACCTCGACGTGGCCCCCGCGCGCGATGCGCTCGCCGCGCGCATCCTCGAGATCGAGGACCAGTGCGCGTCGTTCGCCTCCGACGCGCTCGAACGCGCGGTCGGCATCCCGGATCGCGTCGACCTCTTCACGGAGCTCGATGAGCTGGTGCTCCCGCCGGGGGTCGGCGTCCACTTGGAGGATGCTCGCGGCCGACTGATCGCATGGGCCGGCAGCACGTTGCCGGACGACCAGATCGAACGCCTTCGCTCCGGTGGCGATGGCGGGATGCTGATCGAGACGCTCACGGCGCGACGCATCGCCGTGCGCCGCACGCGCGACGACCCGATGCTCGGTCGCCCGGTCGCGGCGGTCTGTCACTGGCCGATCGAGTTGCGCTATCCGCCGCGCGTCTCGTTCCTGCGCTCGTGGTCGATCGAGGAGCAGGTGTCGGAGGAGTACCGGATCGGCGCGGCGCGCGTTCGGGGGCCTGACGACGCCGGCGGTGTCCTGCTCCCCAGTGCGTTCGAGGGCGACCTCGTTCGGCTCGACGTCAAGCCGCTCTCGCTCGCCAGCTGGCAAGAGCAGATCGACGACGACGCGCGCACGCGCCGGCTCCGGCTCATCGCCGCGCTCGCGACCGTCGTATTGGTGCTCGTCTGGCGCGGCGCCACGAACCTGCTACCTCAGCGCGCCCCCGCGTTCGCCGCCCACGCACTTCGCGCGGTCACGGTCATCGCCGCGCGACTGGCGCTCGGCTCGGCGGCGTTGGCGGACGTATTCGGCAACGGGCGTCTCACCGACCCGGTCGCGTACTCCGGGATGCTCCCGGGCCGCCTGGGCGACTCGCCGGCCGCTCTGCTACTGACGTGTCTGGCCGCTCTGCTCGTCGCATTGAACATCCGGAGCGCAGCTCGCGCGTCGCATGCCCCGCGCCTGCCTCTGCCAGCGGCGATCGGTGTGCTGCTCGCCGTCTGCCTCGCCGCGCGCGTCGCGCTCGGAGCAATGGTGACGGACGCCGTGACGGCGTCGACGGTGGAGTTCTTCGCGGTCGAGCGCGTCCTGCCGTTCCCCGCCTCGGCCGCCCTCCTCGGCGCGCTCATCAGCAGTGCGCTCGCCATCATCCTGCTCGTCGAAGCCGCGTGGCGCCTGGCGATCCACCGCACGCTGCACGGCACGCGGGCGCGCCTCGCCGTCATCGCCGTCGCCGCTCTACTGCTCACACCGACCGGACCGTTCGCCGCACCGTGGCGGCCAGAGCTCGTCGTTCTTGCGCTCGCGGGCATCGCGACGGCGCTCGCCATCGCGGTCCTCTCGCGAGGGGCTGCCACACGGGCGGCGGTGATCCCGGTCGCGCTGGCGCTCGGGCTGTTCGGTCCGCTGCAACGCGAGCTCGAGGCCGCACAGCGTCTCGAGGCGGAGCAGACGGTCGCCGAGTCGGTCTCGGGCAGCGGTCCCTCCGAGGAGCGTTCGGTGCTGCTCGCCGAGACGGTGCTCGACCACGCCCTCGACTCGTCGGCCCTGCAGAGCGCGCTCAGTGCGGGGGAGTTCGAGCCCGATCTGGCGGCACGCCTCTGGTCGGAGAGCGCGCTGGCCGAGACCGCCGCCGGCTCGGGCCTGGAGCTGGAATGGCTCCTCGAGCCGGTGAGTCGACACTCGTTCTCCGTCGACCTGCCGCCACGCACGTGGTTGCCCAGCCTGAATGACCCGCCCGACGTGCGGACCCCCTGGGTCGTTACCCGCCCGGGCCGCCGCCTCGGCGAGAACGGCCGCTGGGTGATCGGTCACCAGCCGCTGTTCACGAACGGGGTGTTCGTCGCCACTCTGCGTGTCTGGGTCGAACACCGCGCGCCGTCGGTGATGCGCCTCCCCGCGTTCGAGCGATCGGACGCCCGACGACCACCGGACGATCGGCAGCGCGACCTGCCCCCTCTCGACGTCTACGACGGCGCGGGGAACCTGCTCGAGACCGGTTCGGCGCTTCGGGCCGCCGGTCCGCAGCTGCCCGCATCGGCGCGCGCCGCGGTGATCGGTCGCGGCGAGCCCGCATGGCTCGAGGTGACCGTCGGCGACGAACCGTTCGACGTGCTGCTCGCGCCGCAGGTCGACGAGGGCGTCGTCGAGAGGGTGCACGCCGTCGCGTTCCCGGCGGGTGCACGACAGATTCTGCAACGGGTCACGAAGGCGGCGCTCTGCGGCGCCCTGCTCTCGCTCGTGGCGCTCTTGGCTTCGTCGCCCTGGTGGGTCGGCGGGGCGCGGCTCCGCCTCTCGTATCGACTCGTCGCGTCGTACGTCGTGGTCGCCGCACTGCCCCTGCTGGTGCTGGCGTACGTGAACCGCGAGCTCGTGCACACGCGCCAGGGTGAACAACGACGCCGGGAGCTGCGCGACGCGGTGTCGGTGCTCGCCTCCCAACTGCACCAGACGACGATCCCGGAGCGTCTCGCGGCGCGCGACGGCGACACGCCGGGACCGGCGGGAACCGCGACGTCGGAGCTGAAGGAGACCGCGTACCACCCGGGACGTCGCGAGAACCTGTTCATCGGCGATCGACTCGTGGCCGGCACCGACCAGGGTCTCTACGACACCGAACTCCTGCCATGGCGGTTGCCCGGCCACGCATACCGCGAGACGGTCCTGCTCGGTCACCCGTTCTTCGTCGACGAGACGCGCATCGGGGACCTGACGGTGGAGGTCGGCTACGCGCCTCTTCTCCGGCCCGACGGCAAGGTCATCGGCGCCGTCTCGGTGCCGTTGGTCGAGTCGAACGACCGTCGGCAGAGTGAGGAGACCGAGGCGTTCACCGCCGTGCTCGGCCTCTACCTGCTCTCGCTCGGCGTGGCTGTTCTCGTCGGCACGGTGCTGGCCGCACGTCTCACCGCCCCGCTGCGCGCCCTGCGCCTCGCCACGCGGCGCGTCGCGACCGGGGATCTCTCGGAGCCCGTCCCCGGCAGCGGCACCGACGAGCTCGGCCAGGTGGTCGACGCGTTCAACGTGATGACCGACGAGCTCGCCGAGAGTCGCGAGCGGCTGGTTCGTGCCGAGAAGGAAGCGGCGTGGCGTGACATGGCGCGACAGGTCGCGCACGAGGTGAAGAACCCGCTGACGCCGATGCGTCTCGCGGCCGAGCACCTGCGACGTGCGCACGAGGACAAGTCCCCGAACTTCGACCGCGTCCTCGCCCGCGCCGTCGACGTGATCGTGCGTCAGACCGACGCCTTGAAGCGCATCGTGACGGACTTCCGTGACTTCGCGCGCATGCCGGTGCAGCGCCGTGACCCGGTCGACGTCGGGCCGCTCGTCCAGGAAGTCCTCGAGCTCTACGCCGGTGTGCCGGGGATCAACGTCACCGTCGACGTCACACCGGGACTGCCGCCGGTGCTCGCGGATCCGGACGAGCTGCGACGCGTCGTGGTCAACCTCGCCGGCAATGCGGTCGAGGCGCTGGATGGATCCGAAGGCACGCTCGCAGCCACGGTGCTGCCCGGCACGGCGCACGTGATTCTGACGCTTGTGGACGACGGACCCGGAGTTCCGGAGGAGATGCTCCCCCACCTGTTCGAACCCTCGTTCTCGACCAAGACCGGTGGCACGGGCCTGGGCCTCGCGATCTGCAAGCGAGCGATCGAGGACCTCGGAGGTTCGATCCAGATCGAGAGCGCCGCCGGGTCGGGAACGTCGGTCACCGTCGAGCTTCCGATCGCCTATACCCACCGGACGGCGCGGAAGCAGTAGACTGTTCGGCATGAGGAACGGGATCGCTGCCGTGCTCGCCATGGCCTGCCTCGCGTTCGCGGCCGCCGCGCCTGCGCACGCTGAACGTCATCCGGAGCACGCGATTGCGCTCGGGTGGCAGACCGAGCACGCCGATGTCGTGCTCATCGCCGATACGGGCCCTGTGGAGCGCGACCGCGATGCGCGCACATACTCCGTCGATCTCGACGTGCGCGAGGTCCTGCGCGGTGCTGTGGATACCACCGAGAAGCTGAGCGTCGCCGTGCGCGATCTCGGCCGCGGAGCGCCGTTCGGTCATCAGCGCCGCTACCTCGTGTTCCTCGGCCGGGTCGAAACCGCCGACGGTCCCGCGTGGCGTCCCCTGACCGGCTCGTACGGGTTCCGCGAGATCATCGCGGGCCAGCCCTCGGCGGCCTTCCCCGCGCTGGTCCGGGAGATCGCGGCCACGCTCGGTCCCAAGAGCGAGAACGGGCAGCCCGTCATCGAGAAGCCGGACGAGCTTCGCGCGCTGCTCGTGCGCACGCTCGGCCATGCCGACGACGGGATCGCGTACTCCGGCGCACTGGATCTCGTGCGACACGAAGACCTGCGCGGCGGACTCACCGATGCGGAACGCACGGCGGTGCTCGGCGCGTTCGAGTCGCGACCCGTGAACAGCCGTGCCCGGCGCGCGCTCGCCGTCGCTGTCGGCGTGACCAAGCCCGCACGCGCCGCGACGGTCCTGGTCGACGCGCTCCTCGAACCCGGTGCGGAGAACGACCGCGTGTCGTTCGGCGAGGCGCTGCGGCTCCTCGACGACGACGCATCGACCGCACTGATCGACGCGCGCCTCGAAGCGGCCGACCCGCGACAGCGTCGCAACCTCCTGAACGCGCTCGGCGCCTTCGGCGGTGCGTCGGCAGTCCGCGCCGCGACGCCGTACCTGGCCGATCCGGACGTGGGCGTCCGTGTGGAGGCAGCGCACTCGCTGGGTCGCTGCGCGCAGACTGCGCGGCGCGTCCAGCACGACGTCGAACTCGTCAGCCGGGACGAGCTCACACAGCTCGTCGACCAGGGCCAGGATCCCAATGAGTGGCGCGCCGCTCTCTGGGCGCTCGCGCAGCTCGATCGGCCGGAGGCCTACGACGAGATCCGGCGACGTGCCGCGGACGACAAGCGCGAGGACCTCCGCCGCTGGGCGAAGCAACTCCTCGAGCGTCCGCGCCGCCCGCTCTTCCTCGACAACTAGCAGGCTGTCGAAGTTACGGCCTCGCCGGGCCACGCAGGTTGGCGCGACAGCCTGCTAGCTAGAGCCTCCGGGCGGCACCAGATCGTGGCCGCCGTGGACGCTGATCTGGACCTACGTGCGATCCCCCAGCGCTTCCTGCACCGAGGCCTTGAGAGGGTCTCCACGGATTGAGCCATGCTCTGCACCGCGCACGACGGGCGGAAACTGGCCGCTGTGAGGGCGTGCGCACTCGTTACGAGGCGGATTCGGGGTCGGATCCGCTCCAGTACGCCAGCATCGGCACGTGGCCCCGCCGGCGGCGCGCGCCACCCGGTCGGCCTATGGCTAGCAGCCTGTCGCGCCAACCCCCGTGGCCCGTCGAGGCCGAACCTCCGACAGGCTGGTAGTCCTCTAGAACCCCAGCCCGCGGACCTCGCGCAGGGTGTCTTCCAACAGCGGCGCGGGATACGTCGGATCCAGTGTCACGACGCGCAGCATCCGCGGCCGTACCTGGAAGCGGAGCGACTTCCACCCGACGAGCCCCGCACCCGGCGGCATGCGCTCGCCGAGAGGGCTCCAGTCAGAGATCGTGATGCCGACGCTGTGCGGTCCGAGCAACTCGAGCCACGCCTCCTGATCGGCCGCGCCGAGCGCGTCGAGGCGCGCCGCGTTCGCGGCGTCGTGCCAGTAGCCGACGCGGCGACCGCGGAACTCGTCGAGCACGGCCGCGATCTCGGACGGAAGGCCGATCTCATGCACGCGGGACGGCGTCTCGATGAGCCACTGAGCATCAGGCCGTTCCCGAAGCAGGACGAAGATACGGCGGCAGAGCGCCTCCAAGCAGCGCTCGCGGTCCGCACGTTCTTCGGCAACCGCCGCGCGCACGTCCGCCTGGAGCGACGAGGAGCGCCCCTCGCGGAGCATGCGCTGCATCCAATGATCTTCGCGTTCCGGATCGAGGAGCGGCAACGCGCCGGCGCGTAGCACGACGATCGGAGTTCGCGCAGCTTCTGCGGCACTTGCCGCGCGGATCGCCGCCGCGACCGCCGCGGCCCCCACCTCGTCGCGCAGCGACGAGAGGCCGCCGTCACTTCCCGGCCCGCCGGCGCCGCCGTGGGCCGGCGCGAAGAGGGCGACAACGGAGCCCTTCGCACGGCGTGCAGCCTCTCCGGCGGCGGTGGCATCGCCATGCAACGCCATGCCGTCGAGCGCCACGTCGGGGAACCCGAGCGCGACGAGCTCCGCCACGGCACCGCTCCAGCCCTCGGAGCGCGCGCCGTTCCAATGCGTCGAGATCGCAACCACCCACGGAGTCTACGGGCGTCTGCCGTGCGCGTACGGAGGTGCCCGAACGCGAAGTCTCGGAACGCTCGGACGCGCCTATCCGAGGTCGACGGGATCGACGTCGATCGTGATGTCCGCGCCTCGCGCCTTGGCGGAGAGCCGACGGAGCCGCAGGACGGCGGCTCGCTGGACCGGCTCGTCGACTGCGCGCAGAACGACGTGCCAGCGGAACCGGTGACGCACGCGCTCGATCGGACACCGCGACGGACCGAGGACGTCGGCGCACCCCTCGGGCAGGGCCAGTCGCAGGCTGTCGGCCACCTCCCGCGCGCGCTCCATCGCAGCCCGATCGTCGCGCGCCGTCACGACAACACGGACGAGTCGCGTCGCGGGCGGCCACCGGTAGCGCGCGCGCTCGGCCAATTCCTCGGCGGCGAACCCGACGAAGTCGTGGCGCTCGGCGTGGCGCAGCGCCGTGTGGCCCGGCTGCACCGTCTGCACGACGACCGTCCCGCCGGCGGCGCTGCGGCCGGCACGCCCGGCGACCTGTGCGACGAGCTGGAACGTCCGCTCCGAGGCGCGGAAGTCCGGCACGAGCAGCGAGGCGTCGGCGGACACGACGCCGACTGCCGTGACGTTCGGGAAGTGGAGCCCCTTCGCGATCATCTGCGTGCCGAGCAGGATGTCGACCTCACGCCGCCCGAACGCTCCCAGGACCTGTTCGTACGCGTTGCGATCGTGCATCGCGTCGCTGTCCATCCGCGCCAGTCGGGCGCCCGGGAACGCCGCGCGACACGCGTCCTCGAGACGCTCCGTCCCCGCGCCGATACGCGACATCCCGGGCTGGCTGCATCCCGGGCACATCCGCGGCACTGGCCGTTCCTCGCCGCAGGGATGACAGAGCACGGTGCCGTGGGAACGATGAAGTGTGACCGCGACGCTACAGCGCCGACAGCGCAGCGTGGTGCCACACCGCGTGCAGTAGATGCTGGTCGCGAAGCCGCGGCGGTTGAGGAACAAGATCGCCTGCTCGCGTCGCTTGATGGAGTTCCGCACCACGTGCACGAGACGGCGACTGAGCAGGTAGTTCGCCTTCGTCTCCTGGCGCTCGCGCACCATGTCGACGAGCTCGACGCGCGGGAGCACGCCGCCGCCAACGCGCTCCGACAGCGAGAGGAGTCGCAGGCGCCCGCGGCGCGCCGCCTCCCAGCTCTCCAGCGATGGGGTGGCCGTGCCGAGCAGGACAGCCGCGCCCGAGCGCCGCGCCCGTTCGATCGCCACCTCGCGAGCGTGATACCGCGGGGCCGACTGCTGCTTGAACGAGGTCTCGTGCTCCTCGTCGAGCACGACGAGACCGAGCTGAGCGACCGGCGCGAAGATCGCTGAGCGCGGACCGATCACGACATCGGCCTCGCCGGCGCGGATCGCTCGCCACTGACGCCGTCGCTCGGCGTCGGTGAGTGCGCTGTGCAGGACGGCCACGCGCTCGAACCAACCCCGGAAGCGGGCCACGGTCTGTGGCGTGAGCGAGATCTCGGGCACCAGCACGATGGCCTGGCGCCCCTGCGCGACCACACTCTGGATCGCTCGCAGGTAGATCTCCGTCTTCCCGCTGCCGGTCACGCCGTGCAGGAGGAACGCGCCATGGACGCGCGCGTCCACCGACGCCGTGACGGCCTCGAGCGCGACTTCCTGCTGCGGAGTCAGCGAGACACCCGCTGGAGCCTCGGGCTTCGCTCCCGCGAACGGATCGCCCGCCACTTGGCGCTCGGCGAGCTCGACGAACCCGTGCTTCGCCAGGGTGCGGATCGGTGACTCGCTGCACTGAGCGGCACGCACGAGGTCGCGCAGCGCCAGGCCATCGGCATGCTCCAACAGGATGGCGAGCACACGGCTGCGCTTCGTGAAGCGCTCGGCCAGCCCCGCGGCCTCGACGCGGGCGGCGTCCGGATCGACGGCGAGGCGAGCGAAGAGCACGGTCGCGCTGTCGGCACCGCTACGGACTCCCGCGGGGACACAGGCCGACAGCGCTTCGCCCCACGAGCACGCGTAGGTGTCGGCGATCCAGGAGGCGAGATCGAGCATCGCACCATCCAGCAGCGGGCCGTCGTCGAGCACGGCCGAGATCGGCTTCAGATCGCGCTCACGCCCCCGTTCGTCGATCGCCTCGAGCCGATCCGGGAACCCCACGCACCACCCGTCGACGTCGCGCTTGCCGAACGGCACGCGCACGCGGCGACCTGGAACGAGCCCCTCGCGCGACTCCTCCGGCACGCGATACGTGAACGCCGTCGGAACGGGGATCGGCAGACAGACGGAGACGAGGCTCTTCTGGACCATCGGGAACCCGGCAGGCTACTGCTGCCGGCGGACGGCGACCTCGCCCAACGCACGGCGCGCCCAGGCGATCACGAAGACCCAGAGCAGCGCGACGATCACAGCGGCGATGACGGTGGCCTCGTACGCCAGGACGACCCAGTCGTAGAGGCCGTGGAGGGCCATCGCGGCGAGCAGTCCGCCGATCTGCCAGCCCCAGCGCGCGAATCGAGTGCGCGCGATCAGCAGTCCGCGCGCGGCGGACAGGCCCCAGACGGCGGCGAAGAGCGAGTGCGTGAACGGGGCGGCGAGCGTCCGCGCCACGCCCTCGTTCAGGGGCAGGTGCGGGAGGTAGAGCAGCGTCTCGACGCTGGCGAACCCAAGCGCCACTGCGGCGCCGTAGACCAGGCCGTCGATGGGCTCGTCGAACGCGGACCACCGAAAGACCACCGTCCGAGCGGCGAGGAATTTCGCGCCCTCCTCGACCGGTCCCACGACGAGCAGGCAGAACATCGCCGTCGAAGCCGGGGTGAATCCTGGGCCGCTCGGGCCGCCGAGCAGCGCGACGAGTTGGAACAGCGCCATCGCGACGCCGGCCGCACCGAGGCCGAGCGCGAACGCGGCGACCAGCAAGCGACGCGGCTCCGGTCGGTGGCGATCCTTGAGATCCCAGTACTGCAGCCAGAAGACGGCGCTGGCGGCGACGAATCCGAGGAGCGTGACGGCCTCGACTGACAACGGGAGGGCTACCCCGGTTACGGTGCGCCGGCGTCCATCGGGATCATCCCCATCAGGAACGCCCCACCGAGACCGACCATGAGCACGCCGCTCATCATGAACGCCAGCGTCAGCATGCGACGTTGCGCCGGGTCCTGCGCGCGCGGAGCGACGACGAACGTTCCGACCGCGACATCCGCCACACCGGCGCAGATGAGCGCGATCCCGATGATGGTGGCACTGTCCACGGCGTCCCTCCTTGCCGCCGCATGATCGCACAGCAAGCCCCCGACGGACCTGACGAAGCGGGTTAGGATCGGAAGGGTCGGGGGACGCGGGAGCACACACATATGTCGATCCACCCGCCGAGGGTCCGTCGCGCCGTCATGGGCGCGCTGCTCACGTTGACCGTCGCGGTGGCTGTCTCTGTGGCCGTGTCTGTGGCCGCCGACCGTGCCGCCCACGCCCAGGACGCGGCTCCCGCCTCGGACCTCGACATGCGCATCCTCACGACGCCGGCGGACGTCCGCTTCGACGTCGACATCGGCAAGCTCGGTCAGCGGTACCGAGCCAAGCCGCTGCGCGGTGCGAAGGGCTGGGCCGTGCGACTCGGCACGCGCAAGATGAAGAGCGCGCTCTGGCCGACTCCCGCCACCGACGGCGAGCGCATCTACGTCGGTGGACCGCTCGAGTCGTCGGAGTTCTTCGCGATGCACGCGGACACCGGAGGACTGGCCTGGCGCAGGTCGCTGGCCGACGCCGGACCGACGCCCGCCGTCGTGCGGGACCGCCGCGTCTACTTCAACACGCAGTCCTGCACGGTCTACGCGTACGACGGCCCCACCGGGAACCGCGTCTGGTCGCGCTATCTGGCAGGACACGTGGAGGCGATCCCCGCGGTGACAGAGACGGCCGTCCTCTCGACGCGCCCCTCGCGACACGAAGCGAAGGTCGACGCCAATCTCCCGGCACTCACCGTCATGGACCCGCGTCGCGGGACGATCCTCGCGAACGTGACGATCGACGCGGAGGCGCTCGGCGGGCCCGTGGTCAGCGGCAACCGCGCGTTCGTCGCGACACGGCTGGGCACGGTCTTCTGCATCGACACGGAGAAGGGCGAGACGCGCTGGAAGCACAACTGCGGCGCCCGCAGCGCACCGTGGCTCGACGAGTCGGGGCTGTTCGTCGTCGGTCGCGAGGCGATCGAGAGTTACCACCCGGAGACGGGGTTCCGTCGCTTCGCTGATGCCGCGATCACGCCGAGCTCGCGCGACGCCCAGCCGATCACGGCTCAACCCAGTCCTCCTCGGGTGCGTCGGTCCGCCATCTCCCAGAACGGCGAGGGCGGCTTCTGGAAGGACGCCTCGCGTCCGGTGGTCGCGGCCGAACGGCTGGTGCTCGCCGAAGGGCGCACGCTGCGCGTGTTCGATCGCGTCACGGGCGCCGAGCAGGCCTGGTGGGAGATCGACGTCGACCATCCGTTCTCCGGGTCTCCGGTCGTGGCGGGCGACACCGTCGTCGTCGCGACGAGCCAGGGCCAGGTCCGGGCGATCGACGTCACGCAGGGCGAGATCGTGTGGGCCCTCGACATCGATGCGCAGCTCGCGAGCGGGTTCATCCTCGACGCGTCGAAGCTCTACGCGATGACGACGGACGGACGGCTCCTCGGAATCGAGACAGGCGACCTCCGTGCCGACGGCTGGCCGATGTGGGGCGGGAGTCCGACCCACGCGTTCGAGGAGCTCGCGCCCTCCGACGATCAGTAGCGCGCGGAGGCCTGTTCCAACTCCTCGCGGAACGTCAGGTAGCTGTCGTAGCGCGAGCGCGCGACGTCGCCGGACGTCACGGCGGCGTCGACCGCACAGCCCGGTTCGCTCCGGTGTGCGCAGTCGTCGAAGCGGCACTGCGCCGGTACGGGGAACTCGGGGAAGTTCAGTTCGAGCTCGCGCGGTTCGATCGCGATCAGCCCGAACTCCTTCACACCCGGCGTGTCGATCACGTGGCCCTCGTCGTCCGGGATCCGAACGAGCTGGGCCGCGGTGGTCGTGTGCTTTCCCTTGCCGGTAGCGCGGCTGATCTCGCCGATCCGAAGTTCCACGCCGGGCAGCGCGCGATTGATCAGTGACGACTTGCCGGTGCCGGACGGTCCGGCGAACACGGAGCAGCGTCCCGCCAGGAGTTCGACGAGCGGAGCGATCCCCTCGCAGGTCTCGGCACACGTGCGCAGCACCTCGTAGCCGAGGCCTTCGTAGAGTTCCACCAAGGCGGTTGTCTCGTCGCTCGCCTCGAGATCGGTCTTGTTGAACACGAGCAGCGGCGGAACTGAGCCCGCGTGACACGCGACGAGCAGCCGGTCGACGAGCCCGCCGCGCGGCTCCGGGTCCGCGAACGCGAACACCAGCACGGCTCGGTCGGCGTTGGCCACGAGCACCTGGTTGCGCCAGCGACCGACGACCTCCGGGCGCATGAGCACACTGCGGCGCTCGGCGACGGCGGCGATCACCACGTCGTCCGGAGACGGTTCGTCGAGGGTCGCGACGTCACCGACGGCAACCGGACTCTTCGCGCGGCCTCGGCCGCGATGGAACGTGCCGCGCAACTGCGCGAAGAGCACGCGCCCGTCATTCGTCTCGACGACCACGCGCTTGCGATCCACGCGAAGGACGAGGCCAGTCAATGCCATGTCCATCGAGTCTCGACGCGCCGCCGTCCGACCGGGTGCACAATTCGAGTTCGAAGCGGCGCGCGATGCGTCGCCGGGGCGGATCAGGACATCCGCCCTCCGCTCCGGCTGACGCCCGCGCTCCGCGTTCCCTCCTCCCGGACTCCGTACGGGTGGGTCTCCTGACCCACCCCGCTGTGGCGGCGACGCATCGGTGCGCCGAGGAGATCGACCGAAGGCACGAGAACACCGAGACGGCTGAGTTCCTTCACCGGTCTCGGCACGACCAAGGACCCCGACTACGCGGTGCATGTTGCGGCGCTGCGCTGTCAGATCCTCGAGCACGACTGAAGCATCAGCGTTGGTCGCGGCCGCACGCACGGTGGTTGAGACGCGAACACCGCGCGAGGGGCGAAAGAACGCGCACGGTGAAGGAATTCACCGTTCTCCGTATTCCACTCCGTATTCCAACAACATCCAACGCTACGGATACACTTGTCCGAGCGTCCCATCGCCGCGCATTTGGAGCCACGTGCGTGCATGATCCAGGGGTGAAGCACGAATGAAGCTCGTCGTCGGCGTCGACTTCGACCACGGCGTCTGGCCGGGTCCACTTGGTGGGCGAGACGCGGTCGCCGGAGAGGCCTGGGTCGGGCCCCTCGGTCTCGTCGGGATTCTGGAAACGGCGCTCGGGCTCGGCGGCAAGTACGTCTCCGACGCTGTCCGCGCGGCGGCGCTGGTGCCCGCTGTCCGGTCTGCCGATGGGTTCTGGTCACGCTCTGCGGAGTCCGATCCGACGGCCGTCGCACGGCAGCTCCTCGCGTGGCGCGACGAACTCTTCGTCGGCGGTTGGCGAGGCCAGTCCGCAGGATCTCGCTGGAGCGCGCTCGCCGAGCTCATGGTCGATCTGCTTCCCGGACTCCCGGATCGAGTGGCTGCGCTAGTCGCTGCGCTCGCGCGCCGCGGAGCCGACATCGAGACGGTGGAACTCTTCGACGCACGTACGATGCGCGCGGCTGGATGGGACGGAGTTCTCGACGGTCTCGCCGCGCGCGGGACAACGATCCGCGAGAGATCAGTGACGGCGACGAGTGCCCGCGGCGATCTCGGTGCGTCCCGGAGTGATCAGTTCGCACCGGGGGGCGACGGCACACTGCAACTCGTTCGCTCCCATGGCTATCTGCAAGCCGCAGACGACGTCGCCGCATGGCTGGCGTGCCTTGAGGATCGCGGCGGCGTGGTGGTGGTGGGAGCTGACGCGGTACTCGACGGCGCGCTACGACGGCACGGTCTGCCAACTCTCGGCGGCGTGGCGCCAGCTCTCGATAACGCCGTTCTTCAAGTGCTGCCGCTCGTGCTTGCCATGGGCTGGTCCCCACCGGATCCGCAGCGCGCGCTCGAACTCCTCGTGCTCGACGCGAGTCCCGTGCCCCGCAGTATTTCGAGACGCCTCTCGCGGTCTCTCCACGGGTGGCCGGCCGTCGACAGCGACGTCTGGCGAGAGGCGCTTGCCGACGGACTCGCCTCCATTGATGACGAGGAGCGACGTCGACGCGTGGAAGAACGCGTGACGGCGATCTTCCGGACGTCCGCGATCGGAGAGCGGATTCCGGTAGCGGAGGTTCGCCGCCGCATTGCGCTGGTCGAGCGCTGGCTTCACGGGCGCATGGCGAATAGCAGCGGCGACGCTGCCAAGTTCGGTGTCGCACTCGCCCAGTGCGCGGAACTCTCGACGTACATCGATCATCTCGGGATCGATCCCCTCGAGGGGCCGATCCTCCAACGCATCGTCCAGGACGCGACGTCCGCCGTCGCCGGGAGTCCTCGCCACGCAGCCCAGGCAGGGCTCGCCGCGGTCGCCGTACCCGGCGCAGTCGTCGGTCCCGCGCGCCGAGTCGTGTGGTGGAACTTCGCCCGAGGCGCGCCCCTCACACCGCCACCGGTCCCCCTCAACGCCGCCGAGCGCCGCGCGTTCGCTGACGCCGGACTCCGACTCCGCAACCCATCGACAGAGGCGCGCCATGCCGCGGAGCGGGCGCGGCGACCGCACCTGTCGGCGACGCACTCGCTCCTCTGCGTCTGTCCGTATCACGGCGAGAACGGCGACGACCAGCATCCACACGCGCTGTGGGACGAGGTGCGCGCGAGGATCGACGACCCGCGGCGCGCATCCGTGCTTGAGGTCGGGTTCCCTGGGAGCCCAACCCCGCCACGTGTTCGTGCGGATCTCGCGCTGCCGCCGGCCCCGCGACGGGAGTGGCGAGTTGGAGCTGGGAGTATCGACCCGGTGCGCACCACCGAGTCGCCGACCGGAGCCGGCTCACTCGTCGGCTGCTCACTCAAGTGGGTACTCGAGTACGTCGCGGGCATCCGCGGCGGAGACACGGCGATGTTGCCGGAGGCAGAGGCGCTGCTCGGACGTCTCGCTCATGAGATCCTGAGACGCGTGCTCACAGACGGGGAATGGACGCCCGAGAACGCGGCCGAGGAGGCGAACCGTCTATTCGACACCGAAGGGCCACGCCTGGCCGCGCCTCTGTTCCGCCCCGGAGCCGACGCGGAGCGCGCGCGCGCGCGCGTCGTCACAGGACTGGCGGCGGCGCGCTTGTTCGCGTTCCTCCAGGCAGGTCCGCGCACCGTCATCGCCGTCGAGACCGCCATCGAGACTGAAGGGCTCGGCACCACGCTCCGAGGCGAGCCGGACCTCGTACTCGGCGAACCCGCGGCGGTCGTCGACTTCAAGTGGAGCGGAGCTACGTACCGGCGAGGCGAACTTGAGAAGGGGACGGCGTACCAACTCGCCTCGTACTCGCGCCTCGTCGGTCGCGGGATCGCATTCCCGGCCGTCGGTTACCTAACTCTGGCGGACCAACGGCTGCTCGCGAACGATCCCGAAGCGTTCCCCGGCTGCGTTCGCGTTGACGGACCGGGACCCGCGGTTACGTGGGCGGCGCTTGAGCAAGCGTACGCGGCGCGGCAGGCCGAACTGCGCGCCGGCGTGCTTCTCGCTCCTGGCAATCCCGACGAAGACGGCGTGGTTGTCCCCTCGGCTTCGTCGGTCGAGCCCGATGGCGAGCTCGTCCTCGCAGCCCCGTGTCGCTGGTGCTCGATGTCGCCGCTGTGTGGTCGTGTCGGGGGAGGCGGGTCGTGAGCACAATCGAGATCCTCACCGCAGGTGCTGGGACCGGGAAGACGTACAAGCTCGCCCAGATCCTGGAGGGGGCGGTCCGAGTTGATGATGTGCGGCCGGAGGCTGTCATCGCGACCACCTTCACCCGGAAGGCGGCTGCCGAGCTCCACGCCAGGGTCCGCACGCGGCTCCTGTCCTCTGGTCTCGAGGCCGAGGCGCAGGGGCTCGACGCGGCTCGGATCGGAACCGTGCACGCGGTGTGCGGGCGGATCGTGGCGGATGCCGCCTTCGAGCTCGGACTTCCGCCACGCCTGGACGTACTTGATGACGTCGCCTCGCGGATCGCACTTGCCGAGTCCATCTCACGCATGGCAGGGACCGACCGCGCGTCGGATGCGGCGCTGCTGGCTGAGCGGCTCGGACCCGCCAGTGATCCGTGGAGTTGGCGAACGGACGTGAAGGCGGTCGTAGACCTGGCGCGCTCGAATCAGATAGCTCCGGAGGAACTAAAGGAGTGCGCTCGCCGAAGTTGGGAGACGTTCCGGGAGCTCCTTGAACCCGTGCAGGAGAGCGCCGAGCAGCTCGATCGGCGCCTCCAGAGCGCGCTTCGAGAGTTCATCAACAACGTGGACACCGCGGTGGACGGCACGGAGAAGACGGCCAAGGCACTTGCATTTGCCGAGGCCGCTCTACGTCATCTCGAAGCGGGATCGACGCTGCGCTGGTCCGAGTGGGCCGGGCTGGCGACGTCCCGGCTATCGGTTGCCAAGAAGTCTGAGTCACTCGCAGACCCTGCGCGCGAGGCCGCCAAGTCGTTCCACCGCCACCCTCGCCTTCACGAGGACGCGCGCTCGGCGATCGAGACCGTCTTCGGCCTCGCTCGCGAAGCGCTTTGCGCGTACGAGGAGCACAAGCGCGCGCGAGGTGTCGTCGACTTCACCGACCAGGAAGTCTTGGCCTTGCGCGCCCTGCAACTCCCCGGGCCGCGGGAGCGGCTTCGCGACGGCCTCGACCTCGTTCTCGTCGATGAGTTCCAGGACACGAGCCCACTTCAACTGCGGATGTTCCTCGAACTCGCAGGGCTGGCCAAACGGAGCGTCTGGGTCGGCGACCAGAAGCAGGCGATCTACGGCTTCCGGGGAGCCGACCCGGCTCTGATGGACGCCGCGATCGACATGATCCTGGGGGGCCGTGAACCGCGCACTCTCGCTAACTCGTGGCGGAGCCGCCCGGAGCTCGTCCATCTCACGTCGGACATCTTCGTGCCCCCGTTCTCGGCGCAGGGACTACCCGAGCCGCGTGTGCGCCTTCGGCCACAGTCTGAGGAGGAACCAGATGGCCTCGGACCGATCGTCGAACGCTGGAACCTCGTCGCGAAGAACAAGACCGACGACGCCTGCGCGACGGCATCGGGCGTGGCGGAACTGCTCGCTGACTCGACAGTGCGCGTACGCGACGGCAACGAACGGACACGGCCGGTGCGCCCCGGTGACATCGCCGTGCTCTGTGTCACGAACGGCCAGTGTGCCTCGGTTGCAGGAGCCCTCGCGGCGTTGGGCATCCCCGCGGCCGTCGCCACGCCCGGCCTTCTCGCTACGCCCGAAGCGCGTCTCGTCACCGCCGGGCTTGCGCTCTGGTGCGACTCCACCGATCGACTCGCGCGCGCCACAATCGCGCGACTCGCGGCGTTCCCGGGAGACGGCGATGAGTGGCTCGCGGCGGTCCTGGATCCAAACTGGCACACGAGTTCCGGCGAACTCGACCCTGTTCGGACGCTGCTCGAAGCGCGGGCGGCCGCGCCGCACACGGGCACGCTCGCGGCATTCGACGCAGTGGTAGACGCACTTGGCGTGCGCGAACAGTGCTTGCGATGGGGCAACTCGACAGGACGGCTCGCCAACCTGGAGGTACTTCGCAACCTCGCCGCGATCTCCGTCGAGCGCGCGGCCCGGTCCGGCGCTGGTGCGACCCCCGCAGGCCTTCTCGGGTGGTTCGAGGCACTCGTCGATGCTGGCGAAGACGTGCGCGCGCCACTTCCAGGCGAAGCTGTGCATGTGGGGACATGGCACGGTGCCAAGGGCCTTGAGTGGCCGGTCGTCGTGCTTGCCGAGTTGTCCAAGAGCCGGAACCCATCTCCCCTCGGGACTCAGATCCAGAGCGACGCCGAGGCCATCGACCTGCGAGACCCACTTCAAGGTCGCTGGCTTCGCTACTGGCCACAGCCCTTCAACCGACGACAGTCCAAGCACGCGTTCGCAACCGCGATCGACGGCAGCACCGCGATGGCGGAGGTACGCGTCCGGCGTCGCCGCGAAGATCTGCGACTCCTCTACGTCGGCTGGACGCGAGCCAAGGATCGTCTCGTGATCGCCGAGCGAACGGGGAAGCTAGCGTCGGGCCTTCTCGAGTTGCTCCACGACGACGCCGGACGCTGGCTGCTGACAGACGACGAGTCGACAACGCAGTGGGCTGGACGAGCCGTGGAGGTCGGAATTCGTCAGCTTGCGGCCACGACGGAGCCGCCCCGACCCCCTACCGCCGGCGAGGCGCCCGTGGCCACAGGCGTCCGCACTCATCCGCCTGCGGTCATCCAGCCGTCGGACGTTGACGGGGGCGAGGAGGTCGAGCTCCGACTCCACGACGTCGGCCGGCGGCTGCCTCTGAATGGCTCGCCAGACATGGGCGACCTCGGTTCAGCGGTGCATGGCTTCCTGGCGGCCGACCGCCCCGGGATCTCCGAACCCGAACGCCTTGCGATGGCAACTGGCCTACTCAGCCGATGGGGCGTCCGGTCGGCGCTGGATCCCGAGCATCTTCTCGAGGCGTCGGACGCGCTTGGAGCGTGGGTTCGCGCCACGTGGCCGGCGGCCACGTGGCGACGGGAGTGGCCCGTGACAATGCGGCTTCCGGATGGCGCTGTAGTTCGCGGAACGATCGACCTACTACTCGAGACGGACGCCGGTCTGGTGGTCATCGATCACAAGGTGTTCCCCGGGAGCCGCGACGCCGTGCTGGTGAGAGCCAAGAGCCACGTGGGCCAACTTGACGCGTACGCTGCTATCCTCCGCGCCACCGCCAGCGGCCTACCCGTCGAGGTCGTCGTGCACCTGCCGATCGTCGGAACTGCGATTGTCCTCGGCGGCGATCGCGGTGGTTCGTAGCGCAGCCAGTCACTGCGGCTGAGACGAGCCATAGCCGCACCTGACGTGGTCCACCGAACGGGCACCCCCTCGGTTCTTGCGCGCGTCCCACCGGTCGCCGGGACAGTCCGGCTACTACCGCCAGGCCCGCGTCGAGAACGCGTTCTTCCGCTACAAGACAATCATCGGTCCGCGGCTGCGCGCGCGTGATCGAGGAACGCAGGAGGTCGAAGCGTTGCTCGCATGCGACATCCTCAACAGGATGACCGGATTCGCGCGGCCGGATTCGTTTCCGATCGCCGTGTAGGAGAGACTGACCGCTGCGGCGAGGCTGGCGGATTCTGATCCATGCAACAACGCCCCGACGGGGCTCAGCGCCTAGAGCAAGGGAGGCGACAGCGTGAGCCGCGACACTCCGATCTACTGGGTGCGGCATCAGTCGCGGAAGGACGTGCCCAACCGCGATCGACTCGAGGCGATCCGAACCGTCCTGTTCCGCTCTCTTGCCGTCGATGGCAGGCTCCCGGTCGGCTGGAGCTGGCCGGGCTACGACCTCCGCCAGGGGCGCGACGCGTGGATTCGGCTGCGGTCTGGCGATCCCGGCGCGAAGGGCGGCGGCCAGGCGGACTGGGACAACGTCCACCAGGCCGCTGAGATCCCCGGTGGGGCGATCGTGCTGGCGCCGAGCTTGCCCGGCGACGGGGCAGTGACCTTCGCGGTGACGCGCGGCAGTCCCTCAGCGAGTGCGTACGACTTCGACGCCGATCGCCCCCTGGCGCCGGACGACGAGGACGACTTCTGTGCGTTCATCCGCGTCCGGCCCGAGTCGGTAGTGGTCGTGCGCCGCGGCGACGGGCTGCTGCCGGAACTGTTCTGGAAGAAAGTCGGCAGGTGGCGCGGTGCCGTGCGCCAAGTGCAGGACGGGCCGGCGATCGAGTTGATCCGCGATCTCATCTCCAGCGGCCGGGGCCGCTCGAAGGGACACCGTCGCGGGGCCCGCGGCCACTTCACGAACTGGTCGGACCTCCTGACGGAGGACTACTTCGCCGACTCGCCGGAGGGCCGGGGGAGACGAAGGCGTCGGGAGAGCAAGTTCGTGAACTGGGTCGCGCAGCGCTTCCTTGAACGCGGGCTCTCACCTGGAAGAGTGCATCCCGTCGACCTGGTGCTCGACCGACCGCAGCTCGTGTTCTTCGAGGCCAAGCGCTCCGCGTCGGTGCTGGCAGTCCGGGCGGCGGTTGCACAACTCCTCTGGTACTCGTGGATGCTCCGCGAACGCGGGAAGCCGCTGCTCTGCGTGCTCGTGCCGTCACGTCCTGCGGCCGACCTAGTCGCGTTCGTCGAGCGCCACGCCAAGCTGTGCATCGCGTGGAGACAGGGCGACGAGCTCGTTGGTGGAGCGCGGACGGCGCGCGCTTTGGGTCCGGCCGGCGTGATCCGCGCTGACTGAGCGGCTACTTGAGTTGGATGGGCGCGCTGCGGCTGGTCCGACCGCCGGCTGGCGCGCTTCGCCACAACTGGAGTTCCCCCGGCTATGCGTAGCTCTGCATAGCCGGGGGAACTCCACAACAGCGGGTGTGCGAGCGGACTCCGCGCGACTCGGGCATGTACCCCTAGATGATCGTGAGCGTCACGCGGGCGGCACGGGCGTCGGCGCGCAAGTCACCGACCAACACCAGGTTGGACGGCGCGACCATGTTCCCCGTCACCGCGCGTGCGATGAGCTCTAGCGCGCCGCGTCCAGCCGAGCGATGTACCCATCAGTCCAGGCGATGGCCGAGGTCAGGTCAGGCAGGACGTTGAGCCCTTCCGCGCTCGTGGCGTAGAGGCTATCCCATTCCGGCCCGGGCTCTATCCGCGGCGGCCATGCGTGCCCCTTGCGAGAGACGAAGAGCCGTTCGGCGAGACGTCCGACCCGCTGGTCGTCGAAGGGGCAGGTGGCCTCCAGTAGCTGCAGGTCCACCAGATCGTGGGCGCGCTCGCTGCCCGGGCCGCTGGCCGCGTGGAGCTTCTGCGCGATCTGGTGATCGTGGGCAACGACCGGGATCGGATCTGGGGTCGGCAGCCCTAGCGCTGCAAACAGTTCAGGGATGTCGTCTGAGAGAGCGGTGGGCGGGTCGAGAGTGTCGCCGAGTTCGTCGTGACCGACCTCGAGCAGAAGGGTCATCAGGCTCCGCCCGGCGTAGAGGACCTTGATGTCGCGGGACTGCATGATGTAGTCCGCTGGCACGCCCTGCGGCCGGGACACTGCCCGGTTGTGCCGGATCTCGCCAGTGAAACCACCCCAGCCGCCCCGGAGCACGGCGGCGTACTTGGCTAGAAACTCGTCCAGGCCCTCGTGGCGGGCCACGTCCAGGTCCTTGCTGAACCTGGAGTTGTCCACGCCCATCCGCAGCCTCATCGCAGTGCCGCCCTTGATCGCCGACGGCGGCAGTATCTGAGCAAGTGCAACGGTGGTGATGGTACGCAGGAGGATGACCGCGCGCGCCTGGTCGCCGCCCGCGAGGCTCTCGACCCGCTGACGCAGTGCAGCTATGTGCTTAGGAGCCTCGCGCCGCTCGCTCATGCGCTGACCTTCTCGCGCCCCGCGCGGCGCTCCACCTGCGCACTACCAGCTTTTCGGCCGCTCGCCGCACGACGTCTAACCGGACTTGTCAGGCTCCGGCGCAACCGTGCAGCCTCGGCGGGGGGGACCAAGCCGTCGCGCTTGGCCTCAGCCAAGGCGTCGAGGAGCCGCTCGGTCATGACGGTGGTTCGGGCATCCATGAGCGCCTGTGCCACGGTGGTCGCCCGAATGCCCTCGTACGTTGTGAGCCGTTCGGGGGGAACGTCCCGCTGTACGACGTCAACGAACCCGGGATCCTTGGGTCGGGTGCGGCGCGGGACACCGACCTTGATGCGCTTTGGCTCGACCATGGCGAGGCCCAGCAGACCCAACACCGCATCCCCTATCAGGTAGGCGTCGGGCCCCACCCGCACCACGGCCTCGGCGTAGACGTCGCGCTCGGTGCGTCTCGCGTCGGCGAAGCGGTACACCCCTCGGCGCACATGGCGCAGTGCCCCCCGGGCGGCGAGCTTGCGCAACTCGACTGCGGGCACGCCAAGCTCGGCCGCATCCCCGGTGGTGATGTAGCCGTAGTTCTCATCGGCCAGTTCTCGCAACAGTTGCCGGTAAGTCGCCATCTCGCCTCCTCCTAGGCAGAACAGTACCACTATCGGTACGCTTCTGCCACAAGATTAGCGGAGGCTGAATGGCAGAACAGTACCATTTTCGGTACGCTTCTGCCATCAGGCTCACGGATACCGGGATACCGAGAACGGTGAATTCCTTCACCGTGCGCGGATGTTCGCCCCTGCCACGAGATCTCGGAGGAGCGCCCGCTCACGACACGGGACGTGACGGCGCCGAGGACGACCGAAAGATCGCTCACGGTGAAAGAGTTCACCGTTCTCGGTACTCCTCGGTACTCCCGGGTGCGGTCTGGCGGGGTGGGTCAGGAGACCCACCCGTACGGGCGGATCTCCTGATCCGCGTCGGCGCCGCATCCCCCGACGCCATGGAGCGAGGCCGACCTACGGAACGAGCGTCAGCGCGGCCCCCTTCGACGTCCGGAAGGTCTCGAAGTGCCGCCGGTCGAGTGTCAGCACGGGAGTGTCGAGTCGCTCAGCGACGGCCATCAGCGTGCCATCCGTCAGGCCGCAGCGCTGATCGGCGTAGGTCACGAGGATCTCACGCGCGCGCCGCAGATCGTCGTCGCGCACGGGCTCGCGCCCCACGGCACCGGCCACGACCTGATCGAGGAACGCGAGCGCCGCCGCCGCGCCTAGCCGGCGCAGGACCAAGAAGTCGGTCTCGGCCAGCACCAGGTCGGTCGTGACGATCGGTCCCCGTGCGTCGGCTGCCGCCGCCCGGCAGGCCTCGTGCGTCGGCTCGCCGCTGTCGAGGAGCGCGAGCAGGCCACTCGTGTCGGCGAGGATCACGAGGTCTCGGCGGCCGGGTCGCTCCGTTCACCCGTGCCAAATCCGAGCCGCTCGAGCTCGTCGTCGATGCGATGGGCAACCCCACCGTCCACGGAGCGTCCGACCGGACGCAGGACGGGCGGCGCCTCCGCGGTGAGGTAGTGCTCGAGCGCCTCGCGAATCATCGACGCCTCACTGCGACGCGTTCGAGTTGCAGCGGACTTGAGCCGCCGCTTGAGCTCCGCATCGAGGTAGACGGTCGTGCGCTCCATGACACCAGCATATATGTCACTGATCGCACCGTCAACGCGAGAACTGCGGCCGACGGCACCCAGCCCGGATCCGCCGCGTGGCCGCTCGACGTCAACTCGGGCACGTCAACTCGGGCACGTCAACTCGGCCCGGTCGACTCGGGCAGGACAACTCGGCAGGTCAACTCGCGCAGGGCGTCCGCGGCGCCGAACGGGCGCTACGAGTCGAGATCGATCTCGGAGGTGGCGGCCTCGGTGAGATGCGGCCGGAATGGCTTGGTCGCCTCGACGCAGACGCGATTGCGACCGTGTTTCTTGGCCGCGTAGAGGGCGGTGTCGGCGCGTCGGATCATGGTGTCGACGGTGTCCCCAGCCTCGAGGCTCGTGACACCGACCGATGCGGCCAGGCTCGTGCCCTCGTAGGCCCGGAACATGTCCGTGCCGTGACCGGCCAGGGTCACGCGGAGTCGCTCGGAGTAGAGCACAGCGTGCTGAACGGGCGTGTCGGGCAGCACGACGAGGAACTCCTCGCCGCCGTAGCGACCGTAATGGTCGAGTTCACGACTGCACGATGCGATGAGCTGGGCCACCGCCTGCAACACAATGTCGCCGACCTGGTGGCCATGGTGATCGTTCCACAGCTTGAAGTGATCGACGTCGATCAGCGCGATCGACAACGGCTTGCGATAGCGGTGGGCGCGTTCGATCTCGTCCTGGAGCAGGTTGACGATGTTGCGGCGGTTGTTGATGCCGGTCAGCTCGTCCTTCTCCGCGAGCGACCGCAGCTTGCGGCCCTGGACGTCGAGGGCGACGTTCTGCAGCACCATCCCGAGCGCGTCGCAGAGGAGCCCGAGCACCGCGGCGTCGCCGTCGGTGAGCGGACGGGCCGAGAAGAAGTGATCGGCGACCACGACGCCGAACGACGCGGACCCCGCGCGGAGCGACGCGGCGGCGAAGGCCTCGACGGACAGGGTCTGCAGGACGCCGCGATCCTCGAGCTGATCCGCACCGAGCGCCGGCCGACCGGTCTCGAGCACGCCCGACAGAGCGCCGCGCGCATCGCACAGGAGCTCCAGGCCGGGAGCGCCGCCCACGTACTCGATCTCGGACGGATCGAGGATCGCGCGGCCCCGCAGGCGGAGTGCGTCCTCGGGGTCGGCCTCGAGCAGGATCACGCGGTCGAAGCCCAGTCCGTCGCGGATCCGCTGCAGTCCCTGGCTCAGGATCGCGGGCACGGACGGGAGGGCGCGCATCGCCATCAGCTCGCGGTGCACTTCGGCAACCTGCACCGCGGTGCGGGGACCGCGTGGCGCGTCGATGGCGCCGTCGCTGCTGATCTCTGCGAGTCGCAGCTCCTCGTTCGTGAGCACCCGGACGAAGTCGGTCGCGCGGTGGCACGTCAGCACCAGCAGGCCGGCGGCGTGGGCAATTTCGAGTTCGATGGCCTCCGCGACGGCCGACGCATCGAC
Organism: Planctomycetota bacterium; assembly: GCA_021776825.1. Taxonomy (GTDB): domain Bacteria; phylum Planctomycetota; class JAJSAM01; order JAJSAM01; family JAJVHW01; genus JAJFFG01. The sequence continues at coordinate 86,971 of JAJFFG010000046.1, forward strand.
GTCATCGGGGTCCAGCTCCGGGAGGTAGACGCCGTCGTCGAAGCCCAAACCCGACGCGAGTTGGTCGGCGCGGGCCAGTACGGCCAGGAGCCGTTGCGTGTCCAGGTCAAGCGGCTTGCCGCCGACTCCGAGAGACTCCGGAGGGATCCCGTCGCGCACGCGGCGGTGATAGCGGGCGGCGTTGCGAGCGGCGGCACTGACGTTCCAGCGCCGCATCAGCGCCTCGGTGCGCACCTCGATGTCCGAGACGGTTTCGTCGGGCTGCGCAGCGAGCTGACCGAGATCGTGGAGCAGTCCTGCGAGGAACGCCTCCTGCGGACGGTCGTACGCACCGGTGTTCGAGAGCCACCGCGCGGCTGCGGCCACGGCGAGCCCGTGGACGTGCTGGCGGCAGGCGTTCTCGACGTCGGCGCGCGATCGTCCCTGCGAGTGCACCTGCGGCATCGAGCGCACCATGTGCAGCAGCGTGGGCCGGCCGACGCGCTCCAGGGCCCGCGCCACGCTCGCGTGCGCCGCCTCGTCGAGCCCGTAGAGCGGACACCGCACGGCGCGGAGCACCGCTCCGGTGAGGACGGGATCGACCTCGACCAGTTGGGCGAGCTCCGCGTGCAGGGGTGCGCCCGTCTCGAGCAGCATGAGCGCGCGACGCTGGACGGTGGCCAGCGACGGCGGCAGAAGCAGCTCTTGGGTCGTGGAGGGGGTCTGTGTTGCCGACATACGCGAGATGCCCGCAGCCGGTCGCACTCCGACTTCGGGATCACTTCCGTATCGGCAGACGGAGTCGGTCCGATGAAGTCCCTCCCGGACGGCATCGAGACTGGCGTGCGTCCGAAGGAGGTCGGCTCAGGCTCGGCAGAGCCACGAGAGCAACACGGCGCCGGCGAGGGCGACGTTCAGGCTCTCGGTGCGGCCCGACTGCGGCACGGCGACCGCCCGGTCGGCGACCGCGCGAGCGGATTCGCTCACGCCCTGAGCCTCGTTGCCGAGGACGAGCGCACAGAGGGCAGGCCGCGGTGGCGTGTCGTAGACCGACTCGCCCGCCCCGTCAGCCACCCAGACCTCTCCCCCACAGCGCCGCAGCTCCGCGAGCGGAGCCTCGTCGTCGTCCACGATCGGGAGATGGAAGTGCGCCCCCTGCCCGGACCGAACCGTCTTCGGAGACCAGATATCGACGGTGCCAGCGCGCACGATCACGCCCGCCGCCCCGAAGGCCTCGGCGGCGCGCAGGAGCGTGCCGGCGTTGCCTGGGTCCTGCACGGCGTCGAGCGCGAGCCAGAGACCCGGGGACTCGAAGGGCTGATTGGGCGGCGGCGGCTCCGGCAGGATCGCCACGACACCCTGCGGCGTGGTCGTGTCGGCGACCTCGCGCAGGTCGGTCTCGTCGAGCAGATGGAGCGGCACACCGTGGTCGTGCAGTCGCTGCGCACAGAGGTCGGCAGCGGGTGTGGGATCCGGTCCGACGAACGCCTCGATCGGCACGAACTCCGCCGCGAGCGCCTCCTCGATCACGTGCGGCCCCTCGGCCAGGAACACGCCGGCCCGGCGACGATGACGCGCTCGCAGTAGCTTGCGCGCACGGGTCAGCGCAGCGCTCATGCGTCGCCCCTCAGCACGGCGACCACCGAGGCCAAATCGGCAGGCAGCGGCGACTCGAACACGGCCTGTTCCCCGGTGAGGGGATGCCGGATCTCGAGTCGGGTCGAGTGCAGCGCGACGCGCTCGAGCACGAGGTCCGCACCGCCCCGTCCGAGGTCCTCGCGCGTGATCGGCCGCGTGCCGCCGTACGTGTCGTCGCAGAGCAGCGGATGTCCCATGTGCGCCGCGTGAACGCGGATCTGGTGCGTGCGGCCGGTCTTCGGGAACCACCGCACGAGCGAGCAGACGCCGAAGTCCTCTTCCACCCGCCACGACGTCTGACTCGGCTGCCCCTCGTCGTCGACGACCAGTCGCGGCCAGCCGACACGACGATGGAGGATCGGCGCATCGATCGTGCCCTCGGCTTCGCTCAGGGAGCCGTGCACGATCGAGAGGTACTCCTTCCGCGGCGTGCGGCGCTCGAATTGCATCCCGATGTCCGCTTTCAGCTTCTCGCAGAACGCGAACAGCAGCACGCCGGACGTCTCCTGGTCGATGCGGTGGCAGATGTGCGGCACGCGATCGAGGTCCGGGTTGCCCGGGTTCCGGTAGCGCGCGTGGAGCGCCGAGAGCACGTTGTTCAGCGTGTGGCCGCTGGTCGGGTGGACGACGATCCCGGGCTGCTTGTCGATCGCGATCAGGTTCTCGTCTTCGAAGAGCACGCTGATCGGGATCTCACCCGGATCGACGTGATCCTGCGGCTCCGGGATGATGATCACGACGCGATCGCCGACGGCCAGGCGCGTCGACGCCTTGCGCTGCGCGTCGTTCACCGAGACGGAGCCCTCGTCGATCAGCGCCTGGAGCTGCGAGCGGCTCCGCCAGCGCACCCGCAGGGCGAGGAACTGATCGAGTCGTAGCCCCACCTGCGGCTGCTCGACACGCAGATTCCAGTGCGTGCGCGGCTTCGAGAGGTCGGCGTATTGGCGCTTCTGGCGCGAGCCCATGGGCCTACCGTGTCCTCAGGTGACGACCTTGTCCAGCCGTGCGAGGCCGATGGCGACGAAGAACGCCGGAGCGAACCACGACGCCACAAGCGGATGGAGCTCACCGCGCGCCCCCATCTCCTGGAAGAAGAGGTCGACGGCCATGTACGCGGCGCAGCAGCCGAAGGCCACGCCGAGACCGGCGGCGATCGATCGCTGACCGGGCCGCGCGACGAACGGCAGGCCGAGGAGCAGCAGCACGAAGTTCGCCAACGGTCGCGTGTGGCGGGCGTAGAGCTGCATCGAGAGCTCGTCGAACTTGTCCGGGTAGAGCCGCCGCAGTTCGCGGATCTTGGACGACCGCAGCGAGCGCGTGTCGTCCTCGACCAGCACGTCGATCTCGGTTGGCGTGAACTGGAAGAAGACTGGCGCGTCCGGTGGCAGGTCGATGGCGGCGTGCAGCCGTCCGGTCTCGTCCTTCTCGATCGGCCGGATCTCGCCGCCGACCGGGAACCAGGCGGTGCGACCGCCATGGCGGCGGAACAGCAGTTCACGCGCATGGAACTCGCCCGTCGGCAGGAGTCGTCCCGGGTCGGAGTACTCGAGACAGCTCACCTCCGTGAGCCGCATGTCGTCCGGGAACCAGCGGGAGGCGACCACCGTGTTGACGCCGTCGCGCAGGTGCGGCACCGACTTACCCTTCGCCGTGCGATGTCCCTTCACGCGCCGCTCGACCGCCTCGAGGCGACGCAGCGAACTGGGCACCACGACGTCCTCTGCCACCACCAGCACACCCGTGATCAGGAGCGCGGCGAGGTACACGGGAAGCAGGATGCGGTGCAGGCCGCGCCCCGACGAGAGCATGGCCGCGAGTTCGTTGTGCCGCGTGAACGTCATCAGGCACGCGATCGCCGCGAAGAGTGTCAGATACGGCGCGAACAGCACGGTCAGCGCCGGGATCCGGTTGAGGTAGAACTTCAGCACGAGCGGCCAGACCGACTCGCCCTCCGGCAGGAGCGCGGCCCCCTCGACGAAGTCGTCGATCTTGCTCACGCCGTCCACGACGAGGAAGAGCAGGACGAAGCCGACGAGGCACAGCCCGTACACGCCCGCGAAGCGCTTGCCGACGTAGCGATCGAGGATGCCGAAGAGGCCCATCAGACGCGCACGATCCTCCACACGAGCCAGCCTCCGGCGACAGCGAGCAGGGCATTCCCGAGCATCATCGCGATCGGCGCCGGCAGCACCCCTCCGATGGCGAGGTTCTCGCCGAGGCGCAGCAGCGGGTAGTAGACCGGGAGCGCGACGACGAGCCCCATGAGGAACGCCGAAGCACGTGACCCGCGCGCGCTGAAGAGACCGAGCGGAGCACCGAGCAGACCGAAGAACAGCGGCGCGAAGCCCATCGCGATGCGACGCCAGTACTCGGCCTCCCACTCGCGCACGAGCTCGGCGTTGGGCGAGCCGCGGGCGAGGCGGTAGAGGAGTTCCTCCCCCGTCATCTGGTCCTCGTCCTTCGCCTTCTCGCGGGGTGACGCGCTCACGAGCTGGTCCAGTTCGATGGCCAGGCGTCCCTCCTCCTGCGTCAGGCGCGTGTCCTGGCGCACGGAGCGCAGCTTCTCGAGGCGGATGTTCAGAAGCTCGCCGTCCTCGCTCAGCCAGAGCCACGCACGCTCGGCGCGCAGGTCGAACGGGCCGCCGGCCAGCGGGTCCGCGGAGCCCTTCTTCTTCCCAGACTCGTCAGCCTTGCCGCGGAACGTGATCTGGACGTCCTTGAACGCCCCGTCGCTCTCGCGCCGCTCGGCGGACATCAGGAAGCTGTCGCCGAGGGTCAGTTTGGTGGACGCACCGCGTTCGAGAGCGCGGATCAGCTGTTGGATCTGATCGCGGACGACCTCCTTCTTGCCGAGGGTCGCCCACGGGAGCACGTCCGAGTTCAGCCAGAGCGTCCCGAGCGAGAGCACCGCGCCGAGCAGAATGGCGGGCACGATCGCCTGCCACGGGTGCATCCCCCCCATCCGGAAGGCGGTGAATTCGTTGTCGTCCGCGAAACGTCCGTAGGCCAGCAGGCACGCCACCAGGAAGGCGAGCGGGAGCGTGATCGGGAACGCCTCGGGCAGCACGTACGGCAGCGCCCGGACGACGGCGATCAGCCCAAGCTCCGGCGCCTTGTGCAGGAACTGGAGCATCAGCGCGGCCCCGACGATCGCCGTGACGATGCCGAGCAGCAGCAGGAACGACGCGAGCAGCTCGCGCAGCAGGTAGCGCTGGATGCGGTTCACGGGCGGCTCCGGGTCGGGCCCTGGTTCCGGCTCCTGCTCCGGCTCCAGTTCCGGCTATCCGGGGCCGGCGCTCCACCTGAGGGGGCGTTTCTGCTCAACTCTGGGTCTCCCGCTCGCCGCGCGGCTTCGCTGCCGGTGTAGGCGACGCGACGCGGCATGGGCTCCAGAAAAAGCGCCTCCGATCCGACGCGTCCAGCCCCCGCCACGGTGCGACGGCTGGTGCGGTACCTCCGTCCCCACAGGGCGGGGGCCGTGCTCGCGGTGGTGCTCGGTCTGATCTCGGCGGTGTTCGCGACGGGCTCGCTCCTCTCGATCGTCCCGGTGCTCGACGTCATCTTCGAGCCCGACGGCGTTGACCTCACGCTCGATCTGGTCCGGCAGGGAGGGACGGTCGGCTCGTGGCTGGCTGAGCGGATGGGCGAGATCGTCGCCGGCGACCGGTTGCGACTGCTGGGCCTCCTGATCTGCGTCCTGTTCGTGATGAAGGTCTTCCACGGCATCGCGACGTTCGCGCACAAGTACGCCGTCGAGCTGGTCACGACGCGGACGCAGCTGGACCTCGCCGAGGACACGTACCGTCGCCTGACGGAACACGACGAGGGCACGCTCGCTCGGGTGGGCCTGGGGAACCTCACGGCGCGTTTCAGTTACGACCTCGACATGGCGGGCAAGGCGCTCGCCACGGTCATTGGCATCCTGGTTCTCGAGCCTGGCCGATTCCTGTTCGCGGTTGCGGCGGCGTTGGCGATGTCCTGGCAGCTCACGCTCGTCTCCCTCGCATTGGTGCCTCTCGTCGCGGCACTTGCGCAACTGCTGGGCCGCCGCATCCGGAAGGCCGCCGAGGGCATGCTCGAGAAGCGGGCGCTGCTGCTCACGCGGGTGAACGAGACCGTCAGCGCACTGCCAGCGGTGCAGATCTACGGCCAGGAGGGGCGCGAGCAGGAGCGCTTCGCCGGAGTGACCGAGCGTGTATTCGCGTGGTCGAAGCGGCTGGCGCGGCTCGAGTCCCTCAACGGACCGAGCCTGGAGGTCGCCTCGATCGTCTGCGTCGCGCCCGCGCTTCTCATGGGCGGTTGGCTGGTGACGGAAGGCGAGCTGCGCAGCGCCACGTTCATCGGGATCTTCCTGCTGCTCACCGCTGCCTGGGGTCCGCTGCGCAAGGCCGTCGGCGCCGCGAACCGGCTCCAGGGTGGCGTGGCCGGCGCGCAGCGCATCTTCGACACGCTGGATCTGCCGCGGAGTGTGGAGGAGCGGCCGGGCGCGAAGACGATCCCTGCACTCGCGCGCGGCATCGAGTGGCGCGACGTGACGCTCACGTACGGAGACGGCCGCACCGCCCTCCGCAGCGTGTCGCTCCGCGCCCCCGCCGGGCAGACGACCGCTCTCGTGGGTCCGTCGGGCGCCGGGAAGACGTCGCTCCTCCACACGCTCCCACGGCTCGTCGACGTGACCGAGGGCGCGGTGCTGCTCGACGACACCGACGTGCGCGACGCCACGTTCGCATCCCTCCGAGGTCGCATGGCGCTCGTCACCCAGGACGCCCGCCTCTTCGGCGGCACACTGGCAGAGAACGTCGCGTACGCGCGTCCGGGAGCGACCCGCGCAGAGATCGAGGCCGCCGGCGCCCCGGCGCGTGTCGACGAGATCGTCGCGCGGCTGCCCGATGGCTGGGACACCGTGCTCGACGAGACCGGCAGCGGCCTGTCGGGCGGCGAGCGGCAACGCGTCGCCATCGCCCGCGCCGTCTTGCGGGACCCGGAGATCCTGCTACTCGACGAGCCGACGTCAGCCCTCGACCCCGAGAACGAACGCCTCGTCCGCGCGGCCCTGGCCGAGCTCGGTCGCGGCCGCACGACCATCGTCGTCGCGCACCGCCGCGAGACCGTGCTTGCGGCCGACCACGTCGTCGTCTTCAACGACGGACGCGTCGAAGCCGAGGGCCCGCCGGCGCAGGTCGCCGCCCAGTCCGCGACCTTCCGCGAGCTGTTCGGCGCGGCCTGAGAAGGCGTTCCCACCAACATTGCGGCGCCGGTCACGCTGTTGATGGGAACACCTTCTGATCGAACGACCGGCCGACGCGCGGGCTACCCTGGCGCGATGGCCAGCAAACTGATTCCCCGTCGTCCCGTCTCCATCATCGGCGTACGCCTCGACCTCGGCGCGGGCCGCCGCGGCACCGACATGGGACCGTCCGCCGTCCGCATCGCGGGCCTGCACCGTTCGCTCGAGCGCGCGGGATTCGACGACGTCGCCGATCTCGGCGACGTGGCGCACGACGCCGTCGAGACGCTGAAGGTCGGCCGCAAGAACGCCAAGCACCTCGACGACATCGCGTCCGTATGTCGCAAGCTCGCGCGCCGCGTGCTGGGCGTCCTCGACGAGGGACGCGTGCCCGTCGTGATCGGCGGCGACCACAGTTGCGCGGTCGGCACGTTCTCCGGCATCGCTGCGCACTTCCGGCGCCGCAAGGTGCAGCCGGGCATGATCTGGGTCGACGCCCACGGCGACATGAACACGCCGCGCACGTCGCGCAGCGGCAACGTCCACGGCATGCCGCTCGCCGCCCTGCTCGGCATGGGGCCGAAGGAGCTCACGCAGATCCTCGGCAAGCAGCCCAAGGTCTCCGCCGATCGCACCGTCCTCGTCGGCATCCGCGATCTCGACTACGACGAGCGCAAGCTCATCAAACGCTCCGGCGTGCGCGTCTACACGATGAAGGACATCGACGAGCAGGGCATGTCCGAGGTCATGCGCGAGGCCATCACGATCGCGTCCGGCCCGAAGGTCGAGCCCTTCCACATCAGCTTCGACCTCGACGGCGTCGACCCCCTCCACGCCCCCGGCGTCGGCACCGCCGTCCCCGGCGGCCTCACCTACCGCGAAGCCCACCTCGCGATGGAACTCATCGCCGAGTGCGGCCGCGCCTGCTCGGTCGAAGTCACCGAGATCAACCCGATCCTCGACCTGCAGAATCGCACTGCGAAGTTGGCGATGGAGCTGATCCTGTCCGCGCTGGGCAAGCGCATCTACGTGGACTGAGCCGGCCGACGGGGCCCGCCGTCATTCATGGTCTCGCATGTGACCCGGTGACCCGCGGCCGTTCGCCACGGCACCTTTGGACCCCATCAGAGGTCGCGGCCGCACCTACACGCGAGCCTGAGACGATGTCGCGCGCTCAGGTCTCCGCTCTCGGGCTGGCATCGGATGGCGAGTCACTCCGCGCCTGACACGTCACTCGTCGTCACCACGCACTGGTGGCCAACGCAGCACCTCCGTCTCGTTCCATGGTTCGACGAACGAGAGGCCACCCGCCAGCCGAAGTTGGTCGCGGCTCTTCCCGGTGAGCGCCTGCGCGACTTCGACGAGCGCCTCGGCTCCCTGCCCGGGGAAGTGCGCGACAACGTCGGACGGAAGCAGTGCCTTCACGCGACTGACGAGTGAATGTCCACCGAGTCGCGCGCGCGTCGCGGACGGAAGCGAGAGTTCGACGCCCTCTGGTCGGTACCTCACCCAGACGACAAGGGGACCCGCTGGTCGCGTCCGTACGCGCGCCTGGTCGATGAGTCGAAGTGCGCGTGACCACAACTCGTCGAGCGCGGCCAGGCGGGCGTCCACATCATCGTCGAAGTCCAGTGTGGCGCGGAACATGGCGGCGGCGTCAGGGTCGGCGATGCGCGTCGGCGGTTGCTCCACGCGAACTCGATCTCGCAACCGGGCGACGATCCGGCGAATCGCCGTCGCGTCGTGGTCGTCGGCGCACGCTATGTCGAGAGAGCACTTGACCGTGTTCCCTCCCGGCTGGATCGACTCCTCGTCCGCGACACACGTGCCCGCGGCGAACTGCGCGGTGTAGGCGACGTCGGGCTCACTGGTCGCGAGTGTCGGCAGCGGATCGTCGAAGTGCAAAAACAGGTAGGCATTGACGCCGGTCTTGCCATCGGTCGATTCAACCCGGTGTGCGGTCAGGAACATCAGCCGACTCGCGCGAGTCGCCTCGATCCGTGGCCGGTGCGGGCGGGGGACTCGACGTCCACCTCTGTGACATCGTCGGGACGAATCGTCGCCCGATGGATGACAAGCTCTCGAAGAGCCGCACGAGCAGCGTCAGAGAGCCGTGAGTACGCAAGCTCAAGTTCGTCGAAGAACCTCTCCTCGGAGTCCAGATCCGGCCCGGAAACACCCTGGATCCATCGGGCTGCGCGGTGAGCCAACAATCGGCGTTCGATGTCGAGATAGCGCCCGAGCTCGCTCGGATCAGCGTCGGCGGTCACACGGCCCTCCAGTCGGTGCGCGTCGCCGCCAGGCCCACTTCGAAGGTCGGCAGCGGCATGGTCACGAGCGGTTCGACGTGCATGTGCGGCAGCCTGGCTGGTCGGAGCGCAAGCGGACTCGCGATCATCGATTCCGGAATTCCCCAGAGGGTGTCGGTCGCCGAACCGCCGAATACCTGAGGTAGGCGGTGGGGCGCGAGCGAGTACAAGTCGTCGACGACAACCGACATGCCCCCGCCCGGGTGAACGTCCCCAGCTGCATTCGGAACCACGTCCGCGTGCGGACCGACCACGCGTACGCCGAGCAGTTTCGCGGATCTGCCGGTACGCGGGAACCCGTCCGCGTCGGCCTTCATCGTGCGGTAGAGAGTGTGCGTCACGTCAATCGACATCCTACCACTCAGTCGTCCGGGAGTCCGTCAAGCTGACATTGTCCCCGCGGCGTCGATCCCACCGCGGCGGCTTCGCGGCGTCAACCGCGAACACCGAGAACTGTGAACTCCTTCGCCGTGAGCGCTCTTCCGAATCTTGCTCACCCGCGACGAAGGGTCGGCGGTGTGCGGTGTCGCTGCTGCAGGCCGGGCGCGCCGAGGCGACCGCGCTCTACCTGGTGGGCGCCGGACGACTCTGGATCCGCGAGACCAAGCGCGTCTTCGCCGACCTGTTCTCGCTCGGGGTCTCGACGGGCGGCATCTGCCGCATCCTCGCCCGGGGCAGCGCCGCGCTCGAGCCGAGCTACGACGCCGCGCTCGAAGCCATCCGCGCCGCAACGGTGCTGCACGCCGACGAGACCCCGTGGTACCTGCGCGGCAAGCTCTGCTGGCTGTGGCTCGCGGCGACCGAGCGGTTGCGCGTCTTCAACGTCGATGCGCGCCGCACCATCGAGGCGCGCGAGCGCTTCTTGGGCGACGTGCTCCTCGCCGTGCTGGTCACCGACCGCTACGTCGCCTACGCCGCGCAGCCCGCGCTGCGCCACCAGTTCTGCCTGGCGCATCTGGACCGAGACGGCAAAGCGCTCATCGCGCGCGGCGACGCCGCCAAGCCGTTCGGGGAGCGGTTCCGAGCTCTGATCGCCGTCGCCTTCAAGGAGTACCGGGAGTTCCAGGAGGACCATCACGACCGCGCGCTCATGCGCGTGCGCCTTCGCCCCACCTGGGCGGCGATGGTCGCGCTCTTGGTCGAGGGCGCCGAGGGCGAGCACGACCGTGTCGCCAACTTCTGTGCGCACCTCATCCAGAAAGCCGAGTCCATGTGGACCTTCACCGAGGTCCCCGGCTGTCCGCCTGACAACAATCTCGCCGAGCGAAGCCTGCGCAAACCCGTGCAGTGGCGCAAGGTCTCGCTCGGGTCGCAGAGCGAGTCGGGATGCCGGTTCGTGGAGCGCATCCTCACCACCGTCGAGACGCTTCGAGCGCAAGGTCGCGACGTGCTCGACTTCCTGGTCGAAACGACGCGCGCCACCACTCAGAGCCGAGCGACACCGTCGCTCCTGCCGGTCACCGCATCACCCGCTCCTGGCTGATCCAGCCTCGCGATCTACCCCCTGAACGCGTACACCGCCGGAACCCCATCCACGAGAAGAGCGCCGACGATCGTCACGTGACTCAGTGCCCCACCGAATGACGGATCCGAGTATCGCGAGAGGCCGCGCTCGACCGCGTCCGCGGCGGATTGCACCGCATCCCGTGTCGGTAGCGTCAGCTCGACGGAGGCGGCATCTCGCCGATCGAGGAGGCTCGCTGCTGATAGGACCTCCACCAACACGCCGGTCGCCGTCGATCGGGTCGTCGGCGTCGGCGTCGGGGCGCTGCCACTCGGAGCCGCACGAGCGTTCGCCGCCTCCTCCGAGCGCGGCTCGACTCCATGGACGACCTCGGAAGCCCCGGGCGCCGCGTCCGCGTTGTCGACGCTCTCGCCGATGGGCGCGCTCGACGCGAGCCACGCACACAGCACGCACGCGGTCGTAGCCATGATCACGATCCACGAGGAGCCGATCCGGCCGGTCGTCTCGTCCGGGCTGTCGCGGATTGCCACTCTCCTCCTCACGCGCTCGAAGGCGCGGCGCAGAACACGAGCACTACGGGGAACAAGCAGCGACCTCACCGCGTGCGGCCCGACGCGTTCAGAGCTTGCGGATCTTCAGCTCCGTAACGCGCACCGAGCCGCCGTTGACCGCGACGCCCGGAAGCTCGGCGCCCGCCGGCCACGTCGCCGGTGACCACCTCGATGCATACGGTGTCAGGAACCGTTCGTCGCTCGAGACCGAACGCAGGTGCCAGGCACGCGTGTTCGGGATAGCGCATCGAACGGTTCCTGGCTCGGTCATCACGCCCGTACACCCGATGGGTCGAATCCCTGGGACGGCGGGGACCCTCACGGCAACGGTACTGTGAGATGGTTGACTCATGAACTCCGACCACGCTGCGCAGCTCGCCAGGCACGGGGCGTTCCTCGAGCGGCTCGCGCAGCACCTCGTCGCGGACGTCAACGTTGCGGACGATCTTGTGCAGGAGGCCTATACCGCCGCTCTCTCAGGGCGTGGCGGCGAGCCGCGCAACCTCCGCTCGTGGCTCGCGGGCGCTGTCCGCAACCGAGCGCGAGCCCTGGCCCGTGGCGAGGGGCGGCGCCGACGGCGTGAAGCACATGCGGCGGCCGCCCCGGCGGCGGTCTCGGTGGGCCCTCTGGACAGCGCTGTGAGGCTCGAGACACAGGAGTTCGTTCTGCGGTGCGTTCGCGATCTGGCGGAGCCCTATCGCACCGTGATCGTGCTTCGGTTCTACGACGATCGATCACCCACTGAGATCGCGGGGATGCTCGGTGTGCCGGCGTCCACTGTGCGGACACGCTCCAAGCGGGCGCTAGCGATGCTGCGCAAGCGGCTCGATGAGAGCTCCGGCGGGGATCGCGAGACGTGGCGCATGGCTCTGTTCGCTGCGTTCCTTCACGACTCGGACGCCCCACGACCGGGCGTTTTCACCACAGCCCTTCGTGGCGCAGGGACACTCATGGCACTGAAGAAGGGACTGGTGATCGTTGGCGTCGCGCTGCTCTTGGCGTTGCTTGCCACGACGGGATCGAGGCGTATGAGGGCCGGCAGACCAGGCGCAGGACCGACCGCCAGCACGCCAGATCCGGTCGACTCGAGGACGCCGCGGCGGAGCCGCAACGCCCGCCCTCAAGACGGCCGGCCAGTCGGAGGGGCCGAGTCTGATGCGACCGCCACCGTCGCTGCCCAGCCCAGTCGTGAGACCGACCTGTTCGGCGAGGTCCTCGACGAGCACGGCCGTCCCGTCGCCGGTGCTCACGTCTCGACGCACTCTCGGCCCTGGCAACGAATCGACGTGCTGCTCTTGAACGCCGAGGAGTCGCCCGGCCCTGTTGCCGAAACCGGGGCGGACGGTAGATTCGTGCTCCCCCTGATACGTGGTGAGGAGGTGCGCCTACGCGTCTCGGCCGCCGGATTCACCTCGGTCGAACTGTCCGGGCGCCAGGCCGGAGAACGTGTGCGCGTGGTCCTGTCTCCCGGAGGGACGATCCGCGTAACCGTGCGCGGCCCCGACGGCGTCCCGGCGCGTGGCGCGCGCGTTGAGGTGTGGCGCGGGCGCAGCGGCGATCCTGTGGACTTCAGTAGCGAGGCCACAACCGACGCATCGGGCAGCTGCGAGCTCATCGGAATCCCGCCTGGCCCTGCACGTCTGGCGGCAGAGCACCCGCTCCTGGGCTCCTCGCCGCAGGAGGAGGTCTCCGTCCGAAACGGGGAGGAGCATCACGTCGAGCTGTCCTTCGGCGCCGCACGTGTCATCACCGGGCGCGTCTTCGACGCCCTCAGGAACTCTCCCGTGGCTGGGGCGCGCGTTGGGGTCGGATGGCGCCGGAACCACTCCGTTTCGACGGACAAGGACGGGCGCTTCGTGATGCCAGGTTGCAGTCTCGATCCCGGTCTGGAGGTGGTGGTGACCGCCCGGGGGTTCAGCCGCGCACAGGCCGAGGTGTTGAGCGATGGAGAGCTCGAGATCGGGCTCGTGGTCGGTGACTCACTGACAGGCCGGGCGCTCGGCGCCGACGGACTGGCGGTGCGAGAGGCCCCGGTGGTCGTGCAGGCCAGCCACGAGCTGATCAGCGCTGTCACCGGCTATCGGCGACAACTGATCGATGTCCTCACCGGGCGCACGGACGCGAGTGGTCGATTCCGATTGGACGGGCTTCGGCACGACCTGCCGTACGCGCTGCTGATCCACGCGAGCGGGCACGGTGTGCTGCGAATGGACGTTCGGCCCCGCCAGGGCGGCGCTGGGGAGATCGCTCTCGGCGACATCCGATTGCCTCCCTCGCGCACGGTGACGGGGCGGGTCGAGGACGCCTCCGGCGCACCGGTCCCCAGGATCGCCGTGAAGCTCGTCGCGGAAACTGCGACCGTGCTCGACGGGTGGTACGGCGATGAGGAAACGAGGACGACCGACGATCTTGGCCGATTCGCATTTCGCGACATCGCGCCAGGGTCCTACGAGCTCGCGACGGCGGCCCACGGCGGCGTGTCAGCACAAGCCACGGTCGAGGTGGGCCAAGACGCGGATCCGGAACCGACGCGCCTACGAATCGAGGGGAGCGGCCGGCTGCAATTCCTGATCGTGGACAACTCCGGGCGACCACTCTCCGGTGTGTGGGTGTGGGCGCCGCACGGCGACGCCGAGTCTGCCCGAACCGACGAGAGCGGCAGGGCGGTCCTGTCGGGGCTCTCGGTCGAGACGCTCACCGTGCGCGTGAAGCCACCGTGGCGCATGCCGGACGGTCGGCACTTCCTCGATCAGTTTGCCGAGGATCTGCGCGTCGATGGCGCGGAGCTGCGCTTGACGCTCGCGGAGGCCGTGCGGATCAACGGGCGCGTCGAGGGTCCCGACGGCGAGCCGTTGCCGCGGGTCCTCGTTCGCGCGTACGAAACCGGGGTTGACGATGAGGCGGCGTCGACCGCGACGGATGAGAGCGGGCGCTTCACGCTCTTCGGCTTGGCGCCGCACACCCACCAAGTCGTCGTGGACGGCGCCCGCGCCGAGGGCCTCGGCACGGTTGGCGGGCGGCTCCCCATCACGGGTAGCGCGCAGGTGGACGCGCCGGCCGCGGACGTGGTGATCCGGACCGAGTACGTTGCCGCCGATCGCACGCTCGCCGTACGCGTGCTCTCCAGCGACGGTGATCCGGTCAGGGGCGCCAGTGTGCACCTGCTGCAGATCGGCGAGGCGGGCACAGCGACCGAGCCGCTGAAGGCCGTCTCCGGCCCGGAGGGAGCAGCGCAGTTCACTGGGCTGTCCGACCGAGCGCTCCGGGTGTCGATCGACCGCCCTGGGACGTCCAGTGGCTCGATCGCCAATTCTGCACGTCCGCTTCCGGTGCGCGTCGTGCCTTCCGGCCAGACGATCACAGTCAGCTTCCGCCGTGGATCGCCGATCACCGGCACTGTCCGGGACTCCGGCGGACGTCCGGTCCACGGCGCCCGTGTCGAGTTGTACGCGGAGAACGGGTTCCGTATCGACCGCACCGAAGCGGCGTTAGACGGGTCGTTCCGGCTCGTGGGCGTGCCCGGCGGAGCGTACCGCGTGGTCGCGAGTTTCGTGGCGCCGCACGGTGGAACTCGGCGACGGGCCACGGCCGACGACGTGCTCTCTGGCAGCGATCTCGCGCTGACCCTGGAGTGAGCGCAGGGACGATCCCCGAAGGGGCGACTCCGACACCGGAGAGCATGCGGAACTGGGGACCAGTCCGAACTAACCCCACTAGCTCTCGGCCAGCTTCGTGACCTCCGCCGCTCCCGCGCTCGACGGGCGCGTCACCACAGGCGGTTGAGCGGGCCCGGCGCGCCGAAGCAGAGTTCGTCGACGAGCGCGTCATCGAGTGGGAGGCGTTGTTGTGGATCCGCTCGGCCGCGGATCGGACTGGCGCGTTAGTGGGGTTAGTTCAGCGTGTCCCGCATTCCGGTTGGCTCCCACGCCGCCGTCGTCTCGCGCTACGCTGCAAGCGTGTCCAAGCGTGCCGCTTTCGTCGTTCTGCTGCTCGTCCTGTTCGTCGTCGCGTGGGCCGTTCGCGGTTGCAGAGCGGAGACCGCGTCATCGGTGTCGCCGCAGGCGCCCGTGTCCGCAGATTCCGGCGAAGACGACCTCGTCCAGCGGGAAGGCCTGGGTCCTCGCGACCCACCGGGGCGACGCGCGCGTTGCGGCCCGCGTGGATGCGTTGGCTTCCGTCAGTGACGTGCTGCCGACGACGGGCTCTCCGCCGCGGGATGTCCGTCTCGTGCTCCACCAGTCGCGCGTGATCGCGGGACGTCTCCTGGACGAGCAGGGCGCGGGCATTGCGGACGAGCGCCTGGTTCTCACCGCTGCGGACCTCGACTTCCAATCGCTGCAACTCGTCGCGCTCACGTCGGAGACGGGTGCGTTCGAATTCCCGCCGTTCAGCGACGATCGCGCGCGCCATGGAGTGGCGTTGCGCACCGAGTCGGGATACGCCCCTGGCTTCCGGCGCTTCTCGCGCGCCGACGTCGAGTCGGGCGACCTCGCATTTCGGGTGACGCGCGCGGTGAGGATTCGCGGCCGCTGCGTGAACCGGGCGGGCGCTCCGTTGGCGGGCGTCAACGTGCACACGGACGATGGGCACAACTGGAGCAGATCACAGGATGACAGGAGCTTCAGCGTCCCGGCCGATCCGCACACCGGCGCGATCATCTGTGTGCACGAGTCGCTGGGCGCGGTGCGCGTGGACGCGCTCGTGAGAGAGCCGGACGGGTCCTTCGGCGCCGGCGACGTCGTGTTGCCGGGGGGGAGTCCGTGGTCGGTCGCGTGGTGGATGCCGACGGCGAGCCCGTTTACTCGGCAACGGTCGAACTCGTCCAGACCACGTGGGATCGCCGCGTGGGCTGGGCGAGCTCTGACGAAGACGGGGGATTCGAGATGCCGAGCGCGCCGGACGGCCCGCTCGAACTGCGCGTGACCTACGAGGGCGACGTCAACGGGGACGCGCCAATGCACGGACAGCGATCCGACCTCGTGGCCGGGGCCAAGGACGTAGTCGTCACGATCCGGCCCGGCCGGGCGATCGTCGTCCGGCTCTTCGACGCACACGATCGCAAGCCCTTGGCCGTCCACCGGCTGCGGATCGTCTGCCTCGGAGTCGATCCACCGGGGTTCACGAGTGCCAACGCCATGGCCGGCGGCGGGCTCACCGGTGGGCACGTGAGGCTCCGGCCGGGAGAGTATGACGTTGCCATCTACCCCGCGGGGTACGTGCCCCTCGTGCAGCGCCACGTCGTCGTTCGCGACGAAGACGTGACAGCGCTCGATCTGTTCGTCACCCCCTTGGAGTGACGCGTCGGCCGCCTGGTGGGCGCGCGAGCGACTCGGTCGAACGCTCGTGCGAGACCGAGCCCGGTTCGAACCTTCGGAGTCGAGGAGTAGAGCCGGGTTCGGGATCTCCGAGTACCGAGATGGGATGGAGTCCTTCTCTGTACTCTGCGGCCGATCAGTGCAGAGCGCCTGTGACTGCGCTCAACTTGCTTGCAGCGCGGACGCTTACTGCGTCCGGGGGACCGGCCTGCTCATCCCATCTCGGTATCGCGCACGGCAGACGCACCGCGATTGGACGCCGAGAAACGGGGTGAACCGATTCGGGGGAGCGCGGGGACCATACTCATGAACGCATGGCCGACACTCCCGCTCAGATCGACCCGGAGGCTCTCCTCGCGCACGGGGGCTTCGTACGCGCGATCGCCCGCTCGCTCCTGTGGGACGAGCACGCCGCCGAGGACGTCGTCCAGCAGACATGGCTGGCGGCGCTCGGCGGGCAGGCCGTCAGGTCTCGTGGGTGGCTCGGAGCCGTCGCCCGCAACCTCGCGATCAAGCGACTCCGCGGCGACCGACGTCGCATCGCGCGTGAGACGGCGGTAGCGCAGCCAGAAGGCGCCCCTTCGGAGTTCCAGGTCCGTGAGCGGGAGCGCCTGCGCCGCAGCGTCGTCGACGAGGTTCTCACACTCCCGGAGCCGTATCGCGCGACTGTGCTCCTCCGGTACTTCGAGGACCTCCCCCCGCGCGAGGTGGCTCGCCGCATGTCCGTTCCCGTCGAGACGGTGCGAACGCGAACGCGACGAGCGATCGGCGTGCTGCGCACGCGCCTGGACGCACGACACGGTGACGAACGCAGCGGGTTCTGCAGCGCACTCGCGATCTGGGCGGGGCTTCGTCGAGGCGCTGTCCCAACCGCGGGCGCAACCACAGTCGGGATTGGAGGAGTGATCGTGGGGACCAAGACTGTGACCCTCGGCGCGACCGTCCTCGTCGCTGCTCTCGCAGCGTGGTTCCTGTGGCCGCAGAACCGGCCCACGCCCACGCCGGAGGCCGATCTTGCCACGGCGGCCGCCGACGCAGACACCCCGGATGCCCCACTGCAGCGCTCGCGCTCCGAGTCAGCGGCCGTCGCTGGGGCGCCCGCACCGGTCGAGCAGGAGGATGTGCCGATCGTGAGCGGGCGAGTGGTCGATGCACAGGGACGCCCCGCTGCGGGTCTCGAGGTGTGGGTCTCGTCCGCAGACGCTCGCGAGTTCGAGGCGACCGGGACGTCGCCGACAGAGAGACTCGTGCAGCTTACAACGGACGACAAGGGCCACTTCGGCGCAACGTTGTCGTCCGTGGCGACGTGCCGGGTGCAGCCGACGCCTCGCTCCGATCCCATGTTCGAGGTGAGGCCGGACGACGTGCGAGAGGTGGTCCCGCCAGCCGAGGGGCTCGAGTTCGTCGTGCAGCGTCACGCCACGGCAACGCTCGTGATCACGGCCACTGATGGCGCGGACGGGGCATTGCTCACGGAGTACACGTGCTCTTTCGGGCAGCGCGTCGCGCGGATCCAGCCGACCACTCCGGCAGGCCGGACGGAAGCTCTCGTCCGATTGGACTCCACGGAAGGCGCCGATGTCGAAGTGATGGTCGCAGCGGGGCCCGCGTCCGCGCAGCGGGTCCTGTCGCTGCGCGAAGGGGAACGCGTCGAGGTCCGCTTGGACCTGCAGCAAGACGGTGACGTTCGCGGAATCGTGCGGGACGCGGAGGGGCACGTGGTGGAGGACGCTCTGGTGTTCTTCGGCGAGGAGGACGTCGCGCGGGGCGACGAGCCGTTCAAGCCCTTCGACGAGTCAAGGGTGCGCGCCGGGACACGCACCGATGGTGACGGCGGCTTCGAACTGAAGGGGAAGGGGCGGTGGATCACGATCTGGCACGCGGACGGCGGCCCTGTAACCGTCCCACGCGGAGCGGCCATGAGCGTCGTGATCCCTGCCCGCGGTGTGATCCGAGGCTTACTACGCGGGGGTGATGGGACGCCGAGCACGTTCACCGACGTGTTCCTCGACCGCGTGCGCGAAACGACAACGGACGGTGAGGGGCGGTTCGAGTTCACCGGGGTCGAGCCCGGGACGCGTGGCCTCTCGCTCACCGGCCCCAGGCCTAAGTCGTACGTCGCCGTGCGGGTGGCGCCGGGTTCAACCAGCGACGTCGAGATCCGCCCGGGACTAACGAGTGTGCGCGTCGCGTGGCCGGATCGCACGAGTCTGGGCCGCTTCGTCGTGCTCGTTCCCATGGCCGCGGTGGGTTCGCTCGGAGTAGGGCAACCGTCCGACGGCACGATCAGGGTCGCCGACCTGCTTCCTGGCCCCTACGCCCTCCTCGGTGAAGGCGGTGCTGTGGCGCAGGTCGATGTCACGGGTTCGACCGCGACCGCGGCCGTGGGCGTAGGCAGCATCGTGGTTCACGCGCCCCCGAGGACGCGGCTCTGGGTCGTACCCGAGGGTGCGGGGTACCTTGCGAGGCTCATGGCCGGACGCATGGCGGGTGCCGGAGTGCCTGCGGAAGGTGTCCAGGCCTTCTCCGGACTTGCGCCCGGGCGCTACGAGGTCGGGGTGGAGCGCGATGGCGTTCGTGAGGTGGTGGATGTGGGCGATGGCCCCGTCGAGTTGACGATCGACTAGGAGGGCACCGTGAGGCAGTCGGAGACGCGTCCGTCCAGTGTGGGCATCTCATCGACGCTCGCGGTCGTGCTTGCGTGCGCTCTCTCCGGGTGTGCGTCGCGCTTCGCCGGCGACTCCGAACACGCGCTGATCAGCGACCTCGTCACCATCCGGGAGTGGGATGGCCACACGGGCTTCAACACGCCCGAGGGCCGCAGAAGCTATGGGTGGGAGGCCGAGGACGTCCTCGTCGCACGCGGGCCTCAGTCGGTGCCCGCGCTAGCCGATGCGCTACGCGACCCGTCGCTCAACGCGAGGCAGCGGTCCCTCCTCCGGCGGACCCTCGGCGAGATCGGGCCGGAGGCTTCGCTCGCTGTCCCCGCGATGGTGGAGGGTCTTCGGGCAGCCGATCCCGGTACCGCCGTCGCGATCTGCCGGGAACTCGCTCGAATCGGACCCGGTGCAGGCGCGGCAGTGCCCGAACTCCAGCGGGTGCTGCGGGAACGTGGGAAGGAGATCACGTCGCCCACCATGACGTTCGGGGACGTCGTGATGCCCGAGGCCCGACTGCGCATGAGGATCGCGCACACGCTGGGTGCGATCGGCCCGCCCGCCGAATCTGCGCTGCCATCGCTCACGCGAGGCGCCCTTCAGACACAGGATCTCGAGTACCGCCGCGCCTGCCGCACCGCGATGCGCAGGATACTGGGGCCCGAGCCCGGAGCGTGTCGGCGATAGCGCCCTTCCCAGCGTCGCTCCCACGTCGGCTGGCCAGGCGAAGCGCGAGAGAGATACGAGACTCGGAACCCGGTTCGATTCTTCGACTCCGAAGAATTGAACCCTGCCAGATTCGGAACCCGGTTCGGTACGGCGGTGCCGCTCGCCGCCCTGCTCGGCATGGGGCCGAAGGAGCTCACGCAGATCCTCGGCAAACAGGCCAAGGTGCCGGCGGACTGCACCGTTCTCGTCGGCATCCGCGACCTCGACTACGACGAGCGCAAGCTCATCAAGCGCTCCGGCGTGCGCGTCTACACGATGAAGGACATCGATGAGCAGGGCATGTCCGAGGTCATGCGCGAGGCCATCACGATCGCCTCCGGCCCGAAGGTCGAGCCGTTCCACATCAGCTTCGACCTCGACGGCGTCGACCCTCTGCACGACCCCGGCGTCGGCACCGCCGTCCCCGGCGGCCTCACGTACCGCGAGGCCCACCTCGCGATGGAGCTCATCGCCGAGTGCGGCCGCGCCTGCTCGATCGAGGTCACCGCGATCATCTCGATCTCGGCGGCGTCCGCGTCGATCTCGCTCGAGGGCGGGTCGGCGCAGACCCAATCGCCATCGCCCGTGCGTAGGAACACACGGAATCGATAGCCGGAACGATGCACGATGCCGGAGGCGTCGATCCCGCGGAACGCGCCGAAGAGCTCCGGGGGACTGAGCGGTGCGGTGCGGCCGCGCGGGGCCGTGGCGCCGGACAACTCGCCGAACGAGCCGCACTCGCCCTTTCCGTCACCGTCTAGATCGACGACGCGTCGGTCGCGGAACTTCTCCTTCGCGCTCGCGAGGTTGCGAAGCGTGGAGCACGCGGACACGGGATTGATGCTGCCTCGCCCGCGCGAGCGCGGGCATGCGACGACGCCGCACAGCACGACCGTCGCCGCAATCACGAGCAGCCCACGACGGTGCCTCGACAGGAGCCGCCAGAACGCGACGTCGCGCCACGTGCGGGGCACGCGCGGCCGGACGACCTGGCTCTCGGGGCGGCGGTGGGCTCCCACGCCTTCCCTATCGGCAGCGCACCCCGCGATACGAAGTCAGGACAGAACCAAACACCGACTACGCGCGCATCTGGAAACCCAGTTCCGCATCTCGGGCAACGCAGGCAGATCGGCTCAGCGGCCGTTGGTTGACGCAGTCTCGATCCGCGCGGGCTACCCTCCCGCGAGGAGGTACGGGATGAGACTCGCAATCGTAGCGTTGGTGAGTTTGGGGCATGCTGGTCCGGTTCGCCACGGTAGACCTCCTCCCCGCCAGCGTGCTGGCCGCTCCGGCAGTCCGCTGTGCCGCGCCTTGTCGCCCGCGAACGGGAGCAGACGAAGCCTCCTCGCACCGCCTCATGGCGGAAATTCCGC